>CAKUED010000001.1 GCA_934646005.1 uncultured Oscillospiraceae bacterium
ATGCCGCGGGCACAGGGCAGATACAACCGTATTCTGAAGAGAACCACTCACATCACCCTTGGTGTGAGCGAGAAGGCGTAAGCAGGAGGTTACTATGGGACAGAAAGTTAATCCCCATGGATTGCGCGTCGGCGTAATTAAGGATTGGGACTCTCGCTGGTATGCCCGTGAGGATAAAGTCGGTGATCTGATCGTTGAGGACTACAACATCCGCAAGCAGCTCAAGAGCACCCTTTACTCCGCCGGCATCGCCAAGATCGAGATCGAAAGAGATAACGCAAAGGTCAAGATCAACATCCACTGCTCCCGTCCCGGTGTCATCATCGGCAAGGGCGGTCAGGACATCGAAAAGCTGCGCCTGTCCATCGAGAAGAAGCTCGGCAAGACCGTGGCGCTCAACATCGTTGAGATCCGCAGCCCGGACATGAACGCACAGCTCGTCGCGGAGAACATCGCCGCGCAGCTCGAAAAGCGTATTTCCTTCCGCCGTGCGATGAAGCAGGCGATCCAGCGCGCCACGCGTCTGGGCGTGAAGGGCATCAAGTGCACCTGCGGCGGCCGTCTGGGCGGCGCTGAGATCGCACGCACCGAGTCCTATCACGAAGGCACCATCCCCCTTCAGACCATCCGTGCCGACATCGACTACGGCTTCGCCGAGGCGAACACCACCTACGGCAAGGTCGGCTGCAAGGTCTGGATCTACAAGGGCGAAGTGCTCAACTCCACGCTGCGCTCCGAGAACCCGGAGCCCGCACGCCGCGAGCGCCGCGACCGCCGTCAGGGTGACCGCCGCCAGGGCGACCGCCGCTACGGTGACCGCCGCAACGATGGCGAGCGCCGTCCGTACAACAACAATAACGGCGAGCGCCGCAGCTACAACGATCGCAGGGAAGGAGGCAACCGCTAATGCTGATGCCCAAAAGAACAAAATATCGCCGCGTTCAGAGAGGCCGCATGAAGGGCACTGCTTCCCGCGGCAACAAGATCGCTTACGGCGAATTTGGTATCCAGGCGTGTGAACCTGGCTGGATCACCGGCAACCAGATCGAGGCGGCTCGTGTCGCCATGACCCGTTACACCAAGCGTGGCGGTCAGGTCTGGATCAAGATCTTCCCCGACAAGCCTGTTTCCAAGAAGGCGCTTGGCGTCCGTATGGGCTCTGGTAAGGGCGCGCCCGAATACTGGGTCGCGGTCGTCAAGAATCAGAAAGTCATGTTCGAAATTGGCGGTGTTCCCGAAGCGGAAGCACGCGAGGCTCTGCGTCTGGCGCAGCACAAGCTGCCCATCAAGACAAAGATCATCGCCAGAGAAGCCCCGGAATCCGAGAATGGTGGTGAATAATGATGAAGGCAAACGAAATCCGTAAACTGTCTGCCGCTGAGCTGGAAGGCAAGCTGGCTGAGCTGAAAAAGGATCTGTTCATGTTGCGCATGCAGCACGCGACCAACCAGCTCGATAACCCGCTGCGCATCGCGGCTGTTAAGAAAGACATTGCCCGCATCAAGACTATTATTCGTGAGAACGCGACCAAGAACTGAGGAGGAAACAGCAAATGAGTGAAAATACCAGAGCTTTCCGCAAAACCAGGGTTGGTACCGTCGTCTCCGATAAGATGGACAAAACAATCGTGGTTGCGATTGAAACGAGCGTGCAGCACAAGCTGTACCACAAGATCATCAAGAGAACCTACAAGCTGAAGGCACACGACGAAAAGAACGAGTGCGGTATCGGCGATACCGTCAAGGTCATGGAGTGCCGCCCGCTGTCCAAGGACAAGAGATGGCGTCTTGTAGAGATCATCGAAAAGGCTAAGTAAGGAGGTCGACAACACATGATCCAAAGTGAAAGCTATCTGAAGGTTGCCGACAACACCGGCGCCAAGGAAATCAAGTGCATCCGTGTACTCGGCGGCGCAAAGCGCAAATTCGGCAGCATCGGCGACGTGTGCGTCTGCTCCGTGCGCAAGGCTGCTCCGAACGGCACGGTCAAGAAGGGCGAGGTCGTCAAGGCTGTCATCGTCCGCTCTGTCAAGGGCGCTCGCCGCGCCGACGGTACCTACGTCCGCTTTGACGAGAACGCCGCTGTTCTCATCAAGGACGACAACAGCCCTCGCGGCACCCGTATTTTTGGGCCGGTGGCGAGAGAACTTCGTGACGCTGGTTTCATGAAGATCTGCTCCCTGGCACCCGAAACCGTTTAATAGGGGGACCATGAGATGAACATTAAGAAAAACGATACCGTGATCGTCCTGTCCGGCAAGGACAAGGGCAAGAAGGGCAAGGTCCTCGTGGCTATGCCCGCTGCCGGCAAGATCGTTGTCGAAGGCATCAACATGGCTTCCTGCCACGTCAAGCCCAAGAAGGAGGGCGAACAGGGCGGCATCATCCGCAAGGAGACCCCGCTGTACGCCTGCAAAACGATGCTTGTCTGCCCGAAGTGCGGCAAGGCGACCCGCCACGCCGTCAAGCTGGAGGGCGACAAGAAGGTCCGCGTCTGCAAGAAGTGCGGACAGGAAATTTGAGAGGGAGGCGTTCATAAATGGCTAGACTGAAAGTTAAGTATACCGAAGAGATCGCACCCGCTCTCATGTCCAAGTTCCAGTATAAGAGCGTCATGCAGATCCCGAAGCTCAGCAAGGTCATCGTCAACGTTGGCTGCGGTGAGTCCAAGAACAACGCCAAAGAGATCGAAGCGATCTGCAAGGACATCGCCACCATCACCGGTCAGAAGCCCATCACCACCAAGGCCCGCAAGTCCGTTGCGAACTTCAAGGTCCGTGAAGGCGAAACTGTCGGCGTCAAGGTCACCCTCCGCGGCGACCGTATGTGGGAGTTCCTCGATCGTCTGTTCAACGTGGCGCTGCCCCGTGTCCGCGACTTCCGCGGCATCAACCCCAACTCCTTCGACGGCCGCGGCAACTACGCCTTCGGTCTGAAGGAACAGCTCATCTTCCCGGAAATCGAGTACGACAAGGTCGATAAGATCCGTGGCATGGACATCTGCATCTGCACCACCGCCACCACCGACGAAGAAGCCAAGGAACTGCTGACCATGGTCGGCGCTCCGTTCTACGCGTAATTTGGGAGGATTTGACGAATGGCTAGAAAAGCAATGATTCTCAAGCAGAAGGAAGAACCCAAGTTCTCCACCCGCTACTACAACCGCTGCAAGATCTGCGGCCGTCCTCATGCGTACCTGCGTGACTACGGCGTGTGCCGTATCTGCTTCCGCGAGCTGGCATACAAGGGTCAGATCCCCGGAGTTAGAAAGGCATCTTGGTGAATCTTTTTCCGTCATGCGGCGTTTTTGCCAGCTTGGCGTACACACTGTACGCCGGCGCTGCCAAACCTTGCCTGACGAAAAAATCTTCACCAATCTGCCCTCAGAAAGTCGAGAGGATTGAAGAAATCCTTTGAAATATTGAGGGGAGATGAAACCACCTGATTGGTGGGCGAAACTCGCCGAAAGGTGAGGGGAGACGTCGATCTCCCATGAAATTCTGTTATCGCCAGGGCGGCGGACACGCCGCCCTCCAACGATAAAAATACGGATGACGAAAGGTCACGGTTAATTGGGTGTTCCTTGGTTACTTTGGACGCAGCGTATAAATTAGTCGTGATACCTCGCCACCGGAACCGCTTCGGCGGTAACTTCAAACTAGGAGGAAACACAAATGCAAATCACCGATCCCGTTGCTGATATGCTGACCCGTATTCGGAACGCAAACACAGCAAAGCACGAGAAAGTCGATGTGCCGGCTTCCAATCTGAAGAAGTCCATCGCACAGATCCTGCTCGACGAGGGCTACATCAAGTCCTATGAGATCGTCGAGGACGGCACGCAGGGTATCATCCGCATTCAGCTTAAGTACCTGGCAGGCAAGGAAAAGGTCATCAGCGGTCTGCGCCGCGTGTCCAAGCCCGGTCTGCGTGTGTACGCCGGTGCCGACGAGCTGCCGAAGGTCCTCAAGGGTCTCGGTATCGCCATCATTTCCACTTCCAAGGGCGTTATGACCGACAAGGCTGCGCGTGCAAACCATGTCGGCGGTGAAGTCCTGGCGTTTGTATGGTAAGGAGGGTATTGAACAATGTCTAGAATTGGTAGAATGCCCATTACCGTTCCCGCGGGCGTTGAGGTCACCATTGCCGAGGGCAATGTCGTTACCGTCAAGGGTCCGAAGGGCACGCTGACGCAGGCGATGCGTCCTGAAATGATCATCAAGCACGAGGGTGCCGTCATCACGGTCGAGCGTCCCTCGGAAGACAAGCTGCACAAGAGCCTCCACGGTCTGACTCGCTCGCTGGTGCATGACATGGTCGTCGGTGTGACGGAAGGCTTCAAGAAGGAGCTGGACATCAACGGCGTCGGCTACAAGGCAAGCAAAGAGGGCAACAAGCTCGTGATGAACCTCGGCTACTCCCACCTCGTTACGATGGAAGAGATCGACGGCATCACCATTGAAGTCCCCGCGCCCAACAAGGTCATCATCCACGGCATCGACAAGCAGAAGGTCGGTCAGTATGCCGCGAACGTGAGAGCCAAGAGACCGCCTGAACCCTACAAGGGCAAGGGTATCAAATATACCACCGAGGTCATTCGCCATAAAGAAGGCAAGGCCGGCGGTAAGAAATAATTAGGAGGTGTGCCATCATGGTAAAAACTTTTGACAAGAACGCACAGCGTATGAAGCGTCATACCAGAGTGCGCGGCAAGATCTCCGGCACGCCCGAAAGACCTCGCCTCAACGTCTATCGCAGCAATGCGAACATCTATGCTCAGGTCATCGACGATGTGAACGGCGTGACTCTGGTTTCCGCATCCACTCTCGACAAGGAATTTGAAGGTGCAACCGGCAACAAGGAAGCCGCCCGCAAGGTCGGCAAGCTCGTCGCTGAGCGCGCCAAGGCAAAGGGCATCGACACTGTCGTGTTCGATCGTGGCGGTTATATCTATCACGGTCGTGTGGCAGAGCTTGCTGAGGGCGCCCGTGAAGGCGGCCTGGAATTCTGATCGGAGGAGGATAAACAATGGCTTACAATAGAGATAGAGCACCGAAGGAAGACAACGCTCCCGAGTTTATCGAGAAGGTCGTCTACCTCAACCGTGTTTCTAAGACCGTCAAAGGCGGTCGTGTCATGAAGTTCTCCGCGCTGGTCGTCGTTGGTGACGGCAAGGGCACTGTCGGCTACGGTCTGGGCAAGGCTGCCGAAGTTTCCGAAGCGATCCTCAAGGGCATCGCCGACGCGAAGAAGAACATGGTCAAGATCACCCTCGAAGGAACGACGATCCCGCATGACGTCATCGGTGCGTTCGGCGCCGGCCGCGTGATGCTCAAGCCCGCCCCCGAAGGCACCGGCATCATCGCCGGCGGCGCGGTCCGTGCGGTGATGGAGGCTGTCGGTATTTCCAACATTCGTGCAAAGTGCCTGCGCTCGAACAACCCGCAGAACGTCGTCAAGGCGACGATGCAGGGTCTGCAGAGCCTGCGTGATGCCGCTCAGGTGGCGCGCATCCGCGGCAAGAGCGTGGAAGAGATCGTCGGTTAAGGAGGACTTTTGAACATGGCTAATCTGAGAATTAAGCTTGTCAAGAGCCTCAACGGCCGTCTTGAGAAGCACATTGCCACTGCGCATTCCCTGGGTCTGCGCAAGATCGGTCAGGAGACCATTCAGCCTGACAACACCCAGACCCGCGGCAAGATCGCAAAGATCGGCTACCTGCTGCAGGTTACGGAAGAACAGTAAGGAGGACAAGTAGATGAATCTGCATGAACTTGCTCCGGTTATGGGTTCTACCCACGTTGACAAGCGCAAGGGTCGCGGCACCGGCTCCGGCAACGGCAAGACCGGCGGTCGTGGTCACAAGGGTCAGAAGGCGCGCTCCGGCGGCAAACTCCGCATCGGTTTTGAAGGCGGTCAGATGCCTCTGGCTCGCCGCATCCCGAAGCGCGGCTTCAACAACATCTTTGCAAAGCCCCTGACGGCAATCAACGTTGCCGTCCTCAACCGCTTCGAGAACGGCGCTGTCGTTGACGCGGCTGCCCTGATCGAAAAAGGCATCCTGCATGACTGCAAGTACGGTCTGAAGGTTCTCGGCAACGGCAACGTCACCGTGAACGTGACTGTGAAGGCGGCCGCCTTCTCCGAGTCTGCCAAGGAAAAGATCGAAAAGGCAGGCGGAAAGGCAGAGGTGGTGTAAGTGTTTTCCACACTCCGTAACGCATGGAAGATCCCCGAGCTGCGTAAGAAGCTCATCTTCACACTGATCGTGCTGCTGATCTACAGACTTGGCAGTTGCGTTCCGGTTCCGTATGTGAACATCGACCTCCTCGCTGAAACATTCCGTCTTAGATTCGCAGATACGGTCCTCGGACTGTACAATGCAATGTCCGGCTCGGCATTCTCGCAGGCGACTGTGTTCGCACTCGGTATCCAGCCGTACATCAACGCGTCCATCATCATTGAGCTGCTGACCATCGCCATCCCCGCTCTGGAGCGTCTGGCGAAGGAGGGCGGCGAAGAGGGCCGCAAGAAGATCAAGAACATCACCCGCTACTCCACCGTGGGTCTTGGGCTGCTGATGGGCTTTGCCTACTTCATTATGCTCAAGAATTACAACCTGCTCAACGAAGGGCAGACCGGCTTCCTGTATGGTCTGGTCATCGTGCTGACCTTCACGGCCGGCGCGTCCTTCCTGATGTGGATGGGTGAGCAGATCGACGAGTTCGGCATCGGCAACGGCATCTCCATGATCCTGTTCGCCGGCATCGTCTCCCGCATCCCGTCTCTGGTGACCAACCTGTTCTCCATGAAGTGGTATGTGTCGGTCCTGCTGGTCGTCGGCATTCTGGCGATCGTTGTGTTCATCGTGTTCATCACCGATTCCGAGCGCCGCATCCCCGTGCAGTATGCAAAGCGTGTGGTCGGCCGTAAGATGTACGGTGGTCAGAACACCCACCTGCCGATCAAGGTCAATATGTCCGGCGTGCTGCCGATCATCTTCGCACAGTCCATCGCCTCTCTGCCGGCAACGATCGTTGCCTTCACGGGCACCGGCTCGAGCGGCTTCTGGAACTGGATGAACACCTATGTGTTCGACACCAAGAGCGTCGTATACATGGTCTGCTACTTCCTGCTGATCATCGCGTTCAGCTACTTCTACGCGACGATCCAGTTTAACCCGATCGAGATCGCCAATAACCTCAAGAAGAACGGCGGCTTCATCCCCGGCTTCCGCCCGGGTAAGCCGACCTCCGACTTCATCCTGAAGGTCATCAACAAGATCACGCTCTTCGGTGCGCTGTATCTTGCGATCATTGCGCTGCTCCCGATCATTGTGGGTACGATCCTGGGCAACAACAGCCTCGGCATCGGCGGCACGTCCGTCATCATCGTGGTCGGCGTTGCGCTCGAGACCGTCAAGGCGATGGAAGCGCAGATGCTGATGCGCCACTACAAGGGATTCCTCGAATAAACCGGGAGGGTTTGGCATGAAACTGATTCTTTTGGGCGCACCTGGCGCAGGCAAAGGAACGCAGGCGGAGATCATCAGCAAAAAGCTGAACATCCCCACCATCTCGACCGGCAACATTCTCCGCGAGGCGATCAAAAACGGCACGCCGACCGGTCTGAAGGCAAAAGAATTTATGGATAACGGCAAGCTCGTTCCCGACGATGTCATCATTGGCATCGTTCGGGAGCGGGTAGCCCGCGAAGATTGCGCGAACGGCTACATCCTGGACGGTGTGCCCCGCACGATCCCGCAGGCACAGGCTCTGGAGGACGCCGGCATCCACTTCGACTGTGTTGTGTCCATCGAGATCGCCGACAGTGTGATCGAAGCGCGTATGACCGGCCGCCGCGTCTGCGGCAGCTGCGGTGCGAGCTTCCACATTGCTGCAAATCCGCCCAAAAAAGAGGGCGTCTGCGATCTGTGCGGCAGCGAGCTGGTCATCCGCAAGGATGACGCACCCGAGACGGTCAAAAACCGCCTGAAGGTGTTCCACACGGAAACGGAAGCACTCAAGGACTTCTACCGCAAGCTCGGCATCCTCAAGCTGGTCGAAGGCGACCAGCCCATCGAGGCGGCTACGGCAGACATCCTCCGGGCGCTGGGAGTGTAATATGATCCCAGTTAAAAACGAGCGCGAACTGGTGGTCATGCGCAAGGCCTGTAAAATTACCGCGGCAGCGCGTGCTTTGGCAGGCGAAATGGTAAGACCGGGCGTTACGACCAGACAGATCGACAAAGCTGTGCATGATTTTATCGTGTCACAGGGCGCGAAACCGACGTTCCTTGGTTATGGAGGTTTTCCCGCCAGCACCTGCATCTCCATCAACGAGGTCGTGATCCACGGCATTCCGGGCGACCGGGTGCTGCGCGAGGGCGACATCGTGTCGGTGGATGTAGGCGCGAGCTGGGGAGGTTTTACGGGTGACTGCGCCGCAACCTTTGCCTGTGGGAGAATTTCTCCCGAGGCACAGAAGCTCATTTCGGTGACGGAGCAGAGTTTTTACGAGGGGATCCGCTTTGCCCGGCAGGGCTGCCGGATCTCGGATATTGGTCACGCTGTTCAGACGTATGTCGAGCAGCACGGCTTTGGTGTGGTGCGCGCCTTCGTAGGTCACGGCGTAGGCGAGCAGATGCACGAAGAGCCCGAAGTCCCGAACTTCGGCTCTCCTGGCAGAGGACCGCGTATGGTCAAAGGCATGACCCTGGCGATCGAGCCGATGGTTACACAGGGCACTTACGAGGTGAAGGTCCTGAAAGACCGCTGGACGACCGTAACTGCCGATGGCAAACTCGCGGCACACTATGAAAACTCGATACTCATCACCGACGGAGAGCCGGAAATTCTCACCGTCTGCGAGGACCGCTGAGTATGGATATTGGCAAATCGGACATGATTGTTTCGTTGGCGGGACGCGATAAGGGGCAGTTCTTTTTCGTGGTAGACACGGATGGGGACTTCGTCCTGATCGCTGACGGCAAGGGCAGGAAGCTCGAAACGCCCAAGCGCAAAAAACGCAAACATATTCAGAAGGTTCTGCAAGCCGATACACGCGTCGCCGAGAAGATTCGCAACGGCGACAAGGTTCTCAATAGCGAATTACGAAGGGAATTGGCTGTATTCAGCCAAAAATTCAACAGTCAAAACCAAGGGGGTTAATTGATCTTGGCAAAAGACGACGTAATCGAACTTGAGGGCATCGTAACCGATGCACTGCCGAATGCCATGTTCTCGGTCGATATTGGCGGTGGACACACCATTCTGGCACACATTTCCGGCAAGCTCCGGATGAACTTTATCAAGATCCTGCCCGGTGACAAGGTGACGGTTCAAATGTCCCCGTATGATCTGACCAGAGGCAGAATCACATGGAGAAGCAAGTAGAGATTCAATTCTCATATGGAGGTTAAACAACATGAAGGTAAGACCGTCCGTAAAGCCCATGTGCGAGAAGTGCAAGATCATTAAGCGCAAGGGCCGCGTAATGGTAATTTGTGAAAACCCGAAGCATAAGCAGAGACAAGGTTAATAGGAGGTGCTCTGAATAGTATGGCACGTATTGCTGGTATTGACCTGCCCCGTGAAAAGCGAATCGAGATCGGTTTGACTTACATCTACGGCATCGGCAGAAAAAGCGCACAGGAAATTCTGAAGCTCGCCAACGTTGATCCTGACATCCGCGTCAAGGATCTGACCGAGGATCAGGAATCCGCGCTGCGTGAAGTGATCGACAAGCACTATCGGATCGAGGGCGACCTCCGCCGTGAAGTGGCTTTGAACATCAAGCGCCTGACTGAGATCGGCTGCTATCGCGGCGTGCGTCATCGCCGTGGTCTGCCCGTCCACGGTCAGCGCACCAAGACCAATGCACGCACCCGCAAGGGTCCCAAGAAGACCATTGCGAATAAGAAGAAGTAAGGAGGGATATGTACAATGGCTAAAGCTGTCAAGAAAACTATCAAGCGCCGCCGTGAGCGGAAAGTGATCGAAAAGGGCGCCGTGCATATCCGCTCGTCCTTCAACAACACCATGGTCACCGTGACCGACACCAACGGCAACGCGATCTCCTGGGCTTCGTCCGGCGGCCTCGGCTTCCGCGGCAGCAGAAAGTCCACCCCCTACGCTGCGCAGATGGTCGCTGAGACCGCTGCGAAGGCGGCTGTGGACGCCTGCGGGCTCAAGAGCGTTGAAGTTTACGTCAAGGGTCCCGGTCAGGGTCGTGAATCCGCTATCCGCGCGCTTCAGTCCGCTGGCCTCGAGGTCACGATGATCAAGGACGTTACGCCCATTCCTCACAATGGCTGCCGTCCTCCCAAGCGCCGTCGCGTTTAATCTGGAAGGAGGAGAATTAGTACTATGGCAAAGAATACACAGCCTGTTCTCAAGCGTTGCAGAACGCTTGGTGTCTCTCCTGCTGCGATGGGTTACAGCAAAAATTCCAACCGCAATCCCGGCGGCAAGAGAAGAACGAAAAAGTCCGAGTATGCCATGCAGTTGACCGAAAAGCAGAAGGTCAAGTTCGTCTATGGTATTCTGGAAAAGCAGTTCCATATGCTCTACGAAAAGGCAGAGCGTATGAACGGCAATACCGGCGAGCTGCTGCTGAGCCTTGTTGAGCGCCGTCTTGACAACGTCGTGTACCGTCTGGGCTTCGCCCGTACCCGCCGTGAGGCGCGTCAGCTTGTCAATCACGGTCATTTCACCGTTAACGGCAAGCGCGTCAACATTCCTTCCTACCAGACCGGCGTTGGCGATGTGATCGCTGTGAGCGAGAAGAGCTGCGCCACGACCCGCTTCAAGACTCTGAAGGAGGACAACACCTTCGTCGCAGCCCCGAAGTGGCTCGAGCGTGACAAGAATACCCTTTCCGGCAAGGTAATTGCACTGCCCGCCAGAGACGATATTGACTTTGAGATCGCAGAAAATCTGATCGTCGAATTGTACTCCAAGTAACGTATCACCCTCGTTTATTGGTAAGCTGAATTCGGCAGCGAAACGGTGTTTCGCAGTTACAAGGAGGGTATTTATTAAATGGTAGAAATTGAAAAGCCGCGCATCGAATGTATGGATTCTGCCGAGGACGCGTCCTACGGCAAGTATGTCATCGAGCCTCTGGAAAGAGGTTACGGCACGACTTTGGGCAACAGCCTCAGAAGGGTTCTGCTCTCGTCGCTTCCGGGAACGGCAGCGACCAGCATCAAGATCGCCGGTGTTCAGCATGAGTTCTCTACGATCCCGGGCGTCAAGGAAGACGTCACCGAGATCGTCCTGAACGTGAAAAAGATCATCGCAAGACTGCATTGCCAGGGCGTCAAGACTGTGTTCATTGACGCCACTGGCGAGCGCGAGGTCACTGCCGGCGATATTAAAGCCGACGGCGAAGTCGAGATCCTCAACCCCGAGCAGCATATCTGCACGCTTGGTCCTGACGCGAGCTTCAACATGGAGATCACGCTCAGCCATGGTCGCGGCTATGTGTCCTCGGATAAGAACAAGAGCGCTACCATGCCGATCGGAACGATCGCGGTCGATTCGATCTACACGCCTGTCTACAAGGTCAACTACACCGTGGAAAACACGCGTGTGGGCAACATGACCGACTACGACAAGCTGACGCTCGAGGTCTGGACGGATTCGACCATCTCCGCGCGCGACGCGGTCAGCCTGGGCGCGAAGATCCTGTCTGATCATCTGAGCTTGTTCACCGCACTGAGTGAAACGGTTGCCAGCAAGCCCACCATGTCCGAAAAACCCGAAACGCATCGCGACAAGGTGCTTGAACTGACCATTGAAGAACTGGATCTGTCGGTTCGGAGCTTCAACTGCCTCAAGCGCGCCAACATCAACAACGTCGAGGATCTGATCTCCAGAACCGGCGAGGATATGATGAAGGTCCGCAATATGGGCAGAAAGTCTCTGGAAGAAGTGCAGAACAAGCTCGCCATGATGGGGCTTTCCCTTGCGAGCGACGATTCCGGTAATTCCAACAACTAATCTGCAATTACCTTTTAAGAAGGAGGAGAAACCCCATGTTTGGTACGAGAAAGCTCGGCAGAACCAGCGACCAGCGCAAGGCGATGCTGCGAGCTATGACCACTTACCTGTTTGAAAACGGGAAGATCGAGACCACGTTTTACAGAGCCAAGGAAGTCCAGCCCGTCGCCGAAAAGATGGTGACTCTGGGCAAGAAGAACACGCTTGCTTCCTACCGCAAGGCTCTGAGCTACATCACCAAGGAAGATGTCGCCAAGAAGCTGTTCAGCGAGATCGCGCCGAAGTATGCCGACCGTAACGGCGGCTACACCCGCGTGACCCGCCTCGGGCCGCGCCGCGGCGACGCCGCTGAGATGGCGGTCATCGAGCTGGTGTAAGTCTCACCTGACTGTGTATAAAACCCCCTCTTTGGCAGAAACTATGCCAAAAAGGGGGTTTTTACATTGCAAATGAGCAAGAAGGACTATAACGAATACGTCGCGGGGCTTGCGCCGAAGTCGCCGTGCCTTAAAAATCTCGCGTGGGCGTTCTGCGTGGGCGGCATCATCTGCACGCTCGGGCAGCTTTTGCTTGCGGGCTTTGACGCGCTGGGACTTGAAAATGATCTCGCCGCGACGGCGGCGTCCGCGTCGCTGATTTTCCTCAGCGCGCTGCTCACGGCGCTGAGCGCGTATGACGACATCGCCAAGCACGCGGGCGCAGGCACGCTCGTGCCGATCACCGGCTTTGCCAACGCCGTCGTTTCGCCTGCGATGGAGTTCCGCACCGAGGGCCTCGTCACCGGCATGGCAGCCAAAATGTTTGTGATCGCCGGACCTGTCATCGTCTACGGCACAGTCGCGAGTATCCTCTACGGCATCGTGTATTATCTTGCGACGCAGTTGTAGTGCGCTGTGTCCACGGGCTCGCAAATCCTCCTCGACAAAACGCTGTGCGCGTGATATGATACTCCTATAATGAAAAGGAGGGGCAGCCATGCGCATTTTGAATTTCGGCTCACTCAATATTGACAAGGTTTACAGTGTGGATCATTTCGTGCGCGCGGGGGAGACTATCCTCTGCACGGATATGAATATTTTCTGCGGCGGCAAGGGGCTGAACCAGTCCGTGGCACTGGCGCGCGCGGGCGCGGAGGTCTATCACGCGGGCGCGATCGGCACGGACGGCGAGATGCTCCGCGAGCAGCTTGCAGCCTCCGGCGCGCATCTGGACTATTTACAGACGCTGGATATGCCCAGCGGGCACACCGCTTTGCAGGTCACGCCCGACGGGCAGAACTGCATCATCGTCTGCGCGGGCTCGAACGCCCAATTGACGGAGGACTACATCGACGCCGTGCTGGCGCATTTCGGCGCGGGCGACGTGGCGCTGGTGCAAAATGAGGTCAGCAACGTCCCGTATATCATCCGGCAGGCGAAGGCGCGCGGCTTGAAGGTCGCGTTCAATGCTTCGCCCATCACAGCCACGATCCTGAGCTACCCGCTGGAGCTTGTGGACTATTATCTGGTCAACGAGACGGAGGGACGCACGCTGTCCGGCTGTGACGCGACGGATTACGACACCATCCTCGCCGCGCTGCACGAAAAATTCCCCGCTGCGGCAATCGTGCTGACCGTCGGCTCGGATGGCGTGCTTTACCAGTGCGGCGACGAGCGCTATTCCCACGGCATTTACCGCGTGCAGGCGGTGGACACCACGGGTGCAGGCGATACGTTCTGCGGCTTCTTCCTGGCAAGCCTTGCCAAGGGACTTTCTGTGCCGCAGGCGCTGGAAAACGCCAGCCTTGCCAGCGCTCTGGCGGTCAGCCGTGCCGGCGCGTGCGACAGCATCCCCACCTGGGCGGAGATGGAAGCCTTCGCCAAGGCCGCGCAGGCAAAATAATTTTTGCAGCCAAAAGCCCGGCGCTGCACGCAGCGCCGGGCATTTTCGGGACTTTATAGAGAGAAAAGAGAACCACCATGAATTTTTCCGCATTATTTACCCAGATGCTCGTGCTGTTCGGCATTCTGCTGATCGGCTATTACACGGCGAAGCGCGGTGTGCTGACCCGCGACATGAACAAGCACCTGTCCACGCTCGTGTGTATGCTCACGAACCCCTTGCAGGTGCTTGCGTCGGCGCTGTCCGGCGAGCATCCGATGGAAAACGCGCAGGTGCTCGGTATGCTGGGCGTGGCGCTGGCGATGTTCGTGGCGCTGATCCTGATCTCGTTCCTGCTGCCGCGTGTGCTGCGCATCCAAAGTGCGTCGGACGCGGGCGTGTACCGCTACCTGCTCGTATTCGCCAACGTCGGTTTTATGGGCTACCCGGTCATCGAGGCGCTGCTCGGACCGGAATATGTGTTTTACGCCACGGTTTTTTCGATGGTGTTCCAGCTTATCTGCTGGTCGTATGGCGTGACGCTCATCTCGGGGCAGAAGATGAAGCTGTCGTGGGACATTCTGCGCCGCCCGACCATCATCACGGCGCTGCTGGCATTCATCCTCTACTTTGCAGACATCCGTCCGCTTTGGGCGGCGTGCCCGGCGGCGATGAGCGTTCTTTACCGCGTTACCGATTCGATCGGCGACCTGACCTCGCCCATCGCCATGCTCATCATCGGCGCGTCACTGGCGGAGATGCCGCTGCGCGAGGTCTTTAACAAGTGGCGTGTGTATGTGCTGGCGGCGTTCAAAATGATCGTGCTGCCGGTGCTCACATGGCTGCTGCTGCGCAGCGTGATGCGCGACGGGCGGCTCTTCGCGTCACTCATCGTGATGCTCGCCATGCCGTCGGCGACGAACGCGACCATCATGAGCTACCAGTTCGGCGGCGACGAAAAGCTCGCCTCCGCGGGCGTGTTCGTGACGACGCTGCTGTCCGTTGCGACCATCCCGCTGGTCATGTACACATTGTTCTCCGTTTTCGCGTAACATAGAAAAGCGGCGCAGATTTTCATCTGCGCCGCTTTTGTGCTGCTTTAGGGGTCATCCATGGTCGAAATGAGGATGTTGTCCGTGCCGTGGGCTTCAAATTCCGCGATGTAATCGTCCATGCGGGAGACCAGCTCGTCGTAATTGTCCTTGGAGACGGGCTGATAGTCCATATCGCGCCGCGCCAGCTCCTCGGCAAGGATCTCGTAGAATACGGTGTCCTCATAATCCACGATGGCTTCGTGGATGCCGCCGTCGGTAAAGGCGCGCGAGGGTACGTCCGCGCCCTCCCATTTTTCCACCAGCGTGGGCATTCCCGCCTCCCGGCAGAGGGCAAAGAGCTTGGATTCCACATCATCGTAATCGGCAAAGCGGTCGTCGCTGCGCGTGGAGTTTAAGATCCAGTTGCCGATGTAGACCATATCCAGCAGCCGCCGGAACTCTTTTTTTGTCAGGTCGATCTGCATCTCGCAAGCCTCCTCTCATACACAACATTATATACACCCCGGCGGGATTTTTCCACTGTTAAAATCACGGTATTCAAGAAAAATGTGCTTGTGTTCTTTGAAGTTTTGACATATAGTATAAGAACGTATTGTGTAGCGAAAAGAGGCTGGTTCACGATGAAAAAATTAAGCGTTTGCGTCCTGTTTGGCGGCGTTTCGCCGGAGCACGCCGTGTCACTGCGCTCGGCGCAGTCGGTGCTGAGCCATCTGGACACCGAAAAATATAATATCTTCCCCGTCGGCATCACACAGGACGGCGACTGGGTGCTCTTCGGCGGCAGCGATTACGGGATGCTGCCCGCGGGCACTTGGCAGGACTGCCCGGAAAATCGCCGCGCGGCGATCTCGCCTGTGCGCGGGCAGGGGCTGCTGAGCTTTGAAAACGACTGCGTCGTGCGCGAGCGCATCGACGTGGTGTTCCCTGTGCTGCACGGTGAAAACGGCGAGGACGGCTCGATGCAGGGGCTTTTGCAGATCGCGGGCATCCCGTATGTCGGTCCGCGTGTCGCCGCGTCCGCCGCGTGCATGGATAAGACCATCACCAAGCTCATCGCCGGGCACGCCGGCATCCGGCAGGCGGCGTGGCAGCTCGTGACGGCGCAGGATATGCGCCGGGGCGCGGAGCGCGTGGCAGAGACGATCGAGCGCGCGCTGGACTATCCCGTATTCGTCAAGCCCGCGGGCACAGGCTCGTCGGTGGGCGTTGCCAAGGCACGTGACCGCGCGGCGCTGCTCGCGGCGCTGGAGACGGCGCTGAGCTATGACAGCAAGGTGCTCGTGGAGGAATTTATCGACGGGCAGGAGGTCGAGGTCGCCGTGCTCGGCAACGATACGCCCATGGCGTCCGTCTGCGGTGAGATCGACTCCGGCGCGGAGTTCTACGACTACGACGCCAAGTATATCCTCGACTGCGCCAAGCTTTATATCCCCGCGCGTATCAGCGAGGATGCCGCCGAGGGTGTGCGCGAGCAGGCGATCCGCGTCTATCAGGCGATGGGCTGCCGCGGGCTTTCGCGCGTGGACTTCTTTGTGACGCATGACGGCGAGGTCGTCTTTAACGAGATCAACACCCTTCCGGGCTTTACGTCCATCTCCATGTACCCCAAGCTCTTTGAGGCGAGCGGCATCCCGTACAGCGAGCTGCTTGACCAGCTCATTGCGCTGGCGCTGGAGGACTGAGATGAAGCCGAACGCCGTTATCACCATCTCCGGCACGCAGCAGGTCGTGCCCGACGCGCCGGAGACGATCGAGATGGTCACGCAGGGCTGCTACGCCTACGAGCCGGGGCACATCGTGTTTTCCTACGAGGAAACGGAGATGACCGGGCAGCAGGGAGTTGTGACCACCTTTACCGTCGATGGCGACGTGGTCACGCTGACGCGGACGGGCAGGCTGCGCTCGCAGATGCGCTTTGAGGTCGGCAAACCCTATGACAGCCTGTATGACGCGGGCTTTACCGCGCTGCTCACGCGCGTGTGCGCGCGGCACATCACGGTGCTTCTGAACGAACGCGGCGGCATTCTCGATCTGGAATACGCGCTGGAGATCGAGCATACCGACTGCGGCACGCTGAGCTATCACATTGAGGTGCGGAAAAATCCCGCGCCGTAATATTACAGGAGGGAATTACCATGAAACAGCCGCATATCTGTCTGGATGAAACGCTGGGGATCGACTATGCCATCCTGCCGGGCGACCCGGCACGGCTCGACCGCATCGCCGCGCAGTTGGAGAATGTGAAAGAGCTTGCCTATAACCGCGAATTTCGCAGTCTGTGCGGCGAATACCGCGGCGCGCGCGTGCTGGCACTGTCCACCGGCATCGGCGGATGCTCCGCCGGGATCGCTATCGAGGAGCTGCACAACATCGGCGTGAAGGCGATGGTGCGCATCGGCTCGTGCGGCGCGCTGCAAAAGGGCATCGCGCTGGGCGACCTCATTCTGGTGTGCGGCGCGGTGCGTGACGACGGCGCGTCCAAGGCGTATGTGGATGTGCGCTATCCGGCGGTTGCCGACCCGGTGCTGCTGAACTGCTGCATGGAGAGCGCGAAGGCACTCGGCTGCCGCAGCCATGTGGGGCTGGCGCACAGTCACGAGAGCTTCTACCACGAGGAAAACGAGCAGGAGAGCGCCTACTGGTCGTCCAAGGGCGTTCTGGGCGCGGATATGGAAACGGCGGCGCTGTTTACCATCGGGCGTCTGCGCGGCGTCAGGACCGCGTCCATCCTCAATAACGTGGTCGTTTACGGCGAGGACACGGCGGACGCCATCGGCGGGTATGTAGACGGCGCGGACGCGTGCGCGCGCGGTGAGCGCGATGAAATTCGCGTGGCACTCGAAGCACTGTATCGCCTTGATAAGATGGAGGGCGCAAAATGAAAAACGTTCTGTGGGTCGATTGCTGCATCCGGGGCGAGGAATCGCGCACGCTGCGGCTGAGCCGCGCGTTTTTAGACGCGCTGCCGCAGGACTGCCGGGTGACGCATCTGGATCTCATGCAGCTCCAGCCGCGCTATTTCTTCGGCGACTATCTGGAGGAGCGGCAGAAGCTGCTGGAGCAGGGCAACCTGTCGCACCCGCGCTTTGATCTGGCGCACCAGTTCGCGGCGGCGGACAAGATCGTCGTCTCCGCACCGTTCTGGGACTTGAGCTTCCCGGCGCTCCTCAAGGTCTACATCGAGCAGGTCTCGCTCGACGGCATCACCTTCGCTTCGACCGAGGCGGGGCTTGTGGGGCGTTGCCGCGCGGAGCGCATGGTGTATCTCACCACGCGCGGCGGCTTTTACACGGGTGACGAGTTGGAAATGGGCAGCCGCTATATGCAGGCACTGTGCAAGTTTTTCGGCATCGACCGCTATGACTGCGTTGCCGCCGACGGCATGGATGTCGCCGGATTTGACGGCGAAGGGTCGCTGAGAGCCGCGATGGACAAGGCGGCAGAGCTTGCCAAAACGTTTTGAATCTTCAAACCCGCCCCGGCTGCGTCCGGGGCGGGTTTTCTGCAAATAAAGGCGGCGCAGGGCTTGCTTTTTGCGGCGGCACGCGCTAGAATAACCACGGAAAATTTCATATCGGCACGATCCAGCCGGGGCGAGAGCCATCCGGCAGTGGAATGGGGTGCAAAGCCCCGCGAGAAGGTCACTGTGAAGCCCGTTTGGGATAAGTCAGATACGTTGGACCGCGCCAGTCTCTGCGCCACATCCGCAGCGGGCAGTCCAAACGGGATCGGTCTGTGCAGCGGTATGGCTGCACAGATTTTTTGTCGCAAGGCGCGCGCCTTGCGTGTCTTTGGGAGACCCAAAGACAATGAGACTTTGTTAAAAATGGAGCATCGCTCCAAAGAAGCAGGAGGAAATGCAGATGAAAAAACGCATTCTGGCTTGGGTTCTGGCGCTGGTGATGATCGTGGGGCTGCTGCCCACCATCACACTGGCGGCAGACCTCAGCGGCAGCGGTACGAAGGATGACCCGTACCTCATCGCCACGGCGGACGACCTTGTGACGTTCCGCGGCAAGGTCAATGCGACCAAGAAAGGCACATCCACGCTCTGCGGCAAGCTCACGGCGAATATCGATCTGAGCAGCCTGAGCGGGGATTGGACGCCGATCGGCAATTACAACAGCTACAGCGACTATACCTACTACGCTGGCACATTTGACGGCGCGGGGCATACGATCTCCGGGCTGCACATCGACAATGCCAAGCAGTATCAGGCACTGTTCGGCTATGTCAAGGGCGGCACGGTCAAGAACCTGACCGTGAAGGGCAGCGTTACGACCTCCACGACCTCCAGCGCGTATGCAGCTGGCATCGTCGCCTACGGCAACGCAGCCACCATGGAGAACTGCACGAACAAGGTGAACGTGACTGGCACGCAAAAGGGCTATGTTGCGGGCATTGCTGCAAACGTAAGCGGCGCTACCAAGATCACAGGCTGCATCAACGCCGGTAAGATCGCCGCAGCCGGAGACTACATTGGCGGTATTGTTGGCTCTGGCATCAGCGCGAGCCTCATTAGCTGCATCAACAACGGCGCTATTGTTTCGACCGGCAAACCCGGCAGCTATACCTACGGCGTCGGCGGCGTCGCGGGTTCGCTGAGCGGCGCTACGGTGCAGCGCTGCGGCAACACCGGCACAGTCAACAGTACGATCAAGCGCACGGGCGGCGTTGTTGGCAGCTTCGGCGGCACGATGGAAGCCTGTTTCAATACCGGCACAGTCACGGGCATTTACGCGTTGGGTGGCGTCGTTGGCGGCTTTGGTTCTAAGGATTCCAAGATCACAGACTGCTACAATCTGGGTGACATCATTTGTGAAACCCCGACTGCGACCTTCAGTGACAGCAACGCAAAGGGTGTCGGCGGCGTTGTCGGCGACCCGGGCTCGACCAGCAACACGGGCATCGTGCTCACGAATTGCTACAACGCCGGTACGATCACGAACAATGATACGGCTGACATTACTCTTGGCGGCGTTGTCGGCAGCAGTGCGGCAAAGGGCTACAGTGGCAGTGTTACAGGTCTCATTACGGCAAAGAACTGCTTCTTCTTGGCGCAGGATGGTCTGAGCGGCGACGGCGCGGATGCGAGCGCTTCCGGCGTTACTTCCAAGATGGAGAGCGAGCTGAAAGCATCCGATATGCCCGGTCTGCTCGGCGGCAGCTATGCGGCGGATGCAAAGGGCGGCTACCCCATCCTCAGCTGGCAAGACCCGACGGCGAAATATACCGTCACGTTTACCCTCTCGCCGGAGGACGCGGCGCTGACCGTCTCGCAGGACGGCGTGACGATCGACCCCGTGAGCGAGAACACCTACAAGCTGACGAACGGCGACTATGCCTACACGGTCACAGCGGACGAGCACGACGACGCGACGGGCACGTTCACCGTCGCCTACGGCGGGCAGTCCATCAACGTCAGCCTGAATATCAAGCTCTACACCGTAAAATTTGAGATCGACCCGGACGAGGGCGCGGTGCTGGTGGTGGACGGGCAGACCCCGGAGGTCGCCGGCGGGCGCATCTACCGTCTGCCGAAGTCTGACAGCCAGTACAGCTACAGCATCAAGGCGTTCGGCTATCAGGACGCGGCGGGCACGTTTACCGTGACCGGCGACGAGACGGCGGACACGCAGAGCGTCACGCTCACGGCGCTGGATACCTATACCGTGACCGTCGGCGCGATCACGGCGGCGGACAACAAGTCGATCGACCCGACCGTCACCGTCACCTGCCCGGCGTGGTCGAAAACGATGACGGCGGAGGCTGACGGAAGCTACCTCCTGCCGAACGGCAGCTATCACTATACCATCTCGTGCTCCGGCTACAAGTCGGTCAGCGGCGACTTCACCGTTGAAAATGGCGCGGCGAGCATCCCCGGCGCGGTGCTGGAGGTCCAGACCGCGTGGGACGGCGAGACCTATACCGAGCCGCAGAAGGATGAAAGCGGCGCATATCTCATCGGCTCGCCGGATGAACTGATGTGGTTCAATAAAAACGGCAAAACCTCCGATTCCGTAAAGCTCACGGCAGACATCTGCATCAATGAGGATGTTACGATCGAGGACACGAGCAAGCTCCATAAGTGGACGCCGATCGGCTGGTATAAGGACTATAACACCTACGATAAGTACAAGGGTACTTTTGACGGCAACGGGCACACGATCAGTGGGCTGTACATTTTTGCAAAGTCCACCAGTGCGGATAAGCGTGCCAATTATACGGGACTGATCGGGTATGCGGATAAGGGCAGCGTGATCTGCAACCTGACCATTTCGGACAGCCTGATCGAAAACAGAAGCACCGCTGCAAACCGTGGCAAAAACGTTGGCGCGGTCGCGGGCGATGCGTATAATGTGGAAAACTGCCATGTTACAAGCTCGGTAACAGTTTACGGCATATCGGATTATGTCGGCGGCGTTGCCGGTTATGTGGACGGCTCGATCACAAGATCCTCCAGTGCAGCGACCGTCACCGGCAAGGGCACTCGCATAGGCGGCGTTGTCGGCTGCGTGCAGTCGAACAGCTCCACTGCCATGACAGAGTGCTTCAACACCGGCAAGGTGGAGGGAGCAAATCTGGTCGGCGGTTTGGTAGGTGATCTGTATAACGGCGGCACGATCACGGATTGCTACAATACCGGCTCTGTGACCGCCACGGCAAGCTCCGGCACAGCGGGCGGACTGCTCGGGAATTTCCGCTATGGCTCGCTGAAGAATTCGTACAGCAGCACCGTGCCGAGCGCCGCAAAAGCAGGCAGCATCCTCGGGAAACTGGATGGCTCACAGCAAAAAACGTTTGAAAAGGTCTATGGGCTGGAAGGCTCAGATATTGTGGGCAGTTCCAGCACAGCGGTCGCCGGGACGGCTGCAAAGACAGAGGCAGAGCTGAAAGCCCTGACGAGCGCCGACCTCAGCGAGAAGTTCGCAGCGGGCAGCGAGAACATCAACGGCGGCTATCCCATCCTCGTGTGGCAGAACAGCGGCTCGGATGAGCCGGTCGATCCCGACCATCCCGCCATCGACCCCAACGGCTGGGACGGCAAAGCCTCTCAGACCGAGCCCGCGAATGTCGGCGGCGTGTACCAGATCGCGACCCCGGCGGACCTCAAGTGGTTCGCGGACAACGCGGCGGCAACGCCCGCGATCAAGGGCGTTCTGACGGCGGACATCGACCTCAACAACCGCGACTGGACGCCGGTGGGCGGCGGCTTCACGGGCGAGCTGGACGGCGCGGGCTTTGACATTACAAATCTCTACTGCAAAAACGAGCGCGGCAGCGCGGCACTGTTTGCCGCGAACGGCGGTATGCTCAAGAACCTCAAAGTGACCGGCATCGTCGTCGGCGGCGACAAGAGCGCCATTTTGACAGTGCGCAATACCGGCACGATCACGGGCTGCACCACGCGGGGCACGCTCAAGGGCGGCAACAACGCGGCGGGCATCGCGGCAGAGAATAACGGCACGATCGAAACCTGCGTGAACAATGCAGCGGTCACCGGCGGCATGTACGTCGGCGGCATCGCGGCAAGCAACGAGGCGACGGGCGTCATCACGGGCTGCGCCAACAGCGGCATCATCCGCGCCGAAGGGATGATGGCGGCAGGTGTTGCGGCTGACAATGACGGCGGCACGGTCACGAGCTGCGCCAACAACGGCGCGATCGTCAGCACGGCAAACATCGTGCGCGGCTTTGTCGGCGGCGTGGTCGGCAGGAACAACGGCGCGGTCAAGGGCGCATACAATGCGGGTAACGTCGAAGCCCTCGGCGGCGCAGTCGGCGGCGCGGTGGGCTTGAATCTCAGCAAGATGGTTTTCGAGAACCTCTATAACGTCGGCGATGTGACCGGCGGTGATTACGAGGACGACGACTATCCCACGAACAATAAGATCAGCTCGCAGGATGAGCTGGACGCCATGCCGCAGGCGCTGGCGGAGGCAAAGGCACGCCTCGCTGCAAAGACCGCCATCGGCGGTGAGCTGACCCTTACCGGCGACGTGCAGGTCGGCGGCAAGCTGACGGCAAATTACACCGGCGACGCGAACGGGCTGCTCTACGTCTGGTACTACAGCTACGATGACAATGACGACGCGGTCGTCGCCATCACTGACGCGGCGGAATACACCATCCCCGATATGCTCACCGGCAGAACGCTGCGCGTCAAGGCGCTGTGCGCCGATGCCTCCGGCGTTTTGAAGGCAGATGCGAGCGGCAAGGTCGAGGGTCTGGAAGGCGTCGTCAGCATCCGCGGCGCGGCAGTCGTCGGGCGCACGCTCACCGCGAGCTTCGCCTCCTCCGCGACCGATCAGGGCACGCTGACGTACACCTGGTATCGCGGCGCGAAGCAGGTCGGCACGGGCGAAGCGTACACCGTTACGGCGGACGACGCGGGCAAGACGCTGACCGTCAAGGTCACGAGCAGCACAAAGCCCAGCGTCAAGCAGGCGACTACACAGGAGGTCAAAACGGCGGATGCAGCCGGTCTCTGGGAGCTTGCGGACTGCGAAGAGCCTGTCAATGTCGGCGGCGTGTATCAGATCACGAATGAAAAAGAACTCCACTGGTTCGCCAGCGAAATCAACGGCGGCAGCGCGATCTCTGCCAGGCTGGTGAATGACATCACGCTCACGACTGCCAACTGGTATCCCATCGGCAAGTCCGGGCATCCGTTTACGGGCAAGTTTGACGGCAATGGCAAGCGCATCACGGGGCTGAAGGTCAGCCGTGCGGAGGACGAGGTCGGCTTCTTCGGGCTCATCGGCAAGGGCGGTCTCGTCAAAGACCTGAGCGTGACCGGCACAGTCGCCGCGACAGGCGATGTCAGCCAGACCGGCGGCATCGCTGGCGCGATGGCGGACGGGGAAAAGGGTAACGCGCGCATCACCGACTGCTTCTTTACCGGCAGCGTCAGCGGCAACATCCAGGTCGGCGGCATTGTCGGCTGCGTAGGACTGCACAACGTGGTAGAGCGCTGCGGCAACGACGCAAGCGTCACCGGCGCGCAGCAGGTCGGCGGCATCGCGGGCGCGAACTCCTACGGCGAGGTGCGTTACAGCCGCAACAAGGGCAGCGTCGGTACGGAAAACGTCACCGTCAATGCGGGCGGCGTGATCGGCGAGGTGCAGAACTACGCCGAGGTCGTTGGCTGCTATAATACCGGCAGCGTGACCGGCAAGGATTATCTGGGCGGCGTTGCGGGCAACGTCTACGTCGCGGTTGCACCGCTCGGCTGCTACAACGTGGGCACGGTCGCCTCTGCCATCCACTGTGGCGGCGCGTTCGGCAGCTTCGGCGGCGACGAATACATCACCATCAAGCAGGGCAGCTTCTATCAGGCGCCGCTGTCCGAGGCGTTCAAGGCAAACGGCGCAAAGGCGCGCACGCAGGCGCAGATGAAGGCGGCGTCGTTCGTCACGGAGCTGAACTCCGACGCATACGTCACCTGCTACGAGCGCGATGGCGCGAGCGCCCAGCTCAACAACGGCTATCCCATCCTGACGTGGGAGGCAAACGGCAGCTATCTCATCACGCTCGACCCGAACGGCGGCTACTGCGACACGGCGGACGTCCGCACGACCTCGACCGGCGCGCTCGGCACGCTGCCTGCGGACGGCTACCGCTGGAACTACCGCTTTGACGGCTGGTTCACCGCGAAGGACGGTGGCAGCGCCGTGACGGCGGATACCGTCTTTACCGAAGCCACCACCATCTACGCGCACTGGACGCTCACGCGTCCGTCTACGGTGGAGCGCACCAAGACCGTTTACTCCTCCCTCTCGCGCGACGGCGAGTATCTGACCGGCAATGACGCCGATCAGACCATGCTGGCGGCCGTGCCGGTGGAGATCACCTGGTTCGACCTCGCAGACTACGGTCTGGAAGAGTTCAGCGTGAAGTCGAACGGCAAGGTCGTCGAGCAGCCGACAATGCTGCATCTGCTCATCCGCATGGTCGAGCAGTACAGGCTGAACGGCAAGACGGCGGCGAACAACACGAATGAACTGACGGTCGGCGGCAGCTTTGGCTCGATGTTCTTCACGAAATTCTGGGACGGCACGTCCAACCTGACGTATTACCTCAACCACACCTATGCCCAGATGAAGCCGGGCATCGGCGCGACGGCGGACTATATGACGCTGGAAAATGGCGACTTCATCGAGGTCGGGCTGTACAGCGACCCGAATTACTGGGAGTCCTCCGAGTGCGGCTATGCCTACCTTGCAAAGCCGGACGGCACGGCGGTCGATCGTCTGGAGCTGACGGCACGCGAGGCACAGACGCTCGTTCTGCACCGCGCCGGGGCGGATATGCGGAGCGGCACGCCGCAGGATGCGACACTGAAAAACACCAAGGTCTACGTCACGAGCGACCTTTCTGAGGCTGACACCGACGTGACGAAGTGGACGGAGCTCGGCACGACGAACGCAAATGCCGAGCTGACGGTCAGCTTCCGCAAGCCGGGTACTTACTATGTGGCGGCTGCGGGCAGCAGCGTCAGCGGTCCGGGCGTGTGCGTCATCACCGTTGCGGCGGACGCCGTGTCTGACGTGGAAGCGACCATCGATCAGCTCCCGGACGCGGGCGACATCACCACGGCGGACGCAGAGCAGATCAAAGCCGCCCGCGCGGCATATGACGCGCTGACGGGTGCGCAGCAGGCGCAGGTCAATAACCTCGACCGCCTGACGGAGGCGGAAGCGACGCTCGCAGCGCGCCGGACCGAGGAACTCATCGACGCCATCGGCGACGTGACGAAGAACAGCGGCAGCGCCATCAGCGACGCACGCCGCGCATATGAAGCGCTGGACGATGCGCACAAGGAGCAGGTCAAGAACCGCCAGACGCTCTTTGACGCCATCGAGGCATACGACAACATCCGCAACAGCACCGGCACGGTGGCAAAGCCCTCCGTGAACGACGCGGCGAAGGATTCGGTCGCGGACGACGAAGGTCTGCCGTTCACCGATGTCCCGGCGGGGAGCTGGTACTATGGCGGCGTGGAATACGCCTATGAAAATGGCTTGATGACCGGCACGTCGCGCACGACGTTCAGCCCGAGTGCCGACACGACGCGCGGTATGATCGTCACCATCCTCGCCCGTCTGGAGGGCGAAAACACCTCCGGCACGCCGTGGTACGCGGCGGGGCGGACCTGGGCGATGGCAAACGGCGTGTCTGACGGCACGGGCATGGAGCGCAGCATCACCCGCGAGCAGCTCGCGGCGATGCTCTACCGCTACGCGAAGCTCAGCGGTTACGACGTGACGGCGAAGCCTGCGAGCATCCAGACGTTCGCGGATTACGACAGCGTCTCCGCCTACGCGCGCGAAGCGATGGCGTGGTGCGTGGAGAACGGCCTCATCCAGGGCAGCAGCGGTCGCCTCGCGCCGCAGGAGAACGCCACCCGCGCGCAGGTCGCCGCGATCCTGACCCGCTACGCGCAGAAGATCGCAAAATAAACCAAAAAATCGAGGGGCGGATCGTCCGCCCCTCGATTTTTAAGATGACCGCAAAAACCGCCGGAATGCAGATGCATTCCGGCGGTTTTGTTATGTTTTTCAGATGGCTTTGATGCAATCCTTCAAAATCTCGATAAAGCGGTCGCGGTCAACATCCAGAACAACGGTGGCGTTCTTTTCGTCGAACTGCTTGTCACTGTAAAGATCGGTCACAGTCTTGCCGAGCGTGAGGGTGCTGCGCGTTTCGATCTTCACGCCCGCCTCTTCCGCGCGGAACAGCTCCGGGTGCGCGAGGTAGAGGACGGGGCATGAGTCGTGCATCGCAACGCCCTCCAGACCGAATTTCTGCGAGAACTGCCACGCGCACTGCACGCAGTCGCGCACGAATTTGCCAGCCCGCGTGCCGGTCGCCGCCAGCTCGTCCCAGTCGGCGGGACGCAGCAGCGCCTTGAGCGTGACGTCCAGCCCGCACATGACGATGTGCACGCCGGAATCGAACACCAGCTCCGCCGCCTCGGGGTCGCAGTAGATGTTGAACTCCGCCGCCGGGGTGACATTGCCGCCGACCGCAGCGCCGCCCATGATGAGCATGGAGTGCAGCAGCCCCGGCAGGTCGGGGTACTTGGAAAAGGCGGTGGCGACATTCGTGAGCGGTCCGAGCGCGATCAGGCGCAGCTCGTGCGGGTATTTGACCGCCGCGTCATACAGTGCGTCCCACGTCGCTTCCACGCGGTACACCGCGTCCGGCGGCACAGGCAGGTCCACATCGCCCAAACCGTCGTTCCCGTGGAAGTGGGAGGCGGTGAGCAGCTCGCGGCACAGCGGCGAAGCAGCGCCGCGATAGACCGGGTAATCCGTGCCCAGCAGCCCATTCAGCCGGTGTGCGTTGCGGTAGGTGTTCTCCTGCGAGGCGTTGCCGCAGGTGGTGGAGATGGCGAGCAGGTCAAGCTGCGGCAGCGCGTGCGCCGCTATGATCGCAATGGCGTCATCCACGCCGATGTCACAGTCGATCCAGACGGGATATGTATTCATTTCTGACCCTCCCCATAAAAGCGCATGGCGTCCACCAGCAGGTCGGCGAACCGCTTGCGGTCCACGTTCAGAATACAGGTGGCGTTGGGCGCGTGCCCGGTGACGCCGAGCAGGTCGCCCACGGTCGCGCCGCGGCAGTATTTGCCGGCGGTCTCGATCTGCACATACAGCGGCTTCATCGTGAACACCTCCGGGTGCAGCAGCGCCATGACCGCGCACGGGTCGTGCATCGGCGCGCCGTCGTAGCCGAGGTTTTTGTGGAAAATGTAGAAGAACTCCAGCCACTGCGCTACGATGTCCGCGACAGGGTTTCCGATGGCGGCGATGCGCCGGAAGTCCTCCGGCAAAATGAGCGCCTTTTCCGTCACATCCAGCCCCGCCATTAAGATCGGCACGCCGGAGCGGAAGACGATCTTTGCCGCTTCGGGATCGACGAGGATGTTGAACTCCGCCGCGGGCGTCCAGTTGCCGTAGGCGATGCCGCCGCCCATGAGCGAGATGCGCGCGATCTTTTCTTTCAGCTCCGGGTGCGCCAGCAGCAGCGCCGCGGTGTTCGTGAGCGGACCTGTGGAGATGATGGTAACAGGCGTTAGGCTCTCGCGCAGGGTCTTTGCCATCAGCTCGCACGCCGACAGCTCCGACAGTCCCATCGCAGGCTCGGGCAGGGGAGGGCCGTCCAGCCCCGACTCGCCGTGCACCGACGGCGCGTTCATGGGCGGCTCGATGAGCGGGCGCGGACGCCCCTGCGCGATCGGTGCGTCGATGCCGAGCAGGGTGCAGATGCGCTGTGCGTTGTAGGTCGTTTTCTGAATGGTCTGATTGCCCGCGACCGACGTCACGGCGAGAATGTCCATGCGCCCCGACGCCTTTGCCAGCGTCCAGGCGATGGCATCGTCATGACCGGGGTCGCCGTCAAGGATCACAGGAATCCGGGTTTGTTCGTTCATGTGTACCTCCAAAAAGCTCAGGCTGCCTGCAATTGCAGGCAGCCTGAATGGTAATGGTTTATTTTGCTGCCTTTGCCGCAGCCTTTTTGAGGCTGGCGGTATTGCGCCGCTTGCCGCCCCTGCGCTGCGCAAGCGCGAAGATCAGCAGACCGATGATGGTCACGGCGTAGGGGATCGGCGAGGCAAGGTTGGAATCCAGACCGATCGCGGAGAACTTGATGCCGAGCGCCTGCGCGAAGCCGAAGATCAGCGACGAGAGCATACCGCCCAGGCATTCGCCGCTGCCCATTGCCTGCGCCGCCAGCGCGATGAAGCCGCGTCCGGCGACCATGTCAAGACTCCAGCCCTGTGCGTAGGACATCGACATGAACGCGCCGCCGAAGCCTGCCATAAGACCCGAGTAGGCGATGGCGATGTACTTGATCTTCAGCACCGACACGCCGACGGAGGACGCCGCATTGGGGTTCTCGCCGACCGCGCGGATGTTGAGACCAAGGCTCGTCTTATACAGGATGACGAACGTGACGTAGCACAGGATGAACGCGATGTAGGTGAGCAGGCTGTGCCCGGAGATGATCCCTCCGAGGAACGGAATTTTGTTCAGCAGGGGGATCTGGATGTCGGGGATGCACAGCGCCTTGGTGATCAGACCCGTGGAGGACGCCATTGCCTTGCCCTCGGTGAGGTTGGTGATGACCTTGCAGAGGAAGAGCGTACCGCCGGAGCCCATCATGTTGACGGCGATGCCGACCATGGTGATGTTCGTGCGGAGCTTAAAGGCGAAGAAGCCCATCATCAGCGCAAGACCCGTGCCCACGACGAGCGCTGCGAGCAGACCCCAGAGCCAACTGTTGGCGTAGTAGCTGACGAGCGAGCCGGCAAGCGCCGAGAACATCATCAGACCTTCGAGACCCAGGTTGCAGAAGCCCGCCTTTCCGACCACGATCGCGCCGAGCGTTGCAAACAAAATCGGCGCGGAAATGCGGATGATCGAGAAGAAGAACTCCGGCGTTGCAAGCATTTTGAGAAAATTAAGCATTTACAGCGCCTCCTTCCTGACTGGCAGCGGCTTTCTTGGCGAGCTCCTCCTGCGCGGTGCGCACCACGAGCTTCTGGCGGTACTTTGCCAGGAACTGCTCAGCGGCGAAGAACAGGAAGATGACACCCTGCACGATGTCGATGAGCTGCGCCGGGACCTCGGCGTAGGTGGACATCAGCGCGCAGCCCTTGGTGAGGTATGCCATAAAGAACGATGCCAGCGGCACATACAGCGGATTGTTGCCCGCCAGAATGGCGATGGTCACGCCCGTCCAGCCGTAACCGGGGAGGGACGTCCAGTTGTAGTAGGAGAAGCGCCCGAGCACCTCGATCGAGCCGCCCATACCGGCGAGGAAGCCGCCGATGACCTGACTGAGGACGATGATGCCGGCGACATCCATGCCGGAATACATCGCAAAGTCCTGGTTGATGCCGATCATGCGGATGGCATAGCCCCAGCGGGTGCGGTACATGAACAGCCCTATCAGCACGACCATGACGATCGCGATGAGGAAGCCGACGGAGAGCATCGAGCCGTTGTCAACGAGCTGGGGGAGCTTTGCCGTCTCGAAGAAGGCGCTCGACTGCACCTGCCCCTTGGACTTGTCGGCGATGAACGTATTCATCAGGAACTTGATGACGTACATGATGATGTAGTTGAGCATCAGCGAGCAGACCATTTCGCTCACGTCCAGCCGCGCCTTGAGGACCGCCGGAATGAGCATGATGAGCGCACAGGTGATGCCGCCGCAGAGGATGCAGACGAGGGGGTGCAGCCCCGCTGCCATCGGCACATACACGGCGATCATGCCGCCGGCAAAGCCGCCGAGCATACAGCCGCCCTCCGCGCCAAGGTTAAACTGGTTGGCGGAGAACATCACGCACACGGACAGCGCCGTGAAGATCGTGGGGATCATGGAAGCGAGCACGTCGGTCAGACGCTTGAACTGGAATGCGCCGATCTCCCCGGCGGAGTTCGTTTTGAACAGCGGACCGATCAGGAGCTGCTTGAGCGCGTTGCCGGTGAGGGCAAATTTATCTGCCAGCGTTTCTCCGTCGGCGCTGATGAAGATCAGCACGGCTGCGACCAGCAGCGCGATGAAGATCGCCAGCGCGCCGCGGACGAGCGAAAATACAAATTGGCGTTTCTTAGTCATGGCAAACCCTCCTGATCTCCGCCTCGTCCTGCTGCTTGAGACCCAGCATATACTCGCCCATAAATTCATCGGACAGGTCGGAGGTATCTTCAAAGTAGGCGGCGATATGACCGTTATGCATGACGATCAGGCTGTCGGAAAGCTCCATGACCTCGTTGAGGTCGGCGGAGACGAGCAGCACGGCGATGCCGGAGCGGGACAGGTCCACCAGCTTTTTGCGGATGAACTCCGTCGCGCCGACGTCGATGCCGCGTGTGGGCTGGTCGGCAAGGATAAGCACCGGGTCACTGGAGAACTCACGGGCGACGACGACCTTCTGGATGTTGCCGCCGGAGAGCATCCCGACCTGCTGCTGCGCGGATTTGCACAGCACGGTAAATTCCTTGACGAGCTGCTCGGACTCGGCGTGGATCGCCTTCATGTTAAACAGAGGTCCGTTATTCAGACGCTTTGCGCCGGAGCGGTCGGAGATAATGTTCTCTTCGATCGACGCGGTGGCGGCGATGCCGAAGAGCATACGGTCTTCGGGGACGAGGGCAACCCCCATCTCGCGCAGCTCGCGCTGCGAAAGCCCGTTGATCGTTTTGCCGCATACGCTCATGCTGCCGGCGTCCGGCTCGTTAAAGTGGAAGAGCATATCGACCAGCTCTTTCTGACCGTTGCCTTCCACGCCCGCGATACCGAGAATTTCACCGCGGCGCACGTCGAACGAGACCTTGTCGAGCATCTTCTTGCCCCACTCGTTGACGTATTCCAGGTCGCGCACGCGCAGCACCGTATCGGTGGGCTGTGCCTTATCCTTCTGGAGACTCAGCACAACGTCGCGCCCGACCATCAGGCGGGAAATTTCTTCTTTCGTGACGTCCTTGGTGTTGTAAACGCCCATGCTGCGGCCGCCGCGCAGGATGGTCAGGCGGTCGGTGATCTCCATGATCTCGTTGAGCTTGTGGGAGATAAAAATGATGGTGTAGCCCTGATCCTTAAGGCTGATAAGCTCCTTGAACAGCTCGCGCGTTTCCTGCGTGGTCAGAACGGCGGTCGGCTCATCGAGGATGAGGATCTTCGCGCCGCGCACGAGCGCCTTGAGAATTTCGACCTTCTGCTTCATGCCGACGGGGATGTCCGCGACCTTTGCCTCCGGCTCGACATGGAGGTTGAAGCGTTCGGCGTATTCGCGGGTGATCTCGATCGCCTTTGCCTGGTCGATGAACATGGCTTTTTTCGGGACCATGCCGAGCACCATGTTTTCCGCGACCGTCAGGCTGGGCACGAGCATGAAGTGCTGGTGCACCATGCCGATGCCGTGCGCGATGGCGACGGACGGGGACGACAGGTTCAGCGGCTCGCCGCCTATGACGATCTCACCGCTGGTGGGCTGCTCCAATCCGAACAGCATTTTCATCAGTGTGGACTTGCCGGCGCCGTTTTCGCCCATCAGTGCGTGGATCTCGCCCTTACGGACGAACAGGTCCACGTTCTGGTTGGCGGCGACGCCGTTGGGATACACCTTGGTGATCCCCTTCATCTGGACGACATATTCTTCGCCCGGACGCGCCGTTTGTTCGTTTGGCATTTTCCAAACCTCCTGTGATCAGTTTCTCTCGTTCTAACAACAGCATCCATTCTGTCTGCGGGGGATACAAGCCGTGCAAGCTTATGTACTCCGCAGGCAGAAGCACCTGCCGCCAAAAATATTATTTTGCGCCTGCGGGCGCAAAACTCTACGAGGTCATGAAATAGGCAACGAGGGGGCTGCAAGAGCCCCCTCGTTGGTTAAGCTCAGAATATACTCTTCGCTTTGGTTTTCACTTACGGACGGACAGCCTCTCTCAGCTCGGCGACCTTCGCAGCGCCAGCCTCGGTCAGAGCGGAGTCAACAACGATGGAGCCGTCGAGAATGCCGGCGATCGCAGCGTCAACAGCAGCCTTGACATCCGCGGAAGCGTAGGTGTCGTAGTTCTTGTCGGTCACAACACCGACGCCGCCTTCCGCGACACCGAGGGAGATCTCAGTGCCCCAGTATTCCTTGCCCGCATCAAGCTGGTCAAAGACCCAGATGAGGGAGTTGCCGATGTTCTTCAGACCCGAGGTCAGCGTCAGAGCAGCCAGATCCGGGGAGAAGGTCAGCTCCTGGTCGGAGTCAACGCCGATGAACCATGCCTTGCCGGTCTCCAGAGCAGCCTCCGCTGCGCCGTTGCCGGAGTTGCCGGCCACGCCCCAGATGATGTCGCACTTGTTGTCGTTGATCATGGACAGCGCATATTCCTTGGCGATGGCAGTGTCGATATAGTTGCCGGTGTAACGGGTGTCGATCTTGATGTCGGGGTTGACATACTGCGCGCCCTCGATGTAGCCGAGCAGGAAGTCGTTGATGACCGGGGAATCGATGCCGCCGACGAAGCCGAGGACGGCGTCGGAGTTCATGTTGGCGATGCTGGTGTCAACAGTCATGTTGGCAGCGAACACGCCGACGATGAAGCCGAGGTCATTCTGCTTGTAGGTGATGTTCAGAACGTTGCTGTTCTCGCCGACATGGGTGTTGTCGTCGAAAATGATGAACTTCTGATTCGGGTACTTGGTGGCGACTGCCTGCAGGTAGTCGGGCATCTGATAAGTACCGCAGATGATGATGTCATACTCTTCGGAAGCGGCGACCTCGTCCAGGTTGGACTGCCAGGCAGCCTGATCTTCCTCCGTGCCGCCCATCTCGATGGTGCGCAGGGTGATGCGGCCGTCGTCTCTCAGAGTCTCCAGACCAGCCTCGGCGGAGTCGAAGAAGGACTTGTCGCCCAGGTTGCCGTTGACGAGGTAGGCAACATTGTAGACCTTAGCGCCTTCGGAAGCGGGAGCTTCGTCGGTAGCGGGCGCTTCGTCGGTAGCGGGGGTCTCGGTAGCAGCGGATGCGTCAGCAGCCGGAGCAGTGGTGTCTTCTTTTGCAGTATCCTTGGAAGAGGACGCGCAGGCGACCAGACCGAGGACCATCACAACTGCAAGAAGGAGAGCAATGATCTTTTTCATTTTTTTTCCTCCATTTGTGATTTCTCACAGATTTTTATGCCATTCAGCATGGTCTAATTTTACGCTTTGCACGCATTTTTGTCAACACAATTGCACAAATTTTTTGCCGCCCGCAAAAAAATTCTGAACCGAATGAACAGGACTTGACGTTGTTCCGCTGCGGACACTATAATATGAAAAACGACAAAAGGAGCGTGCGGGATGGACAAATTCGACTTTCCGAAAATCGAGCTGCACCTGCATCTGGACGGCGCTGTGCCGCCGGAGCTGATGTGGAGCATGGCAAAAGAAAAGGGCGTAGAGCTGCCGACGCAGACCCTGGAAGAGTTTTACGAATGGCTTCGCAAAACGGCGGACTGCCGCGATGTGAATACCTATCTGGAGCGTTTTGAGCTGCCGCTGCAAATTATGCAGGACGCGCCGAGCCTCACGCGCATCACGAGCGCCGTGCTCGACGTTCTCGTCGCGCAGGGGCACGCGTATGATGAGGTGCGCTTCGCGCCGCAGCTCCACACCCGCGCGGGCATGACGCAGCGCGACGCGGTGGAGGCGGTGCTGGAAGGGCGGCGGCAGGCACTCGCGCGCCATCCGGGCTACGGCTGCGGCATTCTGCTTTGCGCGATGTCGATCGGTCCTGAAACGGTCAATATGGCGGAAAACCTCGAAACCGTGCGGCTCGTGAAGGAATATCTCGGAAAAGGCATCGCCGGTCTCGACCTCGCGGGTGCGGAGGGGATCGTGCCGCTGCACAATTTCCACCCCGTGTTTGACCTCGCGCGCGAGCTGGACGTGCCGTTCACCTGCCACGCGGGCGACTCGCAAGGACCTGACACCGTGCGCGACGCGCTGGACTTCGGCGCAAAGCGCCTCGGGCACGGGCATCACATCTATGACGACCCGTCCCTCTGGCAGCGCGCGATCGACGCGGGCGTGACGCTGGAGGTCTGCCCCACGAGTAACATCCAGTGCAAGACGCAGCCGTCCTACGCCGGGCATCCGGCAAAGCGCCTGCTGGACGCGGGCCTGCGCGTGACGATCAGCACCGACAACATGACCCTCGCCGCCACAACGCTGGACGACGAATACCGCCACTGTGTGGGCGAGATGGGCTTCACCCGCCGCGACCTCGTGCAGATGAACATTTACGCCGCCGAGGCGGCATTTATGGATGAGACGGAGCGCGCCGCACTTATCCAGAAATTAAAAACATATCTGTAAAAGAATGCCCCGGGAGCGACCGCTGCCGGGGCATTTTTCAGATGATCTCGATCTGGCACATTTTCATGGCGGCGAGCGCCGTCTCGTGGCTCTCCGGCGTGACGCCCGCGCAGGCATTTGCCCGCACGCTGATGGCGACCTCGGGCAGCGCGCCCTTGAGCATCATCGCGTTCGTGATGATGCAGATGTCGGTGCACAGCCCGATAAATTCCACCTCCGTCAGGTCGGGCAGCGACTTCAGGTACTCGATGAGCGCCGGGCTGCCGAAGCCGGGCTTTTCAAACACCGGGCAGCCGGTCGCGTCCAGCGAGCTCTCCAGCTTCCAGCCGTCCGTCCCGCGGATGCAGTGCGGCACGGGGAGCTTGCGCCCCTCCTGCGTCTGCGCGTAGCGCTCCGTGTGCGTGTCGAGCGTAAAAACGATGGTCTCGCCCGCCGCGCGCGCCTCGGCGATGCGGCGGCGCACCGCCGGGACGATCGCCTGCGCGGCAAACGTGCCGAGCGCGCCGGAGATAAAATCATTCTGCATATCAATGACTGCCAGGACCTTCATAATAAACCTCCAAGTTCGTTGTGCCGCTATCATATCACATTTTTTCGCGTTCGGCACATTTTTCTTGACAAGTCGGGAGCGCTGAACTATACTGGTGAAAAATTCATAAAGAATTTTATATAAAATTTCTGAATGAATGGAGGGAAACGCCACATGGCATTTCAGGATACGGTCATGCGGCTATACCGCTGGCTGCGGCTGGACAGCTACCGGCGCATTTTCGGCTCGGTGCATGAGCGCACCGGCAGCCTGAGCGCGACGGAGGCGTTTTCGGTGGATGTGATCCATCTGCTCGGCGCGCCGACGCTGTCGCAATTTGCCGAGTGCATCGGCATTTCACAGCCAAACGCGACCTATAAGGTCAACAGTCTGGTCCAGAAGGGCTACGTCCACAAGTGCGTGTCCGAAAGTGACCGGCGGGAGGTCCGGCTGGAAACGGGCGAAAAGTACGACCGCTATTTTCAGCGCGATTCCCAAGCGCTCCGGCGCGCCATCGACGCGCTGCGCACGGAGTATTCGGAACAGGAGATCGCAGCGGCGGGGCGTGTGATCAACTCGCTGCTGCGGTACATGGAAGAGGAGGAGCAAACGAATGATCGACCTGTTTGAAAAATGCAGCAAACCCAAGCTCTCCGATCAGATCAAGGAGCTGGGCATCTATCCGTATTTCCACGCCCTCGAGTCCAAGCAGGATACCGAGGTCATCATGGAGGGCAAGCGCCGCATCATGCTGGGCTCGAACAACTACCTCGGGCTCACGACCGACCCGGAGGTCATCGAGGCGGGCGTGCAGGCGTATATGGAGCTCGGCTCCGGCTGCTCCGGCTCGCGCTTTCTCAACGGCACGCTGAAGCTCCATCTGGAGCTGGAGGAGGAGCTGGCAAGGTTTCTGCACAAGGACGCCGTGATGACGTTCTCCACGGGCTTCCAGTCGAACCTCGGCATCATCAGCGCCATCGTCGGTCCGAAGGACTATGTCATCATGGACCGCGAGAACCACGCGAGTCTCTACGACGGCTGCCGTCTGTCCTACGGGCAGATGCTGCGCTTCCGCCACAGCGATATGCAGGACCTGGAAAAGAAGCTGCAAAAAGTGCCGGACGGCTGCGGCTGCCTGATCGTGACCGACGGCGTGTTCTCCATGGGCGGCGACATCGCAAATCTGCCCGAAATTTGCCGCCTTGCCAAGCAGTACGGCGCGCGCGTGATGGTGGACGACGCGCACGGGCTCGGCGTCCTCGGTGAAGGCGGACGCGGCACTGCGAGCTATTACGGGCTGGAGGATCAGGTCGATATTTATATGGGCACGTTCTCCAAGTCGCTCGCGTCGCTCGGCGGCTATATGGCGGCAAGCGAACAGGTGACGGATTTTGTGCGCCATACGTCCCGCCCGTTTATCTTCTCCGCGTCCATCCCGCCCGCGAACTGCGCCGCCGCGCTCGCCGCGCTGCGCAAGCTCGAGGCGCACCCGGAGCTGGTGACGAAATTGCAGGAAAACGCACTGTATATGCGCCGCCGCCTCGCGGAAAAGCATATCAAAATGCGCCCGTCGAACGGCGACATCATCCCCATCATCCCCATCTACACCTACGAAGAGATCCCCACGCTCACCATTGCCAAGGAGCTTTACGAAAACGGCGTGTACGTCAACAGCTCCCTGCCGCCCGCAGCGCCCCCGCATGAGTGTTTGCTCCGCACGAGCCTGATGGCGAGCCACACGCACGAGCTGATCGACGAAGCCGTCGGCGTGATCGCGGATGTTCTGGGGAGGTACGAGCTGTGAGCCGCCCGGTCTGCCTGATCACAGGCGGCACGTCCGGCATCGGGCGCTGCACGGCGCTGGAAATGCGCGCGGCGGGCTATACGGTCTATGAGCTCAGCCGCCGTGAGACCGGCGTGGAGGGTCTGCACCACATCCCGACCGACGTGACCGACGAAGAAGCGGTGCAGCGCGCGGTGGACGAGGTCGTGCAGAAGGAGGGCGGCATCGACGTCGTCATCAACAACGCCGGCTTCGGCATCTCCGGCGCGGTGGAATTTACCGACACGAAGGACGCCATCCGCCAGCTCGACGTGAATTTCTTCGGCATGGTGCGCGTCAATCACGCCGTGCTGCCCGTGCTGCGGAAGCAGGGGAGCGGGCGCATCGTGAACCTCAGCTCCGTCGCCGGGGCGATCCCCATCCCGTTCCAGACGTATTACTCCGCCTCCAAGGCGGCGATCAATTCCTACACCATGGCGCTGGCAAATGAGGTGCGTCCGTTTGGCATCACGGTCTGCGCCGTGCAGCCCGGCGATATAAAGACCGGCTTCACCGCCGCGCGGCAGAAAACGCAGGTGGGCGACGACGTGTACGCAGGACGCATCAGCCGCAGCGTCGCCGGTATGGAGCGCGACGAACAGACAGGGATGCAGCCGGAGGCAGCCGGACGCTTCATCCGCCGCGTGGCAATGAAAACGGGCAGAAAGCCCATCTACACCATCGGCGGGAAGTATAAGTTCTTCTGTATGCTCGCAAAGCTGCTGCCCAAGCCCGCCCTCAACTGGCTGGTCGGACTGCTCTACGCGAAATAATGAGAAACGCCCAAGCGGACATCCCGCTTGGGCGTTCAATTTTTGACCGCACGGCTAATCGAGCCGTAGGGGAGGGGTTCTACCCCTCCCGCGCAGGACGCACCAACAAATTTGCACAACAAATGGCGACCACGCAAAATCCCCGTAGGGGTCGATGCCCACATCGACCCGGCAGGATGCAATTGCAAAATTGCACGAACTATCGGCGAAAACGAAAAACGTTCTGTAGGGGCGGACGCCTCTGTCCGCCCGAGGGGCAATCACAAATTTGCTGCAACGTTTCATCAAAACGGACATGCGCTGTGCGGGGCGATGTGGGCATCGCCCCCTACAAACGTTGTGCGGATTCGCATTGGTGCGTCCGTGTTCGTAGGTGCGTTCCGCCGGGCGGACAGGGTCGTCCGCCCCTACGGGTGCATACCATTCCGCATTGGTGCATCCAATTTTGTAATGCTGCACCGCGCGGGCGGGGTAGAACCCCGCCCCTACGCAAAATAATACCTCTTCACTATTCACTCTTACTTCTTACCTATCCTGCCCCCGCCCTTGCGGTACGACGAAACGAGACAGCGACTCGAAAATATGCACAAAAACGCACCATCAAAACTGGTCGAAACGCTGAAAATCCAAAAACCGCATTTTTTTAATTTCCAAAATGAGAAAAATGGTGTACAATATGGTCACGGGAAATGGAAACGTTTCCAAAACTAGACCACGAAATCAAAATAGGAGGAAATACCATGAAAAAGCTGATCGCATTGCTGCTGGCAGTCGTGATGGTGCTGGGTCTTGTCGCCTGTGCATCTTCCAATGCCAATGAAACCCCCGCTGCGACGGAAACGCCTGCCGAGACGCAGACGCCCGCTGAAGAGACCCCCGCCGCGGAAGAGACCCCGGCTGCGGAGGAGACTCCTGCCGCCGCCGGCTCTGTCTACTACCTGAACTTCAAGCCCGAGGCGAACGACGCCTGGCAGAAGCTCGCTGAGGACTACACCGCGCTGACCGGCGTGCCCGTCAAGGTCGTCACCGCCGCTTCCGGCACTTACGACACCACCCTCGCCGCTGAGCTCGACAAGAGCTCCGCGCCGACCCTGTTCCAGTGCGGCAACCAGGGCGCTATCAACTCCTACGGCGACTACTGCCTGCCGCTGGACGGCACCGCCATCATGGATCAGATGACCACCGATGCCTTCAACCTCAAGGACGAGGACGGCAACACCCTGTCCATCGGCTACTGCTACGAGGCGTTCGGCATCATCGTCAACAAGGCTCTGCTGGAAAAGGCGGGCTACTCGCTGGACGACATCACCAACTTTGAGTCCCTGAAGAAGGTCGCGGACGACATCCACGCCCGCGCTGCCGAGCTGGGCTTTGACGCCTTCTCCTCCGCCGGTCTGGACGGCTCCTCGAGCTGGCGTTTCTCCGGTCACCTTGCCAATATGCCGCTGTTCTATCAGTTCCGTGACGACGGCGTGACCGCGCAGCCCGCCACCATCACCGATGCCTATCTGGACAACTTCAAGAACATCTGGGATCTGTACATCACCGACTCCGCTACCACCGGCGCTGCTCTGGCGACTGCTACCGGCGATGAGTCCGAGGCCGAATTTGGCGAGGGCAAGGCTGTGTTCTACCAGAACGGCAGTTGGGAGTACTCCGCGCTGACCAAGGATAAGTTCTCTCTGAATCCCGACGATCTGGCGATGATCCCCATCTACTGCGGTGTTGACGGCGAAGATAAGGCAGGTCTGTGCGCAGGCACCGAGAACTGCTGGGCGATCAACAATGAGTCCTCCGAGGAGGATATTCAGGCGACTATCGACTTCCTCGTCTGGGTCGTGACCTCCGATGAAGGCACCACCATGCTGGCTGAGCAGTTTGGCCCCTGCCCGTTCAAGGACGCGAAGGAGCCGGAGAATGTGTTCTTCCAGGATGCTGACAGCTACATTGCCAAGGGCAACTACGTTGTGACCTGGGCGTTCAACTGGACGCCGGCAGTGGACGACTGGCGCGCTGCTGTGGTGGACGCTCTGACGCAGTACACCGCAGGCACGGGCGACTGGGAAGCTGTCAAGACTGCCTTTGTGCAGGGCTGGGCGATGCAGTACGCCAAGGAGAACGCCTGATCGTTCCCAATTTTACAATTCACATGATCTGATGTAGTGTGACAGGCGGGAGGGAGCGAAAGCTCCCTCCCGTGTGGTAAAAAGATAAATTGGGCATAATTGGGCATCGTATAAAAGCGCTCAGACGGCGTACCGCACAGCGGTGCGGCGCGCGGTCTGAATGTTTTTGTACAGGGATCGCCGGTTTTGTGATATACTATATAGTATAGACCCGGCGGTAAAAACGGAGAAACACAGAGAATGAGGAGGCGCGCCATGAAAACTGTAAGAAAGCGTGATGCGTCGGCGCATTCGTGCCGATTGATCACCAATCCGATCCGGCGATGGGGGTGGCTGTTCCTGCTGCCGACGTTTGCCGCGTTCTGTGTCGGATTTTTGTATCCATTCGCAAAGGGACTGTTCCTGTCCTTCTGCAAATTCAAGACCACCAGCAAGTGGACGTGGGTGGGGCTGAAAAACTACATCACCATCTTCCAGGACGAGGGCTTTTTGCACGCGTTCTGGTATACGGCGCTGTATACGCTCGTGTCCATGCTCATCATCAACATCCTTGCCTTTGCCGTCGCCTACGCGCTGACCAAGGGCATCAAGGGCTCGAACTTTTTCCGCACGGTGTTCTTCATGCCGAACCTGATCGGCGGCATCGTGCTGGGCTACATCTGGCTGATGATCTTTGACGGCATCCTCGGTCATTTTGACACTGCCGTCGTGCTGGAAACGAAATACGGCTTCTGGGGACTCATTATATTAATGTGTTGGCAGCAGATCGGTTATATGATGATCATCTACATCGCCGGGCTGCAGGCTGTGCCGGAGGATATGCTTGAGGCGGCGCGCATCGACGGCGCGTCGAGCTGGAAAACGCTCTGGCATATCACCATCCCCAACGTCATGCCGTCCATCACCATCTGCACGTTCCTCAGCCTGACGAACGGCTTTAAGCTGTACGATCAGAACCTTGCGCTCACCGCCGGCTCGCCGTTTAAAACGCTGGCGGACGGCAACGTCATCAAAACGACGGAAATGCTGGCGCTGAACATCGTCTCGTCCAACACCAGCAACTCCAAAGGTCCGGGGCAGGCAAAGGCGGTCGTTTTCTTCATTCTTGTCGCGATCATCGGACTTTTGCAGCTTGCGGCAACGCGGAAGAAGGAGGTCGATCAGTAATGGGAATGGGTCAGCGCAAACGGCTCTCCAACGCCATCCTGACGGCGGTGTTCGTTGTCATCACCGTCATCTACCTCTATCCGATCTTTCTGGTGCTGATGAACTCGTTCAAGAGCAACGCCTCCATCAACACCGATACCTTCGCCTTCCCGAACAGCCAGACCTTCATGCACTGGCAGAACTATATCAAGGGCATGACCTTCGGTGATTATCCGTTTTTAAAGTCTGTTGCATACAGCTTTATCATCACGGTCCTCTCGTCGGCGCTCATCCTTATCTGCACGTCGATGGCGGCGTGGTACATCTCCCGCGTTGACAGCGTGTTCTGCCGCTTTGTGTACTATCTGTGCGTGTTCTCCATGATCGTGCCGTTCCAGATGGTGATGTTCACACTGTCGAAAACTGCCGATACGCTCAAGCTCAACACGCCGTGGACCATCCCGGTCATCTACCTCGGCTTCGGCGCGGGTCTGGCGGTGTTCATGTTCGCGGGCTTTGTCAAGTCCATCCCGCGCTCCATCGAAGAGGCGGCGGTCATTGACGGCTGCACCGCACCGCAGACGTTCTTCCGCGTGGTGCTGCCGATGATGAAGCCGACGTTCATCTCCGTGGGCGTGCTGGAGATCATGTGGATCTGGAACGACTATCTGCTGCCGTATCTCGTGCTCGACCGCACGAAGTATATGACCATACCCATCCACATCCAGTATCTGCGCGGCAGCTACGGCACGGTCGATCTGGGTGCGACGATGGCGCTGATTTTACTCTCGATCATCCCGGTGGTCGTGTTCTACCTGACCTGCCAGAAGTATATCATCAGTGGCGTCGCCGCCGGTGCTGTGAAGGGCTGACGACATGACGATCAAAGACCTCGCGCGCGAGAGCGGCTATTCGCTCGGCACGGTCTCGCGCGTGCTCAATAACCAGCCGAACGTGTCCGAAAAGGCACGCACGGCGATCCTGGCGATCGCCGAACGGCATGGTTTTGAGCTCAACCAGAGCGCGCAGTCGCTCAAGCAGCAGCGCTCGAACGCAGTGCTCATCATCGTCAAGGGCACGGCAAACGAGATGTTCGCCAGCATGGTCGAACAGTTGCAGTCCTTGTTTTCGCGCACCACGCACCCGCTGATCGTCGATTTCATTGATGAAGATGACAACGAGGTGCTGCGCGCCGTCAAGCTCTGCCGGGAGCGCAAGCCCATGGGCGTGATGTTCCTCGGCGGCACGAACTGCAATTTTGAGGCGGATTTTGACAAGATCACCGTCCCGGCAGTCGTGGTGACGAACGACGCGAGCGCGCTTGCGTTCGAGAACCTTTCCAGCGTGACCACAAATGACTTACAGGGTGCAGCCTGCGCGGTGGATTATCTCATCCACTGCGGGCATCGCAACATCGCGGTGCTGGGTGGCGACCGAACGCTGTCCGATACATCGGCGCAGCGCTATGCCGGCTGTCTGGAAGCGTTCCGGCGGCACGGGCTGGAATTTGACGACGAAATTTACTACCACACCGGGCGTTACAGCTATGAAGAGGGCTACAAGGGGATGCAGGCGGTCCTGCGCCGCGCCCCGGAGGTCAGCGCCGTGTTCGCCATGGCGGATGTCATTGCCATCGGGGCAATGCGCGCGCTGGCGGACGCGCACCTGCGCGTGCCCGAAGACATTTCCATTATCGGCTACGATGGGCTGAAGATCGGCGGGTTTTATACCCCGCAGCTCTCCACCATCGCGCAGTCAACGGAGCTGCTGGCAAAACGCAGCTTTTCCGTGCTGATGGCGTGCTGTGAGCAGGGCGCGCCCGCGCGGCACATGACCGTGCCGTTCGCATTTCAAAACCGTGAGAGCGTCTGCCGTCACGCGGACGCCACCAACTCAGCAAAAGAGGATGACTAACATGGATCGAAGCAGCGGCATCCTGATGCACCTGACCTCGCTGCCGTCCGAGTACGGGATCGGCAACATGGGGCGCGAGGCGTACCGTTTTGTGGATTTTCTCAAGGCGGCAAAGCAGACCTATTGGCAGATCCTGCCCATCAACCCGCCCGGCTACGGCGACTCGCCCTATCAGGCGTTTTCCGCCTTCGCGGGCAACCCCTATCTGATCGACCCGGAGCAGCTCATGGAGCGCGGCTGGCTTGACCGCGCGGCGCTGGACGCTGTGCAGTGGGGCACGCGCGCGGACGAGGTCGATTTCCAGGCACTGTACCAAAACCGGCTGCGCGTGCTGCGGCAGGCGTGGGCGGCGTTCCGCATACAGCCCCCGGCGGATTTCGCCGAATTTGTGCGGCAGAAGGCGGCGTGGCTGGATGAGTACGCGCTGTTTATGGCGGTCAAGGCACACTTCGGCGACGGTCCGTGGACGGACTGGCCCGCCGACATCCGCCTCCACCAGCCGCAGGCGATCGCCCGCTGGCGCGAGGAGCTGGCGGACGAGATCGAGTTCCAGCAGTTTTTGCAGTACTGCTTCTTTACGCAGTGGCAGAGCCTGCGCGCCTACGCGCGCAAGCAGGGCATCCGCATCATCGGCGATATTCCCATCTACGTCCCGCTCGATTCGGCGGACGTGTGGGCGCACCCGGAGAATTTCCAGCTCACACGCACGCGCCGCCCGCGCGTGGTGGCGGGCTGCCCGCCCGACGGCTTCAACGCCGACGGGCAGTATTGGGGCAATCCCATCTACGACTGGGATCACATGGAGCAGACCGGCTTTGCGTGGTGGATCGAGCGTCTGCGTGCGGCAGGGGAGAGCTTTGACGTGGTCCGTATCGACCATTTCCGCGGCATGGAGAGCTATTGGTCCATCCCCGCGCAGAATAAGACCGCGCGCCGCGGCGCGTGGATCAAAGGACCGGGTATGAAGCTCGTCCGCGCCATTAAAAACGGCTGCCCGGATACGGACTTTATCGCCGAGGACCTCGGCTTCCTCACGCCCGAGGTGCGCGCGCTTGTGAAAAAATCCGGCTTCCCGGGCATGAAGGTGCTGGAATTTGCCTTTGATCCGCGTGAGCCGAGCAACTACCTGCCGCACAAATACGGCACAAACTGCATATGCTACACCGGCACGCACGATAACGAAACACTGTGCCAGTGGTGCGATGCCGCAAGCCCGGAGGTGGACGCCTACGCCCGCCGCTATCTCAAGATCAAAAAAAGCGACGATCTGGCGGACGCGATCATTCGGGCTGGGATGCAGTCCAGAGCGGCGCTGTTCGTGGCGCAGATGCAGGACTACCTGCGCTTGGGCGCGTCGGCGCGCATGAACGAGCCGGGGCGGCTGCTGGTGTCGAACTGGCGCTGGCGGATGCTGCCCGGTGCAGCAGACGAGGCGCTTGCCGCCCATATCGCCGTGCTGACGGAGCAGGCGGACCGCGCATAGCAAACTTTCAAGGAGGACTCATTTTTGAGCTACGATGCAAAAAAACTTGTTGAGCAGACCGAACGTCTTTTGCGGGAGCGTCACGATCTGACGCTCCAGACTGCCGATGCGCAGGCACTGCATCAGTGCCTGTCTGAGGCGGTCATGGACCAGCTTGCGCAGCCGTGGGCGAATACCCGGCGGCAGCAGGCGGCAGGCCGCTGTGCGTTCTATTTTTCCGCGGAGTACCTGATCGGTCGCCTCATTTACAGCAATCTTCTGAGCATGGGCATCCTGCCCGCCGCAAAGCAGGCATTTGCCGACGCCGGCGTCGATCTTGCGTGCCTCGAAGAGGTCGAGGACGCCGCGCTCGGAAACGGCGGTCTGGGACGGCTCGCGGCGTGCTTCCTTGACAGCGCCGCGACCTGTGACCTGCCGCTCATGGGCTACGGTCTGCGCTACCGCTACGGGCTGTTCAAGCAGTCGTTTGAGGACGGCGCGCAGAAGGAGACGGCGGACGACTGGACGCGCTTCGGCGATCCGTGGAGCTTCCGCCGCCCGGAGCTGGCGGTAACTGTGCGCTTTGCGGACGAGACCGTCACCGCCGTGCCGTATGATATGCCGGTCGTCGGCTATGGCACGGAGACTGTCGGGACGCTCCGTCTGTGGCAGTGCGAAGCGCCGTGCGCGCTCGACTTCCAGGCGTTCAACGATCAGGATTACGACGCTGCCGTGGAGGATAAAAACCGCGCCGAGGATATTACGCGCGTGCTCTATCCCAACGATTCCACGCCCGATGGCAAGCGCCTGCGCATCCGGCAGCAGTATGTGCTCTCCAGCGCGTCACTGCAGGATATTCTGCGCACCTATAAGCGCGTACACGGCAGCGACCTTTACCGCCTGCCGGAGTTTGCCGCCGTGCAGCTCAACGATACGCACCCCGCCATGTCCATCCCGGAGCTCATCCGGCTGCTGGAGGGCGAGGGGATGAACTTTGACACGGCATTTGACATCGCCGTGCGCGTGTTCTCCTATACGAACCACACCGTCATGGCGGAGGCGCTCGAAACGTGGGACATGAAGCTGCTCGCGTCTGTCGTGCCGGAGCTGTGTACGGTTTTGGAAAAGATCGACGCCAAGCTCAAACGCGAGCTGCCGCACAGCGGACTGTTCGTCATCAAGGACGGCAAGGCGCACATGGCGGATCTGAGCATCTACGGCTCGCACGCCATCAACGGCGTGGCGAAGATCCACTCCGAAATTCTCAAGGACGATCTGTTCCGCGACTGGTACGCCGTCTATCCCGACCGCTTCCAGAATAAGACGAACGGCATCACGCCGCGCCGCTGGCTGGGTCTGTGCGACCCGGAGCTGTGCGCGCTGCTGGATAGCCGCATCGGCGCGGGGTATCTCACCGATCTTGACAAGCTGGAAGGTCTGCGCGCGCATCTGGACGATGCCACCGTCGAACAATTCCTTGCCATCAAGCAGGAGAAAAAGCGCCAGCTTTGCGCCGTCATCGAGCGGCAGGAGGGCGTGCGGCTCGACCCGTCGTTCATTTTTGACGTGCAGGTCAAGCGTCTGCATGAGTATAAGCGGCAGCTGATGAACGCGCTGTCGGTCATGGACCTCTATCTGTCACTGAAGGACGGCACGCTCACGGACTTTACGCCCACGGCGGTCATCTTCGGTGCAAAAGCCGCGCCGGGCTACGCGCGCGCCAAGGCGATCATCCGCTATATCAACCGCATCGCCGCGCTCGTGAACGCCAACCCCGCGACGAACGACCGCCTGAAGGTCGTGTTCGTGCAGAACTACAACTGCTCGTATGCTGAGCATATCATCCCGGCGGCGGATATTTCCGAGCAGATCTCGCCCGCGGGCACGGAAGCCTCCGGCACGGGCAACATGAAGCTGATGCTGAACGGTGCGCTCACCCTCGGCACGCTCGACGGCGCGAATGTGGAGATCGTCGAACGCGCGGGGCGGGAGAACAACTATATCTTCGGCGGCACAGTCGAAGAGCTGAACGCCGCGCGCGAGGCGTATGACCCCAAGGCGCTTTACAAGGCGGACGCGCGCCTGCGCCGCGCGGTCGATACGCTCATCGACGGCACGGTCGAAACGGACGACGATCAGAAGGAACTGTACACCGCGCTGTTGGACGGCGCGAGCTGGCACGCCCCCGACCCGTATTTCGTCCTGTACGATTTCGGCAGCTACCGCGACGCGCGCCTGCGCGCCAACCGCGACTACCGCGACCGCCTCGCCTTCGGGCGCAAGGCGCTGGAGAACATCGCCGCCGCCGGCTACTTCTCCTCCGACCGCACCATCCGCGAATACGCCAAAGATATTTGGAAAATTTGACAAAAAAGAACGCTCCAAAGGCAGGACCGCGTAAGAAAACAATGAAAAAAGCCCGCTGGGACTCCAGCGGGCTTTTTCGCGCAGCGCCACAGGCAGAAGATTTTTCGTTCCTGACAAGCAGATTTTTTGCGGCGCTACTTTGTGTAACGCAAGAAAAATCTGCGCAGTCAGGGGCGAAAAAAGCTCTGTCTGGGGGCATTGTTTTTCTTATGTGGTGCTGCCAAAAGGAAGCGTTCTTTTTTGTACCTTTATCTCTCCTCCAGCCAGAGGAGGACGTCGGCGTAGACCTCGTCACGGTTGAACTCGTTGAGGATCTCGTGGCGCGCCTTGGGGTAGAGGCGGATGGTGATGCTGCGCAGACCCGTGCGCTTGAAGGCGTCGATACAGTGCAGCACGCCCTTTGCCATGCGCCCGACGGGGTCGTCCATGCCGGAGATAAAGAGCACCGGCAGTGCCTTGTTCATCCTGTTCAGGTTTTCAGGCTGCTCGTTCATGCGGATGCCGGTGAGCATATCGCGCGCGAGCCCGACTGTGGCGTCAAAGCCGCACAGCGGGTCGGCAAGATACGCGTCCACCACGGAATCGACCGAGCAGACCCAGTCGTGCGTGGTGCGGTTGGGCTGGAAGGCGCGGTTGTATGTGCCGAACATGATGTCGTTGAGGAGCTTGCTGACCTTCTTTTCGCCGAGCCGCTTCTCTTCAAGTTTACATAATGCAAGACCTGCGCGCAGCGTGGACATGGATTCCCAGCCTGTGCCGGAGAGGATCGCGCCGTCAAGCGCGTCGGGGTAGGTGTAGAGATAGGTGCGCAGCAGGAACGAGCCCATGCTGTGTCCCAGGAAATAATACGGCAGCCACGGGTGTTCTTCTGCCGTGCGGTCGTGCAGGCGCTTGACGTTTTCAACGGCGCACAGCCAGCCGCCGTCAAAATAGCCCTGTACGTCGCCGCGCGCGAGCGTGCCGCCGTGCCCCATGTGGTCCTCCGCCACGACGAGATAGCCGTGCTGCGTGAGGAACGTCGCAAAATGATCGTAGCGCAGGATATGCTCGGCAATGCCGTGCACGATCTGGACGATCGCCTTTGGCGCGCCCTCCGGCGTCCACTTGCAGCAATGGATGCTTCTGCTGCCGGCTTGCAGATAATACTGTTCCATATTGTCCCCTCCAAAGCATGAATTAGCCTTTCAAACGGAAACCTGTTTTCGTTTGAGTACGGTTTATTGGACACGTCGTCTGGTATTATGGGCTTACAAACGAAGGAGGTATCCCAAATGGAACGGACGAACGTGATCGAACTGAAATATTACCAGCCTGCCGCACCTGTGCACGCCGCGCGACCCTCCCGCCGCACGTCGAGACGTAGCCGCTGGGAGACGCTCGCGACTGCCGCCGAAGCCGTTGTGACCGGCGCGATCGGCTTGTGCGTGATCGTGTGCACGCTGTTGTTTTTCACGATGCTCTAAATTCTATATCTGAATAATTTCGCCTTTCGCGGTCAGCAGAAATTCGTCGCAGGGCGCAAAGCTCGTGCCGGGGACGCTCTGGGCGTGACCGCCTGCGCCTGCGTCGTGGAAGATGAGCAGGTCGCCCGGATTGGCGGGCGGCAGGAGTCGGCGCGAGGCAAACAGACCGCGCAGGTCCATCTGGCAGCCCGCTACGTCGCAGAGAATGCGTCCCGAAATTTGATTTTTGCCGCAGAGGCTGACGTGGTGATACGTCGTGAGCGGGCTCGCGTCCGGGAACTGCTGCGCCGCGGCGTCCAGCATGAGGAGCGTATTTTTAAGCGGCTTGACCGCCATTACGCGGGCGACGAAAATGCCGTGCTTTGCCAGCACACCGCGACCCGCCGCCAGTTCCAGCCGCACGGACTCCAGTCCGGCGGGCAGCAGCAGCTCCTCGCGCAGCGCCGCGATCCGCGCGGCAATGGCGGAAAGCGACGGCTCGCGGTCGGTGGTGTTGCGGTGATAGGCGATGCCCATGCCGTCCGCGAGATTGCAGCAGTCGGGCGTGATGCCGGTCTCATCTTTCAGATGCACGGCGCAGGTGAACAGCTCCCGCGCGATGGCGGGGTAGTACGCCTCGCGCAGGTCGTTGCGGCAGGCGTGCAAAATCAGCCCGATCGACTGCGTCCCGCCGCATTGCAGGCGCTTTGCCAGGCGCAGGAGCTCCGCCTCCGGCATCCCGGTCTTGAGATTGTCAAACGAAATGGGCGTGCCGTCGCCGGCGCGCAGCTTTTGCGCGGGACGCAGGCTCAGAATCGCCCGTTTGGGCGCGCGGTGCGGCAGCGTGTGCGGACCGTCCAGCACGAACGTGCAGTCCAATTCCGTCGCCAGCGCCTCCGCCGCCGGTAAAAAGACCATCGGCGCATAGAGGATGCGCTCACCCGCAAAGCCGCAGTCCGCCGCCAGACGAAGCTGCGCCTCGTTATCGCACAGCACACCGAAGCCAGCCTCCTGCAAAATGCGCAGGATCGCGGGATTGGGATTCAGCGCCGCAGGGAAATACTGCCGAAAGCCGGAAAACGCGCCGAAGGTCTCAAGCAGCGCCTTGGCAGCGGCGCGAATACCGGCTTCATCGTAGAGATAAAACGGCGCGGTGCGCTGCTTTGCAAAGGCACTGAGCTTGCGCGGCGAGAGGAACAGCGCGTCTGCGGCGTAATTTTCCATATAGCAGTTCCTCCCTTGACTTTTGTTTGGCAACCCCGCGCAATTGCGTCGGCGTGCTTCGGCGGACCTTTTCCACCAATGCTGCGCTTTGAACCGCGCGAAATACACAAAGTATTCCTGCGCGCTCCAAATCTTGCCTTGGCGAAAAATCTCTCGCCGAATCTGCTTGCCGCAAATGCGCGGTGTTGCCTTTTATCCCTTTCGGTTCATCTGATACAAAACCGCCAGCCCCTTGAGCAGCAGATTGCGGTCATAGGCGATCTCGCGGCGGCACATGGGCAGCACAAAGCGCGCGATGCCGCCGGTGGCGACCACGGTGGCGCGCTCGCCGAGCTCCTGCTCCATGCGCTCGATCATGCCGTCGAGCATACACGCCGCGCCGAGCATGATGCCGCTGCGCATACAGTCGGTGGTGTTTTTGCCGATGGCGCGCCGGGGCTGATCCAGATTGATGCCCGGCAGCAGCGCCGCGCGCGCCGAGAGCGCCTCGGCGGAGATGCGCACGCCGGGGCAGATGCAGCCGCCGAGATAGGCACGGTCCTTGTTGATGACGGAGATGGTGGTCGCCGTGCCCATGTCGATGAGGATGAGCGGCGGCTTATATTCGCGCAGCGCCGCGACGGCGGCGACGATGAGGTCGCTGCCGACCTGCTGCGGATTGTCCAGCAGAATGTTCAGCCCTGTCTTGATACCGGGTCCGACCACAAAGGGCTTTTTGCCCGTGAGCTTCAGAACGGCGGTGCGCATGGAGTTGAGCACCGGCGGCACGACGGACGAGATGATGACGTCGTCCAGCCGCGAAACGGGCACGTCGGACAGCGAGAGCATATTTTTGAGGTCAAAGCAATACTGGTCCGAGGTTTTTACGAGATTCGTAGCAATACGGGTCTCGTTTTGGATTTCGCCGCCTTCGATGCAGCCGATGACGATGTTGCTGTTGCCGATGTCAATTGCAAGGATCATAAATTTACCTCCTGTGCCGCGTCAGCCGCAATCGCAGATGCGACAGGTGAACTGTCCGTGATCGGTCTCGATCACGCCATAGCTGGGGCGGGACGTAAAGCGCCCGCAGCAGCCGGGATTGAAAAGCGTCACGCCGCCTATTTCTTCGCAAAACGACTGATGCGTGTGCCCAAACAGCGCAAGCGGCACGCCGCGCCGCTGCGCCTCCAAAAGAAGACGCTGCGTCCCGGATTTGACGCCGAACAGATGCCCGTGCGTCAGGAAAATGCGCACGCCGTCGATTTCGATCTCAAGATTCGCCGGGATCTGCGCGGCATAGTCGCAGTTGCCCGGCACATAGAGTATATCAAGCCCGCCGAACGCGAGGTCCAGATCCTCCGCGTCGCGGAAATGGTCGCCGAGATGGAGAATGCGGTTGGGCGATTCGCGCTCCACCGCTTCATACATATTCCCGAGCGAGCCGTGAGAGTCGGAAAAAACAAGAATTTTCATACGATGCACCAACGCCGGAGGGGCGGCATAGACTGGATGTAGATCAGGAACACAGGGAGGCAGCTTATGGATACTCAGCCGATGGGGCAGTCGTTTTCCTTTACGCCGGAGCAGATCCGCAGGGTGCTCGGCACAAAAGAGGGGCAGCAGCTTTTGAGTTTACTGAACCGGGACGGCGGCGCGGCGCTGCGTCAGGCGGCAAACGCCGTGAAGAGCGGGGACTACGCCGCCGCGCAGAAAATTTTAGAGCCGGTCATGCAGACGCCGGAGGCGGCACGGCTGGTGGACGCCATCAACCGAAAGTAGGCGGCGCAATGGAAGAGCAGCTTTCGCAGAAAATTCAGGAGGTCCTGAACGACCCGGCGCAGATGGCGCAGGTGCTGGAGCTGGCGAAAAGCCTCGGCGTGACGCTGCCGCCGCCGGACGCGCCCGCGGGTTCGCCACCCGAAGAAAAAGCGCCGCCGGATGTACCGCCCGCACCACCGCCCGTACAGTCGCCGCCGATGGGCGGACTTGCGCAGCGGCAGGAGGCGCTGCTGCGCGCGCTCGAGCCGTTTTTGCGCCCGGCGCGGCGGGAAAAGATCGAACGCGCGCTCCAGATCGCGCGCCTGAGCGGCATCGCGGGCAGCGCGCTGCGCAGGGGAGGACCGGGGACGCGCGATGCGAGGTGATTTTGTGTATAACCGCTACATTCCGCAGCCGGACGGCAGCTATCTGCGCATGGATGTGCAGCCGCCGCAGGAAACACCTGCGCAGCCGATGCAGTCAGAGCCGTCCTGTGCGCCGCCGCTTCCGGCAGCGCCGCCTTGCAATGCGGGCGGCGGCTTTTTGAGCCGCCTGCTGCCGCGCGGCACGGACACGGGCGACCTGCTCGTGATCGCTATTTTACTGCTGCTGCTCGTGGACAGCGACGCGGACGATCCGCTGCCGGTCCTGCTGACGCTTGCGGCGTTTATTCTGCTGTAGCAAACGGGCGCTCACCATCGGGCAGGGCAAAGAGCGCCTGCGCCGCTTCATCGCCGGCGGTCAGCCGCTCGGCGAGCGTCTGCTCGACGGTGTACATCGGCTCTTCGCCGCTGTAGGTGATCTGTTTGCATAAAAGACCGCTCGTCAGGCTGACCCAATACTCCTGCCGGACGCCGCTCTGCACGCACGAGACGAACAGGCACGACGGCTCGTCCGGCTCGGCCAGGCTGACGACCTCCGCACCGGTGATCGCCGTGCGGGGAAGCTCCGTCAGCGTCTCATACGTCGGCACACCCAGCAGCTCATCGGGATTGACCGAGCCGTCCAGCGTGATGACGGACGGCGTGGTCTCGCCGTCATACCAGACGTAGAGCGTCTGCCCGTCAGTCAGCAGATGGCGGACGGAATCGTCCTGCGTAATATCCGCCTGCAAGAGCGCGTCCTGCCGCCACAGCTCGATCTGCTGCGTGCGCGTAAAATCGTCCGTGCGCAGTGTGGCGGTCAGGATCTGATGATAAAACGTGGGGCGGGCGAGCGTCTGCGCCAGCACCGCCTGCACATTCTGCGGGGTGATCTCGGCAAGGCTCTCGCCGGTGGACGTTTGCGGCTGCTCCTCCGGGGCGTAGGACGCGCCGGGCAGCGTGATCGCCTGCTCCGCGCGGGAGCGGGCGGTCTGCGTGATGACGATGGCAGCCAGCAGCGCCAGAATGAGCACGGCGGCAAGCACGAGGACCGCCGGCTTGAGAGAACGCGATTTCATGGCGGACCTCCTTTCCTATTTTACGCCTGCGGCGGCTCAGTTTCCGTCGAATCCTCCGGCTGCGCGTCCTGCGCAGCATCCGATCCGGCGGGCGCTTCCGCGGGCGCGGTGTTTTCGGCGGACGCTTCGGTGTCCGTCTTTTCCGGCTGCTCGTGTGACGAGAAGATCAGGCGCATCCCGATCGCGCCGACCACGAATACCGCGCCGATCAAAATCAGCGCCTTGAGTTCGCCCGAGCTCGTCAGCACCACCGCCGCAAGACCGAGGATCGCCGTGAGCATATACGCGATGGCGACCGCCTGTTTCTGCGTGAAGCCCATGTCGATGAGCCGGTGATGGACGTGCCCGCGATCCGCCTGCATGGGGCTCTGCCCGTGCGCGATGCGGCGCAGGAAGGCAAAGCAGATGTCAAAGATCGGCAGCCCCAGAATGAGAAACGGCACGGCAAAGGAGATGATGGCGTACATTTTGAAAAGACCCGTGATGGACAGCGTCGCCAGAATGTAGCCTAAAAACGTTGAGCCGGAGTCGCCCATGAAGATCTTCGCCGGGTTCATGTTGTAGGGGATAAAGCCGAGGCACGCGCCGAACAGCGCACAGAGGATGATGGCGATGTTCGTCTCCGCGACCATGAGCGCGATGACGATGAGCGCCGCCGCCGAGATGGACGATACGCCCACCGCCAGCCCGTCCAGCCCGTCGATGAAGTTGACGGCGTTCGTGATGGCGACGATCCAGATGATCGTGATGGGCACGGACAGCCAGCCGAGGTTTACATAAGTTGCGTTGCTGAACACATTCGGGTTCGAGATAAACTGGATGACGCACCCGTGATACACGGCAACGCCCGCAGCCAGAATCTGCACGATGAGCTTCGGCAGCGCCTTGAGCGCCAGCACATCGTCCAGCGCGCCGAGCACCACGATGATGACCGCGCCGAGCAGAATGCCCTGAAGCTGGCGGTCAATGTCGGCAAAGATCAGCGCCGAAAGCAGGAACGCCAGAAAAATCGCAAGTCCCCCAAGGCGCGGGATGGGCACTTTGTGCATCCGGCGGCTGTCCTTCGGTACGTCGATCGCGCCGACCTTATAGGCGAGCGTTTTGACGAGCGGGGTGGATAAAAACGAGATCGCAACGGCCGCCGCCATGGCGGCGAGCATTTGCAGAGCCAGTCTGGTAGTCATAAAACCCTCCTCAGCGGGCGACGAAACCGATCTTTTTGTAGACCTTGCGCAGCGTTTTGTTGGCAAGATACGACGCGCGCTCCGCGCCGGACTTGTAGATGCTTTCCAGATATGCCTTGTCGGTGAGCAGGCGGGTCGTCTCCTCACGGATGGGGCGGACAAGCTCCACGACCGCCTCGCCCACGGCGGGCTTAAACACGCCGTAGCCCTGATCGGCAAATTCCGCCTGAGCCTCGTCCAGCGTCTTGCCGGTAGCGGCGCAGTAGATGGTGAGCAGGTTCGAGATGCCGGGCTTATTCTCGCGGTCGTAGCGGACGGCGGTCTCGCAGTCGGTGACGGCGCGCTTAAACTTGCGCATAATATCCTCCGGCTTGTCCATCAGATACACGCAGCCGTCGGGGTCGGACTTGGACATCTTGTTTTCGGGATTGCCGAGGCTCATGATACGCGCGCCCATCTTGGGGATGAACGGCTCGGGCAGCGTGAACGTGTCGGGGAAGGAATTGTTAAAGCGCGCGGCGATGTCGCGGCACAGCTCGACGTGCTGCTTCTGATCCTCGCCCACGGGCACAAGATCCGCCTGATACACCAGAATATCCGCCGCCATGAGCACCGGGTAGGTGAACAGCCCCGCCGTGATATTATCGGCGTGCTGCTGCGACTTCATCTTGAACTGCGTCATGCGCGAGAGCTCGCCGAACTGCGTATAGCAGCCCAGCACCCAGCTCAGCTCCGCGTGCGCCGGGACATGGCTCTGGATGAACATGATGTTCTTCTCCGGGTCAAGCCCGCAGGCGATGTACTGCGCGAGCTGTTCCAGGCTGCGGCGGCGCAGGTCTGCCGGGACCTGACGCACGGTGATGGCGTGCATATCCACGATGCAGTACAGGCAGTCGTATTCCTCCTGCAAGCCAACCCAGTTTTTGATCGCGCCCATATACGAGCCGAGCGTCAGATCGCCGCTGGGCTGAATGCCGGAAAAGATCCTCTTTTTATTGTCCATGGTAATACCCTCTGTCTATCGTATTTTTCACATAAGTACAAATATTCTACCACATATGCGCAGATTTCGCAACAAAGCATTGACGCGGGGCAAAAGAAAATATATGATAAAGGGCGAATACAAGGAGGAAAATGTTATGGATTTTTTTGAGCAGATGGAAGCGCGCATCCCGCACGGCAAGGTGCGTACCCGCTTCGCCCCCAGCCCCACGGGCTATATGCACGTCGGAAACCTCCGCACGGCGCTGTATACCTGGCTCATCGCCCGCAGCCACGGCGGTACGTTCATCCTGCGCATCGAGGACACCGATCAGGGACGCCTCGTCGAGGGTGCGGTGGATGTGATCTACAAGACAATGACGGAGTGTGGGCTTGACCACGACGAAGGTCCTGACGTCGGCGGACCGGTCGGCCCGTATATCCAGTCCGAGCGGCGCGACCTGTTCGGCAAATACGCCGAGCTGCTGTGCGAAAAGGGCGGTGCGTATTACTGCTTCTGCCAGAAGTCGGAGGACGAGGACGCGGGAGAGGACGACGGCAAGGAGATCAAAAAGCACGTCTGCGCCTGCCGCGACCTGCCGCTGGATGTGGCAAAAAAGCGCGCCGAGGCAGAGCCGCTCGTCATCCGCCAGAAGATCCCGCACGAGGGCACGACCACGTTCCATGACGCGTCGTTCGGCGACATTACCGTCGAAAATAAAGAGCTGGAGGATCAGGTGCTCCTCAAGTCCGACGGGCTGCCGACGTATAACTTCGCAAACGTTGTGGACGACCATCTGATGGGCATCACGCACGTCGTGCGCGGCAGCGAGTATCTGTCCTCCGCGCCGAAATATAACCTGCTGTATCAGGCGTTCGGCTGGGACGTGCCGACGTATGTCCACTGCGCGCCCGTCATGCGCGACGCGCAGCACAAAATGTCCAAGCGCCACGGCGACCCCAGCTATGAGGACCTCATCCGCGAGGGCTATCTGACCGAGGCGGTGCTCAACTATGTGGCGCTGCTGGGCTGGAGTCCGAAGGGGGAGCTTGCCGAGCAGGAGTTCTTCACCCTGCCGGAGCTGGTAAAGGCATTCGACATCTCCGGCATCTCCAAGAGCCCGGCGGTGTTTGACATTCAGAAGCTGCGCTGGATGAACGCCGAGTATATGAAAAAGCTCTCGCCGGAGGCGTTTTTTGAGAAGGCAGAGCCGTATCTGCGCGCGGCGATCCAGAATCCCGCCATCGACCTCAAGGCGGTCGCGGCGCTGGTGCAGTCCCGCTGCGAGGTGCTGACCGACCTTGCCGAGCGCGTGGACTTCCTCGACAAGCTGCCGGAGTACGACGCGACGCTGTATGTGCACAAAAAGTCGAAAACGACGCTGGAAAACTCGCTGGAAACGCTTAAAACGCTCCTGCCCGTCCTGCGTGAGCAGGCGGATTGGAGCAACGCGGGGCTGTATGAGCGCCTTGTTGCGCTGGCGGCGGAGAGAGAGGTCAAAAACTCCATCATCCTCTGGCCGCTGCGCGTTGCCGTGTCCGGCAAGGCGTCCACCCCCGGCGGCGCGACGGAGCTGTGCGCCCTGCTCGGGAAAGACGAATCCCTCGCCCGCATCGAGCGCGGCATCACTATGCTTTCGCAGGCACAATAGACCACAAAAGGCTTCCTCGAATGAGGAAGCCTTTTTCATGCCCGAAATTCACAATACCCGTTCCATATGAATGTATTCCGTTTCGCCCGTGACCTGAAAGCTGTTTTTGGACCAGAAGGCAAAGCTCTGCGGATTGCCCTTGTCCACGCCGAGACGGATCTTCTGATAGCCGAGCTGCTTGAGACAGCGGCAGACATCACCGATCATTTCAGAGGCAATGCCCCGTCCCTGATAGTCCGTGCTCATCATAAACAGCCCGATGAAGGCTGTCTGCGGCTCTGGATATGCCAGGATCAGATCCATGAGTGCGATGAGCGTTCCCTGCTCGAAAAATCCGACGTAGTATTTGTCTGTGCGCTCCTTCTGCGGCGGCAGCGCCGTCATGTCGTCCAGAATAGCCTCTTTTGTGATAAATGGCGGATGATATTTGTAAAATAGTTCATTTTTGCGGCTTAATTCAAAAATAATGTCCACATCCCGCGCGTCCAGCCGGCGCACCGTGAACCGCCGCGATAAAAGTCGAATGTCCATCTCCCGCGCTCCCTTAAAGAAATTGTCTGCGGTTACTAAATTCTCAGTTGCTGCTTTGCACTCGTTATACCATAAAGCGCATCGGATGGCAAGCCGCAAATTTGCGCCCCAGTGGTTGCTTTTTGACGGGAAAGCGTGTAAAATCAGGGAGAAATGGGGTGCTGGCCTTGCTGGACTATGTACTGAAAAACGGCACGGTGATCGACGGAACGGGGCGCGCGGGCTTCCGCGCCGACGTTGCCGTTCGGGACGGAACGATCGCCGGGATCGGGCAATTTGACGCGGCGCAGGCGCGCGTGTGCGTGGACGCGGCAGGCAAAGCCGTCACGCCGGGCTTCATCGACATCCACCGTCACGCCGATGCGGCGGCGTTTCGCCCCGGCTTCGGGCGCGCGGAGCTGCGGCAGGGACTGACGACGATCGTAAACGGCAACTGCGGGCTGTCGGTCGCGCCGTGCGGCGAGGCGTACCGCACGCAGATCCTGCACTATCTTGACCCTGTGACCGGCGCGCTGCCGCAGGCGGTGGGTGTGCAGAGCATGGGGGAGTACCTGACGGCGCTCGAAAAACAGCCGCTGCCGCTGAATCTGGGGATGCTCGCCGGCGGCGGGACGCTGCGTGCGAGCGCGGCGGGTTTTGGCAGCGCCGTACTGACGCCGGAGGCGATGAAAACGCTCCACCTGCGGCTGGAGCAGGCGCTCTCCGACGGCGCGCTGGGCGTGTCGCTCGGGCTCGGCTACGCGCCGGAATGCTTTTACACGACGGATGAGCTCATTGAGGCGCTGCGCCCGCTGGCGGGCAGCGATGTGGTCGTGACGGTCCATATGCGGCAGGAGGGCGACCGCGTGGTCGAGTCGCTGCGCGAAATGCTGCACGTCGCCGGGACGCTGCGCGTGCCGCTGGAGGTGAGCCACCTCAAGAGCATCGGCAAGCGCAACTGGGGCAGATGCACGCCGGAGATGCTGCGGCTGCTGGAGAACGCGCGGCAGGCGGGGCTGGACGCCGCGTGCGATATGTACCCCTACACGCGCGGCTCGACGCAGCTCCTCCATATCCTGCCGCCGGAGTGCCAGAACGCGCCGCTGGAGCAGCTCTCGCAGGAGCTGCTCGACCCCGCATACCGTGCGCAGGTGCGCCGCCGGATGGAGCAGGACAGCGATTTTGAGAACATCTCGCTGCTGTGCGGCTGGGAAAATGTGTATGTCACGAGCGCGGCGAAGGAGCGCAACGCGTGGCTGCTGGGCATGAGCGTCGCACAGGCGGCAAGTAGGGCAGGGCGCGACCCGTTTGATCTCGTGTTCGATTTACTCTCAGACGAAAACTGCACGCCGTCGATGATCGACGCCGTGGCGAGTGACGACGACTTGGAGCGGGTGCTCGCGTGCCCGTTCAGCAGCGTCATTTCCGACAGCACCTATCCCGACACCGGGCTGCTGCACCCGCGTGTGTACGGCTCGTTCGTGCGGATGATTGAGACTTATGTAAACCGAAAGAAGCTCCTGCCGCTGGAACAGGCGGTGCGGAAGATGACGTCGCTCCCGGCGAGCCGCCTGCGGCTGACCGGCAGGGGCATTTTGCAGCCGGGCGCGGATGCGGATCTTTGCGTGTTTGACCCGCTGGCGCTCCACGAGTGCGGCACCTACACCGACCCGGCGCGCGAGGCGGCGGGGATGGACTATGTGTTCGTCGGCGGACGCCCCGCGATCGCGCGCGGAGAATGGACGAAAGAAAGGGCAGGGCGCGTGCTGCGCCGGTAAACGGAATGCTGGATTCGATTTTTACGCAGTATGACCGTGTGGTCGTGCTGGATACGGAGACAACGGGCATCGACTGCCGCCGCGACGAGATCATCGAGCTGGCGGCGGTGGCGGTCGGACCGGGCGGCGTGGAGGACGAGATGGACCTGCTCATCCGCCTCACACCGGGCAGGCGTCTGCCCGGCATGATCGTGGAGCTGACGGGCATCACAGAGCAGATGCTTTCCGCCGAAGGTGTAGAAAAGGCGCAGGCGGCGGCTCGTTTTGCACAGATGCTGCAAGCGCCGCGCACGATGATGGCGGCGTTCAACGCGCAGTTTGATTTTACGTTTTTGTATTTTTATCTGTCGCGGCTGGGCATGGCGGACTGCCTCAAAAATCTTGGAATGCTGGACATCCTCACAGTCTACAAGGATCGCCGCCCGTACCCGCACAAGCTGAAAAACGCCATTGAGAGCTACAACGTGGCGGCAGAAAACTCGCACCGCGCCGTGGACGACGCCATGGCGGCTCTGCTGGTGCTGGAGGCGATGCGCGAGGAACACGACGATCTGATGCAGTACCGCAACCTGTTCGGTTTCAACCCGAAATACGGCGTGTCAGGACCGCGCATCGGCTCGATCCACTACGCCCCGCAGAAATACGACCCCGAGCTGCCGCTGTACGCGCTGTATGCCCATGTCTGAAAAAGTCGCGCAGTTTAGGCTTTACTTTCACCGCGGGAGCTGATATAATAATGGAGCTTTCAAAGCGGTATGCGCTCGTAGCTCAGTTGGATAGAGTGACAGACTCCGACTCTGTAGGTCGCACGTTCGAATCGTGTCGGGCGTACCATAAAAACAGCCACCCCACCGGGGTGGCTGTTTTTATGAATACATCCGGCACGAGTCGAAGTTTATGCCCCGCAGGGGTAAATCGTGTCGGGCGTACCAAAATGCCGTGAAATCGTGTGATTTCACGGCATTTTTATATAGAATTGTTCAAATTTTCTACTTTTACTGCGTAGCGCAACCAGACAGAGCTTTTCAGAAGATAGCTCAGATCTCCAAGCTGCTCTGCATGATCTGACTGGCGGCTTTTTTGTTCTTATCGAAGGCGTGTGTATAGCTGGAACTATGCCGACATTCTCTGGAACGGGATTCAGGCAAAGGCGGTTGCGGCGGCATTTGAACAGCTATCCTGCAAAGAGCAATGGTATCTGGAAAAGCGGAATGCCATCTGCATGTCCCGCATATTTGTATTGGTTGTAGCAAAGACACCCCCGGCTATGCCTAATCTCATTAAGATAAGCAACAGCACTGTAATCACAAACCTTCCCGAAGCCAGTTTCCCGCCGTCGCTGCTGCGTATGCTGTAGCACAAACGCTGGGGAATCGAAACTGCTTTCCGTGATTTGAAATGCACCCTTGCGCTGACGCACTTTCACGCAAGAAAGCGCTCATTCATTATGCAGGAGATTTTTGCAAAAATGACGCTCTACAATTTTGCCTCCCTGCTTCGGCTGCACCCCCGATTTGTGCAGCCAAAGGGGAAGTATTTCTACCGTGTGAACGCTGCTTTTGCCGCGCATATTGCACGGGAGTTCCTGCTCAGATTTGTATCTGCGGTCAATGTGGAGGCGTTGATCGCCAGTCTGCTGCTTCCTGTCCGGCCCGACCAGCACAAGCCAAGAAATATGCGGGCAAAACATCCAGCCTGCTTTCAGTACCGAATGATTTAATCTTCCCACACTCGTTTTCGCGGAGGAAACTCCGCGCTTTTGGCATACCCTTTTTGAAAATCTGCGCGTCTTGCGAAGCAGGTGCTGGGCTTTCCTCCCAGAGCCTGCATTTCTGGGGGCTCATCTTAATGAGATTAGGCTTAGCCGGAGGTTTTGACTTGTTCTGCGCCCTGGAAAGCAGCGCCACTCAAAGTTCCTTTGGCATCTGCCAGCCGTCAATGTCGGTGTGCAGCAGGTGGTGCGCGCGCTCGGACAGCGGCTTTCCGAGATACTCTTTGTAAAGCGCCTGCACGTCGCGGTTTTCATGCGAGAAACGAAGGGACATCTCGTGGTCAAGCCTCCACAGGACGTTGCCGCGCGCCTCTGCGCACTCCTCGCCGTCGTGGATCGGCTGACCGCCGCCGCCTGCGCAGCCGCCGGGGCACGCCATGACCTCCACGAAGTCATACTGCACACGGCCGGAGGCGATCGCCTCCATCAGTCTTCTTGTGTTGCCAAGGCCGCTGACTACCGCCGTGCGGACCGTGCCTGCACCGGGAATGTCGAAGCTCGCTTCCTTCCAGCCCTGTATGCCGCGCACAGCAGTAAAGGCATCGGGGTCCGGATTTTCACCGATCACAAGATAATACGCGCTGCGAAGCGCCGCGTCCATGACGCCGCCGGTCACGCCGAAGATCACCGCCGCGCCCGTGCCGGAGCCGAGCGGACTATCAAAGCCGCTTTCCTCCAGCGCCGCCGGATCGATCATGGAGCAGCGGAGCATCCGCACGAGCTCACGCGTGGTGATGACCACATCGACATCGGGGTCGCCGCACGCATCCTTCATCGTCGGAAGCGCCGCCTCCGCCTTTTTGGACGTGCACGGCATGACGGAGATGACGCGGATATGAGCCGGGTCAATGCCGGCCTTCTCTGCGAAATAGCTCTTGGCCACTGCGCCGAACATCTGCTGCGGCGATTTCGCCGTGGACAGATTTCTCGCAAACTGCGGGAACTGCCCCTTTACGAACCGCACCCAGCCGGGGCAGCAGGAGGTGAACATCGGCCAGGGATACGCATCCTTATGCGTAAAGCGCTCAACGAACTCGCTGCCCTCCTCCATGATCGTGAGGTCGGCGCTGAAATTGGTGTCGAATACATAATCAAAGCCCAGCTCCCGCAGTGCGGCCGCCAGAACGCCCGGCGTCGCCTGCTCCGGCGTCAGACCGAAATACTCCGTCCACGCCGCGCGGACAGCAGGCGCGACCTGCACAACAGTCGTCAGCTCCGGGTCTGCCAGCATACGGTAGACATGGTCGGTGTCGTCGCGCTCCTCGAGCGCGCCGACGGGACAGTGGGTCACGCACTGACCGCAATAGGTGCAAAGAGAGGTTGAAAGTCTGTCGGCACTTGCCGTGCCGACGGTCGTCCGTGAGCCGGTGCCGACCAGATCCCAGATATGGACGCCCTGCATCTTATCGCAGACCTGCACGCAGCGCATACACTTGATGCAGCGATTTTCAAAGCGCAGAATGGGCGCGGAATAATCGACCGTCGCCGGGCGCAGCTTTTTCTGATAGGGCGCGCCGAGCAGATTATAGTCGTTGGCGAGCTTCTGCAGCTTGCAGTTGCCGCTGCGCGTACACTTGACGCAGTTGACCTCGTGCTGGCTGAGCAGGAGCTGGAGATTGACGCGGCGCGTCATGCGCACCTTCTGGGAGTTCGTGTGGACGACCATGCCCTCATGCACCTCGTTGTCGCACGCGGCAACGAGCGTATCCTGCCCCTCGACCTCGACCATGCAGATGCGGCAGGCGCCGATCTCGTTGAGCTCCTTGAGATAGCAGAGCGTTGGAATGTCGATATTCACCGCGCGTGCGGCATCCAGAATACTTGTCCCCTCCGGGACACGAACGGTTTTTCCGTTGATCGTGAGCGTTACCATCGTTCGATCCTCCCTCCCTTGAAGATGCCGTAGCCAAAGTGGTCGCAGCGCAGGCAGCGGCCGCTCTCGGCGCAGGCTTCCTCGTGCGTCATGCCGCATTCGATGTCTTCAAAATCGCATTTACGCTGGGCGGCCTCGCGCTCTTTCGTATTGACGCGCCCGCGCGCGGGGCAGACGTCCAGATGCGGCGTGGGGATCACTACATCCGTGCGGATCTCATGGTGGAAGCCGAGCTGCTCGTCGATATTCGCCGCCGCGACCTTACCTGCCGCGATCGCGCGGATGGCGGTGGCAGGACCTGTCACACAGTCGCCGCCGGCAAAGACGTTTTCCATATTGTCGATCTGGCTGGAGCTTTCCGCCATAAACGTGCCTCTTCGGATGGGAATGCCGGTCTGCTCAAAGCCCGCGATCTCCACGCCCTGCCCGATGGCAACGACGATCACATCCGCCGGGATGCGCTCCTCGGGCTGGTCTGCCGTCTCCGGGCGGGGCCTTCCGGCCTTGTCGGCAAGGCCGATGATCTGCGGCTGCACCCAGAGGGCGACTGCCTCGCCCGCTTCGTTCGCCTCGATGCGAACAGGCGCACAGAGCTCGCGGATCTCCGCGCCCTCGGCGATCGCGCCCTGCACCTCGTCGGGCAGCGCGGTCATATCCGCGATCCGGCGGCGATAGACGCACGTCACGCTCTCAGCGCCCAGACGCACTGAGCTTCTCGTCACATCCATCGCCACATTGCCGCCGCCAATGACCACGACGCGCTTGCCGGTGAAGTCCGGCATGACGTCGTCGCCGATGGCACGCAGCATCTCCACGGCGGACATGACATTTTTGCTGTCCTCGCCGGCAATGCCCGTTTTCTTGTCCGTATGTGCGCCGATGGCGACATAAAGGCAGTCGTAATCCTTGTGGAGCTGCTCGAAGGAAACGTCCTTTCCGACTGTCACGCCGGTATGTACCTCGACGCCGGTGGACAAAATGGACTCGATCTCCGCGTCAAGCTTTTCACGCGGGAAGCGGTAGGCAGGGATGCCGTAGCGGAGCATACCGCCAAGCTGCTTCTTCTCCTCAAAAATGGCGACACCGTGACCCATCAGGCGCAGATAATAGGCGCACGACAGACCGCTCGGACCGCCGCCGATGATCGCAACGCGCCTGCCGGTCGCTTCCGCGCATTCCGGGTTCGGAACATCGCCTGCGTGATCGACCGCGTAGCGCTTGAGCCCGCGGATGTTGATGGGCGCGTCCATCATATTGCGGCGGCAGCGCGCCTCGCACGGGTGCTCGCAGATGTATGCGCAGGCGGTCGGCATGGGGTTATCCTTGCGGATGAGGCGCACGGCGTCGGCATACCGCCCCTCGCGCACCAGCGCAACATAGCCCGGCACGTCCACGCCGGCGGGACACAGCGACACGCACGGCACGGGGTTTTGCAGCGAGGCAAGGCAGCGGTGATACTTCACATGGTTGACATAATCATCACGGAAGCCCTCAAAGCCGCTCAAAACGAGCTGCGCTGCGTCGCGCCCGATGGCGCAGTCGGCGGAGGCCGCGATCGCCCGCGCCGTTTTTTCGATGGTGTCGATCGTCAGCATCGTACCCGTTCCGTCAAGCACCTGCCCCATCAGCGCGGTAAGCTGACCGAGCCCAATGCGGCAGGGCACGCATTTACCGCAGGACTGCGCGTGGCAGAGCTGCAGAAAGGTCAGGGACATATCGATGGGGCAGAGCCCCGGAGGGCTGGACGCGATCCTGCGCTCCATGTCCTTGTAAAGGCGGTCAACGACTGTCTGCGCCTTACTCGCGGTTTTGATGTCGAGTCTGCTCAAGGCTGTCTCACTCCTTCTGCTTTTCTGCTCTTTTTTATTCTTTTTTTGATATAAATAGCAATTTTTAACCCAAAAGAATCATAGCATATCCGCCGGATAGCGGTCAATACTTATCGATAAATTCTTATCAAACCGTTCATTCTTCTTCTGCGGACCGTCTATTCGTAATTTGATATATCCCATTTCAAAAGCTGGAGGCAGCCCTAATATGCGCCGGAGCAGCGGCGTTGTTTTGTGCCGCTGCTCGTTTTTGATTCAGCCTGTACGTTTTGCTCGGTATAGATCTTTGTGTCATCCTTATGAACTGTGTTCAGTTTGGGCTCCGCTGTCTTCTGCCCAGGAATAAAAATGGGTCGAGCGCGTATCCGACGCCAGCGGTGCAGGGTCGAGCCGGAAGCCGGAGATCCCAAGCGCCTCTTCCGGGCGCACCCACGGTCTTCCCTGTACGGCGCTCGTTTCCTCATGCGTCAGAAGTCCCCGGTAGATCGTCAGCGCCCGCCGGTAATAGCCGTCACGGATGCAGGTCTCCTCCTCACCATCGTTCAGCAGGCTCAGGATCAGCGGCAGCATCTGCGCCGCGTAGGCGACGGATGCAGAGTGCGCGACCGCCCCCGGAATATTTGCAACACAGTAATGTACGATGCCGTCTACAATGTAGCGCGGTTCGTCGTGTGTGGTCGCGCGGCTGGTCTCGATCGCGCCCGGCTCGTCGTTGGAAATATCCACGATCACCGAGCCCTTTTCCATGAGGGAAAGCATATCCCGGGTGATGAGGAAGTCCCGGTTTTCTTTCTGCCATTTGACACAGTTGAGGACGACATCCGTTTTTGGCAATTCCTCCGCAATATGCGCCTGTGAGCAGCGTCTGACGCGGACGCGGCCATTATACTGCGCCGAAAGTGCGCGAAGTCTGTGCATATTTCTCGCCATAACGGTACAGTTGGCACCAAGCGCCTGCAGGACCTGCACGGCGCCTCTTCCAACTTTTCCGCTGCCGAGGATCAGCGCATGGATGCCCGGCTCTCCCGCAAAGCCGCCGACATATTTTCCCTTTCCGCCGTGAATGGTCAGCAGCGATTCCAGCCCGAACAGCGCCCCCTGCTTCCCCGCCGCCTCACAGTTCGCAGAGCCGTATCGGTGAGAGTCCTCCGCCGTAAATGCGATGCAGCCGCTTTTCATCAGCGCGTTGACCTCCTCTGGATTTGCCGCCGGATGCAGGCAGCCGAGAAGCATCTGTCCCGTTCGGATCAGCGGCCATTCCTCCGGCGTAAACTCCTTGACTTTGGCGACCATATCGCAGACCTTGAACAGCTCCTGCGCAGAGTTTGTCAGAAGCGCCCCTGCGGCTTCATACGCTTCATCCGAAAAACCGGCTCGCTCCCCGCAGCCGCGCTGTGCATAAACAGTGTGTCCTGCGGTCGTGATGGTCTCCACCTCTTTCGGCGTACAGATCACTCGGTTTTCGCCCTTCTTCGTCTCGCGCAAAATCCCCAAAATCATATGCTGCGCCTCCTTTCAACAAATAGTTTCCTGCCATGCGGTGTTTTTTCGTTTTTATTATACAGGAAAACCGACAGATCCGCAATGCTAATAATATGAGGTCTCAGTTTAATTTGGCGGGGCTCTGCATACCACAACAAAAACGTGCAGGATCGGAGCGAATCCCGCTCCGATCCTGCACGTTCCAAGCTTCTGTGCAGTGCTTATTTCTCACGTTCAGCCTTCTGACACGCCGGGCAGACGCCTTCAAAGATCAATCTGTGCCGCGTGATCCGATACCCGGACTCCGCCGCAAGCGTTTTGTCCGGCGTTGGGTCGTATGAAAACGGAGCATCGCAGACTGCGCCGCAGCCCGTGCAGATCAGGTGATAGTGAAAGTCTGTCCTGCAGTCATACCGATCCGCTCCGGGGACCTTTACATGCGTGATCTGTTCCTCATTAGAAAGGATATTCAGATTCCGATAAACCGTTCCGCGGCTGATCCTCGGATCTCTTGCACGGATCTCCAGATAGATCTGGTCCGCGCTCGGATGGTCATGGTGTTCCTGTACCGCCTCCAGAACAATCTGACGCTGCCGTGTGTTTCGGTGCTGCATCTTACTTCCGCCTGCCCTCATATCATTCAATCTCAGCGCTTGTCATCGGTAATTTGGATCTTGCGCTTTCATCCATACTATATAAATCATACCGCAAAATATATCTGCTGTCAATGTTCCAGTACTTGTCGTTTTGTGCGCTGTTTTTTTATAAATCACTTGCTATCGGGACTTAGTATCTATTATAATATAACCACCGCAGGAAAGCAGCTTTGCCCCGCCCGCACCCGCCGCCATTCCGACGTGAATATACAGGGAGGTATTGTCTATGAGTACACAAGCCATCCGCTCCAGAGAGAATCCAAATCTTGAACTCATTGCATTCCATGGCCATTTTGCGACCCGGCATTCCCATAACAGTCATTACCTTGACATCACACGGCTGAAGCACGAATACAGTCTGGCGTACGACACTGCGCTTGCGCTCGCAAACCATTACATCTACGAAAAGTCGATCGACACCATCATCTGCATGGACGGCAGCGAGGTCATCGGTGCGTTCCTTGCCCGGCAGCTGGCGCAGAAGATCCTGTTCTCTGTCAACAATAACAGGAGCATCTGCGTTGTCACGCCGGAGTACGACTCCAACGGTCAGCTTCTTTTCCGTGAAAATCTGGTCTCCATGATCCATGACAAAAACGCGCTTCTGCTGATCTCTACAGTCAATTCTGGAAAAACCGCGCGGCGTGCTCTTGAGTGTATTCAATATTACAGTGGCAGAATACAGGGCATTGCTGCAATTTTCAGCGCGATCCCGGATCTGGACGGCATCCCGGTATTGAGTCTGTTCACGCCTGCCGATATTCAGGGCTATGAGACCTATCCGACCGGCGAGTGCCGGATGTGCAAAGCCGGGCAGCGAATTGACGCGTTGGCGAACAGCTATGGTCTTTCTACCTTCCGATGATCCTTCAGACAGGCAGTGCACCCGGCCATGAAAGCCGGGTGCACTGTTTATAGGATCGGAAAATATCTTTTGCGTGACCGCTGCCGAAACCGCTTGTCAGCCCATATCGTTGGCGAGCGCCTGGTCGATCTGCTTTTGCAGCGCCTGCTGCTGCGCGGCGCTGGTGATCGCGCCTACGATGGGATCGCCCACGATGTTGCCGTTCCGATCGACCACATAGGTGGTGGGATAGGCAAAGATGTTGGCGGTGAACTTGCCGGCATCGCCGTCGGAGTCAAAGTACACGTTCTGGTAGGTCGCGCCCTTCTTGGCAAGCACATCCTTCGCCTCCGAGATCGCCGTCTCGTCGCCGTCCAGCGTGAAGGTGTTGACGCCGATGAGCGTGCCGCCCTTCTCCGCCAGTTCCTTATTCAGCGCGTCCAGCTCGGAAAGCTCGCCCACGCAGGGGTTGCAGGTGGTGAACCAGAAATTCACGACGGTGACGGCGTTGGCGGAGAACAGCTCGTCGCTCTTCACCGTGTTCCCATCCAAGTCTTTGCCCTCAAAGGCGGGGAACTTCTGCATACTGCCGTCGTCGGGAGGGTTGCTCGTGTCGCTGCCCGCGGGCATGCTCATATCGCCGTCCATGGATTTCTGCATGATCTCGGGGTACTTGTTTTCCAGCTCGGTCAGCTTGTTTTCAATATTGCTGATCTCCGTGGTGGACTCCTTCAGCCACTTATACTCCTCGTCGGTGAACTGCTCCTTGGCGTCCTCGACGGTGTCCAGCAGGAAGTCGCCGTAGTTTTTGCCGTCCTCGATCATCGCCATGCCCTTGTCAGCTGCCATGTAGACCTTCTCCCACAGCTCGGTATTTTCCGAGAGGAGGGCGTTCTCCTGCTCCAGCAGCTTTTTGTGCAGGGCGAGCGCTTCCTCGGCGTTTTTCGGCTCGCCGGTCATCTGCGTGTCATTTCCATTCATATCCGCCGCCTTGCCCCCATCCTTCGCGCCGCAGGCGAGCAGGGACAGTACCATCAGCGCCGCCAGCAGCAGCGCGGCAATTTTCTTCAGCTTCATGTTGTTTCCTCCGTATTCTGTTTGATCGTATTTGTATGTTGCTTTCCGCTGCCAAAGCCGTAGCGGAAGCACACAGCGCCCGTGGGACAGGCGCGGACGCACATCCCGCAGCGGATGCACTCGGTGTGGTCGGGCGTTTTCGTCACATCCACATCCATTTTGCAGGCCTTGGCGCATTTCCCGCAGGAGACGCACTTGCTTTTGTCCACCTTCATCTGGAACAGCGAGACCTTATTTAAAAGCGCGTAGAACGCGCCCAACGGGCATAGCCACTTGCAGAACGGCCGGTAGAACACCACGCTCAGTACGACCACCACCAGCAAGATACTAAATTTCCATGTAAACAGGCTGCCCAGCGCCGCGCGGATGCCGGAATTGGCAAGGGAGAGCGGGATCGCGCCCTCCAGCACCCCCTGCGGGCAGAGGTACTTGCAGAAGAACGGGTCGCCCATGCCCACATCGTTTACCAGAAACGCCGGCAGCAGAAAGACCATCACCAGCAAAACGGCGTATTTGAGATAGCGCAGTGGCTTGAGCTTTTTCGTGGAGAGCTTTTTTGTCGGGATCTTATGCAGCAGCTCCTGAAGCCAGCCGAAGGGGCACAGAAAACCGCAGATGAAGCGTCCCAGCAAAACCCCCAACAGGATGAGAAAGCCTGTGATATAATAGGAAAAACGGAATTTGGACGAGCCCACCACTGCCTGAAACGCTCCGATGGGACACGCGCCGGACGCCGCCGGGCAGGAGTAGCAGTTCAGCCCCGGCACGCAGACGGTTTTCCCCGCGCCCTGATAAAGACTTCCCTTGAGAAAGTTCGGCAGGTGCAGGTTGGTCAGCAGCGCCGCGCCCGCCTGAAGCCAGCCCCGGAAGCGGGACAGGACGTGGGAAGCGCCTGAAAATTTCTTACCCAATGCCCACACACTCCAGACATAATTTGATTGCTTTGCTCAGCACCGTCGCTGCCTCGCCCCGCCAGACGCCGAAGCACAGCATGGCAGCTCCGGCGAGCAGAAGCGTGATCTGCACCGCCATCTTCTTTCCGTGACTCAAGTTTCATCACCCTTTCCGTTTTGTGCCTCCATCATAGCACGGGAGAGTTAAAGTCCCTGTTAAGAACAGAAACTTAACACAAACCTTATCTGTTTTTGCTATAATGAAAGCACCACAAAAACGAAGAAATAAAAAGGAGGGCCTTCATGCACCTTTTAGTAATTGAAGATGAACGCGCCCTGTGCGAGACGATCGTCCGCAGCCTGCGGCGTTTGGCATACAGTGTGGACTACTGCTATGACGGAGAAAAGGCGCTGGAGCTTCTGGGCGTGGAGCGCTACGATCTGGTGCTTCTGGATCTGAACCTGCCGAAAAAGGACGGCATGACGGTGCTGCGCACCCTGCGGCAGACCGACCGGGAGACGCGGGTGCTGATCCTCTCCGCCCGCAGCGAGGTGGAGGACAAGGTGCAGGGGCTGGACGCCGGGGCGAACGACTATCTGGCAAAGCCCTTTCATCTTGCCGAGCTGGAAGCCCGTATCCGCAGCCTGACATTGCGGCAGTTTACTCAGCAGGACGTGCTGCTGACCTGCGGAGGTCTGAGCTTCGACACCCGCTCCCGCACCGCCGCCGTCAACGGGCAGACCTTGACACTGACCCGCAAGGAGACGGGTATTCTGGAATATTTGATGGTGCATCAGGGGCGGCCCGTGGGTCAGGAGGAGCTGATGGATCACGTTTGGGACAACAGCGTGGACAGCTTCAGCAATTCCATTCGCGTCCACATCTCCGCTCTGCGCAAAAAGCTCCGCGCCGCGTTGGGCTATGACCCCATCCGCAACCGCATCGGTGAGGGCTATCTGATGGGAGGGGAGGAGTCATGAGAAAAATTTCCCTGCAATGGCGCATCACGCTGATGTCCGTCCTGCTCATCGGCGTCACCTGCGTGGCCATGAATCTGCTGCTGTGCTCCTCCGGCGTGTACTATATGGACACCATTGCGGACAGCTTACAGGGCGGCGGCACGGTGATCCTGGATGAGGACGGAGCGGTGAGCTTTGACCCGCAGCTCATAGCCCCCGACGAGGATCTGACGATCATCGTCGATGGAGCGCAGGGGCGCTTTCGCACGACCAACTGGTATATCACGGCGGCGGTGACGCTGCTCAGCGGCATCCTTGCCTACTTTGTCAGCGGACGCGCCCTCAAGCCTCTGCGCAGCTTTGCCTCGCAGGTCGAGCAGGTGCAGATGAATAACCTGGCAGACATGAAGGTCAGCGAGGACGTATTGCCGGAGCTTCGCCAGTTCAGCCATTCCTTCAATCAGATGCTGGAGCGGCTGAACAACGCCTTTGCCGCCCAGCGGCAGTTCACCGGCAACGCCGCCCACGAGCTGCGCACGCCGCTGGCACTGATGCAGGCGCAGCTGGAGCTGTTCTCCGCGGAGCATTCCGACGTACTGCCGGAGACGGCGGAGTTTCTTACCCTTCTGCGGGAGCAGACGGAGCGGCTGACCCAGATGACAAAAACGCTGCTGGAGATGAGCAGTTTACAGCAGGTAGCGCGGAACGAGCGGATCCAGCTCGCCCCCATGATCGAGGAGATCTTCACGGATCTTGCGCCGCTGGCGGAGAAGCGAAGCATCACGCTGGAAGCGGAGGGCGACGCCGCCCTGACCGGCAGCGACGCGCTGATCTACCGGCTGCTCTTCAACCTGACGGAAAACGCCGTCAAATACAACCGCCCCGGCGGCTCGGTGCGGGTCACGGTCGCGCAGGAGCAGCAAACGTGCATCATCCGCGTTTCCGACACCGGCTGCGGCATCCCGGAAGAGTATCAGCAAAGCATCTTCCAGCCCTTTTTCCGGGTAGACAAGTCCCGCAGCCGGGAATACGGCGGCGCGGGACTGGGGCTCTCGCTGGTGTGGGAGATCGCCGATCTCCACGGCGGCTTCGTTTGGGTGGAGAAAAGCTCGGACAAGGGCACGACCATCGCGGTGGAGCTGCCAGTGCAATAGCCTTGTGCGTGAAGCAGCTCCGTCAGCAACTGACAGCCTGGCAGTTGCCTTCAAATATCAGAATGGTTTGATCCATCGTTCCCTGTTTGATGCCGCATAAATGAAGATCCTCTGTTGGCAGCCGTCCGGCTGCCAACAGAGGATCTTTTCTATCTGCCGGTCCTGTGACCGGTGATCCAATCGGCAAGAGATGGATCATAGTCCTTTTATTCCCGGTAAGCAGGCATGATCGGCGGTTGATTAAACAGCTCCTGCGTGGACGGCGGCGTGCAGGTGATCGCCGAAGCATTTGGATATGCAGCAAAACCGGGAGCGGCGCGTTTTCAAAAACATTGACGCCCTGCTCCATGCCGCAATCGATCAGGAAGCTTCCCCCACGGCACTCCAGAAGCGTACAGCTCCCTGTCACCTCATGCGCCGCGCCGATGAATGTAAGCTTCATGGCTACGCTCCTTCCCTGGCGTTCTCTGTGTCAAATCGCCTCCACAATATATCGCTCCGCCTGCTGCGCGGCAGCCGCACCGTCCGCCGCCGCCGTCAGGATCCCCCGGAGCAGCTTTGTCCGTACATCACCGGCTGCAAAAACACCCGGGAGATTCGTTACAGTCGTCTCATTTGCAAGAATATATCCCTGTTCGTCCAGCGCGACCTGCCCCCGAAACAGGCCGGTTTCCGGCACGCTGCCAAGGCAGATAAACGCGCCGTCGCACGCCAGATCCCAGAGCTCACCGTCCCGCTGCTCCCGAATACAGATGCTGGAGACCCAGTTTGCATGTAAAAATGCCAGAACCTCGCTTCCTGCATAGCGTTCAATGTTTCGCATCATTTTCAGCTTGCCCGCATGGGCCGGACTGATCTCCATGTGCGCACCTCTATGCACCAGACAGACCCGCCTGGCGATACGGGAAAGGAGCATCGCCGCCTCGGCAGCCTGCTCCCCATCTCCGATCACCGCAACTGTTTTTCGCCTGTACATCATAGAGCGGCAAGCGGCATAATAGTGAACACCGCGCCCCAGCATCTCATCCTCGCCCTCCACTCCGAGCTTTTTTGGCGGTGCGCCGGTCGCCAGAATGACGGCGGGCGCATGATAGGTCTGCTTTGCCGCTTCAATGACCTTGACCGCCTGCATCAGCTGCACACGGCGTACCGCATCTGTCACCATTTCCGCACCGAACCGCTCTGCGCCGCGCTGCATTTTTTCACTCAGACGCAGCCCGTCGATCCCGGCATCGAAGCCCGGATCGTTCTCAATATTTTCACCTCGGATCGCCTGCCCGCCGACGGCCTGCTTCTCGATCACAGCCACATGCAGCCCCGCTCTCGCGGCATATAATGCAGCCGAATACCCGCCGGGTCCACCGCCGATGATCACAATATCATACATATTTGCCATACAGACCTCCCGCATTCAACCCGAGCATTTTCTTCAAAAAAGCGTCGATTTCCTTTTCGGAAGAAGGGTCGATCAGGAATCCTGCCACAGCTCCGTTAACGAACAGCAGCAGGGTCGGCAGCTTATGAATGTTGTACCTGCGTACCACGGCTGTTTCCGTGTCAAAATTGATACGTCCCACAGAGATCAGATTTTCATACTGTTTTTCGATCGACTCCAGCGCCGGTGCGAGGGCGCGGCAATACCCGCACCACGGTGCCCAGAATTTCACCAGAATCGGCTTTCTCGTTTTTAACACATCGTCCCGGAAGCTGTCCGTTGTAATTGCCCTGATTGCCATATCCCGCTCCTTTCCAGGCGCTTTGCGCCAATTCTTTTGTCTGTGTCCGATCTTCTGCCCCTCAGGGTGCTGGCTGCCTGCCGCGATGCTTTCTCCGGGCATCACGCAGCGCCGAACGAAGCGCCGGCGCGCTGCCTGTCCGTCCAAATTCTATATTAAGTCTTTGTCCTATTTATAATTCCACTTTATCAGCAAACGCCGTTCTTGTCAAGAAACCGTCTGTAATACTGCTTCTTGATTCAAAATTCAAATATTGAATCAAGAAACCCGCGTGCTATGCACACTCGCATCGTGCGAATGCACGCTGCGCCGTCTCATGCAGAATCTGACGCGCCATTGGCGCTATAAAAAGCTCTTCAAGCTTTTTAACAGATTCTAGTATAAATCTCCAGGGAAACCGGGACTCTGTACCAGTATACCGCAGAAAGCTTTGAAATGAAAAAAGCTGCCGGCGTAAGCCGGCAGCTTTCAGCCTGTCGAAAAAGCCTCGCAGAGTTTTGCGCCCGCAGGCGCAAAAATGATTCAGATCATTTTCTGCGGCGGCGTGTACGTCGCAGAAAATACAATACAGGCTGCAAGTGTGGAATTTGTGTGCCAACGGCACACAAATTATGCGCGCAGCAGACTGCAAGCCTGTTCAAACGAAAACCCAGCAAAGCGGTTTTCGTTTGAGAGCGTGTCAAAAATACTTTTTTGACACGCTCAAAGCTGCCGGCGTAAGCCGGCAGCTTTTGCTGTACTGTGTGAAAAACTATTCGGATATGCTTTGCTGCGCATCGAGCCAGCGGCAGGCGGCAAGCGCGGCGGCTGCGCCGTCTGAGACGGCAGTTGTAAGCTGACGCACCTGCTTTTTACGTCCGTCTCCGGCTGCAAATACGCCGGGGTGACAGGTATTGGTGTCCTCTCCTGCCAGATAGTATCCGTTTTCGGTCGCAACGGCATCTTCAAAAGGCGCGCTCTGCGGCGTCTGACCGACCGCAACAAAAAGACCTTCTACATAGATCCGCTCTGTTTCCCCGGTTTTACCGTTCAGAAGCTCTGCGCCCTGCAAGCTGTCATCCGACAGCAGAAGCCTCTGAACCGTGCGGCTTCGCAAGATCCGAATGTTTTCCTGCGCCTGTGCGCGGCGAACGAGCTGGGCGCTTGCCCGGAAAGTGTCTCTGCGGTGGATCAGCGTGACGCTGCGGCAGGTGTTTGCCAGAAACAGCGCGTCCTGCAGTGCCGTATCGCCGCCGCCCACGACAGCCACATCCGCGCCTTCATAAAACGCGCCGTCACAGACTGCGCAATACGATATGCCGCAGCCAGTAAGCGCCGTTTCCCCCGGAAGACCAAGCTGCCGGTGCGCCGCGCCAGTCGCAAGGATCACCGTTTTTGCCTCCCGAACGCCGTCTGTGCAGCTGACGCGGAAGCCAGCCGATGTTTTCTCAAGCCCTGCCGCCTCTGTATAGACGATCTCCGCGCCGAACGCTCGTGCCTGCTCGGTCATCTGCCGGGCAAGCTCTGCCCCGGAAATTGACAAGATCCCGGGATAGTTTTCGACCAGCGGCGCGGAGGCGATCTGCCCGCCAAACGCTTCTTTCTCCAAAATGGCGGCGCGTTTTCCGGCGCGGGCGGCATAAATCGCCGCCGTCAGACCGGCGGGACCGCCGCCGACGATCAAAATGTCATACATTTGCCTGCTCCCTTGCCGCAAGGAACTCCCGCACGCCGCTCACGCCGACCCACTTCTGCCCGCCGGATACCAGTGTCGGCGCCTGACGGATGCCGAGCGTGCGCACGGCGTCGCGGTTTTCTTCTGCAAACCGCACCGTGTAGCAGACGCCCGCCGCGTCGAGAAGCTGCTCGGCCTGCTTGCAGTTCGGGCACGTCTTCGTCGCAAAGAGCTCGGTCGCTTCGCCCGTCTGTACGGCGCTTTCTTCGGTTTCCGGCTTCTGCGCCGGAACGCCGCAGTGCGTCAGCTTCGATGCAGCCACATCATATGTTCTTCGGTCTTTAAATTCCTGCGCCTTTCCGTCGTTCCAGTTCTGCACGGGGCGGTAATAGCCGGTGATGCGGCTGTAGACCTCGGCTTTTTCTCCGCAGATGGGGCAGACCGGCTGCTCACCCGCCAGATACCCATGGTTCTTGCAGACAGAGTAGGTCGGCGACAGCGTGTAATACGGCAGGCGGTAATTCTCCGCGATTTTCCGAACGAGACTTGCCGCCGCCTTCCAGTCCGGGAGCTTTTCGCCCAAAAACGCATGGAAGACTGTGCCGGAGGTGTAGAGCGTTTGCAGCTCGTCCTGCACATCGAGGGCGGAGAAAATATCCTCGGTGTATCCGACTGGAAGATGACTGGAGTTTGTATAGTACGGCGTGCCGTTTTCGTTCGCCGTAATGATGTCGGGATAGAGCTTCTTGTCGTGCTTTGCAAGGCGATAGGCGGTAGACTCGGCAGGCGTGGCCTCCAGATTGTACAGGTCGCCGTATTGCTCCTGATAGTCGCTCAGGCGCTGGCGCATATGGTTCAGCACATCTTTCGCAAACGCCTGCGTCTCTGGATGGGTCAGATCCTTCCGAAGCCATTTCGCGTTCAGCCCTGCCTCATTCATACCGACAAGACCGATGGTTGAAAAATGGTTCTCAAACGTGCCGAGATAGCGTCTGGTATAGGGGTAGAGCCCGCCCTCCATCAGCTTCGTGATGACCGTGCGCTTGGTTTTGAGCGAACGCGCGGCAATGTCCATGAGCTTATCCAGTCTTGCATAGAAGTCCGCCTCGTCCGCCGCAAGATAGGCAATTCTCGGCAGGTTGATCGTCACCACGCCGACCGAGCCGGTCGATTCGCCGGAGCCGAAGAAGCCGCCGGACTTTTTGCGCAGCTCCCGCAGATCGAGCCGCAGGCGGCAGCACATCGAGCGCACGTCGTTCGGCTCCATGTCGGAGTTGATATAGTTGGAGAAATACGGCGTGCCGTATTTTGCCGTCATTTCAAACAGAAGCTTGTTGTTTTCCGTGTCCCCCCAGTCAAAATCCTTGGTGATGGAATAGGTCGGGATGGGATACTGGAAGCCGCGTCCGTTTGCATCGCCCTCGATCATCAGCTCGATGAAGGCTTTGTTCACCATGTCCATTTCCTTCTGGCATGCGCCATAGGTAAACGGCTGCTCCCGCCCGCCGATGATGGCAGGCTGGTTTGCCATATCCTTCGGAACTGTCCAGTCGAGCGTGATATTGGAAAACGGCGCCTGCGTGCCCCAGCGCGACGGCGTATTGACGCCGTAAACGAACGACTGCACACATTGCTTGACCTCGCGCTGCGTCAGCTTATCCACGCGGACGAACGGCGCGAGATAGGTGTCAAACGAGGAAAACGCCTGTGCGCCAGCCCATTCATTCTGCATGATGCCAAGAAAGTTTACCATCTGGTTGCAGAGCGTAGAAAGATGTGAGGCAGGGGAGGAGCTGATCTTTCCCGGCACGCCGCCGAGCCCCTCTTTAATGAGCTGCTTGAGACTCCATCCGGCGCAGTAGCCGGTGAGCATGCTCAGATCATGCAGATGCAGCTCCGCGCTGCGGTGCGCCTGCGCGATCTCCGCATCGTAAATTTCGCTCAGCCAGTAGTTTGCCGTGATCGCGCCGGAGTTGGACAAAATCAGACCGCCGACGGAATAGGTGACCGTGGAATTTTCCTTTACGCGCCAGTCGTTGATCCGAAGATAGTTATCGACCAGCTCCTTGTAATTGAGCAGTGTGCTTCCGACATTGCGCAGCTTTTCCCGCTGCTTGCGGTAGAGAATGTAGGCCTTTGCCACATCCGAATAGCCCGCTTCGCTCAGAACGCGCTCGACGCAGTCCTGAATATCTTCGACCGAGATCTGGTCATTTCGGATCTTCGGCTCAAATTCCGCCGTGACACGCAGAGCCAGCAGCTCGATCACGCTCGGATGCTGCTGCCTGCCAACAGCCTCAAAGGCTTTTGTGATGGCATTGCTGATCTTGGCAATGTGAAACTCCACCAGGCTTCCGTCTCGCTTCATTACTCGGTACATAACAGGTCCTCCTTCTTCATGTGCCGCTGATATGCAAATGGGATGCCGCGCTTTGCGCTGCATCCCATTCGAGCGTGTCAAAAAAGTATTTTTGACACGCTCTCAAACGAAAACCGCTTTGCTGGGTTTTCGTTTGAATGGGCTTGCAGTCTGCTGCGCGCATAATTTGTGTGCCGCTGGCACACAAATTCCACACTTGCAGCCTGTATTGTATTTTCTGCGACGTACACGCCGCCGCAGAAAATGATCTGAATCATTTTTGCGCCTGCGGGCGCAAAACTCTGCGAGGCTTTTTCGACAGGCTAAAATGGGATGCCGCGCTTTGCGCTGCATCCCATTCTAACCTGAAAGCTTGTGCTTTGTCAATAGTTTTACACAATATATTGTGTGTATTCGAAATATTGATAACAACATATCGTTATTCATATCCCCCGGATCTCCACAGCGTGGATCTTGGGCCGTACCAGCTCCGCCCAGCAATGCAGCTGCATTTCTGATGGAGCGCTGAGCCCCGCCCGCAGGACCGTATCGCGCGGCTGGAAGCGCTGGATGAAATACCGCCTTGCGCCTGCGAGCCAGTCTGCAAGGCTTAGAAACGAGGCATCGTCGTGAAGCTCTGCTACGGCAGTTGTCCGAAATTCGTAGTCTACGGTGCCGCGCAGCAAAAATGAGACGCTTTGATCAATGGGCGCAAGGTCAAGCTCCACCGCGCCAACGGTTTGTGCGTAGCGCACGGGGCTGTTTTTGACGTCCATGGCGACATAGTCCGCAAGCCCTGCGCGCACGATCTGCTCCAGACGCTCCGGGAAAGTTCCGTTTGTGTCCAGCTTGACCGCATAGCCCAGTGCCTTGATCTTTTCCAGCAGAGCAGGAAGTTCCGGGCGCAAAAGCGGCTCTCCGCCGGTAACGGCAACGCCGTCGAGAAGCCCCTGCCGGTTTTTCAAAAATGTCAGCAGCTCCTCTTCGCCCATTCCGTCTGCCGCATTCGCTGTGAGCAGGGGAGTATTGTGGCAGAAGGGGCAGCGGAAATTGCAGCCGGATAAAAAGATCGTACAGGCGGTCCTGCCCGGATAATCGAGCAGGGTCAGCTTTTGCAGCCCCTGGATCTGCATGGTTTTTCCTCCCCTTCTGCCTTTGATGCCGCATTTACCAGTCCTGACAGGCGTCTTCTGCTGCGCTTTGTGAGAACGGAGCAACAGCCTGGCAGTACATCTGCTCTACAAATCGGATCACGGTCTGTCGGTCAAATCGGTCATATCCGTCCAATACGACGTTCAACAGACCGTTTGACAGGCACAGATACAGCATTTCAAGCTCATCGGAAGATGCTTTTTTCAGCGTCTTCTGCCATGCGACAATGCTCAGATCATGTGCGTAATCGATCATTCGGTGGATCAGCGCTGCGCTGTGCCGCCCGAACAGCAGGACACGGCAGACCGTCTCGTTTTCCTGAACGATCCGATAAAGCCCGTCCACAAGCCCCGCAATATCAAACGAGCGTATATAGCTCTGCATGGATCGTTCAAACTGCTCAAACAGCTCCTCCTCGATGCTCTCCAGCAGGTCAAAGCAGTCGGAATAATGGGCGTAAAAGGTCGCGCGGTTCAGTTCTGCTCGTTCGCAAAGCTCCTTGACCGTGATCTTGTTGACCGGCTTGTTCTGCATCAGATCCAAAAGCGCCTGCTTCAGCACCATTTTTGTGTATCTCACTCTTGCGTCCGTTTTCATAAGTGCCTCCACAAAAAATTTACAAAATAAGCCGACAGTTCCGAAAAAATTGTTGCCGTTCTTTCAGCTTGGGTCAAATTGTCGATGGTGTTTCCCGTTGCTTATATTATACTATAATTATGAAAGATAATCAACATCTGTAGGATCAGCAAAGGAGGGCGTGCGATGTATCAAAATTACCTGATCACCGGTGCCACCGGCTTCCTCGGAAGTGCCGTGCTTCAGCTTCTGCTTTTGCACGGCTGCCGCGTTGCAGCGCTTGTTGCGGAAAAAGATCCGCTCTGCGATACGCTGCCGGAAGGAGTGGTCCAATATCGCGGAGATCTGACAGACAAAGCTTCCATGCGCGATTTTTTTGCCGGCGGCGGCAGCAGCTTTTGCGTGCTGCACTGCGCCGGCATGGTATCCATTGCCTCCAGACCGGGAGAGGTCATTTACCGTGTCAACGTGGACGGTACGCAGAATATCATTGACCTCTGCTGCGAATTTGGCGCGGAGAAGCTGGTCTATGTCAGCTCTGTGCATGCGATCGCGGAAAAGCCTGCGCCGCAGACGATCACAGAACCAAATCGCTTTTCGCCGGATGGCATTCCCGGCGATTACGGAAAAAGCAAGGCAATGGCAACAGCGCTTGTTCTGAAGGCAGCGCAAAGCGGGCTGAATGCAAGCGTCGTTCTTCCTTCCGGCATTCTGGGACCCGGCGATCTGAGCTGCGGCAATACGACGCGGATGCTGCTTGCCTTCTGCCGCGGCCGGCTGCCGCTCGGCGTCAAAGGAGGCTATGACTTTGTTGACGTGCGCGATGCCGCAGCCGGGATCGTTTCGTGCACAGAGCGGGGAAAAAGCGGCGAGTGCTATATTCTTTCCGGGCATTATGTAAGCATTCAGGATATTCTTACAGAGACGGCATCCCTGCTCGGCAGAACGGCGCCAAAGCTCTATGTACCCGCCTCGTTGGCAAGCTGCGCTGCGCCCATTTTTGAGAAAATCGGTCAGCTCCGTGGGAAGCGTCCCTTTTTCACGCCTTATTCCATCGCTGTGCTCCGTGCCAACGGACATTTTTCAAATGCAAAAGCGATCGCTGCGCTCGGCTTCCATGCCCGCCCGCTCAGAGAAACACTCCAAAGCACGATCCTCTGGTTTCAGGGGCAGGGTCTGATTCCTCCTGCTCTCTAAACGGCATGCGCCCGGTCTTCGCTCCTGCTCTCCCCTGTTTGTAAAGAAATGGGCTGCGCGATCAAACTCACGCAGCCCGTTCACAAACAATCCTGTTGCAATATTTCAGTGTCTGCGTGATTGCCTTTTCCGCCGCTGTCCCCTATAATACGGTATGCAAGCTGCGGGCTCGGAAGTAAAAGGAGCGCAGCGACATAAGGTCTTCAAGGGCAGCGTCGGGCATCAGGAGCTTGCGGCATGGGTTGATGGACTTAAACTTTGATAGACGTACAAATCGGGATTTGACAAAGGAGTGTGATTTTATGAAAAAGTTAATAGCATTAGTTTTAACATTGGTTTGCGTGATTGGATTGGTTGGTTGTGGTCAAAAGGCAGTTCGTGGTTCAGAGGTGTATTCATTCCCCGAACCTACAACAATGATTACAGGGTCTTTCTACTCACAGGGGCAAGAAACCAAATTTGAGATTGGTTCAGAGGAATATGACCCTAATGATTTATCTACCAACTCTATTATCAAGTGGTTTTATGACTTGAAATTAACTGCTTGTGATAAGCCTGAAACAGTAGAGGGTTCAGAAATCTATTCTTTCCAAGTGAAAGGCGAAAATGCTTTTACCTACGAGGACAGAGGTAGTGAAGCATACATTATCATTGGTGGGAACTACTACAAGGTGAGTAATCCTTTTTCTCCGCCGATTGACTAACAAATTCCAGTTTAACGAACAGGAGATGATGATCGCATGAAGATCCTATATGAACTATCTTGGCTATGGGAAACGCTGGGCATTGCACTTGTGGCTGCGGCTGTCTGCGTGGCTTGCGCCGCGCTGATCGGCAAGGCAGCGAAGAAGACACTCAGCAAAAAGGTGTTGGCGGTCGTAGGGGCTGCGGCATTTGTGGGTGCGATCCTGGCGGTCATTCTGATCGCCCAAACGCCGATGCCGCTTTGACAGAATAGGAGAAACTTTCTTGATCTATTGATTGAATTTTCGCCGGTAGGCCGCAAAGGCCTCCCGGATCACCGCGACGGCCTCAGCACGGTCATGGACACTGTCAACCTCCGCGTTGGTATCCGGCTCCAGATGCTTGTAGACGCTGAAAAAATGGCTGATCTCATTGGAGATATGTGCCGGCAGATCGGACAGGGCAGAATATCCGTTGAACATCGGATCGCCAAACGGGATCGCGAGAATTTTGTCGTCCATTGCGCCATTGTCGCGCATGGTAAAATATCCGACCGGATAGACCCGCACCAGGCTCATCGGACGGATCGGTTCGCTGCACAAAACCAGCACGTCCAGCGGATCGCCGTCATCGGCATAGGTGCGCGGGATAAAGCCGTAATTGGCCGGGTAGTGCGTCGAGGTGTAGAGGATCCGGTCCAGCCGCAGCGCGCCGGTCTGCTTGTCCAGCTCATATTTGTTTTTTGAGCCCTTTTCAATTTCGATCACCGCCAGAAAATCCTCCGGCTGCATCCGCTCCGGGCTGATATCGTGCCATAAGTTCATCGGTCAACCTCCTTTTTCCTGTGCGTTCTTTGTTGCGTTTATTGTATCGAATACCCCCCTTTTTGTCAAATAGCAACCGCCCCGCATACGGATGAGAAGCCTGACAGCTATCCTCTACCGCTGTACGAATATGCAAAGCCATGCACAGGATGAGCTTCTGAAAATTTTCCGCTGCGAGTACAAACGTCGCTTCGCGTGGATTCGCGCAGGAAAAATCTCACAGGAAACATTCTCCGCGTGGAGTAAGGAAGCACAGAAGGAAAAGGAAAATGCAAGAGCGGCAAGATCTCGCAGAAAGAATTCACACAGTGGCTGAAGCAGTAATGGGGGATTTTATAAAAATGATTATGAACTTTTCACAAGAATTAAAATCCCATATCGTTTGATTTGCATAAGAACCTCTCGTATTTTGCTCGATTCCATATCTTTTCTTGTTTCAAATCCCCCGCGGAGGGTTCCGTATTTGAGCGGGTTGCGGGAAAAAGCATCCCCGGGGGGAGCTTCCGCTGAAACGCTCGGGCTGATACAATACAGCTATCAGTTCATATGCGAACCCAATCCCATCCAAATACAAACGTGCGGCGTTTCTTGGGGAAGAAGGCGCCGCGTTTTTGTGCGGAACGGAAAACAGGAGGAATGATGATGAAAAAACTTCTTGCAATTTTGCTCTGCCTGGGTCTGATTTTTGCGCTCGCCGCGTGCAGCAAGCCGGAATCCCAGACGCAGCAGCCAGCGGAACAGCCAGCACAGACTGAGGAACAGCCGACTGAACCGTCGCAGGCGGAGCAGCCGTTGGAATCGGAGAGACTCACATATCCCATCGAGCAGTTCACGGTCGGTACGACGACCGCCATTGAGACGGCGACGTTCGGCGAATATAACTTTGATATGCTTGCCAGCGGCGTCAGCGAGCTGCCGCTCGTCTGGCAGGACGCGGAGGGCAATTACCATCCGCTGCTGGCTTCCTACGAGACCGCGGATTCCATCACGTGGGTCTACACCATCGAGCCGGGCATGACGTGGTCGGATGGAGAACCAGTCACGGCAGAGGATATTCTGTATACGCTCGAATATGACGATGCGAACGGCAGTGCCAATTTCGTCTCCCAGACAGACGAGGACGGCAAGACCACGGAAGCAAAATATGCGTCCTATGAGCTTTCAAGCGATGCAATGTCCATTTCCCTAACGCTCTCGTCTGCCAACGTGCGTGAGCTTTCCAACATGACGTCTTTCCGCGTCATGCCGAAGCACATCTACGAGGGCAAGGATTCCGTCACAGAAGCTGAAGCCCGCGTCACCTGCGGACCATATGCACTGGAGAGCTTCAACAAGGAGGCCGGTACGCTCACCTTCGTTCCGAATCCCTATTATCCGCAAGAGCCGAACGTCGGCAAGATCGTCTACCGGCTGTTCGGCAACGAGGATACCATGTATCTCGCGCTCCAGCAGGGGGACATGGATATGACGTGGGCGTATTCTGCGGGCGTTTCCGGTTCGTATCAGGATGTGCTGGCTGCGACCGATACGCTGACGCTCGAAGCCGTCACGGCGGCAAACGCTCCGGCGGTGCTGGCGTTCAACAACGCAAATGGGCCTTTTGCGGATGAGAACCTCCGGCTGGCAGTTTCCTATGCGCTGGACTATGACAGCTTCCGCACCGTGTTCGGCAGCGCCTATGCCTCGAACCCCAACCGCGGCTTCGTGCCACCTGTGACCGTGGGCTATAAGGAGACCGAGGCGCTCGGTCAGGATCTGGACAAAGCCGCGCAGTATATGGCAGATGCCGGTTACACCGAAAAGAACGCGGACGGCTTCTATGTGAACGCGGACGGCGAGGTCTGCGCCTTTACGCTCACCTGCAACGCGGGCAAGGAAGCCCACGTTGGCTATGCGGAGCTGGTCAAGACGCAGCTCGAGCAGTTCGGCATTCAGGTCGTTCTTGAAACGCTGGACGCGGACAGCTACAACGCTAAGACCAGCAATAAATTCTCCGAAAACAATATCACGATGGAAGCCGCGATCTACGGATTCACCGCCGCCGGTATGGGCATGAAGAACGGGCTTGCTTCCATTTACGTCGATGGCACGCATCCCGTGCAGGGCGGCTGTCAGGTGTTTGACGAGGAATTCCAGGCGATTCTTTCCGCGATGGGCGAAGCGAAAACTGTGGAGGAATACACCAACGCGGCGGGCAGCCTGCAGGACTGGTATGCCGCGCATACGCCGCTCATTGCCCTCTACTGGGACAGCCAGATTCTTGTCCACAGCGCAGCATATGAGAATTTCACCGTAGACGCGGTATTTGGACTCAACAATGCAAACACCTGGTTCTCGATCACAGCAAAGTAATCAAGGTATCTTTCAAACGCGGGGATTTCTTCGGAAATCTCCGCGTTTTGTCAATTTCCATCCCCCGGGGAGGGTTACGCACATCGCCCAGATACGGTACAATAATTGAAATTGCGATGGGAGGGAACGCTGATGGCTGCAACTGAAATATTTCCGGCGTTTTCCTATGCCTGCGGGATGATCTCCGCAAAGCTCGCGCGCGGCGAACGCGTGCTTTTGCAGGACGTTTCTTTCTCGTTATCATCCGGGGAGCGGCTGGCAGTCATCGGTGAAACCGGCTCGGGCAAAACGATGCTGGCGCTTTCCATACTGGGACTTCTCCCGGCAAACGTGCGGATGCAAGGTGACCATATCCAGCTGGACGGTGACGCGCTTCCCGGCGGCAAGCGGCTGCAAACGCTGTGCGGCGACAAGCTTGTTTATATTCCGCAAAACGGCGCGGAGTTTTTGCTCTCCACGCGCACGGTGCGAAAGCAGCTCTATGACAGCCTGAAAAAGCTCGGCTTGCCGCGCAAAGTTTTTCCGGCGTTGGCGGCAGAAAAGCTGCGTCTTGCAGGCTTTGATGCGCCGGAGACGGTTCTGGACAAGTATCCTTTTCAGCTCTCCGGCGGTATGGCGCAGCGCGTGACGATCGCACTGGCAGCCTGCTCCCGGGCGCGGCTTCTGATCGCGGATGAGCCGACGAACGGATTGGACGAAGCCGGGCGTGCACAGTTTTTTGCGCTTCTGGACTCGATTTTCCCGGATGCAGCAAAGCTTATTATTACACACGACATTTCCGTCGCCTCGCGCTGTGACCGGGTTCTGGTGCTGTGCGGCGGGCGGATGCTGGAAGCGGGCGCGTCCGCTGACGTTTTAAGCACGCCGCGCCATCCGTACACGAAGGCGCTTCTTGCCGCGCAGGTCGCAAACGGGATGCAGCCTTCGCCCATTCTGCGCGAAGGTGTATCCGGCTGTCCGTTTTACGCCCGTTGTCCGAGGGCAGATACGGCTTGCCTGAACGGCGCGATGCAGAAGCATACGGACGGAAAGACGGAATGGTGGTGCTGCCATGCTTGAGATCAAAAACTGCTGCAAATCGTTCGGAAGCCAGACGGTTTTGCAGGATGTTTCCTTGAACATTCCAGCCGGAAGCATCATCGGGGTGTCCGGCGCAAGCGGCATCGGAAAATCGACGCTTGCAAAAATTCTCTGCGGCGTGACAGCGCCCGACGCGGGAGCGGTTTTTCTTGACGGGAAACTGCTTGTGTCCCAAAAAGAAGCGTATGACAGAAAGCGCGGTCTTGCCATCCAGATGGTTTATCAGCAGCCGTATGCCACGCTCGACCCTTTGCAGAAAATCGGCGCGGGACTTCGGGAACTGATCTCATATTACCGGCTGGCGGAAAACAGGCGGGCGGCAGAGAAGCTGATCGCCGATGTTCTGGCGCAGATGCAGCTGCCTTCCAAAATCCTCGCCCATCTGCCGCGGCAGATCTCCGGCGGTGAGGCGCAGCGCGTGGCGTTGGCGCGTTGTCTGCTTTTAAGCCCGAAGCTTCTGATTTTGGATGAAGCAACATCGATGCTGGATGTGTCCACGCAGGCAAATCTGCTGGCGCTTGTAAAGGCGCAGACGATACCCAATGGCGGGTCGGTGCTGTTCATCTGCCACGACCGGGCACTGACGAATTTTTATTGCGATACGGTCTATGAATTTGATGAAACTCACCAACTGAAAGAGGTGCGGGTGTGAAGGATTACAGAAAAAATATGCGGCTTGCGCTCGTGTGCTTTCTGCTGGTCGTGGTTCTGAATTTCTTCCTGCCGCGTCTGCTGCCGGGCAACCCTGTGGCGTATTTGACAGGCTTTTCCGAGCAGGATATGACGCCCGCGCAGGTGGCATTTTACGAGGATGCGCTGCATCTGAACAAACCGCTTGCGGTGCAGTTCGGCTTCTATTTGCGGTCACTGCTGGACGGGAGGCTCGGATATTCGTACAAAAAGGACGCCGCCGTCTCAGCGCTTATCGGTGAGAAAACCGGCTATACACTGCAGATCACGATTCCGGCGGTGCTGCTTTCGGCGGGGATCGGCATATTCTGGGGACTTCGGTGCGGGTACAAAAAAGACTCGCTTGCCGACCGCTTTTCTACAACGGTGCTGATCATCTTCAACGCCGTACCGACGTTTTTGATTGGACTGGGGCTGATGATCGTGTTCTGCTTTCAAAACCGGTGGCTACCCTATACCGGGCTCAATTCTCCGGAGGCTGTGCGCGGAACGGCGGGGTATGTATGGGACAGAGTCCTGCATCTGCTGCTGCCGGTCGTGACGCTGACACTGGCGGCACTTCCCAGCCGGTATCTGCTTGTGCGCAACATGGCGGCAAGCGCGTCGGACGGGAAAGACATTTTGTACGCAAAGCAGCGGGGACTTCCGGACAGCGTCATCCGTCGGGAGTATCTCCTGCGCTCGATCGTGCAGCCGTTTCTTACGATGCTCGGCATGAGCGTGTCGCTCTGCGTGGGCGGCTCGGTCGTGATCGAAAAAATTTTCTCCATCGGCGGGATGGGGTCACTTCTCACAGAAGCGGTCTATACGCTCGATTATCCGCTCATGCAGGGCATTTTGTTCGTGACGACGTGCATCATGGTGCTGTCGATTCTGCTTACCGATTTTTTGTGTCTGCTCCTTGACCCCAAGCGGAGATTGGAGGGCAGAGCATGAGAAAGAAAGGCCTTTTGCCGCTCATTTTGGGACTCTTGCTGCTGACCGTTTTTGCGTTGGCTGCATTTACACCCGAGCTTTTTACAAGCTATAGTCAAAAAGAGCTGTTCACCAAGTGGCTCCCCATAAGCTGGGAGCATCTGCTCGGCACAAACGCGATTGGCTATGATATTTTTACCGAGCTTGTTTATGGTACACGGCAGACGCTGCTGGTCGGCGTCTTGAGCAGTATTCTGACGCTGATTCTGGGGGCGGGTATCGGGATTTTGGGGAGCTTCCGCGGCTGGATCGGGCAGATTTTCAATGGTCTTATTCAGATTTTTGTTCTGCTTCCAAAGCTCATTACCCTCATCGTTCTGGCGACGTTTTTTGGCAGCTCTGCCGCGCACCTGATCATTCTGATCGCGGCGTTCAGCTGGGTCGGCACGGCGCGCGCGGTGCGTGCGAAGGTTTTGCAGCTGTACACGCAGCCGTTTATTGAGAGCTGCCGGATTCTCGGCTACAGCCGCGCCCATATTGCCATGCGGCACATCCTGCCGAATCTGTCGGATGTGCTGCTCTCGCGCTTTCTGCTCGGGGTGAACAGCTGCATTATGATGGAGTCAACGCTCTCGTTTTTGGGGCTTGGCGATCTCTATCGCCCAACTTGGGGTACGATGGTCAATTTTGCGTATAAGCGCGGCGCGTTTCTGCGGGGCGCGTATCAGTATCTGCTTGCGCCGGGCGTGTGCGTCATGCTGCTGTGTCTGGCATTTTACCTGATCAGTCTCTGGCTGACCGCCAGAAAAGAAACCATTTCGGAGGGGTAACATGGGAAAATACTTTGCAGACGTTCATGCGTCGCACGAAAGTCAGTTTCAGGGTCTGCCGCACGGACTTGCCGACACAGACGAAATTCGCGTCTGCCGTGCAAAGCCGCAGACGTATGAAAATCTTCTGGAGCTGGCGGACGCGCTGTGCTGGCAGCTGCGCTTTCGAGAGGCAATTGACGCTTTAACGCAGGCGGTCAAGCTGGCACCGGAGCGCATGGAAGCTTACCGCAAGCGCGGTCCCAAGTATCTTGATACGCTGCAATTTGAACGGGCGCTCGCGGATTATACGCGCTGCGAACAGGCGGACGGCGTGAGCGTCGAGTCGCGCTATCGCATCGGCATGGCGCAGTATATGCTGCAAAACTATGATGCGGCGACCGCCGCCTTTGCTGGTTCGCTCGCCATCGTGCCGCAGGACGACGATATGTACATCGCGGATGTCTACTGGCTGGTACTCTCGCAGCTTCGTGCAGGGAAGGCGGACGAGGCACAAAAAACGTTGAAGCAGCATTATCGCCCTGATATGTACGTCGGACACCACACGGCGTATGAAAAAGCCATGCGCGTGGCGGCGGGGTTTGCGCCGATGGAGGATATGCTGGCAGAGCTGGACACGGAAGAGGATGATTTGCAGTTTGCCATGACGGCTTACGGCCTTTGCGTTCTGCTGGAAACGCGTGGCGAGACGGAAAAAGCCGATGCTCTGCGGGAAAAGCTCCTTGTGCGCGATGGCTTCTGGTTCTGTTTCAGCTACCTTGCAGCCTATCTCTCTCCCGCCGCGCGCCGTTTCCGCGCGTTCGTGCTCGATGGGGTCACCTTGTAAAGCTGCACAGTTTGACGCCTGCCAAATTGAACCGATAGATATATTCTATTTCTATGAATTTTTGCCCAAATATGTATAAAACCGCCGGCCGATGTCATCTCATCGGCCGGCGGATCGCTTCTTTGGATCAGCACCAGATCCTATTCATCGCCGCGTCAGGGGCGGCTGCTGTGATTTTGTGGCTTCCATCCCGCAGCTTGCGTCTACGCATCCAGAGACTGCAAAAAGCTGCGGATGGTGGGGATATACGACTCGGCTTTGAGGACTGTGGAGAGGTGTCCGCCGGAGACGTAGGTGATCTGCGGGTCGTGCATGAGCTGAATGAGGTCCTGCTGCATTTTTCCCGAGAAAAAGTCCTGATCGGGGAGGATGAGCAGAATTTTGCCCGCCAGCGCCGCAAAATCCGCCTCGGTGACGGGCGTCTGGTTCATGAGGTCGGCGAGCAGCCCGGAGATGTGCACATCCTTCTCCCGCTGAAAGTCTTTGAAGATCGTCTCAAACATATCCTGCGCGGCGGCGATCTCCTCCGCGCTTTCGTTGCGGATGTGGCTCATGCCCGCCTTGATGAGCGTCGGCTTGAGCTTTTCATAGTTGCAGTGCTTCATGTACCAGAGCATCAGCGGCGCGAGAAAGTACTTCTTTTTGAGTGTTTTCAGCGTATTCGCGTCCATGCCGCCGGTGGAAATGGGGATCAGCCCGCCGGTCTCGCCGGGGAATTTCTGAACATAAATTTGCGCGACCATGCCGCCGTCGCTCGCACCGATGAAGATCGGCTGCGTAATGCCGAGCGCCTGAAAAAAGGCGCGCATCCCGGCAACGAGCGCCTGATTGGTGCGCAGCTCCTGCGGATAGTCAAACAGCAGCACGCGCCCGTCGCCGGACAGCGCGTCCACATAGTCCATCCACATTTCGAGCGTGTTCATGCCGCCGTTCAGGAATACGAGCGTTTTCGCGCTCTCGCCGCGCAGAATATAGCGGTACTGCGCACCGTCCACGGTGATAGTCTTACACGGGTGCGCTGCCGTAAATACTTTGACTTTTTCCGAATACAACATCCTGATCTTCTCTTCTTTCATCATCATTTTTCTGGGGATACCGAATCAGGTCATACAGCACGCCGTAGTCGCCAAAGCGGCGCGTCCCGGCGAGCTCCATGCCGAGGTGGAGGTATTTGCCGCATTTGGACTTCGCGTCCGTGTCCAGAATGACCGGCACGCCGAGGCGGTCGCCCTCAGCGAACGCCAGATCCAGCACCTTTCGCATATAGCCCTGCCCCTGATAGCGCTCCGGCACGCAGACCAAACCGACGTAAATATACGGCTTTTTCGCCTTGTCGAGCCGCTTTCCGAGTCCTTCGCCGCCCTTGGACATGACGCGGGAAAAGCGGAGAAGCTGCGCAAGCCCCATCGAGCCGAGGAAGCCCTTTGCCAGCGGCAGCATAGCGCGCAGACTGAGCTTTTGCCCGGGGAGCTTGTAGGCGATGAAGCCCTCATGCTTTTCACTTGTGGCGTGCAGAATACCGCCGCGCAGCGCCATTCGGACATAGCCGCAGATGAACGCCGCCACCGCTTCGCGGTTGGGAAACGCGTCGATCAAGCCGTGCTCCGCGCCGTAATCGTAGTAGGCAAAGGCGTGCCCGATGCTCTGGATCGTGGATTCATCTAATGTTGTGATCTTCATGATTCTTTTTCCAGAACGATGATCTTGTTCGAGATATTCCGCACGCACGGGATTTCCCCGAGCAGCTTGTAGACCGGCGCAAAGACCGCCATGCCCTCGGTGAGCGAGTGCTCCGCGACGAAGCGGTACGCGGACAGGAGCGCGGCGAGCGCCTTGCCATTTTTTTCGCCCCAGGTGAATTTCGCGTGGCTGCCCTCGATGGATTTTTCCTTGAAGTTTTTCACAATCATGGGGTTCATTGTTTCCACGAACACCGTTGCCGTTTGGAATCGGGCGGCGATGACGGCAAAAATTTTCTTCACATCCGCCTCGTTTAAGTACATGGTCAGCCCCTCGATGATGACCAGCGCGGGCGCGTCCTGTTCCGCGATCAGATCGCCCCAGTCCTCCATGGCGGACATGGCGATCTGCGAAATTTCGCCGTGCTCCGGCAGGAGCTTTTGGCGTACGGCGATGGTTTCGGGCAGGTCGAGATTATACCAGTGCGCGTAGCCGCGCATGCGGTAGCACCGCGTGTCGAGCCCGCAGGCGATGCTCACAACGACCGCGCCGGGATGTTCCGCCAGCCACGCGCCGACCAGCCGGTCGAGCACGATCGTGCGCGCGATCACGCCGCTGCGCATGGCGGTGTCTTTTTCCGCGAGGGAAAAATCGTAGTCGAGCCTGCCGATGATCTCCTCCGCCTTTTTATCGCAAATTGCGCCGCGCCCCATGCTTTCTCTTGCGCGGGCATACACGGTTTGCAGCATCGTCTCCGGCACGCCGGAGAGCCTGATCTTTTCTGCCATATCGCATCACCTTTCCTTTTTAAGCTGACTTCCCGCCCAAGCGGCGTTCACGAGCATCCAGATGCCCATCGCCGCGTTGGTCGAGCCCTGACTCAAAACATAGTCCCAAGTGGAAATCTCCGCGCCGAGCGCCTGCCGAATGTCGGGGATGAGCACGAAAACGAGCTGAAAAACGAGAATGTGCAGTGCGAGCATCCGGCGGGGCAGGACGGTCTTTTTCGTGACCACCGCGAACGCGCTCCCGAGGAACAGCAGCGCCAGCCCCACATACGAAAGGATCATCGTGGGCATCAGGCGGTCGAACTGCGCCTGAATTAGAGCGGTCGTATCTTCACGACCGAGCAGCGGCGGGAGCGTGGCCGTCCAGTCGGCAAGGCTGCCGATGAACAGATGCAGCGCCGCGGCAGTGGCGAGGATGATGACGCCGCCCGTGACGACCACCGCGCGGGTCTTGCGGTACTGCGGCAGGATCTGCCGGTAAAAAACGCGCATCATGAAAAATTCCAGCACCATGCCGATGAGACCCGCCGCGACCAGCAGCGGAAACCGCCACGCCTCCCACGAGCCGCTTAAGTACGCCTCGCGGACGAACAGCCCGCTGTCGCCGGGATTCGGCGGGATGACGCTCAGGCACAGGTCGCCGACGAGCATCAAAAAAGCGCCGAGCGCGCCCAAAAGCGCGTCGCGCCGGTATTGCGTCAGTTCCGGGATCGTCATGTTCGGAAGCCTCCGTTTCCTGCCGGTTAGAGACGACTAACCGCTGTGTTCTCAAAAAGCCGCCCCGCAGCTTCCTACCTTATCATACTATCGTTTTCGCGCAAAAGCAACAGCATTCCGGCACTTTTGAAGAAAGAATTCCGCAATTATTGGCATAAAGCAAATCCCTCTGAGCATTGCTCAGAGGGATCTGTCTGTCACGGCGATTTTTTCGACGCTGGTCTCGGTGATGCAGCGGGTCTTGATCTCCAGCAGGCGCTTCATGTGCGGCTGGGTCAGATGGACCTGCTGGTGCTCCGCCGACTGCCACTGCTCCAGCAGCAGAATGCGGTCAGGGTCGTCCGCGTCCAGAAAATACGCGTACCGCAGGCAGCCTGCCTCGCTCCGAATGACGGGCAGGATGCCGCTGCCCTGGACGTCGCGCAGAAAATCTTCCCGCATCCCGGGCTTTGCCGTGTAGGTGACAAGCAGTAAGATCGAGTTCATATCGCACCTCCCATGACGCCTACTTTACGCACGATGCGGAAAATTGTCAAGCCCCCGGGCGCTTGACAACGCGGCTTCCTGAATATATAATATGCAATATATATCTAACGCTATGTATCGGATTCGGCGGGAAAGGATGCAGCCTATGGCGCCCAAAAACAAGTTTACAAAAGAGGAAATGGTCACGGCGGCGATGCGCGTTGTGCGGGAAGGGGGCGTCGGCGCGCTGACCGCCAAAACGCTGGCAGCGGCACTCGGCGCGTCCACGCAGCCGATTTTTACCGCCTTCGGCTCGATGGACGGCGTGCGGCAGGCGGTCTACGACGCGGCGGTGCGCGTGTACGACGGCTACACGGACGCGGGTCTGCGCGAGAAAATTCCGTTTTTCGGCGTGGGGATGCAGTATATCCGCTTTGCGCGCGAAGAGCCGGAGCTGTACCGCCTGCTGTTTTTGACGCAGGACGCGGCGTTCAGCGCCATGCGCGCGATGGCGCATTTGCAGGAGGCGGTGCGCCCGGCGCTTATGCGCATTTACCGCGTCACCGCCGCCGAGGCGGACCGCTATTTCCGCGACCTGTGGCTCGTGGTGCACAGCCTGTCCACGCTCGTCGTGACCGGCGACTGCCCGTATTCCGACCGCGAGATCGGGCAGATCCTCACGGGCTTCAGCGTCAGCATCGGCAAGTCCATCAAGGAAATTCCCGGCTTCGCGTCGGGCGATTTTGACCGCGACGCGGCATTCCGCACGCTGATCGGCGAATAGATCGAGGTGAGTGAAGAAAGGAATAAAACCATGAACGAACAGGAACTGTTGAACGCTTGGAAAGCCGAGGAGCGCGCGGCGCACATCCACGGCTGGGATTTTTCGCACATCGCGGGGCGGTACACGGAGGAGACGGACCTGCCGTGGGACTACCGGCAGATCATTCTGGACCGCCTGACGCCGGAGATGAAGCTGCTGGACGTGGACACGGGCGGCGGGGAGTTTTTGCTCTCACTCCGCCATCCGTACCAGAACACCAGCGCGGCGGAGGCGTATCCGCCGAATGCGGAGCTCTGCGAGGAGACGCTGCGCCCGCTGGGCATTGACTTTCGCGCGGGCGACGGCAAGGACGCGCTGCCGTTTGACGACGCGGCGTTCGATGTAATCATCAACCGCCACGGCGATTTTAACGTGCCGGATATTCGCCGGATGCTGAAAAACGGCGGCGTTTTCATCACGGAGCAGGTCGGCGCGGAAAATGACCGCGAGCTGGTGGAGCTGCTTCTGGGCGAGACGCCGCTGCCGTTCCCGGAGCAGTATCTCGATACTGCGAGCAGAAAATTCTGCGACGCGGGGTTTGAGATCCTGGACGCGCAGGAATGCTTCCGTCCGATCAAATTCTATGATGTTGGTGCGCTCGTCTGGTTCGCGCGCATCATCGAGTGGGAGTTCCCCGGCTTCTCCGTGGAGCGCTGCAAGGAAAGCCTCCTGCGCGCGCAGAAAATACTCGACCAGACCGGCGTGATCGAAGGACGGATACATAGATTTTTGCTCGTGTGCGCCAAGCCGCGTGCGTGACAGTTTCTGGCATATTAAACCGGCGCTCTTTGTAAAAAGAGCGCCGGTTTTGCGATTTTATCAGGCTTCCGGCTTCAGCGGACCGTAGAAGTAGCTGGCGGTTGCGCCGCCGTCGATGAGGAAGGTCGAGCCGGTGATGAACGCGCCTTTGTCGCTCATGAGAAGCTCCGCAACGTTTGCCACCTCGTCCGCCGTGCCGGGGCGACCGGCGGGGCATTTGGCGAACATATTCTTGTAGAACGCCCCGCGCGGACCGCCCAACTCATCCAGCGCCAGCGGCGTGACGATGATGCCGGGGGCGATATCGTTGAGCCGTGCGCCGCGCTTGCCCCACTCCACCGCCTGCGCCATCACGCGCTTTTCGTTGCAGCGCTTCGCCATCTGATAGGCGTGGAGCGTATCGCGGATGTTCTGCGGCTGTAAAAAATCGAGCGACAGCAGTTCTTCTGTCGGCGTGGTGGCAAGCTGCTCGTCCTGTTCGGCGGTCAGCGCGAGCATCCGCCAGCCGGACTGGCTGGAAATGGTCACACCCACGCCGCCCGGCGCGATGACCTTGCCGACCTCCTCCAGCAGCACCGCCGTGCCGTAGAGATCGACCTTCAGGATCGTTTCGATGGACGCCTGACTGGGCGATACGCCCGCGGCGTTCACCAGCATTTTGATCTCGCCGTATTTTTGCCCCTCGGCGATGAGCGCCTGAATGGATTCCCGGCTGGACAGGTCCATTTCCACGGGCACGACGTCAAAGCCCGCTTCGGTCATCGTTTTGGCGATCGCCTGCGCGTTTTGGAGCTTCTTATCGCCGACGACGACCTTCATGCCAGCACCCATCCGGCGGGCGATCGCCATGCCAATCTGCCCCGCGCCAGCCCACAGCATCACGTTTTTCATATTCTGACCGCCCGGACTCGATTTTCTGTTGTGACTCTATTGTACCCGTGCCGCGCGGCACAATCAAGTTTGAGGATCGGAAAAATACTCCCGTTTCAAAACAGTTTCAAAATCGGGCGGGTTTTATGCTAAAATCTCTGCGGTTTTCTGTCTGCCTGCCCAGATGGCGTTTGCCAGCATCCACAGGCACAGCGCCGCGTTGCCCGAGCCCTGACTCAGGACGAAATCCCACGTTGAAATTTCCGCGCCGAGCGCCTGCCGGAGGTCTGGGATGAGGACAAATACGATCTGGAACACGAGCATATGCGCCGCGAACATCCCGCGCGGCAGGACGGTCTTCCCAGTCAGCACCGCGAAGGCGCTGGCTAAGATCAGCAGGATCATGCCCGCGTAGGCGAGGTACATGGCGGGCATGAGGCGGCTATACTGCGCGGTGATGAGCGCTGCCGTTTTCGCGCGCCCCAGGAGCGGCGCGAGCGTGGTCGTCCAGTCGGCGAGGCTGCCGATCCAGAGGTGCAGCGCCCCGGCGGTGGCGACGTAGATCACGCCGCCGATGAGCACCGCGCGGCGCGTTTTGCGGTACTGCGGCAGGATCTGCCGGTAGGAAATGCGCACGGTGAAAAATCCGAGCGCCTGCCGCAGAGGCCCGCCGCGATCAGCAGCGGCAGCCGCCACGCGTCCCACGAACCGTTCAGGTACGCCTCGCGCGCGAACAGTCCGCTGTCACCGGGGCTTGCCGGGATCACGCTCAGGCACAGGTCGCCGACGAGCATCAAAAACGCGCCGAGCGCGCCCAAAAGGCTCTCCCGCCGCCCCGCAAACACAATAGGCGCTGCAACAATTTTCGGTTTGCAATCGGGCGGCGCAGGTGCTACAATGGGCATACAAAGATGGTTAGAGGCAACTAACCAATGAAAATTGGGGCATGGCAAATGGAGCTTCAGCGCCTTGGCGACCCGCAGAAAAAGCGCGTGATGCTGCTGCACGGCAATCTCATGTGCTGGCGGCAGTTTGAGGACGTGCTCCCGATCTTGGCGCGGGATTACTGCGTGTACGCCGTCAGCTTTGACGGCTTCGACGGCACGGGGCGCACGACCTACACCACCGCGCAGGCGCAGGCGGACAAGCTGGCAGATTATCTCTGCGCCGAGCTCGGCGGGCATCTGGATCTGCTGTTTGCCGAGTCGCTCGGCTGCGATCCGGCGGTGCTGCTCAAAGCCTCGCCCAGAGTGCAGATCGACCGCATGGTTTTAAGTGGACCGGAATATCTCGATTTCGGCATTCTGAACGGGCTGATTCTAAAAATCATGCCGCCCAAGCAGTACGAAACGGCGCGGAAAAAGACGATGCCCGCCTGGGCGCTGCGCTTTATGGGGCAGACGGAGGCGGGGATGCAGACGATGATGCGCCGCATCCCGGAGCATATCAGTCTGGAATCCGTCCGCGCGACGTGGCAGGCGGGGCTGTATCTCTACCGCACGGACTTCCTGGTGCAGCCGGAGGCGCAGGTCGCCTGCTGGTACGGCGAAAAAGAAGGGCACATGAAAAAAGCCATCGAGCATCTGCGGCGGGCATACCCCCGGCTGACCGTCCGCAGCTTCCCCGGCTTCGGTCACGGCGACATCATCAACCACCCCGCTTTGCTTGCGCAGGAGCTGGGAAAGTTTCTGAATCACTAAGAACCCCCGCCGCGAGGAATTTCTCGGCGGGGTGTTTTTTGCGTGTACGCTCAGAGTGCCGTGCCGGTTTTGGGGACAAACAGATGCGTCATATCGGCGCGTTCTAATTCCAACAGGCGCACCTTGCGGGTAATGCCGCCGCCGTAGCCGGTCAGGCTGCCGTTTGTGCCGACCACGCGGTGGCAGGGGATCATCAGCGAGATGGGATTGTGCCCCACCGCGCCGCCCACCGCCTGCGCCGACATTTTGGGAAGATTCCGCCGGCGGGCGATTTCGGCAGCGATCTCGCCGTAGGTCATGGTTTTGCCATAGGGGATGGTTAACATAATATCGCACACCGTCTTGCGGAACGGCGTGGAATCATAGCGCAGCGGCGGGAGAAAGTCCGGCTCGCGCCCGGAAAAATACACGTCCAGCCAGCGCCGCGCCTCGGCAAACAGCGGGTGCTCCGTCGCCTCTACCTGCTTGGGCAGGATGCTTCCAAAATGCTTCTGCCCGTCGAACCAGAGCCCGATGAGCACCTCACCGTCACACACGAGTGTGATCGCACCAAGCGGGGAGGCGTATTTGGCGGTGTAGATCATGGCGTTTTCTCCTTTTTCGGCTTATAGTCCTTCAGCTCGGGGATCGCGCCGCCGGAGACCGCCCAGAGGTACAGACTCGCCACGCTGCAATAGGGGCTGAAGCGGCGGCGGTATTTTTGAAACAGCTTGCGGTCGATGGCACGGTGGTGGTAGACCATGCGCAGCCCGCGCTGGATGGCGAGGTCGTCATAGCTGAAAATATTCGGGCGCTGGAGACAGAAGAGCAGGATCATCTCCGCCGTCCACACGCCGATGCCCTTGAGCGTGCTCAGCGCCCGGATGGCGTCCTCGTCGGACATCTGCGCGACCGCGTCCAGATCGAACGCGCCGCTGTGCACTTTTTCGGCAAAGTCCGTGATGTATTCCGCCTTGCGGAACGTCATGCCGAGCGCTTGCAGCGAGGGCACGCCCGACGCGAGGATCGTTTCGGCGTTGACCGCGTCGAGCGCGTCCTGCATCCGCTGCCAGATGGTCGCCTGCGCCTTCATCGAGATCTGCTGCCCGATGATGTGGTGGATGACGGACGAAAACAAATTCGTGTCCACCGCACGCTCGATGTGCCCCACGCGGTCAATGACCGCGCCCAGGCGCGCGTCCTTCTGCCGCAGATAGGAGAGCTCCGTTTCGCCGTATGCAAAAACCAAATCCGTCACCTGCCTTTCCTGACTAACCAGATCATACCACATTCCAACACAAAAAACCACCCGTGAGCCGATCGGCTCACGGGTGATTTTGCGTGCGTTTTTACAGAAGGCTCACGACCGCCGCGGTCAATGCGGCGATGGCGGCGAAGAGGGGAATGCCGCGCCAGAACGAGCCGAGATGCTTGGCGGGGTCCTGATACGGCTGCTTTTCGGGCAGGAACGAGAAGCGGATGCGTTTCGTATTGCGCCACCACAGCAGATCGATGACCAGCAGATCGAACAGCCCAAGCCCCTCGCCGAAGGCGAGGAAGTACCAGAACGCGTCAAGATAGCTGTCCAGCCCCAGCGCGCGGCGGAAGATCAGCCCCAGCGCGGAGAACACGACGGTGAAGAGCAGCAGATTGCTGAGTAAGATCGCGGGCATGGATTTTTCCTTCGGTGCGTCCATATGCGCGCGCACCTGCGCCTGCACTGCGTCGGGGTAGGAGCGCAGCCCAAGGAGGTTTTTCCTGTCCGTGCCCGTGCCGAGCCAGCACGCGCCCCAGTAGAGCAGATAAAAGACGATGGGAAGCAGAATTTTCATGTACGGTCTCCTTTCCGCACCTTCGGCAGCAGCACAAGCAGCCCCGCGAACATCCACAGCGTGCCGAACGCGATCCAGCCGCAGTAGAACGCGTTCCAGAACGGGTGGTTGCCAAATACCATGCACACCACCGGCAGCAGCATCCCGACCGCCATGGAAAAAACCCAGCACCAGCGGGGATACGGCGTCAGCCCCTTGGCGAACACCGCGATGTGCGTGATATTCAGCGCGATGAGCGACAGCCAGTAAAGTCCCGCCGCCGGGAGCAGAAAATAGCGGACAAAGCGCAGCCGCAGCGTGTCCTCAAAGCCGTATTTCGTCAAAAATACGAGCGCGCAGATGAGAACGTGCGCCGCCGGTCCGAAGATCAGGTTGCCGAAAATGCCCGCGCGGTAGCGGTGGGCATACGCGGGGCTGCGCGATACGATGAGGCGGTAGATGCCGAACATCGACAGCCCCTCCAGCGTCATGCCGAGCAGTCCCAGCAGCGCGGCGGCGAACAAACCGCCGTCAGAGGTCGCCGTATACGCGGAGAGCATCCGCGGCAGCCCCGTCAGGGTCTCATCCTCCATGCCCCAGCCGAGGATCATATCGCCCGCAAAATGCAGTGCCGCCGCGAACAGCCCGATGGCGAGCAGCTTGCGGATGCGCGCCCAGTCAAGCTCGCGCGAAATGCCGGTGTCGTTAAAGTCCTGTGTCACGGAAATTCCACCTTTCATTGCTTTTGCATGACCGCCACGGCGCACGGGATGCGCCCGGGGCAGAGGGTGTAGTGCGCGTCCGCATAGCCCGCGTCCGCGAAAAACTGCCGGTAGGTCTCCAGCGTGAACTCGTGCTTAAAATCCGCACCCGCTTTGTCGATGGCGCTGGAAACGCGGTCGGTCTCGCCCTGCCGCGATTTATTGATGTAGGTCGGGATGATGAGCCGCCCGCCGGGGCGGCAGACTCGGTCCAGCTCGCGCAGCGCGGCGTTGGGGTCGTCCAGCAGATGGATGACGTTTGCGGCGACAACGGCGTCAAACCGCCCGTCGGGGTAGGGAAGGCGCAGGATATTTGCCGCCTCAAATGTGATATTGCCGCGATTTTTGAACTTTTTGCGCGCGCGGCGGAGCATTTTCTCCGAAAAGTCGGTCGCGGTCAAAGAGCTGCACTGCGCGGCGATCACACCGCTGAGAAGCCCCGTCCCGCAGGCGCACTCCAGCACCGTGCTGCCCGGCTCGATCACGTCCGCCACGGCGGCGCAGAGCGCGCGGTTTGCCTTGCGGTTAATGATGTTGGCGAAAATGTCGTAAACGCCCGCCACATTGTCCCAGAACATAGTGTCCCTCCGTGTCAGCGGTAGTTGTTATCCTGCGAAAAGACCGGCGGCGAATACGGCAGCGGCGCGGCGCTCAGCTTGAGCTTGAAGTCGCAGCAGCCGCCCTCTTCCATGCAGGTGTGCTCGCGGTAGAGCGGCACACCGAGGATGCCGAACATGACGTAGTCCAGATTGCAGAGGTAGGGCATATAGTCCTCATAGCCGTACTGCTTTGCGAAATTTGCCAGCGGGCAGACGAGGTTGTGATAGCTGAAATCATACCCCGCCTCCGGCGGACGCTGTGTTTCGGTCACGAAGCTGCCGGGATTTTTCGCTGCGTTGGCGGCGTTTTTCGCGTCCTTTTTGAAGAAGAGCTTGTTGAGCGTCTTGACGTTTGTGAACATCTTCCCCATGAGCTTCCGCGCGAGCTTGGGCATTTTCAGCATCCGGCGCTCATATGCCAGCGTCATGAGCTGTCCGATCTCGTCCAGCGACACGCCGCGCGGGCGCAGATACTCGCCCATGGCGACGAGCATATACGCCTCGGTCAGATTTTTCGTGCCGCCCACATCGTCGCCGCCGATGTACGGAAAGCGCGCGAGCAGGTCGCGCTCGTAAATTTCCCAAATCTCCCGCAGCGCTTCCGCGCCGCCTGCGCGCTGCATCTCCGGCGCGATGGGGGAGAGAAAGGCGTTCAGCGTTTTCTGGAGCTTTTTGCGGTTCTTTTCGTAATATGCGTGCATATGCGTCCTCCTTCAGCGAATGATGAGTGCCATGATCCCGGCGAGAACGGCGGCGATGATCGCCATGCCGACCGTGCCGGAGAGCCATTTGACGGTTTTATCGTGCGCGGTGATGTACGGCTTCAAGTCCTCCGTGCCGGGGATGGTCCACGCGGGCGTGCTGCCGACCCACCAGCCGTCCACCAGCAGGCGGTCTACCAGATTCATAACAGACAAAATGACGAGCGTCTGCCAGAAGCCCTCCAAAAAGCCGCGCGCGCCGTTCACGGCGTACACAAACACGAGCACATACGCCAGATACCCCGGCACGCAGACGAGCTTGAAGAGCAGGGAATTGCGGCGGATTTTTTCGTGCGTCGTCAGCCCCAGCTCCACGCAGCGGTCCTGCACGTCCTGATGGTAAAGATGCACCATGCCGACAGCGCCCCTGCGGATGCCGAACGCGCAGATGAGCACGAGCAGCGCGGCAAGCCCAAAGCCCTCCAAAATGACCATTCCGATCATGAAAAATTCCTCCTTATTGCCGCAGGATCGCCGTGATCTTGGCGAACTCCTCGCGGGCTTCCTTGAAATAAGGCAGCATACAGTAGCAGTGCACCATGCCCGGGCGGGCAAAGGCGGTGTACGGTACGACCGCGCGCTTACACGCGGCTTCAAAATCGGGCAGCGCGCCGTAGAGCACCTCGTCGGCGGAGTAGATAAAGTGAATATCGCCCACGCCCGTAAAGTCGCCGCGCGAGCCGGAGATCATGTAGTCCGGCACGTCGGGCTGCCCGTGGCGCATGAATTTTTCGACGAGCACCATGAACGCGTAGTCGATGGCGACATCTGAGGCATTGAGCGCCTGCATCCGCGCCTTTTCCGCGTCGTTCCACGGCACTTCGCCGGGAGAGACCGCGATGATATGCTGCGGCTGCGGCAGAGGCTCAGGCTGGGCGTTATTGTGCGCCGCGATGCCGAGCGCCAGCGCTCCGCCGGAGGAAAAGCCGCAGGTGCTCACATTGCCGCCGCCGTAGAGCGCGATCATGCGGCGGTAGCATTCGTAGACCATGGCGTAGGTGTCGGTGATGCAGTGCTCGGTGCAGAGCGGATAAAACGGAAACCACACATCGCAGCCCGACTCGCGGCAGAGCTTGCGCATGACGGGCAGGTCGCCCCGGTCAGGTCCGATGACCATGCCGCCGCCGAAAAAGTAGAGCACGGCGCGCGGCGCGGGCGTTTCATACTCGCGCACGATGAGGCACGGGAAACCATTTACGTCGATCGTCTCATAATGCGCCTTGTGGTCAGTCGGCGTAAAGACCCCGCGGCTGCGGTTCTGCTTTTCGATGACCTTGAGGATCTCATCCTCCGGCAGCGTGAACGCCTTTTTCGCGCCGGAGAGCTTGTATACGCTGCGTAAGATAGATGCAAAGATACTCATGATTTAGCCCCCTCATTTCCGCGCCGTAATGCAGAGCCAGCTTTTCTTTTTGTGTATCTGCACATCGTGAAAGCCCGCCTGCTCCAGATACGTCTTCAGCTCGGCGTCCTTGTAGATGGTCATGCCGCCGATGATCTCCGTCCACTTCTCGTCCTTGTCCGTATCGCCGTTGCTTTCGTTGCAGATGAGAAATGTCCCGCCGGGCTTCAGCACCCGATAGACCTCCCGGAAGCACTGCGGCAGATCGGGCCAGAAATAGACGGTTTCAAACGCCGTGACCGCATCGAACCAGTCCTTTGCGAAGATGATACGCTCCACGCTGCCCTGCCACACCACGCAGCGCCCCTCCTGAATTGCGGCTCGGTTGAGGTTTCGAGACTTCTCCACGCTGACGGGCGAATAGTCGATGCCCTTGACGATCCCCTGCGGGCATTTTTTCAGCAGCCTTTTCATGTTCGCCCCGCCGCCGCAGCCGCAGTCCAGCACCTTGGCGTCCGGCGCGGCATTCAGAAATTGAAGCCCCCACCGCGCCACGGCGCTGTGCCCGACATTCATCATGGTGACCATGAGCTTCCCGCCAAAGCCGACCGGCTTGCGGGTGTTATCCAAGAATGCCATACATATCTCCGACCTTTCTACAATTAGAGATGTCTAACGATTAGATGTGTCTAACTGATAGGGCAAAAAATAAAACCCCTCGGTACGGCAATAGTGTAGCACGCTCCGGCGGCGCTTGCAAGAGCGTTTTGAACTTTTTTACCCGAAAAATGTCAAAAAGCAGCCGTCTTTCGACGGCTGCTTTCGATATTCAGGTTTCCGCTGCGAGTTCGCGGACGGCTTGCGCGGCGGCATCGACTTCCTGCTCAGTGTTGAAGCACGAAAAGCTGAAGCGCACCGCGCCCTGTTTGACCGTGCCGAGCGCTTCGTGCATCCGCGGCGCGCAGTGCGCGCCGGGGCGCGTGGCGATGCCGTAGTCGGTGAACAGCACGTCGGCGACCTCGGACGAATCGTAATCGCGGATGTTGAGCGAGACGATGGCGGCGCGCTCCAGCTGCGAAAAATCGCCGTAGACCGTGACGCCGGGGGTGCTTCGCACCGCGTCATAAAAGCGCCGCATGAGCGCTCGCTCCCGCGCGCCGACGGCGGCGACGCCCTCTTGCAGGAGGTAGTCCAGCGCCGCGTCCAGCCCCGCGATGCCGTGGCTGTTGAGCGTGCCCGCCTCCAGCCGCGTGGGGTACATCGGCGGCTGGTCCTTGTCATACGAGTGCACGCCCGTGCCGCCGCGCAGCAGCGGACGGATGTCCACGCCCGGGCGGATGCACAGCCCGCCTGTGCCCTGTGGACCCATCAGCCCCTTGTGCCCCGTAAAGCAGAGCACGTCGATGCCCATTTTCTCCATGCTGATCGGCAGCGCCCCGGCGGTCTGCGACGCGTCGGCAATGAGCAGCGCGCCGTGCGCGTGTGCCATGCGGGCAATGCGCGGCAGGTCGAGGACGTTTCCCGTCAGGTTGGAGGCGTGCGTGCAGACGACGGCTTTCGTATTCTCGCGGAACAGGCACTCAAAATCGTCGCAGCAGACGTTTCCAAGCGTATCTGCCGGGACAAAATCGACTGCCGCGCCGCGCGATTGCAGGTCGTAGAGCGGGCGCAGGACGGAGTTGTGCTCCAGATCGGTGGAGATGACATGGTCGCCGGGGGCGATCAGCCCGTAGATGGCGATGTTGAGCGCCTCAGTGGCGTTCATGGTGAACACCACATGGTCCGCGCGCGGGCAGCCGAACAGCGACGCGAGCTTCTGCCGCGTCTGGAATACGGCGCGGGACGCGCTGAGCGACGCGCCGTGCGCGCCGCGCGCGGCGTTTCCGGCGGTCGCGAGCGCGGCGACGACCGCTTCGGCGACGGCGGGCGGCTTATGCAGCGTTGTTGCCGCGTTGTCAAGATAGATCATAGGAATCTCCTTACGCGAACATCTCTACAACGGCGCAGGCTTCATAGGCATAGCCCGCCTGCGCGAGCGCGCCCAGCAAAGCCTGCTTGTCCTCCGGCTCTGCCTTCCACGCAAGCCCGCACCCGGCGGCGACCTGCGCGGGGACGGGGATCGTCCGCCCCGGCAGACCTTTTTGCGTAAACAGCGCCTCGGCGGCGATCGCCTGCGACGTGGACGCAAAGGTCAGCACCAGCGCAGGACGCTTCCGGCGCATCACGGACGCAGGATGCGGTCCGCCTGCATCTGCTTTTCGGCGATCACATACATATTCGTGACCTCGCCGACCTGCAGCTTATCGGTCAGACCGTAGAAATTCAGGCAAGTGCCGCAGGTGAGGATCTCCACGCCCAGCTCCTGGAGCTTGCGCAGATCGTCGATCGACGGCGAGCCCTCGCAGGTGACGCGTGCGCCGCCGTTATAGAACAGCACCGTGGTGGGCAGCGTTTCCTGCTGCGTGAGGGCGAAGATGAAGCCCTTGAGCAGAATTTTGCCCAGCTCGTCGCTGCCTTCGCCCATATGGTCGGCGGAGATGACGACGACGGTCTTCGCCTTCGCGGCGGGGATGGTGCAAAGATTTGCCTCATCGCCCGTGGACGCGACCGCGCCCCCGGTGGTGAGGGTGACGCAGTATTCCTTGTCGGAACGCTTTTCCGTCTGGATGGCGCAGCCCTTGCTTTCGGCAAGGCGCGTCAGGTTCTGCACGGCGATGTCGTTATCGACCAGCACCTCGACTGTGCCCGCGCCGCCGAGCTCCTGCAGGGCGTGCATGGTTTTGATGACGGGCAGCGGACAGGCGTCCCCGATGGCATTGACCTGGATCATAAGTAAAAACCTCCCAAAAATCATAATATTTATAATCTTGAACATTATAGCACACACACCAAGCGCTCCGCAATCCGCTTGTGCGGCATTGCGGTACGTTTGTTCGGCGATACCGAAAAGAACGCGATTTCGGCGGAATGCCGAAAAAATCAGCGAAATCCACAAAAATCAGTCAAATTTTTTGTTGGCAAAACAAATGATTAGTATTAGCGCGCCGCAAAAAAGGGCGCTATACTGGTTTATGAAGTCAGAATAACGGCTGGCACAGGGCACTTTTCCCTTTTCGGTCCTGCCGCCCGCCACCGCGCTTGCGGCTCTGGCTATCAAACAAAAGGAGAAATACAAATGAAAGACAAGAAGTCCCGCGCACCGGCTTCCGTCGAGAACATCTACAAGCTCGACGGCAGAGTCCCGGTCGCAAAAGCCATCCCGTTTGGCTTGCAGCACGTGCTGGCAATGTTCGTCGCCAACGTCACGCCCGTCATGCTCATTGCCGGCGTCGCCCAATATAACGGCGTCGCGTTCACGGCGATCGACACGGCGCTGCTCATTCAGGCAGCGATGCTCATTGCCGGCATCGGCACACTCATCCAGCTTTATCCCGTCTGGCGCATCGGCTCAAGACTGCCGGTCGTGATGGGCCTCAGCTTCACGTTCCTGTCCGCGATGATGACGCTCGCGGCGCGGGACTACGGTCTGATGGTCGGCGCGGTGATCGTGGGCGGCTGTATAGAGGGACTGCTCGGTCTGACTGCAAAATACTGGCGGCGGTTTGTCAGTCCCATCGTCTCGGCGTGCGTCGTGACGAGTATCGGCTTCAGCCTGCTCTCCACCGGCATTTCGTCGTTTGCAAGCTCGTCCGTCTATCCCACCGGCGCGTGGCAGAACCTGCTCGTGGCGGTCATCACGCTGGCGGCGTGCCTGATCTATAACTCCCTTGCCAAGGGCTTCTGGAAGCAGCTTTACGTTCTGTTCGGCTTGATCGTCGGCTACATCGTGTCGCTGTTCTTCGGCATGGTCGATTTTGCCAGCATGAAGAATACCGTGCAGGAGCTCGGCATCGTCGCGCTGCCGAAGCTGTTTGCCTACACGCCGAAGTTTGACCTCGGCGCGATTGTGTCCGTGACGCTCGTGTTCCTCGTCTCCGCGGCGGAGACCATCGGCGATACGTCGGCGGTCTGCACGGGCGGTCTGGGGCGCGAGATCACCGAAAAGGAAGTCTCCGGCTCGCTGGGCTGCGACGGCTTCATCTCCGCCGTCTCCGGCGGCGTGTTCGGCTGCCCGCCCATCACGTCGTTCAGCCAGAACGTGGGTCTGGTCGCCATGACCAAGGTCGTCAACCGCTTTACCATCATGTTCGGCGCGCTGACGCTCATCATCGCGGGTCTGTTCCCGCCCGTGGGCGCGTTCTTCTCCACGCTTCCCGACTGCGTGCTCGGCGGCTGCACGGTCATCATGTTCGGCGCAATCATCGTCTCCGGCGTGACCATGCTGGGCGAGTGCGGCTTTGACCAGCGCAACACCATCATCGCCGCAACGAGCTTTGCCATCGGCATCGGCGTGACGCAGGTCCCGGCGTTCTTCTCCGGGATGCCGCAGATCGTGAGCGACATTTTTGCGAACAACCCCGTCGCGGGCGTGTTCGTGGTGGCAATGGTCCTGTCGCTGGCGCTTCCCAAAAAGGTCAAAGCCGAAGACATCGGCGCGATCACCGAGGAAACGCTGGACGGCAAGAAGGCTGAATAAGGGATTTTAAGTTGTAAAAAACTCCTGAAACCAAATGGCTTCAGGAGTTTTTTGTCTCAAAAGCAAAATGGGTTTTCAATGCGCTCCGTGCCGAAGAGGCTGACTGCCATGCGGTACATCGCTTTGGCGTGGATGCGGTCGTGCCAGACAAAGCGGCGAAGCACCTTGCGCAGTGACCAATCCTCCGCGTAGCTGCCGTGAAAGACTGCATTTTGCAGAAAGTCCGGCTGCGCTTCCAGCGCGTCAAATCCGCGTGCGCGGCACTCGCAGATGCTGCCGTCGTTATCAGCGTCCACATGGATCTCCGAAAAATAGTACGCGTTGACGTTTTTCGTATGCACATACATTTCCTCCGCCGTGCGGGGGACTTTGCCGTAGAACGTTTCGCGTGCGGGCGCTGCTGCCGCGTGCTTGTCGGGGACGGATTTATAGAGCGCCAGAAAGTCCCGCGCCGATCGCAGAGCCAGCGCCTTCAGTTTTGCGTATTCCGCCGCCGTCAGCGGGGCTTTTTCGCTTTCAAAGAGCACATCGGAATCCGCGTCACGGATCGTGAGCGCGGAGGCTTTTTCTCCGACGATGGCAACGCGCACGTCCGCGCCGGCTGGTTCACCGCACCAGTTGCGGTAAGCGCAAATTTCCGCCGGCATTTTCCGGGCGGCAGCGTCTAACGTTTCTCCGCGGGTATACGCGCCGATATGATCTGCCGCATACAGCAGCGTGTCGCTGCCGTTATGCTCCCAAACACAGTTGATCGTCATGGTAATTCTCCCATCGTCCGCTTTCTGCGTCTGTTATAGCACAGAGACGGCGCGGGTTTCAAGAGGCTTGCAGCTTTGCGGTGTAGCGCCTCATGGCGGTGACGGCGTAGACGGCGGTGAGGAGCTCGGTGATGGGCATGGCGAACCAGATGGCGCTGGCGCTGACGAGCGCCGGGAGAAGCAGGATCAGAATGCCGCTGATGACGAGCCCGCGCGCTACCGACACGATTTCGATGATCTCCCGGTAGTTTTTCGTGATGTCATTTTGCAGGTCGATCACGACCACTGCGCTGTTTTTCATACTATTTCCTCCTGCGCTGACAATATCATGCCTATATATCCGACGTTATATAACGATGATTATATATCGGCGAATGCAAATTGTCGATCTGCCAGAAGCAAAATAATGCCCGCTCCAAGTAGGGAGCGGGCGGGATCATTTATGCGTTGGCGAGCTTTTTGAGATTGCTCAGGCGGTCGAGGGCGGCGGTCAGCGTTTCGTCCTTTTTGGCGAAGTGCAGGCGGACGATGTGGTTGACGTCCTCCTGGAAGAACGAGCTGCCCGGCACACAGGCGACGCCGACCTTCTGCGCCATCTCCAGGCAGAAGTCCACGTCGGACTGCCCCTTTTTCATGTAGGGCGCGATGTCGGCAAGGACGAAATACGTCCCCTCCGGCTCGGTGAACGGAATGCCGAGCGAGCGCATCCCGCCGGTGAACAGCTCCTTCATATGCGCATAATGCGCGGCAAACTCTTTGTAGTAGCTGTCCGGGAAGTCCAGCCCCACGACGGCAGCCTCCATAAGCGGCGCGGCAGCGCCGACGGTGTTGAAGTCATGGTACTGCTTGATGCGGTCCATGATCGGCTGCGGCGCGATGGCATAGCCCAGCCGCCAGCCGGTGACGGAATACGTCTTGGACAGCGAGGAGCAGCTCACGGTGCGCTCCCACATCCCGGGGAGGCTATTCATGTAGGTGTGCTTGTGCCCGTCATAGACGATGTGCTCGTACACCTCGTCCATGATGCAGTAGACGTCGTAGCGGATGCACAGGTCGGCGATCAGGTGCAGCTCGTCATAGGTAAAGACCTTGCCGCTGGGGTTGGAGGGATTGCAGATGAGGATCGCCTTGGGATGCTGGCGGAATGCGTCCTCCAGCCGCTCCGGGTCAAACTGGAACGTCGGCGGTACGAGCGGGACGAACACGGGCTCACAATCGACCATGAGCGTCTGCGCACGGTAGTTTTCAAAATACGGCGAGAACATGACGACCTTGTCACCGGGGTTCGTCAGGGCAAAGAGCGTATCGACCATCGCCTCGGTCGAGCCGATGGTGACGACCATATCCGTTTCAGGGTCGAGCGTGCGCCCCATAAAGCGCCCGCATTTGCGCGCGAGCGCCTGCCGGAAGTTGGGCGCGCCCATGGTGATGGGATACTGGTGCGGACCGATGGGGCTCAGCTCCGCCAGACGGTCGGTCATGGCTTTGGGCGGGTCAAAGTCCGGGAAGCCCTGCGCGAGGTTGATCGCACCGCACGACAGGCTGACGCGGGTCATCCGGCGGATCACGGAATCGGTAAAATGCTGGCTGCGGCGGCTCATTTGCTGCATACAGATCGCCCCTTCTGGTATTAATACTGATTCTTGATCAAAATATTTAATCAAGAATCCCGTGTGCTACGCACACTCGCATCGTGCGAATGCACGCTGCGCCGTCTCATGCAGAATCTGACGCGCCGTTGGCGCTATAAAAAGCTCTTCAAGCTTTTTAACAGATTCTAGTATAAGTTGCAGATACTTTAGCGCTTTTAGGCGGTAAAGTCAATCGTTAAAAAATACAAAAATCCATGCTGCAAACACAAACGTTTACAGCATGGCGCTGTTATCCAGACACATTTTCAGGGTGATGCCGGAGAGCGGGGTATAGTCCTGCGCCGGGAGGCGGTCGGCGTAGCGGGGGAGGAGCGTGTCCGGGGCGGCGATGAGAGCTTGCTTTTGGGCGCGGGAGAGGGATTTGATGAGCGCCTCGAGCGAGGCGGCGGCGCTGCGCGTCTCGGTGCGCCAGACAGCTTCCAGCGCCGTGACCGGGCGGCTGCGCGTATATTTGGCGCAGGCGGCGGTGCGCTCAAAATGCTCGCGCATCCGTCGGCAGAGGTATTTGGCAAGCCCGGTGTAGAGGCTGCCGTCCCGGCAGCGGACGATATAGACGTAATACATTACGAAAGCCGCGCCGCGAGCGCGTTTGCGATGGCGGCAAAGGCGGGAATATCCAGTGTCTCGCCACGCACGGTGGGTGCAAAGCCGCAGCCTTCGATGATCGCCGCAAGCTCCGCCTTGGAAAGCTCGGAGAAGCCGGACGAGAGCGCGTTCAGGAGCGTTTTGCGCCGCTGGGCAAAGCTCGCGCGCACGACGCGGAAAAAGAGCTTTTCATCCGCAATGTCACACGGCGGCGCACTGCGCACGGGCAGCGTCAGCACGGCGGACGTGACCTTGGGCTGCGGGATGAAGCACGACGGCGGCACGTCAAACAGCAGCCGCGGCTCGGCATAATACTGGCAGAACACCGAAAACGCTCCGTATTCACTCTTGCCCGCCGGGGTGCAGATGCGCTGCGCGACCTCCTTCTGCACCATGACGGTGACGGAGGAAAAGGCGCGGCTTTCCAGCAGCGCGGCGAGGATGGGCGTGGTGATGTAATAGGGGAGATTGGCGCACGCCATGGGTCTCAGCCCCGCAAATTCCTCGCGCACCAGCGCGGGAATATCCGTTTTGAGGATGTCGCGGAATAAAATTTCCAGATTGTTGCAGCCTGCCATCGTCTCCGCCAGCAGCGGCTGGAGGGACGTATCGACCTCGACCGCCACGACCTTGCCCGCGCGGCGGCAGAGCTGTTTTGTCAGCGGACCGACGCCCGGTCCGACCTCGAGCACGCCGCAGGTTTCATCCACGCCCGCTTCCTCCGCGATGCGCTCGGGCACCCACGCGGCGGTGAGGAAATTCTGCCCCTTTGCCTTGGAAAAATGGAAGCCGTGCCGCGCCAGCAGGGCTTTGATTTCGGTAATATTACAAAGATCCATAAAAAATCCGCCTTTCATCTAGCATCAGTTGACAAGGGCACGCACGCTTGCGGGCGCGGCTGGAACGCCGCCTGCGGCGTTATCGTCCTTGACTTGCGCCAGCAAGCCTGCGTCCTCTGCCTTGCAGGCAACGCCCCAGCCGTGCCGGCAAGTCCTTCGGAGTTTTTCGCGGAGGATAAACGGCGGCTGGCAAGGCAGACGAGGCGGGTGGGCTGACGCCCACCAACGAGGATAACGCAGCCAGGCGCTGTTTTGCCCTGCGAAAAACCGTGTGTGCTCTTGTCAACTGATGCTAGCATTCTAGCAGACGAAAGGCGGATTTTCAATCCAAAGCTCAGTTCGTTTCCGACGCGCTGACGTAGACGCTCACACGCTGCGCGCCCCACTGCATACATTCGTCGTAGGAATCCGCGCCCTTGTAGATGTCGATGACGTAGGGATGCGCCATCATGTTAGAGCCGGTGTCCTCCGCGTAGAAATCGCCGACGAGCGTGCCGTCCGGGAAAAACAGCCAGACGTGCGTGCCGTAGGGGATCATCGACGGATTCACAGCGAGGGTGCGCCCCACAGTGGTGTATGTACCCGTGGCGGTCGTGCCAGTCGTGCAGTAGGCGGTGGCGGTGAAGTGGTCGATCAGCACCAGATCGTCCGGCACGGCGGGCTCGGCGGCTGCTTCGGCAGCCTCCGCTTCCGCGGCTTCCGCCTCAGCATCGGCTGCCATCTGCCGCAGATCCTCCTGCGAGATGGGCAGCGGCTGCGCGGGCTGCGCCAGGACGGTGGCGGGGAACGTCGTTTCTTCCTGCGCCGCAAGCAGCTCGACCTCCATAGAGGGCGCGGCGGCGGTCGTTTCCACGGCAGCCGGAGCGGGCGCGGCAGTGACCTGCGCCACGGCAGGCTGCGTGCCGGCGGCGGCGACGCTGCTGAATACGATGCAGATGCACAGCAGAGCGGCAGTGGTGGCAGCCGGAAGAAGCGGTCGGATCTTTCGATAGGACTTCATGATCGGGAAGCCTCCTTTCCTGAATACAGTAGCCGACGATGTCGGTTACAAATGCGTTACAATTATATGCGAAACATCACATGATATGAATTATAACTATTTTGCGTGAAAAGTCAAGAACTTTATAATAGAACGCGAAAATACGACAACTTTTACGAGAAATTCAAAAATTTTGGGCGCGTAAAAAGGAACAAATTTGGCGGATAATGTAATATTTTATCGAATAAAACGGAACAAAAAATAACAAAATAGTTAAAAATAAATTTCATCACTTCAAAATTGACAGAATCGTCCGCGCGTGGTATAGTAGGGGCGATAAAAGCGCTGAAAAAGATACGCTTCCGCACCCGCAGCGCCGCAGAGAGGGCTTTGTCTGGTGAAAAAAGCCCGACGTCTGCCGCGGAGGTACCCCTTTTGAGCTGCGCCGCTGAACCGACGAGTAAGCGGCGACGGGTTCTCCCGTTACAGAGATCACGAGCGACGGAATGTTTCCGTAAGCAGGGTGGAACCGTGGAGCTTTCTGCTTCACCCCTGAACTTTTCGGGGGTGGAGCAGTTTTGTTTTGCCCCAAATCAACAAGGAGGCAATGAAAATGTCTGAAAACAACGAATTTTCCTTTGAAAACGAGCAGTACCGCCGTACCTACTGGCACACCTGCTCCCACGTTCTGGCGCAGGCGGTCAAGCGTCTGCACCCGGAGGTCAAGCTCGCCATCGGTCCGTCGATCGACAACGGCTTCTACTATGACTTTGACGCGCCGTTTGCCTTTACGCCGGAGATCATGGAAGAGCTGGAAGCCGAAATGCGCAAGATCTGCAAAGAAAAGCTGAAGCTCGAGCGCTTTGAGCTGCCGCGCGAGGAAGCCATTAAATATATGGAGGACAAGGGCGAGCCGTATAAGGTCGAGCTCATCAACGACCTGCCGGAGGACGCGCACATCTCCTTCTACACGCAGGGCGAGTTCACCGACCTCTGCGCCGGTCCGCATCTGGACTCCACCGGGCGCATCAAGGGCAACGCCATCAAGCTCACCGCCTGCAACGCCGCCTACTGGCGCGGCGATTCCAACCGCGAGACGCTCCAGCGTATCTACGGCGTCGCCTTCCCGAAGAAGGAAGAGCTGGACGAGTATCTGGCGCGCATCGAAGAGGCAAAAAAGCGTGACCACCGCAAGCTCGGCAGGGAGCTGGGGCTGTTCATGCTGACGGAGGAAGGTCCGGGCTTCCCGTTCTTCCTGCCGAAGGGCATGGTGCTGAAAAACACCCTGATCGACTACTGGCGTCAGGTGCATAAGCGCTACGGCTATGTGGAAATTTCCACGCCGATGATCCTCAACCGCCGCCTGTGGGAGCGCTCGGGTCACTGGGATCACTACAAGCAGAATATGTACACCACCGTCATCGACGGCGAGGACTATGCCGTCAAGCCCATGAACTGCCCGGGCGGCATGATCGTGTACGCCAGCGAGCCGCACTCCTACCGCGACCTGCCGCTGCGCGTGGGCGAGCTGGGTCTGGTGCACCGGCACGAGCTGTCCGGCGCGCTGCACGGTCTGTTCCGCGTGCGCTGCTTCACGCAGGACGACGCGCACATCTTCATGACCTGGGATCAGATGAAGGACGAGATCAAGAACGTCGTGAAGCTGTTTGACGAGGTCTATTCCACGTTCGGTCTGACGTATCAGATCGAGCTGTCCACCATGCCGGACGACCACATCGGTGACGAGAAGGACTGGCGCTTTGCCGAGGAGACCCTCGCTGCCGCCATCACCGAGATGGGCAAGGAGTATATCGTCAACGCCGGTGACGGCGCGTTCTACGGCCCGAAGCTCGACTTCCATCTGGCGGACTCGCTGGGACGCACCTGGCAGTGCGGCACGATCCAGCTCGATATGCAGCTTCCCGAGCGCTTTGAGCTTGAGTATATCGGCGAGGACGGGCAGAAGCATCGCCCGGTGATGATCCACCGCGTGGTCCTCGGCTCGATCGAGCGCTTCATCGGCGTCATCACCGAGCACTTTGCCGGTGCGTTCCCGACGTGGCTCAGCCCGGTGCAGGTCAAGCTCCTGCCCGTGACCGACCGCGCGAACGACTACGCCGCCAAGCTCTCCGCGCAGCTCGACGCACAGGGCTACCGCGTGGAGGTGGACGCGCGCAACGAGAAGATCGGCAAGAAGATCCGCGAGGCGCAGCTTGAAAAAGTGCCGTATATGCTGATCGTGGGCGACCGCGACATCGAAAACGGCACGGTCTCCCCGCGCCACCGCGCCGAGGGCGACCTGGGTGCGATGAGTATCGACGCCTTCACCGCCATCCTCAAGGAGGATGTGGAGAAGAAGCTCCGCAAGTAAAAAATAGCAAAAGCGCGCCCCACCAACCGGCGGGGCGCGTTTTTGTAAAATCCCAAAGCCTTCCCCTTGAGGGGAAGCTGTCGGCGAAGCCGACTGATGAGGGGAAGACCTGCGGTTTATGAGCTGCGGCGCGTTTTGACCGCACCAAAGCCTCCCCTTGGTGACCAAGGGGAGGTGGCACGGAGAAGCCGTGACGGAAGGGATGAGAAGGTGTAGGTTTTGCTGCACTACTGGTGGCGTGTTGCTAACCTCAACGTTCTGATCCCTTCAGTCGCCTACGGCGACAGCTTCCCTTGGTCACCAAGGGAAGCCTTTGCGCTGTGCAAACGTAGAACAGCTCAGAACGTACCACCCTTCTCCTCATCCGTCTCGCTGCGCGAGCCACCTTCCCCACATGGGGAAGGCTTTGGTGTGCGGCTCGGCTGGAAGAGCGTGCAAAAATCCGCCCGCGGGGTTTCCTGCGGGCGGACTCTTTTTTATGCGTACCAGTTATTGACCTCTTGCAGCAGTCTGCGGTATTTTTCGAGATTCTCTCTTGTGACCAGCGGGGCGTCCAGCGAGCGGAAGCAGGGGAACTGGTTGCCGCGGAGGATGGCGTCCATGGCGACCACGCCCATCTGTCCCTCTTCATACAGCGGCTGCGCAACGAATGCATCGACCTCGCCGGTCTCAATCAGATGGATACTTTCGTCGCTGTAGTCTGTGCCGACCAGAATCAGGTCGCTCCGTCCGGCAGCCTTTTTTGCCGCCGCCCAGTTGACGCAGGCGTAGCCTGCCGTGGTGAACACGCCGACGAGATCGGGCGTATTACGGATATAATCGACCAGCATATCGGTGCGATCTGTCTGCACAAAGTCAAACTCGTTGCGAACGGTGACATTCGGGCATTTTTCGCGCATCTGCGCGATGAGCTCGCGCGTGATGGAGGATTCGAGCATATTGTCGCTGCTCTGCGAGACTGCCAGAACGCCGGCGCGGTCGCGCAGACGCGCCGTAAAGAACTGTGCCACCTCGGCGGCGATCTTCGCGGGGTCCTCGGCAATGCGCGCCTGCTCGCCAAAGCCCTCCATTTCGCGCGTAACGCCGTGCAGCGTGACGACCGGGATGCCGCGCTGCGTAAAGCAGTCGAACGCCCCCGGCTCTGCCAGCCACGAGATGAGCCCGTCGATCTTCTCATTCGCCAGCTCGCGCATTGCCCGGAAATATTCATTATAATCATCGCTCTCGATGCCGGCGACCTCCGCCTGATAGCCCATCTGCTGAATCATGTCCAGAAAGCCCGCGCGCACGATGCGCAGCGACGGGTGATTTTTGAGGTAGAGCATGATGACGAGCTTTTTCTGCGCGGGGTTGAACTTCGGTGCGGCGGTGCTGATGCCGTCACGGACGGGGTTATACGGGATGAGGACGTCAACGTGCTCGTCCGACGGGACGGTGTGCACGATGAGCCGCCGCAGCTCCTCTTCGATGGCGGTGTAGTTGAGCCCGACGTGCGTAAAGGAGAAATTCGGGTGCTCCGGGCAGACGCCGTCGGATACGGCGGCGACGGACACATCCTCCGGCACGCGGATGTCAAACGCGCGCAGGCGGTTGACGACCTCGACCGCTGCGCGGTCGGACGTGCAGATGATGGCGGAGATATTAAAGTCGCGGATAATATCCGGGATGTGCGACCAGATATGCGGGTCGCGCTGGAGGTCCATGATGATCTGCGCCGGGTTGAGCGGCAGGTGCATCTCTAAAATCAGCTTCTGAAAACCGCTGAAACAGAACAGGTTTTTAGACGCCTGCAGATCGGCGTTCAGATAGATGAAGCTGCGATGCCCCATCTCCGCCAGGCGGCGCGTGAGCGCGTACACAGCGCCGGAATAGTCGATGCGGACGTTCCAGAACGGCTTGCGGGAGAAATTGCCGTCCACGATCAGGACCTGCGGCACGAGCGGCGCGAGCTCATCGAGCACCGAACGCTCCAGACCGTCAAATGTAACGAGTAAGCTGCAGCTGCTTAACAGCTCCGCCGGATTTTCAAGCAGCTGATGCTGCGGCAGCACGCGCAGCTCGCTGCCGTTTTCCTGCGCCAGCCGCAGCAGCGCCTTCATGACCGGCGGCAGCAGCGGCTCGGCAGGGTCGCCGATGAGCAGCACGATCGTTTTTAACCGCACGCTGTGCGCGCGTGCGGGGGGAGTATAGTTCATTTCGCGCACAATATTTAATATGTGCGCGCGGGTCGCTTCCGAGACCCCTTTTCTTCCGTGGATCGCCATGGAGACCGCGGCGGGGGAGACACCGGCGCGCAGCGCGATGTCCCGGTTCGTGATCTTGGGCATGGTGGCAGCTCCTTCCTGATGCAGCGTTCCACCACAGGGGCGCACTAATCCCTATGGGACTATAGCATACAATGCTTTTTAGCAAATTTCAATATTCAGCTCAAAATTTTAGCTGCAAATTTTGCGCGTTCGGACAAAAATGACACAAATTTTGTTTGAAAAAGTGCGTTTTATCTAAAAAATCATGAAAAACTAAACGGATTTAATATGGAATTAACAATATTCACAAATTATGACCCCTGTTTTTGGATGCCTGCACGATTGTTAATTCAGCTAAAAGCTGTTATACTTTAGGCATTCAGGAAACGCTGCTGCACGCCCTGAGTTCCGAGGATGATCCCGGAGAAAATATTAAGGAGGAAAACCCATGAAAAAGCTGATCGCGCTTCTGCTTGCGGTTCTGATGGTGTTTGCTCTGGTCGCCTGCGCCTCCAGTGACAAGACCCCCGCAACGGACTCCCCCGCAACCGAGACACCCGCCGCATCCGACACTACCGAGACTCCCGCTGCTGACACTCCCGCTGCCGAAGCTCCCGCCGCCACCGGCGAAGCTCTGAGCGAGGAGGACGCTGAGGCTGCCCGCGATGCCGGCACGCTCGTCTCCGATCCTCTGACCGGCTATGAGTACAGCGACTCCACCAACACCTGGTACTACAGCAACTACCCCAACTACAAGGACTTCAAGGCTGACGGCGTTGTGAAGGTCGCGTTCGTCTGCAAGTTCTCCGGCGCATGGTTCACGCCGAAGGCGAACTCTCTGGGCGACACCGTGAAGGCTGCCGGCTATGAGTACCTCTACATCGACGCCAACTCCGACGAGCAGGCTTGGCTCGACGGCATCCAGAACATCATCAACCAGGACTTTGACGCGGTCGTCATGACCCCGGTCAACACCGCGCTGCTGCCCGACGCTGTTGCCATGCTGCAGGACGCTGGCATCGCCTACCTGACCACGGACGATCCCGGTGCTGACGCTTACGGCTTCTACTCCCCGCACTATGGTCTGGACGACTATTTCCTGCACCATGGTCTCGGCGAGCACGTCGCCAAGAAGATGGAAGAGAGAAACTTCATGGACGGCGTGAAGGACGATTACAGCAACTTCTACTTCGTCATTCAGGACAGCCCCGCTGTTGAATCCATCCATCTGAGAAACGTCGCGTTCTACGACGCCATCAAGGAAGCCTATCCCGACATCCCCGACGATCGCGTCGTGTGGCTGGACTGCGGCGGCTCCCTGTCTGACGAAGTCATCGCCAAGTTCTCCTCCACGCTGCAGGCAAACATCTCCAGCGTTGACAAGTGGCTCATCTCCGCGGGCGGCGCTGACTCCATCGTCCCGACCGTCACCCTCTTCAAGGAATCCGGCGTGGATCTGAAGAACACGATCATCGCGGACTGCATCTCCACTCCGAACCCGATCGAGCTGATGCTCCAGGATCCCGAAGTTGCTGACTGCTGCTTCGGCGTGGGTCTTGCCTCTGCTCCGTCCGGCGTCGGCATGGGCAACATCATCATCGACTTGGTCGAGAACGGCACGCCGATCCCCGGCTTCACCGGTTACGACCTGAACGTTGTTGACAAGGATACTGCGCAGCAGTTCTACAACGACGTCTACGCGAGCTAATTAAAAAATAGCATTAAGAGACATCTGATAACCCACCGTGGGGCGGTCTTGCGGGACCGCCCCGCTTTCTAAGAGAGAGACCCCCGCCCACGGGCGGGCTGAACAGATCACAGACCGCCGCGAGGGCGGCACGAACTGCGGGGTAAATTATGAGCGAAGAAATTACTTTAAGAGCTGAAAACATCGTAAAATCCTTCTACGGCAACCGCGTGCTCAACGGCGTTGAGATCTCGCTGAAGCCGGGCAAGGTCCATGCGCTTTGCGGCGAGAACGGCGCGGGCAAATCCACCCTTCTCAAGATCATCACGGGTCTTTACACCAAAGACTCCGGGCAAATTTATCTGGACGGAAAAGAAATCGAAGTCAATAACGTCGAAACGGCGAGAAAATACGGCATACACGTTGTACCGCAGGAAATGCAGATGCTGCGCGAGCTGAGCGTGGCGGAAAATATTTTCCTCGGTAACCAGCCGCGTACCAAGGCGGGCACGATCGACTGGAAAACGATGTACCGCCGCGCAAATGAAGTCAAATCCATGCTCGGCAAGCCGGGCGAAAAGATCAATGTCCGCACCAAGGCGGGCGATCTCGGCATGGGCGCGTGGCAGCTCATCGAGATCATGCGCGCGTTCACGAGCGACAACCTGCGCGTGATCGCGTTTGACGAGCCGACGTCGTCGCTGTCGGACAGCGAGGTGGAGATCCTGTTCTCCCTGATCCGCGACCTGCGGTCGCGCGGCATCGCGATCGTCTACGTCAGCCACAGAATGAAGGAGATCTTCGAGCTGTGCGACGAGGTCTCGATCTTCCGCGACGGCAATTACGTCGGCACGCGCGCGGTGAAGGACACGACGAACGACGAACTCGTGTCGATGATGATCGGTCGTGACGTCAACCTCTTCGGCGACCGCGACCATTCGGACGTGCAGGAGGAGGTCGCGCTGCGCGCGACGAACTTCAGCCACGGCAAATTCTATCAGGACATCAATCTGGAGGTCCATAAGGGCGAGATCCTGGGACTCTACGGGCTGGTCGGCGCAGGGCGGACAGAGTTCGTGCGCGGACTGTTCGGCGCTGACCCCAAGGACTCCGGCGAGGTCGAGGTGCTGGGCAAAAGGGTCTCGATCAAAACACCGGGGCAGGCGATCCGTGCGGGCATCGGTCTTGTGACCGAAAACCGCCGCGAGGAAGGTCTGCTGCTGGAAAACTCCCTGAAGTGGAATCTCAGCATGACGAACTTCAAGGCGATCATGGACGGGCTGCACAACCTGAGCATGCGCAAAGAGAAAGAGTACGCCACCAAGGGTATGCAGATCTTCCGCGTGAAGGCGACCGGCTATGATATGAACGCCGGCGGTCTTTCCGGCGGCAACCAGCAGAAGGTCGTTCTGGCAAAATGGGTCATGGCGGACTGCGACGTGCTCATCGTTGACGAGCCGACGCGCGGCATCGACGTGGGCGCGAAGGCGGAGGTCTACCGGGCGCTGCATCAGCTTGCCTCGGAGGGCAAGGCGATCATCATGGTCTCCTCCGAGCTGCCGGAGATCATCGGCGTCAGCGACCGCATCCTCGTCATGTGCGAGGGGCGCATCACGGCGGAGCTTCAGAACGAAAATCTGCAAGAGGACGACGTCATCCGCTACGCGTTCTCGTCTTAACCGAAGAAGCCTGCAAGACCTGCAAGAGGGAGAGTCAATATGTCTAATGCTAAAATAAACCTTAAAAAAGGGATCAACCGCGACACGCGGCAGAATATCATCGTTCTGGCTGCGCTGGTCGTTGTCATGGCGTTCTTCGGAATCCGATCTCCGTACTTCCTGAAGCCCGCGAATCTGGTCGCGCTGCTGGCGGCGGCAGTCCCGCTGGGACTCATCGGCATCGCGGAGAGCGTGTGCCTGCTGACGGGCGCGTTCGATATGGCGGTCGGCATGGTCGCCTCGCTCGGCGGCATCATCGTCACGATGCTCATCTCCGAGGCGGGCTACGCAACGTATGTTGCCTATGCCATCGCGCTTGTGTTCGGTATCCTGTCGGGCCTGGTCGCCGGTGTTTCCGTCGGCTACCTCAAAATGCCGGCGTGGATCGCAACGTTTGCGCTGATGAACATCTGGCGCGGCGTCATCTACATCCTGACGAACGGCGACGCCATCCGCATGACGAAGTTCAAGGAATTTAAGTGGCTCGGTCAGCACAAGATCTTCGGCACGGACGTTACGCCTGCCATTGTGATCTTGATCCTGGCATTCGTTGCCATCTACTTTGTCCTGCGCTTTACCAAGTTCGGGCGCGACCTGCACGTTGTCGGCGGCAACCCTGAAGCGGCGAAAAACGTCGGTCTGCGCGTGGAGCTGTGCCAGACCCTCGCGTTCACGATCAGCGGCTTTTTGTCCGCGCTGGCAGGCGTGCTGTTCGCATCCCGTTCCGGCTCTGGTCAGCCGGTCATCGGTGAAATGTACGCGATGCAGGCGATCGCGGGCGCGGTCGTCGGCGGCACGTCCATGTCGGGCGGCAAGACGAATCCTGCGATGACGTTCGTGGGCATCATGTTCGTCGTCTGCCTGCAAAACGGTCTGACTATGATCCAGGTGCCGGCGTTCTATCAGCATATCGCAACGGGCGCGATCCTGGTGCTGGCGATCCTCGTCCAGACCGAGCGGCCGAAATAAGCGGGGCGGAGGAGAAAGGACAAATGGCTATGAAAAAGAAACTTACCCGCAATCAGATCCAGCCTCTGCTGACGATCGGCGTTCTGATTGTGCTGTGCATCATCTTCAGCTTTTCCAACAGCAACTTCCTGACGGGTCAGAACCTGTTCAGTATTCTCATCACCTCCGTGGTCGTCGGTATGATCGCCATCGGCGAGTGCACCTGCATCATGTCCGGCTACTTCGATATGTCGGTCGGCATGATCGCCTCGATGGCGGGTCTCGCGGCGGCGACCGTGATGGGCTCGAGCGGCTCTGTCATTCTGGCGCTGCTTGCCGGTATCGCGGTGGGGCTTGTGTGCGGTCTGCTGGCGGGCGCGTGCGTGTCCTATCTCGGCATGAACGCGTTCATCACGACCTTCGCACTCCAGTCAGTTTACCGCGGCATCATCTACATCTTTACCGACGGCTTCCCCATCCCGATGTTTGATGCAAAGTACGCGGCGTTCACCAAATGGGGTCAGATGAAGGTGCTCGGCATCCAGTTCCCGATCATCGCGCTGGTGCTGTGCTATGTTCTGGTGTCGCTGTTCCTCAAGTACCGCAAGCTCGGCCGCTGCATCTACCTCGTCGGCGGCAACGCGAAGTGCGCGCATATCTGCGGCATCAGCCTGCACCGCGTGCAGATGTTCGTGTTCCTGCTCTGTGACGTGCTCGCAGCTCTGGCAGGTATGCTCTACGCCAGCCGGATCGGTTCTGCCAACGCCTTCCTCGGTGACACCATCCCGATGGAAGCCATCGCCGCGACGATTGTCGGCGGTACGTCCATGGCAGGCGGCAAGGGCAATCTGGCGCTGACGTTCGTCGGTGTTATGATCGTGTTCGTGGTGAAGAACGGACTCATCATGATCGGTCTGCCCGACTTCTACCAGTACATCGCCGTGGGCCTTATCTTCTTCCTGGCTGTTATGGTGCAGACCGAGCGCAAGAAGAGTTAATTTTCCTGGCAACCGCTGATAAAATCGTCTGCGGTTATCGCCGGATCTTTTGCCCCAACTGTGCAGTTTGAAAAACGCGAAATACATAAAGTATTCCTGCGTTTTCCAAACTTTCATTTGGGACAAAATCTCTCGCCGATAACTCTTGCCAATTTCATCATCGCTTGCCACAACAAAAATTGCCCATCAAAACGATAAATTGTCTATTTTCAAATTCGGTAAAACATGACATAGTTGGATCGGGCAGGGCGCAGCCGCGCCGCTTCCTCCAATGCGGCACGGCTGCGCGCCCGCCACTTTTGACGAAAGGAATTGTATTATGAATATTCTTGCAGTTGGAGCACATCCCGACGACGTCGAAACCATGTGCGCCGGTACGCTGGCAAAATACGCCGCGCAGGGGCACAAGGTCTTTATCGCCACCGCCACGAACGGCAACATCGGCTCTGCCCATCACACGATGGAGGAGATCGGCCGCATCCGCAAGCAGGAGGCTGCCAATTCCGCCGCCATCATCGGCGCGGAGTACATCTGCCTGGACTATGACGACGAGATGTTCTTTGAGATCAACCGCGAAACGCGCCTGAAGTTCATCAACCTCGTCCGGCACTGCAAGGCGGACGTCATCTTTACCCACAACCCGCACGACTATAACCCCGACCATATGCTCACCAGCAAGATCATCAACGACATCGCCGTGATGATCCCCATCGCGCACCTCAAGACGGAAGAGCCGCCGTATGACGTGATCCCCTCCATCTGGTATTTTGAGCCGGCGGCGTCTATGGGCTTTATCCCGACGGATTATGTGGACATCACCGATTTCTATGAGACGAAGATGAAAATGCTCGGCTGCATGGAGAGCCAGAAGGCATGGATGGCGGATAACTACGCGCAGTTCGGCGGCGACGAGGAGCGCTTCTTCGACACGGTGCGCATCACCTCGGAGTTCCGCGGGATGCAGGCGGGCTGCAAGTATGCCGAGGGCTTTGTCCGCGCGCTGGACGGTCACAGGACCCGCTTCACCGAGCGCGTGCTGCCGTAAGGTTTCACTAAACTATTTAAGACAAGTTTCGTACCTTGGAGAACACGCAAAAATCGTTGCGTTTTCCGGGAAGTCTGGTAATATCAGAGTGTAGAATTGGGTGTGCTGTGCGCATCCAAGCGTCAACTGACGCAAAAACGCAAAATTATCTGGGAGGTATTTTATTATGGCAGGCGGACCTGGCTCTTATGTATTCGGAGCAGAAGAAAAGAAAGAACTCATGGACGTGATCGAAAGCGGCAACCTGTTCCGCTACGGCACGCCGGGCGTTGACGGCTTCCAGGCGAAGGTGGCAACGTTTGAAAAGGAAATGGCAGAGCGTCTGGGGCATAAGCACGTTGTGGCGACCAGCTCCGGCACGGGCTCTTTGATGTGCTGCCTGGCAGCGCTGGGCATCGGCATGGGCGACGAGGTCATCGTCCCCGGCTATACCTTCATCGCTTCCATTGCGACCATCGCCATGATGAACGCGACCCCGATCCTCGCGGAGGTCGATGACTCTCTGACCATCGATCCCACCAAGATCGAAGCGCTCATCACCCCCAAGACCAAGGCGATCATGCCGGTCCATATGCTCGGCAACCCCTGCGACATGGACCCCATTATGGAAATTGCCAAGAAGCATGATCTGTACGTCATCGAGGACTGCTGCCAGGCAGTCGGCGCAAGCTATAAGGGCAAGCGCGTCGGCACGATCGGCAACATGGGTGCGTACTCTCTGAACGTCTTTAAGACCATCACCACCGGCGACGGCGGCTTTGTCGGCACGTCTGACGACGACCTGTACGAGCGCGCCTTCGGCTTCCACGATCAGGGTCATAAGCCCTCCCGCATGGGCGTTGAGGTCGGCAACCGTTCGATGGTCGGCATGAATATGCGTATGAACGAGCTGGCGGGCGCGGTCGCGCTGGCACAGGGCAGAAAGCTCGACGGCATCCTCGAAACGCTGCGCGCCAAGAAGAAGGCGCTCAAGGACCAGCTCCAGGGCATCGACGGTCTCGGCTTCCGCAGGATCAACGACGCCGGCGAGTGCGCGACGCTGCTGACGCTGCTGTTCGATACGCAGGAAATGGCTGCGAAGTTCTGCGAGAAGGCAGGCACTGCCCCCATCGCAAACTCCGGCTGGCATGTTTACAACAACATGGAGCAGATCCTCGAAAAGAAAACGTGGACCGACAACCATCCGTTCCACAACTGCGACGCGCACTATGCCAAGCATATGCTGCCGCAGACCGACGACATCCTGCTGCGCGCCGTCAACATCTCCGTCGGCGTTGTGGACAAGGGTCTCGGCTCGGGCACGGGCATCAACATCAACTCCACCGACGCGGAGATCGCGCAGGTCGCCAAGAACATCCGCGCCATCATCGAGAGCCTGTAAGGCGGAGGGAGCGCTATGAGAAAGATCAAAGCGGCTGTCGTTGGCTGCGGTTCGATCAGCGACATTTACATGACCAACCTCACCTCCGGCAAGTTCACTGCCATTGACCTCGTCGCGTGCAGCGACCTGATGGTCGATCGCATGAACGCCAGCGCGGAGAAGTTCGGTGTCCGGGCGATGAGCCTGGATGAGATCTGCGCCGATCCCGAGATCGAACTGGTGATCTGCCTGACCACGCCCGCCGCGCACTATCCCATCATCAAGCAGGCGCTGCTGGCTGGCAAGCACGTTTTCTCGGAAAAGATGATCGCTGTCGATCTGTGGCAGGGCAAGGAGCTCGTCGAGCTGGCAAATGCCAAGGGGCTGCATCTGGGCGTTGCGCCCGATACATTCCTCGGCGCGTCGGTGCAGACGGCAAAGTACATCGTGGAAAAGGGTCTGATCGGCAAGCCCCTGAGCTGCCGCGCCTCCGTTTCCCGCGATTACGGCATCTATGCCGAGTTCCTGACCCACCTCGCCAAGAAGGGCGCGGGCATCGGCTTTGACATGGGCGGCTATTATCTCACTGCGCTCGCCGCCATCCTCGGACCGGTCAAGTCCGTGGCGGCGTTCACCTCCACGAACGACCCGCATCGCGTCAATACGCGCATCGGCGCCCCCGGCTTTGAGAAGGAATACGACGTGGAAGTTCCCAACGTCATCACCGCTACCATGCAGTACGCAAACGGCGTTCTGGGCACGCTGCACATGAACTCCGACTGCATCGAGGACGAGGAGACCTGCCTGAAGATCTACGGCACGGAGGGCATTTTGACCATGGGCGACCCGAACCAGTTCGGCGCGCCGGTGTATCTGCAGAAGCCGCTGAGCGAGCCTGTCGAGTTCCCGTTCACGCACGGCTACAAGGAAAACTCCCGCGGTCTCGGCGCGACGGAGATGGCATGGTCCATCGCCGCCGGTCGTGACCACCGCGCCAGCAAGGAAATGGCGTATCATGTGTTCGAGATGATGCACGGCATTATGCTCAGCGCCGAGAACGGCACGCTGTATCAGATGGAGTCCACGTTTGAAACGCCCAAGGCGCTGCCCGCCGGCTACATCAGCGTCGGCGACTGGTCGCGCAAGGAAGAGTCCGCACTGATCTAACACAATCGGAGGAGAAACGCCTATGCGTACCGTACAGTTAGAGCGTCTGCGCCCGGGGGAAATTCTGGCGGAGCGCGCCCGCTGCCCGATCGTCTATCTGCCGCTCGGACCGTTGGAGTGGCATGGTCCTGCCATGCCGTTCGGCACTGACCCACTGATGGCACAGGAGCTTGCGCGCCGCGCGGCGCTGCGCACCGGCGGCGTGGTGATGCCGACGCTGTTCCTCGGAACGGAGCGCGAGCGCCCGGCACAGATCCTGAAGGATAAGGGATTTGAGAACGCCGAGTCGATGTATGTGGTCGGCATGGACGTTCCGAAAAACTCCGTAAAAAGCTATTACGCGCGCGAGGACCTGTTCGCGGTCACCGTGCGGGAGCATCTGCGCCTGCTCGTGCAGCAGGAGTATAAGCTCATCGTGATCGTGAACGGGCACGGTGCGTGGGGGCAGCGCGAGCAGCTTGACCGCCTGGCGATCGAGTTCTCCAACGAGACGCCGTCCAAGGTCATCGTCGCGTTCCCCAACGTTGCGCGCGCGGGCGAGACGCTCGATTTTGGGCACGCCTGCGAGGTCGAAACGTCGCTCATACGGTATCTGGACGACGAAAACGTCGATCTCTCCCAGTTCCCGCCGCGCGATGTAAAGCTGGCGTATACCGACTGGGGCATTGCCGACGACTGCGTGTTTGAAGGCAAGCCCACGCCGGATAAGTGCGTGCTGTGCGATCCGCGCGACGCGACGGTGGAAGCGGGCGAGCGCTATTTCGGCGCGGCGCTCGACCATATCTGCGCGCAGGTGGACGCGGCGTATGCCGCGCTGCGGGCATGAGTAAAACCTGCGTCCGCTGGGGCGTGCTTGGAAACGCGATGATCGCGCGGGATTTCATGATCCCGGAGCTGCGCGGGTCGGAACTCTGCCGTGTGACGGCGGTCGCCTCGCGCGCGCCGCTTCCGGCGGAGGCAGCGCCGGAGTGCCGCCATTACAGCAGCTATGAAGCGCTGCTGGAGGACGCGGAGATCGACGCGGTCTATGTGCCCGTTCCCAATGCGCTGCACGCGCAGTGGGCGATCCGCGCCATGCAGCACGGCAAGCACGTCCTGTGCGAAAAGCCCATGGGCTGCACGGTCTCCGACGGCGACGCGATGTGCCGCGCGGCGGAGGAAAACGGCGTGCTGCTGATGGAAGCATTTATGTACCGCTGCGGTGAAAAATTCCGCAGAATGATGCAGATCGTAAACAGCGGTGTCCTTGGGCGTATTTGCAGTATGCAGGGCACGCACGGGTATCCGCTGACATGGAAAAGCCCCGCACGGGAGGACGCGGAGCTTGGCGGCGGCTGTTTATACGACGTCGGCTGCTATGTGGTCGATTGTATGAACGCCGTGATGACGGCACAGGGCGAGCGGCTTTTACAGGTGGGCGGCTCGCTCGGATGCCGCGGCGGTGTGGACTGGAACGCGGCGTGCTGGCTGCGCTATGACGGCGGCACGCTCGGCACGCTCCACAGCTGGTTCAACGCCCAGCAGGAGCAGCGCATGGTGCTCGCCGGCGAGCGCGGGACGCTCTGCGTGCCGATGCTCTTTGAGCCCGGCGCGGGTGAGCTGCTGCTGACGATCGGCGATCAGACGGAGCGTATTTCCGTTCCCGACAGCGCGTGCTACCGGCTGGAGGCGGAGGCGATGAGCCGCGCGATCCTATACGGAGAGCCGCTTCCCATCGGGCTTTCCGACACCATGCGTAATCTGGACGCGCTGGAGCGTCTTTATGCCAAGGCGGAGCGCTACGAGCTGACAGGCGTTGGCTGCGTAACCGCTGAATAAATTGTCTGCGGTTCTCAGCGGATCTTTTGCCCCAACTGTGCAGTTTGAAAAACGCGAAATACATAAAGTATTCCTGCGTTTTCCAAACTTTCATTTGGAACAAAATCTCTCGCTGATAACTCTTGCCAATTTAATCATCGGTTACGCCCTGAACGAACAAACCGAAAAACCGTGACCCAGCATAGCGGGGGGCAGGGTCGTGCCTGCCGCCCGCTTTTCGTATTTACCCCGGATACAAACCTCAGCTACACGACCATACTGACCCGGCGTCCGGCGCGCGGCGGCGGACGGTCTCCCGGAAAAACGGAGGAAGCTATGATTTTCAAGGACATCAATTGCGGCTTTTATGTGCAGCGGCGTCCGCTGCAATATGCGTGCCTGCATGACGAGGTCGCGGCGCTGGCGGACCGCAATCAGATCGTCGCCCGCGCCATCTACAACTACGACAAGGGTGCGGACGCGAACGAGCGCACGCGCCGCTACGCGGCGCAGTCCGGCGGAACGGAGTATCCCGTCTACCGCCTGATGCCGCCGTGCTACGCCGAGGAGACGTTCACCCGCGAGGAAATGCTCCGTGCCATCCGCGACGAGCACGCGCTGTTCCGCATCCATCCGAAAACCTACGCCGCGCCGCTGCATGTGTGGATGTACGACTGGATGCTGGACGTGCTGACGGAAAGCCGCACGCCGCTGCTGGTGTCGCTTCAGGAGCTTGACCTGCGCGATGCGGCGGCGGTCAAGGAGGCGTATCCGCAGCTCCGGCTCATCATCACGAACACGGACCAGTGGCTCAACCGCCAATATGTCCGCTTTGCGCAGTATTATCCCGAGGTGTATTTTGACACCTGCAATACCATCGAGTATTACGGCATTGAGAACATGACAAAGATCCTTGGCGCGGAAAAGTTCCTGTTCGGCAGCTATATGCCGGAAAAAGAGCCGTATGACAAGCTGTTCCAGCTTCTGTACTGCGAGCTGTCGCAGGAGGAAAAGGAGCTCATCGCGCACGGAAACTTTGAACGACTGGTGGAGGAGCGCGGCGTATGACGATCAAAGAACATGTTATGAACGGCGTGATCCCGGAGGGTCTGCGGATCGTGGACGCGCACGCCCATCTGGGCGACGGCGAGCAGGCGGGCGCCTACACCTGCACGCTCCCGGTGGCCGAGAGCCTGCGCCTGAGCCGTAAGATCGGCATCGGCGCGGTGGTCGCGAGCGGGCTTGGCGCGCTGTACGGCAATGTGCCGGGCGGCAATGAGCGCATGATGGAGTTCACGCGGCTCTATCCCGGCTATGTGTTTGCCTCCATTTTTTACGACCCGCATTACCACGACGAGTGCATCGCGCAGCTGGAAAAATACAAAAATGACCCGGGCTTTGTCGGCGTGAAAATTCATCCGCGCGAGACACAGACGTATATCTCCACGCGCGACTATGACCGCCTGTATGAATACTGCATCGAGCGCGACATCCTCGTCGCCTGCCATACCTGGCAGACTGAGCCCGCGAACCCGCCGGCGGATTTTGAGCCGGTTTTGGAGCGCTACCCGGAGCTGAAGCTCCAGCTCTGCCACATGGGCGGGACGTATCAGGGCGTGCAGGATTCGCTGCGGCTGGCAAACCGCTTCCCGAAGGTCTATCTGGACATCAACGGCTCACTCTACACGCAGATATGGCTGGAGGATCTTGTGAAGGAAGCGCCCATCGAGCGCTTTGTGTTCGGCACGGATCAGACGTTCAACGACCCACGCATCATGGTCGGGCGCGTGCTGTGCAGCGACCTCGACGACGGCGTGAAGCGCCTGATCTTAAGCGAAAATTTTGAACGCGCCATCGGGCGCAGGCTGATCCCGTAAAGTAATAAAGTACCCCCATTTTACTCTGCGCGGCAGAGGGAAACGAGAGGAAAGACCATGAATCACGAGATCCGAATCGATAAGAGCTTTGGGCGCGTTCTGTTTTTGACCGACGGCAGGACGGAGATCGGCGCGGCGCTGGACTTTGGGCTGCGCATTGTGCATCTGTCGTGCTGCGGGCTGCCGAATCTGCTGTACCGCCAGCCGGACGACTGCTCGGACGGGCTGACCACGCCGGAGGGCTGGCGCATTTTCGGTGGGCATCGCTTCTGGTCCGCGCCGGAGAGTGAAAAAAGCTACTACCCTGACCGCGAGCCGGTCGAATACACCGTCACGGAGGACGGCGCGGAGCTGCGCCAGAAGGTCGACCCGTGGATGCAGGAGGAAAAGACCATCCGCATCGCCTTCCACCCGGACGGCGCGGTGAGCGTGCAGCACATCCTTAAAAACTGCGCAGACGCGCCGGTGCGCGTGGCGGCGTGGGGCGTTTCCACCACCGCCGCGGGCGGCACGGTGACGATCCCGTTCGTCCGGCAGGAGAACGGCAACAATCCGAAGCGCATCATCGCGTTCTGGGGCGAGACGAATCTTGCCGACAGGCGGCTGCACTTTACCCCCGACGCGTTGACGGCGGAGCATCTGCCGACGGACGAGTATATGAAGCTCGGCTTTTACTGCACGGACGCGCGCATTGTGCGCAACAATCTCGGGCAGCGCTTTGAAATTTCCATCCCGGTGCACCCGATCGAGCGCTGTGCGGACTTTGGCAGCAACATCGAACTGTTCATGGATCGCAACATTCTGGAGATGGAAACGCTGGGCGAGCTGGTCGAGCTTGCGCCCGGAGACGAAACAATTCACGAAGAAATCTGGCGCGTGGAAAAATCAGACTAGACATCTGCGGCGCACCGTGATACAGTTGTAGGGAAAACAAAGCAACACAACACAAACGGGAGGAATACCAACATGAGAAAAGGCATTTGCTGCGCGGGCAACATGATCGTGGATATTACATATCCGATCGAGACCTGGCCCAAGCAGAATGAGCTGACCCACATCACCGAGGGCATCCAGAACTCCACCGGCGGCTCGGTGTGCAACACGATCTCCGATCTTGCACGCCTTGACCCGTCGATGCACCTGGTCGCGTCCGGCTTTGCGGGGCACGACGCCGAGGGCAACTTTATGCTCAAGGAGCTCGGCAAATATCCCAACATCGACCTGTCGATGGTCCAGCGCAACGGGCGCACGTCGTTCACCGCCGTCATGAGCAACAACCAGACGAAGGAGCGCACGTTCTTCCAGCACGCGGGCGCGAACGCCTACTACGGCGAAGATAATATCGACTGGGACAAGCTCGACGTGAATATTTTCCACATCGGCTACATCCTGCTGCTGCCTGCCCTCGATCAGGAGGACAGCGAATATGGCACGAAGATGGCGCGTCTGCTGCACCGCGCACAGAAGGCGGGCATGAAAACGTCCATCGACGTCGTGTCCGAGTCCGGCGACCGCTTCAAGCGCCTCGTCAGCCCCGCGCTGCGCTACACCGACTACTGCGTCATCAACGAGCTGGAAGCCCAGCAGACCACAGGCGTGATGCTGCGCGATGAGAGCGGCGTGCTGCACGTGGAAAACATGAAGCAGGCGCTCACCAAAATGCGTGAGCTGGGCGTTTCCACCTGGGCGGTCATCCACTGCCCGGAGATCGGCTGCGGCATGGATCAGGACGGCAACTATTATGAGGCGAAGAGCCTGAAGCTGCCCAAGGGCTACATCAAGGGCACGGTCGGCGCGGGCGACGCGTTCTGCGCAGGCGTTCTGTACGCGGCGGAGACCGGCAAGAGCCTGCCCGAGGCGCTGCGCATCGGCGCGTGCGCTGCGGCGGCATCTTTGAGCGAGGTCAGCGCGTCCGACGGCGTGAAGACGGCGGAAGAAGTCATGAAACTGTACGATCTTTATAAAGCAGACTAAGGCGGAGGATTGAGAATCATGAAACAGGCAGTCATGTATGGCGGCGGCAACATCGGCCGCGGGTTTATCGGTGCGCTTCTGAGCCAGTCCGGCTACGAGGTCACGTTTATCGACGTGGCAGAGCCGGTGGTGAACGCGCTGCGTGAAAAGCACGAGTATCCCGTGCGCTATGTCTCCAGCGCCGGACATGAGGACGTCATCATCCGCAATGTCACCGCCGTGAACGGCAACGACGCCGAGGCTGCGTCCGAGGCAATCGCCAACTGTGACATTATGGCGACGGCAGTCGGCGCGCGTATCCTCAAGTTTATCATCGGCAACATCGTGGCGGGTCTGCGCAAGCGCTGGGCACGCACCGACAAGCCCCTGAACATCATCATCTGCGAAAACCTCATGGACGCGAACCTGATCGTCGAAAAGATGCTCAAGGAGCAGCTCACCGAGGAAGAATGCAAAATTTTTGACGAGCGCGTGGGTCTGGTCGAGGCGTCGATCGGGCGGATGGTGCCCGTGCAGACCGACGAGATGAAGGACGGCGACCCGATGCGCGTATGCGTGGAGCGCTATGGCTTCCTGCCCACCGACAAGGCGGCGTTCAAGGGCGAAATTCCCGACATCAAGAACATGGTGCCGTTTGCGCCGTTCGATTTCTACATCAAGCGCAAGCTCTACATCCACAACATGGGTCACGCCACCTGCGCGTATCTGGGCGACCTTCTGGGGCTGGAGTACATCTATCAGTCCATCGATGTGCCCGAGGTGCGCATCGTGGTGCAGAACGCGATGATCGAGAGCGCCATGGCGCTGCATAAGAAGTATGACGTCGCGCTCGACGGCATTCTCATGCACATCACCGACCTGCTGCACCGCTTCACCAACGCCGCGCTGAAGGATACCTGCAAGCGCGTCGGCGGCGACCCGGGACGCAAGCTCTCCCCGGCGGACCGTCTGATCGGCTCGGCGTCTCTGGCGCTGGAGCAGGGCGTCACGCCCGCGTACATCGCGCTCGGCGCGGCGGCGGGCTTAAAGCGCTACATCGACGAAGCCGAAGGCATGGAGCACGGCATGGACGCGGCGAAGAAGGTCCTCGCCGAGGTGTCTGAGCTGAAGGCGGATAGCAAGCTCGCTGGCATGATCCTCGCCATGTACGAGCAGATCCTCGCCGGCAAGAGCCTCAAGGAGCTGCTGGCGGCAGCCGATGAGGTGAAGGCTTCCAGCATTCACGACATCATCTGATCGCAAGCGAACCACCGGGCGGCTGCAATTTGCAGCCGCCCGGTTTCTTTTTTCGCGGGAATCTGCTAAAATGGGAACAACGAATGCACGGAGGGACTGCACGATGTTTCACATTCTGGTCGTGGATGACGACAAAAACACCCGGCGGCTGATGCGGGCGGTGCTGGAGGCGGACGGCTGCACCGTCACCACGGCGGAGGACGGCATAGCGGCGCTCGCGGCGATGGACCGGGAGCACGTCGATCTGGTCGTGCTGGACGTGATGATGCCGAATATGGACGGCTACGCCTTTTGCAGCGCCCTGCGCGCGGCGCAAAGCGACCTGCCGGTCCTGATGGTGTCGGCAAAGCAGCTCCCGGAGGACCGCAAAAAGGGCTTTCTCGCCGGGACGGACGATTTTATGACCAAGCCCGTGGACACGGAGGAGATGCTGCTGCGCATCCGCGCGCTGCTGCGCCGGGCGCGGATCGTGAGCGAGCGGCGCATCCAGCTCGGCGACGTGACGCTGGACTATGACTCGCTCACCGTCAGCCGCCCGGGCGAGACGGTCACGCTGCCGCAGAAGGAATTTCTGCTGCTGTATAAGCTGCTGTCGTACCCCGGAAAAATTTTTACCCGCATCCAGCTCATGGACGAAATTTGGGGCGCGGAATCCGACAGCGGGTGGGAGACTGTGACGGTGCACATCGGGCGGCTGCGGCGGCATTTCGAGGGCTGGGGCGAGTTTGAGATCGTTTCCGTGCGCGGGCTCGGCTATAAGGCGGTGAAAAACGTATGAATCAGCGGGAATATGAAGAGCGAAAGAACCGCATCGCGCTCACGCTGCTCTCCGGCGGCGCGGTATTTGCGATTTTGCTTGCCGTCGTGCTGCTCAGCGGCTGCTTTTTGCTGCTGCTGGTGCGCATGGGCTTTCTCAACCGCGCGGCGTGGGATCGCGGCGAGCTGTACGCCATCATCGGTCTGATGGTGCTTTTGAGCGTGTGCGTGGGCGGCGTGGTGACGTTTGCCATCGTGCGCGTGCTGCTGCGCCCCATCAACAGCATCATCAACGCCATGAACCGCCTGGCGGCGGGCGATTTTCAGACGCGCATCCGCTTTGGCACGATCTTTGCCCGCCACCCGACCGTGGTGGAGCTGACCGACAGCTTTAACAAAATGGCGGCGGAGCTGGAGGGGACACAAATTCTGCGCTCGGACTTTATCAATAATTTTTCGCACGAGTTCAAAACGCCCATCGTCTCCATCGCGGGCTTTGCGCGCCTGCTGCGCCGGGACGATCTGACGGCGCAGGAGCGGGCGGAGTACCTGGACATCATCGAGGACGAGTCGCTGCGCCTTGCCGAAATGGCGACGAACGTGCTCAATATGACCAAGGTCGAAAATCAGGCGATCCTGACGGATGTGACGCGCTTTAACCTCTCCGAGCAGCTTCGCAACTGTGTGCTGCTGCTCGAGCGCAAATGGTCGGAAAAGGCGCTGGAGCTGAACATCGACATGGGCGAATATTTTCTGGACGGCAACGAGGAGCTGCTGCGGCAGGTGTGGGTGAACCTCCTTGACAACGCCGTAAAATTCGCGCCGGTGGGTGCGCGGCTGGACGTTGCCGTGCGCGCGGAGGGCGGGCTGCTCGCGGTGATGATCGGCAATACCGGCAGCACCATCCCGCCCGACAAGATCGATCACATTTTCGGAAAATTCTATCAGGCGGACGAGTCGCACGCCGCGCACGGCAACGGCATCGGGCTCGCCATCGTCAAATCGGTCACGGAGCTGCACGGCGGCAGCGTCAGCGCCCAGAGCGGGCAGGATTATACGCAGTTCACTGTTCGTTTACCCGCGCGCCACCCCGAGAGTTTGTAAAGACTACCCCGAAAGAAACCGCCGGAAACCCGGCGAAGCGGTTTTCGTTTGAGAACGTGAGTTTCTTTTCAGTTTCTTTTTCTGCGGTAGACTGTAGAAAATTGTCGAAGTCTGCCGTTTGGCTCGCTATATTGGAGGAGAAGCTATCATGGTGCTCGCGTATGTCGGATATGGACTGCTTGCGGTCGTTGGAGTATATTTGCTGCTGCTGGTCATCGCGGCGCTGTCCGCCGACCCGAACAAAACGTATGAGCGCCCCAGCGTGCTGTGCCGCTTCCTGCTGGATATTACGGTGCGGATGCTGGTGTTCTTCGGGCGCGTGCACGTCGAGGTCACGGGGCTGGAAAAGCTGCCGAAGGGCGGACGCTTCCTGCTCGTGGGCAACCACCGCTCCAACTATGACCCCATCGTGCAGATCGCGGTTATGCAGAAATACAAGCTGGCGTTCATCTCCAAGCCGGAGAATTTCAAGATCCCGCTCGTCGGGCGCATCCTGCGGCGCTGCTGCTTTTTGCCCATCGACCGCGAAAATCCCCGCAACGCCATCACCACCATCCACGCCGCGGCGCGGCTGATGGAGGACGATCAGGTGTCTGTGGGCGTGTACCCGGAGGGCACGCGCAGCCGCACGGGTGAGCTGCTGCCGTTCCACAGCGGCGTTCTGAAGATCGCGCAGCAGGCGCACGTCCCCGTGGTCGTCGCGGCGATCCAGGGCGTGGAGGGCATCAGCCGCAACTTCCCGCTGCGCAGGACGTATGTTCGGCTGGACATCCTTGAGACTCTCCCGGCGGATTACGTCGCGCACTGCCGCTCCGCCGCGCTCGGAAACGAGATCCGGGATACGCTGGAAGCCTACCTCCCACAGACCCAGCAGCCCTATCCCGTGGCGCATACGGCATAAGGGAAAAAACCAAGGTCCGCCGGTTTTCCTGCGGACCTTTTTCGTGGGCGTATTGGCGGGTTTGCAGAAGTTCCCTGGCTCTCCCTCTGGGAGAGCTGTCAGCCGAAGGCTGACTGAGAGGGTCGGCATGGTCGTTGCTGACCCTCTCCGTCCTCGCTGCGCTCGGAGGAGGCAAGGCTGCGTGCCGCACTGACGGGTTTGCGCAAGTCCAAGGCTTCCCACCGGGGGGGAAGCTGTCGCCGCAGGCGACTGATGAGGGGAAGGGTTCTTGTTTTTGAGCTGCATCGCGTTTTTGAGTCGAAACGTGGCTACATCTCAAAACGTACCACCCTTCTCCTCATCCGGCGCTTCGCGCCACCTTCCCCACATGGGGAAGGCTTTCGGGTGCGCACATCTGCCAAGCAAAAGAATCGGGACGTTTTGTGTGTAGAATTTTCCCGGCTTCTTGACTTTCCCGTCGGGTTTGGGGTATAATTCAAATATAGTATCGGTCACTATGTGCTTGAGCGGCACGGCGGCTGAATATTCTCTGAGAAAGGATGAAACCTTTATGATTTACACTGCGGAAGTTCAGCATATGTGTCCGGTCGCCAAGGGCGCATATCACGGCCCGGCGCCCATTCCCGAAGAGGGCAAGTGGGTTCAGGCAAAAGAGATCAAGGATATTTCCGGCTTTACGCACGGCGTGGGCTGGTGCGCGCCGCAGCAGGGCGCCTGCAAGCTGTCCCTCAATATCAAGGACGGCGTCATCGAAGAGGCTCTGGTCGAAACGATCGGCTGCTCCGGCATGACCCATTCCGCCGCTATGGCGTCCGAAATCCTCATCGGCAAGACCATTCTGGAGGCGCTCAACACCGACCTCGTCTGTGACGCCATCAACACCGCCATGCGCGAGCTGTTCCTGCAGATCGTCTACGGCCGCAGCCAGTCCGCATTCTCCGAGGGCGGCCTCGCCGTCGGCGCGTCGATGGAAGACCTCGGCAAGGGTCTGAGAAGCCAGGTCGGCACGATGTTTGCCACCAAGTCCAAGGGCCCGCGCTATCTGGAGATGGCGGAGGGCTACTGCTCCCGCATCGCGCTCAACAAGGACGACGAGATCGTCGGCTATGAGTTCATCAACTTCGGCAAGATGATGGACTTCATCAAGGCGGGCAGCGAGCCCGCTGAGGCGCTGAAGAAGGCGACGGGTCACTACGGTCAGTTTGAAAACGCTGCCAAGTACATTGACCCGCGCAAAGAGTAAAGAGGGAGGGTACGACAATGGCTCTGTTTGAAAGTTACGAAAGAAGAATCGACAAGATCAATGGCGTCCTCAAGCAGAACGGCATCGACTCCGTGGAGCAGTGCCGCGAGATCTGCCAGGCAAAGGGCTTTGATCCGTATGAGATCGTCAAGGGCATCCAGCCCATCTGCTTTGAAAACGCCTGCTGGGCGTACACCGTCGGCGCGGCGCTCGCCATCAAGCGCGGCGTGAAGAGCGCGGCGGAAGCCGCCAGCGTCATTGGCGAAGGTTTGCAGGCATTCTGCATCGACGGCTCCGTCGCCGACGACCGCAAGGTCGGTCTGGGTCACGGCAACCTCGGCGCGATGCTGCTGAGCGAGGAATCGCAGTGCTTCTGCTTCCTGGCGGGTCACGAGTCCTTCGCCGCCGCGGAAGGCGCGATCGGCATCGTCCGCAACGCCAACAAGGCGCGCAAAACCCCGCTGCGCGTGATCCTGAACGGTCTGGGCAAGGATGCGGCGCAGATCATTTCCCGCATTAACGGCTTTACCTATGTGCAGACGCAGTTCGACTACTACACGGGCGAGCTGAAGATCGTCCGCGAGATCCGCTACTCCGAGGGCGAGCGCGCGAATGTGCGCTGCTACGGCGCGGACGATGTGCGTGAGGGCGTCGCCATCATGCACAAAGAGGGCGTGGACGTGTCCATCACCGGCAACTCCACCAACCCCACCCGCTTCCAGCACCCGGTCGCCGGCACGTACAAGAAGGAATGCGTCCAGATGGGCAAGAAGTACTTCTCCGTCGCCTCCGGCGGCGGCACGGGTCGTACCCTGCACCCGGACAATATGGCGGCTGGTCCTGCGTCCTACGGCATGACCGACACCATGGGTCGCATGCATTCCGACGCGCAGTTCGCAGGCTCGTCCTCCGTCCCGGCGCACGTCGAGATGATGGGCTTCCTCGGCATGGGCAACAACCCCATGGTCGGCGCGACCGTGGCAGTGGCTGTCGCCGTTGCGGAGAGCATGAAATAATTCTGGGGCAACACCGCGCAATTGCGTCGGCGCGCTTCGCCGGATCTTTTCCGCCAATGCTGCGGTTTGAAAGCCGCGAAATACACAAAGTATTCCTGCGCCTTTCAAACCTTGCCTTGGCGAAAAATCTCTCGCCGAATCTGCTTGCCGAATTGTGCGGTGCTGCCCTAACTTCAAAATACACAGCAGAGCGGCTCATTCAGCCGCTCTGTCTGTATCTTGGACAGGAGAGTGCAAAATGCTGGAATATGTGGATCGCCGCGGCACGGGCTGCGAAAAATGGGACGGGCAGGAAAAGACGTTCGGCGAGAACGGGCTGCTCGGAATGTGGGTCGCGGATATGGACTTCAAGACCGCGCCGTGCGTCCGGCAGGCGCTGGCAAAGCTGGTGGATGAGGGCGTGTTCGGCTACAATTTCCCGCCCGAGGGCTACTATACCGCGTTTGCGGACTGGCAGTGGGAACGCCACGGCTACGCCGTGGACCGCAAGTGGCTGCGCTTTACGCCGGGCGTGGTGACAGGGCTGAATCTGCTCGTGCAGATGCTCACCGAGGTGCAGGACGCCGTCATCATCCTCTCGCCGGTGTATTATCCGTTTGCAAACGCCGTGCGAAACAACGACCGGCGGCTCATCGAGTGTGATCTTGTGAACGACGGCGGCGCGTATTCGGTCGATTTTGAAAAATTCGAGCGCGATATTGTCGAGAACGACGTTCGCGCATTCATCCTCTGCTCGCCGCACAACCCGGTCGGACGCGTGTGGACGGGCGAGGAGCTGCGGCGGATGCTGGACATCTGCAAGGCGCACGACGTGAAGGTCATCGCCGACGAGATCCACAACGACTTCGTGTTCGAGCCGTATACGCACCACTGCGCCGCGACCGTGGGCAGCTATGACGACATCCTCGTCACGCTCATGGCACCGAGCAAAACCTTTAATCTCGCCGGCTGTCAGAATGCGTTCGTCATTATCCCCGACGAAGGGCTGCGGCAGCAGTTCGACGCGCTGCAAAAGACGCTCGCCATGACGAACGGCAGTATGTTCGGCTACGTCGCCGCCGAGGCAGCGTATCGCGGCGGCGCGGCATGGTTTGACGAGCTGAAGCAGACCGTTTGGGAGAATTATACCTTTGCGCGCGACTATCTCGCCGAGCAGCTTCCGCAGGCGGTGGTGACGGAATTGCAGGGCACATACCTCATGTGGATCGACCTCGGCGCGTACCTCGCCCCGGCGGAGATGGAGGATTTCTTCCAACACCGCTGCCGTCTGGCAGTCGATTACGGCCACTGGTTCGGCAAAAGCGGGCAGACGATGGTCCGCCTGAACCTCGCCACAAGCCGCGAAAATGTGCAGACCGCTGTAACTGCCATCGCCCGCGAGCTGAAGGCAATGGGAAGAGCATAAAGTGAGCACCAGCGCCCCGAGGCAGCCGCCTTGGGGCGTTGTTTGCACCGCACCCAATAGCTTCCCCTCGGGGGGAAGCTGTCCGCGAAGCGGACTGATGAGGGGAAGGGCTGTACCTTCTGAGCTGCCGCCACGTTTCGTCGTAACGTAGGGGAGGGGCTCTGCTCCGCTTGCGCAGAATGCAAACGCAAAAACGCACAACCAAACGGCGACAACGCAAAACCCCTGTAGGGGTCGATGCCCACATCGACCCGGCGACGCGCAATTGCAAAATTGCACGAACCATCGGCGAAATTGCAAAACGTCCTGTAGGGGCGGACGACCCTGTCCGCCCGTTGGGTGCGACCAATTAGCCGCAACGTATCATAAAATCGGACGTGCGGTGTAGGGGTCGATGTGGTCATCGACCCCTACAAACATTGTACGGATTCGCATTGGTGCGTTCGTATTTGCAGGTGCTTCCCGCCGGGCGGACAGAGTCGTCCGCCCCTACGGATGCGTACCGCTCCGTATTGCTACAAACGAATTTGCGGTGTCTTTCTGCGCCAGGTATCCGCATAGCGTCACGAAATGACGCGAATGCTCATATTCTGGTTGTAGAAATCACTGCGGGGAGTGGACGCTATGGAACAGGTGCGGGTATTGGGGGAGCTTGCGGTCGGTGAGGGCGGCGTGATATGCACGCTGGGGCTGGACGGCGCAATGCGCCGGCGGCTTTTGGAGCTGGGGCTTGTGCCGGGGACGCGGGCGGAGTGCGTGCTGCGCGCGCCAACGGGCAGTCCCGCCGCGTATCTCGTGCGCGGCGCGGTGATCGCGCTGCGGCAGTGCGACGCGGCGCGTGTGGAGGTCAGCGTATGCCCGTGACGAAGCCGGACGCGCTGCCGCGCGCAAAAAAGCTCGATCCGAACGACCGCGTTCTGGCGCTCATCGGCAACCCGAACGTCGGCAAAAGCACGCTCTTTAACGCCCTCACGGGGCTGCGGCAGCACACCGGCAACTGGGCGGGCAAGACCGTGGCGCTCGCACAGGGGCGCTTTGTGTACGACGGCTGTGGCTATGTGGTCGCCGACCTGCCGGGGACATATTCGCTGCGCAGCCGCTCTGAGGAGGAGCGCGTGGCGACGGAGTTCCTGCGCGCCGGGCGCGCCGACTGCGTGATCGTCGTGTGCGACGCAACGTGCCTCGCGCGCAGCCTGACGCTGGCGTTACAGGTGCTGGCCGTTTGCCGCGAGGTCGTCTTGTGCGTGAATTTAATGGATGAGGCGCGGAAGCGGAACTTACAAATCGACTGCGCCAAGCTCGAAGGACTGCTCGGCGTGCCGGTCGTACCGATGGCGGCGGGGCGCGCGGAGGGATTGGAGACGCTGAAACAGCGCGTGCGCGGCGTGATCGAGGGCGAAGAGCCGCTGCCGCCCGGAGGGATGCTGCCGGACGACGGGGTGGACGAGTGCGCGATCTGCCGTCAGGTCACGCGCGCGGCGCGGCTTGCGGACGCGGTGACGCAGTCGCAGCCGAGCGCCGCCGATGCGCGACAGCGGCGGGCGGACCGGGTTCTGACCGGCTGGGGCGGCTGGCTGGCGCTGGCAGCGATGCTGTTCGGCGTGCTGTGGCTGACGATCCGGGGCGCGAATGTCCCGTCACAGCTTTTGCAGCGCGCATTCTTCGCGCTGGGTGCGGCTTTGCGGCGGGGCGCGGCGGCGTGCGGGCTGCCGGAATGGCTCACCGGCGCGCTGGTGGACGGCGTATTCGGGACGGTCGGGCAGGTCGTGGCGGTGATGCTGCCGCCGGTCGCCATTTTCTTTCCGCTCTTTACGCTGCTGGAGGACGTAGGCTACCTGCCGCGGCTGGCGTTCTTGACCGACCGCTGCTTTCAGTGCTGCGGCGCGTGCGGCAAGCAGGCGCTCACAACGTGCATGGGCTTCGGCTGCAACGCGGCGGGCGTGGCGGGCTGCCGCATCATCGACTCGCCGCGCGAGCGGCTCATCGGCATCCTGACCAACAGCTTTGTGCCCTGCAACGGACGCTTTCCGGCGCTCATCGCGCTCGCATGCCTGCTCGCAGGGGAAAGCGGCGCGCTGGCGGCGGCGATCCTGACGGGGGCGGTGGCGCTCGGCGTGGGAATGAGCCTGCTTGCATCGCGGCTTCTCAGCCGGACGGCGCTGCGCGGCGTGCCGAGCGCGTTTGCCCTTGAGCTGCCGCCATTTCGGATGCCGAAGGTCGGGCAGGTGCTGCTGCGGTCGCTGCTGGATCGGACGCTGCACGTTCTGCTACGCGCGCTCGCCGTCGCCGCTCCGGCGGGGCTGCTCATCTGGTGTCTTGCGAACATTCGACCCGGCGGCGTGCCGCTGACCAGCACAGCAGCGGCGTTTCTTGATCCCGTGGGCGCGTTTTTGGGCATGAATGGCGCGATGCTTCTGGCATTTCTGCTGGCGCTGCCCGCAAACGAGCTGGTGCTGCCGCTGGCGGCGATGATCCTGACAGGCGGCTGCGCGCTCACGGGCGACGCGCCGGTCACAGCGGCGCTTGCCGCCTGCGGTTGGACGGCGCGTCAGACACTCTGCACGATGGCGTTTTTCGTGCTCCACTGCCCATGCAGCACGACGCTGCTCACCGTCCGGCGCGAGACGGGCAGCACGAAATGGATGCTGCTGGCGGCGCTGCTGCCGCTGGCGGCGGGCGTGATCTTATGTGCGATTCTAAACGCGCTTCTATAATTTTTCGACCGGCTTGCGGCGCTGCTTGCAAGCCGGTTTTGTATCTGCTACAATAAGGGGCAGATCGATGTGTGAAGGGAGGCGGCGGTATGAAGGGCACGAGCCGGGGCAGGCGCAATTTGTTCCTGTTGGTCATTTTTGCGTCGCTGCTGGCGTTCGTCTGCTTTAATACCGAGCGCGCGCTGACGCTCTGGTCCGCCGTCCGCGCGGCGTTTTCGCCGGTTTTCCTCGGTTGTGTGCTGGCGTTCGTGATGAACGAGCTATTAAAGCCGCTCGAGCGCCTGTGGGACAGGCTGTTTGCGCCCAAGGTCAAGGCAAGGCGCGCCGTGTGCCTGCTTGTGAGCGTGCTCGTTACGCTGGGCGTGGTGGCGCTGGTCCTCCTCATCATCCTGCCGGAGCTGGTGCGCACGATGCGCACGCTCGTGAGCTACATCCCGCAGGCGGCGGAAAAAGCCCGCGCGTGGCTCGCGGCGGCGGACGCGTGGCTGGCGGAGCAGGGGATCGACCTGCCCACGCTGTCGGAGCAGCTTGGCGGGCTGATCTCCAAGGCGGCGGCGTTTTTGATGAAGCAGGGCGGCGCGCTGGTGAGTGCGACCGTTTCGGCGACGAGCTCGGTCGTGTCGGCGCTGGTGAACAGCCTCGTGGCGCTGACCGCCGCCGTGTATATTCTGGCGGATAAAGAACATCTGGGCGCGCAGGGCAGAAAAATTCTGTGCGCGCTGCTGCCGGAGCGGGCATTTGCGCGCACACAGCGCCTGCTGGCGCTCATCAATCAGACATTCTCCAGCTTTGTCTCCGGGCAGATGCTCGACGCAAGCATCCTCGGCGCGCTGTGCTTTTGCGGTATGAGCGTGCTGAAAATGCCGTATGCCGCGCCCATCAGCGTGCTCATCGCGTTTACGGCGCTTATCCCGATGTTTGGCTCGCTGCTCGGCACGGCGCTGGGCGCGTTCCTGATCCTGTTTGTCTCGCCCTTGCAGGCGGTCTGGTTCGTGGTATTCATCGTCGTGCTCCAGCAGATCGACAACAACCTCATCTATCCCCGCGTGGTCGGAAAATCTGTGGGGTTGCCGGGGCTGTGGGTGCTCATCGCGGTCACGGTCGGCGGCGGCATAGGCGGCGTTGCCGGGATGGTAGCGAGCGTGCCGACGTGCTCGGTGCTCTATACGCTCGTGCGCGAGGCGGTGGACCACAAAAATGCCAAAAAAGCCGCCGCAGAAGAAGAAAACTAGAAAAAACTGCCACGCCGCAGGGCGTATGCTTTTGCCGCCCACGGCTCATGCTGAATAGAGAACGGCGATCGCCGGAAAGGAGCACTTATATGAAGAAAAAGAGATCCCGCGAGGCGCGGCTGCCGCAGATCCGGGAGGCTGCCCGCCGCCGCCCGGCGGTGTTCGCGGTGTATCTGGTGCTGCGGCTGATCGTGGTGGCGACGCTCGTTTCGTCGATCCTCCGCAAGGAGTATGAGAGCGCGTTCATCTGCCTGTTGGTGCTGGTGCTGTATATGCTGCCGTTTTTTATCCAGCAGAACTTCGGCATCGAGCTGCCGTCTACGCTGGAGATCATCATCCTGCTGTTTATTTTTGCGGCGGAGATCCTCGGCGAGCTGAACTGCTACTTCATCACCTTCCCGTACTGGGACACGATGCTCCACACGACGACGGGCTTTCTCTGTGCGGCGACGGGCTTTGCACTCATCGACATCCTCAACCGCAACAGCCGCATCAAATTTACGCTCTCGCCGGTGTATGTGGCGCTGGTGGCGTTCTGCTTTTCGATGACGGTGGGCGTGCTGTGGGAGTTTTTTGAGTTCGGCGCGGACCGCCTGCTGCACTGGGATATGCAGAAGGATACCGTTGTGCACACCGTCACGTCCGTGATGCTCGACCCCACGAACAAAAATATCCCCGTCACGATCAGCGGCATCGAGTCCGTGGTCGTAAACGGGCAGGAGCTGGGGCTGGGCGGGTATCTGGACATCGGGCTTTACGACACGATGGAGGATCTGTTCGTCAATTTCATCGGCGCGGTGGTGTTCAGCGTGATCGGCTATTTCTACATCAAGCGCCGCGGCAAGGGCAGGATCGCCCGCGCGTTCATCCCCACCATCACCGACGCGCCCGAAGAGGCGGACACGCCGCCTGCGGAGAGTACGGAAGAGCCAGAGCCGTAAAAAACCCCGGCAGTTCACTGTGAACTGCCGGGGTCTTTGTGTAATTTCAGTCGTTATTGCCGAACTTGCGCAGGACGAGCATACACACGACGATCGTCGCCGTGACGATGAAAATGCCTGCCATGCCCTTGCCCATGATGGGCAGCGTGCTCAGAAACGCTTCAACATTGATGTGCATATTGTGACCTCCTCAGCCCAGCAGATTCAGCAGCAGACCGCCCGCGATGACGGACGCGATCTGCCCGGACACGTTCACGCCCGCCGCGTGCATCAGCAGGAAATTGTTCGGGTCTTCCTTCAGCCCCATCTTGTGCACCACGCGGGATGACATCGGGAACGCCGAAATGCCCGCCGCGCCGATCATGGGGTTGATCTTCTTGCCCTGCGGCAGGAAGAGGTTGATGATCTTGGCGACGACCACGCCGCCGGCGGTGTCAAACACGAACGCGACCAGACCCAGCGCCAGAATGAGCAGCGTCTCCTTGGTGAGGAAATACTGTGCCTGCATCTTGGTAGCAATGGTGAGCCCCAAAAACAGCGTGATGAGGTTGGAAAGCACCTTCTGCGCTGTCTCCGACAGCGAGTCGAGCACACCGCACACGCGGATGAGGTTGCCGAACATCAAAAAGCCCACGAGCGCGACGCTGCGCGGCGAGACGATGCCCGTCACGACGGTGATGACGATGGGGAAGAGGATCTTTGCGAGCTTGGAGATGCTGCGCTGCTTATACGGCATACGGATCATCCGCTCCTGCCTGGTGGTGAGCAGGCGGATGACCGGCGGCTGCACCAGCGGCACGAGCGCCATGTAGGAATACGCTGCGACCATGATCGCGCCGATATAGTTAGAGCCCAGGTAGTTCGCCACGAAAATGGACGTCGGACCGTCCGCCGCGCCGATGATGCCGATGGACGCGGCATCCTTGATGTCAAAGCCCAGCAGGGCGGCAAGACTGAACGTGAAGAAAATGCCGAACTGCGCCGCCGCGCCGAAGATCATCAGCTTGGGGTTCGTGAGCAGCGGCTCAAAGTCGATCATCGCGCCGATGCCGACGAACAGCAGCAGCGGGAACAGCTCATTGGCAATGCCCGCGCCGAACAGCACATCGATCGCGCCGACCTCGGCAACGCCGTCGTACACCTGCGTGACCGCGCCGGACAGCGGCAGGTTCACCAAAATCGCGCCGAAGCCCATCGGCAGCAGCAGCGAGGGTTCCATGTCCTTGCGGATCGCCAGATAGATGAGGATCGCGCCGATCAGCCACATCACGACCTGCTGCCAGGTCAGATTGAGGACGTTTGAAAACAGCTCTGTCATAAAAGCACCTCTGTTTGGAAATTGGGTAAAATGACCGAAGTCAGTGTATCACAGCATCCCTGTAAATGGCAAGTAAAATCTATGTAAAATCGAGCGCATAAAAAAGAGGCAGCCCGCATGGGCTGCCTCTGAGCGTGTCAAAAAAGTATTTTTGACACGCTCTCAAACGAAAACCGCTTCGCTGGGTTTTCGTTTGAACAGGATTGCACCCTGCTGCGCGCATAAATTTTGCGCGAGCGCAAAATTTCCACACTTGCAGGGTGTAGTGTGTTTTGCCCGACGTACACGCCGCCGGGCAAAACGATTTGAATCACTTTCGCCGCTGCGGCGGCGAAACTCTGCGAGGCTTTTCGACAAAATGAAATGAGGCAGCCCGAATGGGCTGCCTCATTTTGAAGAATCTGAATTACTTCAGCTCGGCCTCGGCGCCGGCTTCCTTCAGCTCGGCAACGATCTTCTCGGCCTCGTCCTTGGAGACGGCTTCCTTCAGAGTCTTGGGAGCGCCATCGACGAGCTCCTTCGCTTCCTTCAGACCCAGACCGGTCAGGCCGCGGACGACCTTGATGACAGCGATCTTGTTGGCACCGGCGGACTTCAGCACGACGTCGAACTCGGTCTTTTCTTCAGCAGCCTCAGCAGCACCGGCAGCGGGAGCGGCAACAGCGGCAGCAGCGGCGGAAACGCCGAACGTATCCTCCAGAGCATGAACCAGCTCAGCCAGTTCCAGAACGGACAAACCCTTAACTTCTTCAATCAGAGCAGCGATCTTTTCAGACATTGTAATATCCTCCTAATGTAAGTGTTATTGAAAAATTACTCTGCGGCGGCTTCCGCAGCGGGACCTTCCTTCTGGATACGGATCTGATCCAGAACGAATGCGAGGGAAGAGATCGGCGCGAGGAACGTGCCGAGGACCTGCGCGATGAGAGCGTCCTTGCCGGGCAGCTCGCCGAAGCCCTGAAGCTGCTCGATGCTCATCACGGTGCCTTCAACAAGACCGCCCTTGATGCGAACGACGTTCTTGTTCTTCTTGGAAAACTCGCAGACGACGCGGGCGGGTGCGATCGGGTCGCCGGTGGTGCTGGCCATGGCAGTCGTGCCGTTAAGCAGCTCGTCAAACTGAGTGTAGCCGACCTTGTTGGCGGCAAATCTCGTCAGCGTGTTCTTAACGACACTATACTCCACGCCTGCTTCCCGGAAACGGTTACGCAGCTCGGTATCCTGCGCGACGGTGATCCCCTTATAGTCAACAAACACGGCAGAGCTTGCGGCCTGCAGCTTGTCAGCCAGAGCGTCAACGATCGCCTTTTTGCTTTCCAGTACCTTTGCGTTGGGCATTAGTGTCACCTCCGAAAAATAAAGTGTCCTCATGCCGAAAGACATGAGGACACGAAATGTTTCCATTCAGCGTAACCTCGGCAGGATGGGTGACCCATTACGGCAAAATGCCTCCTGCTGTCTCTGGCAGCCAGACTATTATAGCAGATGCGCCCGGAATGTCAAGCGCAAAATGCTGTTTTTGAAGAAAAATGCGGCCTTAGAACTTCGCAGTGGAGACCTTCACGCCGGGGCCCATCGTGGAAGCCAGCGTGCAGCTGCGGACGTACTGACCCTTGGCAGCCGCGGGCTTTGCCTTGATAACGGCGCCCATGAGGGCGTTGAAGTTCTCGACCAGCTTTTCCACACCGAACGACGCCTTGCCGATCGGGCAGTGGATGATGTTGGTCTTGTCGAGACGGTACTCGATCTTACCGGCTTTGATCTCCTTGACGGCAGCTTCGACGTTGGGCGTCACAGTGCCGGCCTTGGGGGAGGGCATGAGACCCTTCGGGCCGAGGACCTTACCGAGACGACCGACAACACCCATCATATCGGGCGTGGCGACGACGACGTCAAAGTCAAACCAGTTTTCCTTCGTGATCTTTTCGACCAGATCCATGCCGCCTGCGTAATCCGCACCGGCAGCCTTCGCTTCGTCGAGCTTCGCGTCCTTGGCGAACACGAGGACCTTGCGGGTCTTGCCCGTGCCGTTCGGCAGGACGATCGCGCCGCGGACCTGCTGGTCAGCATGACGGGAGTCAACGCCGAGCTTGATGTGGATCTCAACGGTCTCGTCGAACTTTGCCTTGGCGGACTTGACGACCAGATCCATCGCGTCGGCGACTTCGTACTGCATACTCTTATCGATCAGCTTGGCGCTGTCAACATATTTTTTACCCTTGAACAATGTAATATCCTCCTTAGTGGTGATTCGGAAAAGTTCCTCCCACGTTGTTATGAGGCTCGGCAGTTTGCCGATGCACCTCGGTCAGTTTTTAGTCGGCAACGACGATGCCCATGCTGCGGCAGGTGCCTGCAACCTGGCTCATCGCGGCTTCGATGGTGTTGGCGGTCAGATCGGGCATCTTCTTTTCCGCGATCTCCTTGACCTGCGCCTTGGTGATGGTAGCGACCTTGTCCTTGTTGGGCACGCCGGAACCCTTTTCAATGCCCAGAGCCTTCAGAATGAGGGTCGGGGTCGGGGGCGTCTTGGTGATGAAGGAGAAGCTGCGGTCGGCATAGACCGTGATGATGACGGGGATCTTAAAGCCAGCCTGATCCTTGGTGCGCTCGTTAAATTCCTTGATGAACTGCGAGATGTTCACGCCGTGCTGACCGAGAGCCGGACCGACAGGGGGCGAAGCGGTCGCTTTTGCCGCGGGGATCTGCAGTTTGATATAACCGGTTACTTTCTGTGCCATGATAAGCACCTCCTGAATGATAAGTGGTGATACGCGCGCGGCGCGTATTTTTGGCGGGGCAAGCCCCTCCCACGTTCTGCTGCGGAGCGGTTTTTACGGGGTCACGACTTCGACCTGATCCAGCTCCAGCTCCACAGGCGTTTCGCGTCCGAACATGGAAACAATGACGCGAACCTTGTTTTTTTCGACGTCCAGCATATCGACTACGCCGATAAAGGACGCCAGAGGACCATCGGTGACCTTGACGGTATCGCCCTCGGCATAGCTGACGACGATCTCGTGCTTTTCAACGCCAAGCTGCCGGACCTCTTCCTCGGTGAGCGGCGTGGGCTTCGTGCCCGAGCCGACAAAGCCGGTGACACCGCGGATATTCTTGATGATGTACCACGCCTCGTCGGTCATAATCATCTTCACCAGCACATAACCGGGGAACACCTTGCGGTCGTAGGTTTTCGGACCGTTGTCCGTGATCTCGGTGACCGTTTCCATCGGGATGGAAACGACGTGGATCAGGTCCTGCAGGTGACGGGTCTCGATCGTTTTTTCCAGAGTCGCCCGGACGGTATTTTCATAGCCGGAATAGGTATGGACAACATACCATTTTGCTTCATCCGCCATGATGATACCTTAACCCTTGATGAGGGTAATGATGCCGTTTACGATCGCGTTGCCGGCAAAGTCAAAAACCCAAATAAAGATGCCCACGATCACAACGCACACAATAACGATGAGCGTGTTGTTGAGGATCTGGCGCTTGCTCGGCCAAACGACCTTTTTCAGCTCGCTCTTCATTTCGCGGAACCAGCGAGCCAGCCGGGCAAAGAATTTACCTTTTTTTGCTTCAGCCATGTTGTTCACCCTTTCTGCAATGCGGTCAGCACTGCGTTACTTCGTCTCGCTGTGGACAGTATGCTTCTTGCAGAATCTGCAATACTTCTTCATCTCGAGACGGTCGGGGTCGTTCTTCTTGTTTTTCATGGTGTTGTAGTTTCTCTGCTTGCATTCGTTGCATCTGAGTGTGATCTTTACGCGCATTTCTCGGCACCTCCTTAAATCTTGCCTCCCTGCATGACCGCGCCTCTTGAAAATTTTAGGCAGCGCCGGAACTACTTACGGCGCTTTCGCGGCTGAAAATGGGCGCAATGAACCCCCAAAATCGCAGGTGCGGATATTTTACCACACGAGGACGAGCAGGTCAACACGTATTTTACATTTTTTTTAAAGATTTTTGCCGCGCGTTGCGTTTTTAGCGCCGCTGTGATAGAATACGGCGGAAAACAGGAAGCGGAGGGGCGGATATGAAGGTTCTGGCGATCGACTACGGCGACGCGCGCACAGGCATTGCCATCTCGGACTATACGGGGCTGCTCGTCGGCACGACGGACGTGATCCACAGCCGGAAGCCCGACGTGACGGCGCGCGAGATCGCGCGCCTGACGCGGGAGCACGGCGCGCAGCGTCTTGTGATGGGCTTTCCGCGCAACATGGACGGCACGGAAGGACCGCGCGCGGCGCTTTACCGCGCCTTTGCCGCGCAGGTCGAAGCGGAGACCGGCATGCCGGTCGTTTTATGGGACGAGCGCCGCACGACCGTGGAGGCGCACCAGATCTTATCTGACTGCAACTACCACGGTAAAAAGCGCAAAAATACCGTGGATGCCGTGGCGGCGTCGCTGATTCTGGAAGGGTATCTTTCCTATTTGAGGTTACAAAAGGAGTAAATTCATGTTTACCGGCTTTTCCGATGCAACGGCGGATATGTTCTGGGACATCCGCTTCAATAACGACCGCGAATGGTTTCACACGCAGAAGGCGCGCTTTGACCAGACCGTCATGCAGCCGGTCAAGGCGCTCTCCGGCGACCTGTTCGACTGGTTCAGCACGCAATACCCGCAGCTTCACCTGAATCTGCACATCTCGCGCATTTACCGCGACGCGCGCCGCCTGTTCGGGCGCGGACCGCTGAAGGATCACATCTGGTTCTCGTTCCAGAATCAGGTGGAGGGCTACGCCGAAGCGCCGTGCTTCTGGTTTGAGGTCGGCTGCGAGGGCTATGCCTACGGGCTCGGCTACTGGATGATCCCGGCGGACGCCGCGCGCTACCGCCGCGAGATCGACCGCGATCCGCAGGCGATGCAAAAGCGCATCCGCCGCTTTGACGCGCAGCAGACGTTCCGTCTGGAGGGCGACAGCTACGCACGCGCCAAGGGGCACGCGGACGACGCGCTCGACGTGTGGTACAATAAGCGCTGGCTGGGGCTGACGTGCCGCCGCGCCTACGATCCGCTGTGCACCACGCCGGAGCTGCTCACGCTCGTGCGCGACGGGTTCGAGTTCTTGATGCCGTATTATCAGTTTGCCGACCACATCTATCGGTCAGCAGAATAGAGGCAGTGCAGAAATTGCCGCAGGTCGATCGACCTGCGGCGTTTATTTTTGCAGAATGCCCTTCAAAATGACCTCTTCCAGACCGACAAGCAGCAAAAAGCCGCCGAAGAGCTTTTGGAGCACTGCCATTTCCAGCCCCACCGCGATGAACGCGCCCAGCGCGGCGGTGACGCATCCGGCGAGCGCCGCCGGGAGGACTGCCTTCCACGCGATGAGGCGGTTTTTCGCGTGGAATAGGATCGCCGCGGCGGCGGTCGGCAGAAAATAGAGCAGATTGATGCCCTGCGCCGCCTTCTGCTCCATGCCAAGGAGCGCTGTCATCCACACCATGAGCAGACTGCCGCCGCCGATGCCGAAGCCGGACAGCACGCCGCACACCGCACCCGCTGCCCCGGCGATGAGCGCGCTCAGCATACGAGCAGGCGCACGCCGCCGAACAGGATCAGCGCGCCCAGCGCCAGATGCAGAATGCGGGCGGGCATTTTGGAAAACAGCAGCCCCGCTGCCACGCCGCCCGCCGCGCCGCCAATTAAATACGGCACGCTCTCACGCAGCGGCAGTGCGCCATGCAGCGCGTACACGCCGATGGACACGAGGCACAGCGGCAGAATGATGCACACGGCGGAGGAGAATGCCTTTTTATCCTCCAGCCCGCCCAGCCGGATGAGCAGCGGCACGAGCACCATCCCGCCGCCCGCGCCGAAAAAGCCGTTGACGAATCCCGCCGCCGCGCCCGCGAGCGCGCAGCGCACCGTTTTGCCCTTCATACGCCGTCCCTCCTGCACACAGTTTCCGTTAGCGTGCGCAGAGCCGCAAGAAAATATACAAAAATCGGGCACGGTCAACGACCGTGCCCGGTTTGCGGTTTTCAGGTTATTTCTTGCCGCCGCGCTTGGCAGCCTTGGCGTTCAGGGTGTAGGTCACGCCGTCGGTCAGCGAGGACTCCCACGCGGTGTAGTCGTTCTCACGCAGGGCGTTTTCGACCAGATAGCTCTGATACGTCGTGTCGCTGTAGCCCACGAAGTAGATTACATGGTAGCCGTAATCGGTCTGTACGATGCCCACGTCGCCGGACTTACGGGCGGCGTCGAAGCACCAGTCGTTGAACGCGGTGACCATCTGACCGGGGTAGACGTTCTCATACAGACCGCCGTCGCCCGCGCCGGTGTCGGCGGAGTTCGTGCGGGCAAGCTCTGCGAAGGCTTCCTCGGTCTGATCGCCGGACTCGTACTGTGCCAGCAGGTCCTCCGCCTTCAGCTTGGCGTCGTCCATCGCCGCCTCGTCAGACGTGTCGCTGACGGAGATGAGGATATGGCGCACGTTCACGAGCGGGAAGTCGTTCGTGGAGCGGCTGATGTAGTAAACAACGTAGTAGCCGGCTTCGGATTCCAGCGCGGCACAGTCGCCCTCGGCGCGCGCGGCGTCAAACAGCCAGTCCTGCGTTGCGGGCAGGCAGGCGGAGTAGGCGTAGTCCTCGCGCAGCGTATAGCTGTCATCATCATAGTAGGAGACGCTCGCCTCCGGGGCGTTTTCCTTGCACAGCGCGACGAACTGCTCTTCGCCGGTGACGGACTGCGCCATCTGCTCGGCAAGCGCCTTCGTTTCCGCCTTCGTCTCGTCGGTGATGTCGGCGTCGTCGCCCTGCACGTCGGAGTAGGAGTAGAAGAATGTGCGGTAGCTCACGCGGTCATAGTCGTTGGGGTTCGCCGCATATTCCTCGGCGAGCTGATCCGCGGTGTAGGTGAGGCTGTTTTCATAGTTGGTGGCGTAGTCAGCGGCAAGCTCCGTCAGCTCGAGATACTGCCGGAAGTTCTGCTTGTTGCAGCCCGTGCCGTAGACGTAGGTCAGGTAGCCGTTGGCGCTGCCGAAGTTGCCGAGCTGGGCGTACAGGTCGAGATTATCCAGCGTGGAGTCGATCTGAGACTGCGTCTCCTCGGAGAGCGTTGCGCCGGAAGCGACGGCGGCGTCATAGATCGCATAGGTGCGCACGGCGGTCTTGAGACCTTCATCCGTCAGGTAATCTGCCCAGGTGATGCCCTGCTCTTCATCATAATACTGCTCGCTCAGCGGCGTGTTGGAGTCGATGATGTAGGAGTACAGGTCGCCGTACTGGTTCTGGAGCGAGGTCTGCGCGCCCTTGAAGAAGTAGTTGACCATAGCGGGGGAGAGCTTATGCGTGCCGACGACAGCGGCGGTGGAGTGGGAGGCAAAATAGCCGCCCGACAGCATGGTGAAGAAAACGACCAGCGCGACGAACACTGCGATCGCGGCGACGATCAGCGTGGTTTTGAGACCCTTGCTCATGCCGGACTTTTTACCGGCGGCTTGCTGCGCGGCAGGGGCTGCCTTGCGCTCTTTCTTTTCGCGGGATGCGCTCATACTAGGACCATTCCTCTCATATTCCGAGTTTTTCGCTCAAAAGCGGTTCAGCGCATATTATAGCGAATCCATGCCGTGCTTGCAAGTAGCAAAAGTAAAAAGTGATGAAAAGTTCACAAAATACAAAAAATCCGCGCCGGAGCGCGGATATAAAAAGATCCTCCACGAAAAAACGTGGAGGATCATCCCGCGAGAGCCGTGCGATCCCAATTATAACCTGCACGATGTGGCAGGTGGGTCGCCTCTCATCCGCTTCACCGCTCCCAACGTCCGCGTTACGTCAAAGCGCAGGCGGGAGGTCTGCGATCGTCGGACGAAGTACAGCGTCCCGTAATTATAATGTGGGTTTAAGTGGGACCGTCACGCACTCCGCAGGAGCTTGTTTTTGAATTGCTTAGTGGTCAGTCTCGGCGCCGCCCTCGTCTTCATACATCAGATCCATCAGCGCCTGATAGACGGCCTCCAGCTCGTCATCATCGTCCAGCGTCACCAAGATCTGCTCGCCGTTTTCTTCCTCGGCGCGCAGGATGCTGACCTCCAGATCCTCTTCGTCGCTCTCCGCGCCTTCTTCCTCGGCGGGGACGAGCGCCAGATAGTTGCTGCCGTTATAGTCCAGCTCCGCCAGGACCTCCAGCTCGTATTCCTTGCCGTCCTCGTCGGTGATGGAGATAAAATCAGAACCGTATTCTTCGCTCATGCGCGTACCCTCCGTGCAGCGTTTCTTTCTGATCCTATTTTACCCTCTGTGCGCTGCAAAATCAAGAGGAAATTCGCCGCACTTACGAACAGTACGCTTCCAGCGCGCGCGTGAGCGCGTCGGGACTGGAAAACACCAGCCCGTGCAGCAGCTCCGCCCGCGCAGCCCGCGGCAGCGACGCGGCGGGGCAGCCGGTATCCTGCCAGACGCCGCTCTGCGCGTCATACACGCATACCATACCGCCGCGCTCGCGCAGGATATACCGCACCGCCGTGCCGGTGAGCAGCGCGCAGAGCAGCAGAATGACCAGAAATCGTTTCATAGAAAACCCTCCCGTCTGCGTTTTTACTAGCGTTCCCGCGCGGGCGGGTGCTATACAGAATAGATTTACAATTTGTTCCCAAAATAATTGACAAGCGTGTTATAATGTTGATTGATTATTTTGGGCTACTTTGAAATTGCGCGCAAACGTCCGCCGCGGCGGCGGGCAGGAGGGATCGAACAATGGCGAAAACGAACGAATTTGGCGAAGCAAAACGCCCCGGCTCGGGCTTCGGACGCGTGCTGCGTGCGATCCTGAAGGTGCTGGGCACGGTGCTGCTGGTGCTGGTGCTCACCATGTCGATCTTTGCGTGCCTGTTTGCGGTGTATGTGAAAAACGACCTGTCGCAGCAGACGGAATTTTCGATGGAGGGCTTTGCGCTCGACCAGACGACCGTGATCTATTACACCGACCCCGCCACCGGCGAGGACGTGGTGCTGCAAAAGCTCTACGGCGGCGCAAACCGCACCTGGGTCAAGTACGAGGACATCCCGTCCAACCTCATCCACGCCTGCATCGCCATTGAGGATAAGCGTTTTCTGGAGCATCAGGGCGTGGACTGGATCACCACGATGCGGGCGTGCGTCAGAATGTTCCTCGGCTCTGGTACGGCGGGCGGCTCAACCATCACGCAGCAGCTCATCAAGAACCTGACCGGCGCGGAGGAGGTCACCGTCCGCCGCAAGCTGGTGGAGATCTTCCGCGCGCTGGAATTTGAAAAGCAGTATACTAAAACGGAAATACTGGAGTGGTATCTGAACATCATCGGACTGGGCGAAAACTGCTCGGGCGTACAGTCGGCGGCGCAGGTCTATTTCGGCAAAAATGTAGAGGATCTTGACCTTGCCGAGTGCGCCGCGCTCATCGGCATCACGAATAACCCCTCCATTTATGACCCCTATATCAACCCCGAAAAGAACAAAGAACGGCAGGAGACCATCCTGTACGCCATGCTGGAGCAGGAATATATCACGCGTGCGCAGTATGACGCCGCCGTCGCCGAGGAGCTGCAATTCCGCAACACCAGCGGCGAGACGGGCGACGGTGAGACGGAGTATTACACCTATTTTGTCGATCAGGTCATCCGCGACGTCGTGAACGACCTCTGCGACAAGACGGGCTACAGCTACGACATCGTCTATAAAATGGTCACCACCGGCGGCTACAATATTTACTGTACGCTCGACCCGAACGTACAAAAGGCGCTGGACGAGGTGTATCAGAATCTGGACAACATCCCCAAGACCGCCAGCTCCCAGCAGCTCCAGTCGGGCATGGTCATTGTGGATAACGCCACGGGCGACGTGGTGGCGCTGTGCGGCGGCGTGGGCAAAAAAGAGGGCAGCCTCACCTATAACCGCGCTACGATGAGCGCGCTCTCGCCGGGCTCGACCATCAAGCCCGTGTCGGTCTACGCGCCCGCCATCGAGCTGGGGCTCATCACGCCCGCCACGGTCTATGACGACACGCCCTATTCCTTTACCGACAGCGCGTGCTGGCCGAAGAACAACGACAACGTCTACCGCGGGCTGGTGTCGGTCAACGAGGCGGTGTGCAATTCCTACAACACAGTCGCCGTCAAGCTCGTGGCGGAGATGACACCGGAATACAGCTATGCTTTTGCCAAGGACAAGATGGGACTGAGCACGCTTGTCTCGGATTATGTAAACTCCAAGGGCGAGGTGCTCTCCGATGTGAACCTCGCGCCGATGGCAATGGGCGGTCTTACGAACGGCGTGAGCGTGCGCGCGATGACGGCGGCGTATGCTACGTTTGCAAACGAGGGCGTGTACCGCGAGGCGCGCACCTATTCCCGCGTCACCGATTCGACCGGCAAAGAGGTCATTCTGGATAATTCGCAAAATTCCTACGTCGCCATGAAGGATATGACGGCGTGGTATATCACCTATATGCTGCAAAACACCGTCAGCTACGGCACGGGCGCGGCGGCAAAGCTGGACGGCATGACCGTCGCCGGCAAGACCGGCACGACCACCAGCGATTTTGACCGCTGGTTCGCCGGCTACACGCCGTATTACACCGGCGTTGTGTGGTGCGGCTACGATAACCCGGAGGAGGTCGTGCTGACCGAGTCCACCACGAACCCGGCGGTCTCGCTGTGGCAGCAGGTCATGTCGCGTGTGCACAAGAATCTGACGGACCGCTCGTTTGCCAAGCCCACGAACGTGGTCGAGTGCAGCGTCTGCCGCGACAGCGGTCTGCTGCCGACCGACGCCTGCCGCTCCGATCCGCGCGGCAGCCGCGTGGTGACGGTGGAGCTGAGCCTGTACGACGTGCCTACCGAGGAATGCACAACGCATAAGGAAATTGAAATTTGCAAAAAGTCCGAGCACGTTGCAAACAAATACTGCGCCGAGGCGGAGGGCAACACCGTCTACAAGGCGGGGCTGCTGAACGTGGCGCGCGGCTTCCCAATCCCCGGCGTGGTGGTGTTGGATCAATCGTATGTGCTGCCCGATCTCGCTGTGCCGAGCGGGTACTATCCGGCGCTCTCGCCGGACGCGGACGCGATCAACATCCCGTGCTATGTCCACACCGAGGCGGACCTGCCGCAGGATGAGGACGAAGAGGACGCGGAGGGTGAAACGCCGGACGAACAGACTGCCGAGCACCCGGAAAACGGTGATGCAGCGCAGCCCCGGCAGGACGGCTGGAACGGTTCGACGGGCATCCGCGAGCAATGAAGAGAATAGCAGGAGAGGGATATGTGGCAGGCTGACGAATGGAAGGATTATGAGGTGCTCGACACCTCGCGCGGCGAAAAGCTGGAGCGCTGGGGAAAGTATGTGCTGGTGCGCCCCGACCCGCAGGTCATCTGGAACACGCCGAAAAATGACCCGCTGTGGCGGAAATACGACGCGCGCTACTGCCGCTCGTCAACCGGCGGCGGCGCATGGTCGGAGCACCGGCTGCCGGAGCACTGGCAAATTCGATATAAAGAGCTGACGTTCAACGTCAAGCCCATGAATTTTAAGCATACCGGGGTCTTCCCGGAGCAGGCGGCGAATTGGGACTTTATCATGCGCACTATCCGTGCGGCAAAGCGCCCGGTGAACGTGCTGAACCTGTTCGCCTACACCGGCGGCGCGACGCTGGCGGCGGCTGCCGCGGGCGCGAGCGTGTGCCATGTGGACGCGGCAAAGGGGATGGTCGCGTGGGCAAAGGAAAACGCGAAGTCTTCCGGCTTGGAGGACCGCCCGATCCGCTGGATCGTGGACGACTGCGCGAAATTTGTCGAGCGCGAGATTCGCCGCGGGCGGCGCTACGACGCCATCATCATGGACCCGCCGTCCTACGGGCGCGGTCCGTCGGGCGAAATTTGGAAGCTGGAAGAAAACCTCTTCCCCTTCGTGGAGCTGTGTACGGGCGTTTTGTCGGACGAGCCGCTGTTTGTTATCATCAATTCCTACACCACGGGGCTTGCACCCTCGGTGCTGGGCTATATTCTCGATACGCTTATCACAAAGAAGCACGGCGGCGCTACCGAGTGCGGCGAGCTGGGGCTTCCCGTGCGCGATTCCGGCCTGGTATTGCCGTGCGGCAGTACGGGCCGGTGGGTCAGATAAATGGAAGTTAGAAGCAAACAAAATTCAAGCTCCGCCATCCGCGTGGAGCATCTGCGCTACAGCTATCCCGCTGCTGAGGGGCAGACGGAGCACGTTGTGTTTGACGATCTCGACCTCACGATCGAGCAGGGGAGCTTTGTGGCGGTGTTGGGGCACAACGGGTGCGGAAAATCCACGCTCGCCAAGCACTTTAACGCGATCCTGCTGCCGCAGGGCGGCAGCGTGCACGTCTGGGGCATGGATACGAAGGACGAGGCGCTGCTGCTGGAAATTCGGCGGTGCGTCGGCATGGTGTTTCAGAACCCGGATAACCAGATCGTCTCGAACGTGGTCGAGGAGGACGTGGCGTTCGCGCCGGAAAACCTCGGCGTTGCGCCCGATGAGATCCGCCGCCGCGTCGATGAGGCACTGCGGCAGGTGGGGATGTATGAATACCGCGCGCACGCGCCGCACCTGCTCTCCGGCGGGCAGAAGCAGCGCGTCGCCATCGCGGGCGTGATCGCCATGCGCCCGAAGTGCATCGTGCTCGACGAGCCGACGGCGATGCTCGACCCGCAGGGCAGGCGCGAGGTCATTGACACCATCGAGCGCCTGAGCCGCGAGCAGGGCATCACGATCGTGCTCATCACGCACCATATGAAGGAAGCGGCGCGCGCGCAGCGCGTGATCGCCATGCGCGAGGGCAAAATTCTCGCCGACGGCACGCCGGACGAGGTCTTTTCGCAGGTCGAGCTGCTGCGAAATGCGGGGCTTGCCGTGCCGGAGACGACGGAGCTTTTATACACGCTCAATGAAGCCGGCTGCGATTTTCCGCTCGGCGCGTATAGCGCCGAGGCGTGCGCCGGGCTTTTGCTGGAATATATTCGTAACGTCCAGCAGTAGATACGATCCCCATCGGGAGGACAAACGACTTGAATCCGATTTTAGAGCTACAAAACCTCTCGCACCTGTACAGCGCCGGGACGCCCTTTGAGCACGTCGCGCTTCAGGATGTGAACCTGAAAATAGAGCGCGGCGAATTTCTGGGGCTGATCGGGCACACCGGCTCGGGCAAGTCCACGCTCATCCAGCACCTGAACGGGCTGCTTCAGCCAACCTCCGGGCGCGTGCTGTTTGACGGCGAGGATATTTGGAAGGACAAAAAATTCACGCGGCAGGTGCGCTTTCGTGTGGGGCTGGTGTTTCAGTACCCGGAGGCGCAGCTTTTTGAAGAGACCGCGTACCGCGACATCGCGTTCGGACCGAAAAACATGGGTCTCGGCGAGGACGAAATTCGCGAGCGTGTGCTGCGCGCGGCGGGTTTTGTGGGCATTTCGCAGGCAGAGCTGGAGCGCTCGCCGTTTGACCTGTCCGGCGGGCAGAAGCGGCGCGTCGCCATCGCGGGCGTGATCGCCATGGAGCCCGACGTGCTCATCCTTGACGAGCCGACGGCGGGGCTCGACCCGGCGGGACGCGAGAGCATTTTGCAGAACATCCGCGACTATCAGGCGGCGCAGGATGCCACCGTCATTATGGTCAGCCACTCCATGGAGGAGGTCGCGGCGAACGTGAGCCGCCTGATCGTGATGAACGACGGGCGTGTGGCAATGAGCGGCACGCCGGCGGAGGTATTTTCGCACGCGCAGGAGCTGGAGGCGATCGGACTGGATGTGCCGGAGCTGACGCGCGTGTTTTTGGAGCTGCGGCGGCGCGGTGTGGATGTGCCCACGGCGATCTTTACGCCGCAGCAGGCGGCGCGGGTCATTTTGCAGCTCCGGCAGGGAGGTGCGCGCCATGCTTAAAGACGTCACGCTCGGACAGTTTTTCCCGGGCAATACGGTCATCCACCGGCTCGACCCGCGCACAAAGCTCATCTGGACGGTTTTGTACATCGTCGCGCTGTTTCTGGCAAAGGGCGCGGCGGGGTACGGCATGATGCTCATCGTGCTGCTGGCGGTCATCGCCGCCTCGCGCATCCGGCTGTCCGTTATTCTCAAGAGCCTCAAGCCGCTGCTGCTGGTCATCATCCTCACGGCAGTCCTCAATCTGTTTTATACCAGCGGCGAGACGCTCGTCTCGTTCTGGATCTTCCGCATCACACGCGAGGGCATCCGCAGCGCGATCTTTATGGTGCTGCGCATTTCGATGTTGGTCGCCGGGACATTTATGTTAACCTATACGACCTCGCCCATCGCGCTCACCGACGCGCTGGAAAGCCTGTTCGGGCCGCTCAAAAAGCTCCATGTGCCGGTGCACGAGCTTGCGATGATGATGTGCATCGCGCTGCGCTTTATCCCCACGCTCATCGAGGAGACCGACAAGATCATTGCCGCACAGAAGGCGCGCGGCGCGGACTTTGAGTCCGGCAATCTCATCGCGCGCGCCAAGGCGATGGTGCCCATTCTTGTGCCGCTGTTTATCAGCGCGTTCCGGCGCGCTGACGAGCTGGCGACGGCGATGGAGTGCCGCTGCTACCACGGGGGCGAGGGGCGCACGCGGCTGCATCAGCTCCGCTACGCGCGGCGCGATGTGTTTGCGCTGCTGCTTGGCGCGGGGATGCTCGCGGCGGCAATTCTCCTGCGAAATTACGGACTTTAAGGAACAATTATTATGCGGAACATTGCACTCGTTCTCAAGTACATCGGCACGGCGTACCACGGCTGGCAGGTGCAAAAGCGCGATGTGAGCGTCGGGCAGACGCTTGAGCGCGCGGCGCAGATGGTCGTGGGACACCGCGTGCATATGACCGGCTGCGGGCGCACCGACGCGGGCGTGCACGCGCGCTGCTATGTGGCAAATTTCCGCACCGACGCCCGCATCCCGACCGACCGGCTTCCGTATGCGCTCAACACGCACCTGCCGGACGATATTGCGGTCATGCGCGCGATAGACGTGCCCGACAGCTTCAACGCCATCGGCTCGTGCGTGCGCAAGGAATATACCTATCAGATTTACAATTCGCCGCTGCGCGATCCGTTTTATGTAAACCGTGCGTGGCTGTATCCCAAGCATTTGGATGAAACGGTCATGCGCCGCGCGGCGCAGCAGTTCGTCGGTGAGCATGATTTTGCCGCCGTGCGCTCGGTCGGCACGGAGGTCAAAAGCACCGTCCGGCACGTCTATTACTACGACGTAGAGCGCGAGGGGGATATGATCTATCTTCGCGTGTGCGCCAACGGCTTTCTTTACAACATGGCGCGCGCCATGGCGGGCACGCTCGTCTGGGCGGCGGAGGGCAAGATCGACCCGGACGCCATCGGCGAACTGCTCGCGCGCGGCGACCGCACGGCGGCAGGTCCGACCGTGCCGCCGGGCGGGCTGTATATGACGAAGCTCTGGTATGAGGACGGGGAGGTCAGCTTCCATGTCGGATAACGTATCCCAAATGCACACGCCGCAGGGCAAAAAGCTCGTGCGCCGCATTCTGCTCTTCTCGCTCATCTTGCTGTTGGTGCTCGGCGGCTGCGCGCTGTATATCTTCCGCGACAGCATCAATACCGATGCCATGCGGCGGTATTTCAAGTACCTGAACGTCACCGAAACGAGCCACACCGGGCACTTTTCGTTTGACGCGCACAGCGGCAACCGCTATGCCGGGCTCGGCGACGGGCTGGCGCTGGCGTCGGTCTCGGGCGTGACGGTGCTGGACGCGAACGGCGCGGAGCAGGCGTCGCTGCAAATGCAGATGAGCCTGCCGGAGCTGCGCGTGGGCAAGGACGCGGCGCTCTGCTTTGACGCCGGTGGGACGAGCCTGTGCACCGTCAGCCGCCGCAAGGGGACGATCTTGCAGGTTACGAGTGAGCGCGCCATTTTGGATGCGGACATTTCGCCCGACGACTGCGTGTGCTACTCCACATCGGAGAGCGGCTACCGCTCGGTGCTGTATGTCTATAACGCCGCGGGGACAAAAACGTACCGCTGGCTGTCGTCCAGCCGCTATCTGCCGGTCTGCACTGTCAGCACGGGGGCAAAATACCTCGCGGCGGCGGCGCTTGGGCAGCAGGAGGGGATGTTCCAGAGCAGCGTGGTGCTGTTTGACACCACGCAGGATGAGCCGCTGCGCGAGCTGCCGCTCGGCGACGAGCTGATCTTCGACCTCGAATTTCTCTCCGACGATACGCTTCTCGCCATCGGCGAAACGACGGCGAGCTGGCTGAAGCTGGACGGTACGGTGCTTGGGCGCTATTCCTACGCCGATGCGTATCTCAAGGATTTTGACGACGGCGGCAGCGGATTTTTGACGCTCTGCCTGAATATGTATAAGGCGGGCAGCCGCTACTCGGTCGTGACGCTCGGCGCGGACGGCACGGAGCGCGGCAGCCTGTTCATCGGTGAAGAAATTCTCGATTTTTCCGCGGCAGGCAAATATATCGCCGTGCTCACGGCGAGCGACCTGCGCATTTATGACGAAACGCTGACGCTCTACGCCTCGACCGACAACGTCGCCGCGGCGACCGACGTCATCCAGCGCGCCGACGGTTCCGCCATCCTCATCAGCGGCGGCAGCGGCTCGCTGTTCATCCCCTAGAAGAAGCTGCAAGCGCCGCCGGGATTTGGACATGGCGCGGCGGCGCGATTTGTGCTACACTCTTAGAAACGCGATATAAGGAGAACCCCAGTTATGAAACCGACCTTATGTTCAAAATGCAAGAAAAATCTTGCCGTGATCTTCATCACGAAAATCGAAAACGGAAATACCGTCAATGAAGGTCTGTGCCTGAAGTGCGCGCGTTCGCTCGGCATCAAGCCCGTGGACGACATGATGCAGCGCATGGGCATCACCGACGATGATCTCGAAAACCTGAGCGGCGAAATGTCGGAGGCGCTCGGCTCGCTGGAGGGGATGCTCTCCGGGCAGGAGCAGGACGGCGGCGACGAGGACGAGCAGGACAGCCAGACGGCAACGTTCCCGTTCCTCAATAAGCTCTTCGGCAACGCCGGCAATCAGGATGGAGAGCAGAATCTGCCTGCCGCCCAGCCTGAACCCAAAAGCGGACGTTCCGGCGGCGAAAAGCAGCCGAAGCAGAGCAAAAAGCATAAATATCTGGATACCTACTGCCAGAATCTCACGCAGAAAGCGCGCGACGGCAAGCTCGACGCCGTGGTCGGCCGCGAGGTGGAGACCGAACGGGTCATCCAAATTCTTAACCGCCGCCAGAAAAACAATCCCTGCCTCATCGGCGAGCCGGGCGTCGGCAAGACCGCCATCGCCGAGGGACTGGCGCAGAAGATCGTCAAAAAGGAAGTCCCGTTTAAATTGCAGGACAAGGAGGTCTATCTCATGGACCTCACCGCGCTCGTCGCGGGCACGCAGTTCCGCGGGCAGTTTGAAAGCCGCATGAAGGGGCTGATCGAAGAGGTCCGCAAGCTCGGCAACATCATTCTCGTCATCGACGAGGTGCACAATCTCGTCGGCGCGGGTGACGCCGAGGGCTCGATGAACGCCGCCAATATCCTCAAGCCCGCGCTCTCGCGCGGCGAGATTCAGGTCATCGGCGCGACGACGTTCAACGAATACCGCAAGCACATCGAAAAGGACGCCGCGCTGGAGCGCCGCTTCCAGCCCGTCACGGTGAACGAGCCGACGATGGACGAGGCGATCGAAATTCTGCGCGGCGTGGCGCACTACTATGAGAGCTTCCACGGCGTTGCCATCTCGCCGGAGATCGCACGGCAGGCGGCCGTGCTGTCGGAGCGCTATATCACCGACCGCTTCCTGCCCGACAAGGCGATCGACCTGCTGGACGAGGCGTGCTCGGATGTGAATCTGCGCTGCAAGTCCATAAGCGACCTCGCGGCGGCAAAAAAAGAGCGCGACGATATTGATCTGGAGCTCAATATGCTGCTGGACGCGGCGGAAAAGCAGCCGGACGATTTTGAGCGCATGGCGACGCTGCGCAGCCATAAAATGCAGCTTGAGCAGAGGATCGCACTTCTGGAGGAAGAGCCGAAGCCGGCGCTCACCATCGAAAATCTTGCGCGCATTATTGAAATGTGGACGCGCATCCCCGCCAGCAAAATTCAGGCGCAGGAATATGAGCAGCTTCGCTCGCTCGAAGATCACCTCAGGCAGCACATCGTGGGGCAGGACGAGGCGGTGCACGCCGTGTCCGCCGCCATCCGCCGCAATCGCGTGGGTATTTCGCCCAAGCGCCGCCCGGTGTCGTTCATCTTTGTCGGCTCGACGGGCGTCGGTAAGACGGAGCTGGTCAAGCAGCTCGCGGCGGAGCTGTTCTCGTCGGTCGAATCGCTCATCCGGCTGGATATGTCGGAGTATATGGAAAAGCACAGCGTTTCCAAGCTCATCGGCTCGCCCCCCGGCTACGTCGGCTATGACGAGGCAGGGCAGCTCACGGAAAAAATTCGCCGCAAGCCGTACAGCGTGGTGCTGTTCGACGAGCTGGAAAAGGCGCACCCGGATGTGCTGAACATCCTGCTGCAAATCCTCGACGACGGGCGCATCACCGACGCGCAGGGGCGCGTGGTGAATTTTGAAAACACCATCATCATCATGACCTCCAACGCCGGGTCTGACCGCCGCGACGGTTCGGTCGGCTTCGGCAGGACGCTTTCGGAGCAGAGCCGCGAAAAGGCGATGAAGGCGCTGGGCGAGTTCCTGCGCCCGGAGTTTATCAACCGCGTGGACGAGGTCGTGTGCTTTAACCGCCTGACGGAAGAGAATTTCCGCGCCATCGCCACCATCATGCTTACGGAGCTTCGCGGGATGCTGGACGCGCGCGGCATTACGCTGACGTGGGATGATACGCTCCTTGACGAGCTCGTCAAGCGCTCCTATTCCGCCACCTACGGCGCGCGCAACCTGCGCCGTACCATCCAGCAGCTTCTGGAAGACCCGATCGCGGAGAAGATCATCGACAGCTTCGCAGAACCCGTCCAAAGTATCGCGGTGCGGGCAGAGAACGGCGAGATCAAAATCGAGAGCAAATAAGCAGAAACCTGTGACAGCGGGTGCGGTGTTTCCTTAACAAAAAAAGATTCCCGAACGCTTGGCGTTCGGGAACTCTTTTACGATCGGAACTATAAGCCGGGTTCTGTAATCGACAGTCATCTATCTAGACGTACCGTTGCCAGCACGTTCCAGCCACCTTCTCGGAAGCAGCCGGGCGAGCCTTGCTTCCTCTGCGGTGTTGCTCCGGATAGAGTTTACAGCAATGGACGCTTCCACGCCATTGGGTGCGCTCTTACCGCACCTTTCCACCCTTGCTCGCGGCGAACCGCGGGCGGTATATCTCTGTTGCACTTTTCCTCAGATCGCTCTGGGCGGGCGTTACCCGTTATCCTTGCCCTGTGGAGCCCGGACTTTCCTCACGCACGGTCTTTCGACGCTATGCCCGCGACTGTCCGTCCCGGTCGCGCAACTATTGTACCGTCCGCGCGGCGGTTTGTCAAACAGATTGCATTTATTTTGCCGGAGCGGTATAATATTTAGGAAAGTATCAGGAAAAGAGGTCCATACCATGAACGAACGGGTATCGGCATATTTTGAGGCGCTGCGCGGAAAGCGCATCGCGGTCCTGGGCATCGGTGTGAGCAACCGGCCGCTCATTCGGATGCTGCTGGCGCGGGGGCTGGATGTGTCGGCATACGACAAAACGCCGCGCGAGGCGCTGGACGACGAGGTTTTGCAGCTTGAGCGGGACGGCGCAAAGCTGCATCTTGGCGCAGACTATCTCGACGGGCTGGACGCGGACGTCATTTTCCGCACGCCGGGGATGCGCCCCGACCTGCCGCAGATCAAGCGCCTGACCGACCGCGGCGCGGTGCTGACCAGCGAGATGGAGGCGTTTTTTGCCATCTGCCCGTGTAAGCTCATCGCTGTGACCGGCTCGGACGGCAAGACGACCACGACGACGCTCATCGCGGAAATTTTGAAGCACGCAGGAAAGACTGTCTGGCTCGGTGGCAATATCGGAACGCCGCTGCTGCCGCTGGCGGAGCGGATGCAGCCGGAGGATGTGGCGGTCGTGGAGCTCAGCTCGTTCCAGCTCATGACCATGACGCAGTCGGCGGATGTGGCGGTGGTGACGAACCTTGCGCCGAACCATCTGGACGTGCACCGCGATATGGCGGAGTACGTCGCGGCGAAGGAAAATGTGTTCCTGCACCAGTCGCCGGACGGGCTGCTCGTTCTGAATATGGACAACGCCGTCACCGATGGCTTTGCTGAAAACGCGCGCGGGCGCGTGGTGAAATTCTCACGCCTCGGCGTGCCGGAGCATGGCGTGTATCTGCAAGACGGCGTGATCCTCCGCGACGGCAGAAAGATCATGGACGCGGCGGATATTCGCATTCCGGGCGTACACAACATTGAAAATTATATGGCGGCGGCGTGCGCCGTGGAGGGGCTTGCCTCGGACGCGGACATCGACGCCGTGGCGCGCAGCTTTGCGGGCGTGGAGCACCGCATCGAGCTGGTGCGGGAGCTTTGCGGCGTGCGGTATTACAACGACTCCATCGCCAGCAGCCCGTCGCGCACCATTGCGGGGCTGCACTCGTTCCCGCAGAAGGTCATCCTCATCGCGGGCGGCTACGATAAGCACATCCCGTTTGACACGCTCGGCGGCGAAATTTGCACGCACGTCAAAACGCTGATCCTCTGCGGCGCGACGGCGGATAAAATCCGCGCGGTGGTGACGGGGGCGGAAAACTACGCGCCCGGTCAGCCGGAAATTTTGCAGGCGGACGAGCTTGCGCAGGCGGTGCGAATGGCGAAGGACGCCGCCGCGCCGGGGGACGTGGTCACGTTCTCGCCCGCGTGCGCGGCATTCGACCAGTTCAAAAACTTTATGGTGCGCGGCGCACGGTTCAAAGAGCTCGTGCGCGCGCTGTAAGGAGAGCCTATGAAGCTGAAAAAACTCTACTGCAAGGCGCTGCGCTTAAAGCGCCGCATCCGTCACCCGTACTGCGCGGCGGTCATCGTTGCGGCAGGGTCTGCCACGCGGATGCAGGGCAGCGGCAAAATTCTCACGACCATCTGCGGCGAGCCGGTGCTGGCGGGCAGCCTGCGCGCGTTCAACGCCTGCGTGCTCATCGACGAGATCGTTGTGGTCGCGCGGCGCGAGGAGCTGGAGGCGGTCGCGGCGCTCTGCCGGGAGTATCGCAAGGTCCGCACGGTCGTGTGCGGGGGCGCGAGCCGCCCGGAGTCCGTCGCGGCGGGCATATCAGCGGTGTCGGAATACACGGAGCTCGTGGCAGTGCACGACGGCGCGCGCCCGTTCGTGACCGATGAGATCATCTGCGCGGCGGCGTCCAAGGCGGCAAAATTCGGCGCGGCAGCCCCGGCGATCCCGGTGAAGGACACGATCAAGCTCGCGCGCGGGGGCGTCATTGAGCGCACGCCGGAGCGGAAGGATCTGTTTGCGGTGCAGACACCGCAGGTGTTCGATTATGACATCCTGCGCGCGGCGCTCCAGAACGCGCTGGCGAACAAGCTGCCCATCACCGACGACTGCTCCGCCGTGGAGGCGCTGGGGATGCAGGTGCACCTGACGGGCGGGTCGGAGGAAAACATCAAGATCACCACGCCGCTCGATCTGGAGCTGGCGGAGACAATTCTCAAAAGGAGACGGAGACAATGCGCATTGGAACGGGCTACGATGTCCACAAACTGACGGCAGGTCGGGCACTCATCCTCGGCGGCGTGACGATCGACCACCCGCTGGGGTTGGATGGGCATTCGGACGCCGACGTGCTGGTGCACGCGGTGATGGACGCGCTGCTCGGCGCGGCGGCGCTGGGCGACATCGGCAAGCTCTTCCCCGACACGGACGAGCGCTATCGCGGCTGTTCGAGCCTGTGGCTGCTGGAACGGGTCGGCGCGGCGCTGCGTGAGGCAGGCTGGCGTGTCGGCAACATTGACGCGACTATCGTCGCGCAAAAACCCAAGCTCGCACCGTATCTCCCGGCAATGTGCGAAAACATCGCCCGCAAGCTGGGCATCCCAACGAATGACGTGAGCGTCAAGGCGACCACGGAGGAGCATTTGGGGTTTACGGGAAGGGAAGAGGGGATTGCAGCACAGGCGGTGTGCCTGATCGAAACGGTTTAATGAATCCCATTTCGTCGTAACGTAGGGGAGAGGCTTGCCCCTCCCGCGCAGGATGCACCCGCAAATCTGCACAACGAACGGCGACAACGCAATACGTCTGTAGGGGTCGATGCCCACATCGACCCGGCGGTACGCAATCGCAAAATTGCACAATGCTCGGCGACAACGCACAACGTCCTGTAGGGGTGGACGACTCTGTCCGCCTGTTGGGCAATTGCAAATTTGCCGATGGGTTTCGTAAAAAACGGTCGTGCATCCTGCCGGGTGGACAGGGTCGTCCGCCCCTACGGGTGCATACCATTCCGCATTGGTGCGCCCATATCCGCAACATCGTGCCGCGCGGGAGGGGTAGAACCCCTCCCCTACGCAAATTTGGTGGGTTTGACAATTCAACGCAATTGGTGTGATTTTGCGGGTGCGCTGTGCGGGTCGATGTGGGCATCGACCCCTACAAACGTGGTACGGGTTCGCATTGGCACGTTCGTGTCTGTGGGTGTGCACCGCCGGGCGGACAGGGTCGTCCGCCCCTACGGGCGCGTGCGTATTTGCATCGGTGCGGTCAAATTTATGACGCTGTACTGCCGGGCGGGGCAAGCCCCGCCCCTACGTTACGACGAAACGTGATACAAATCAAAACCGCCGGAAGGGCTGCACGCTCCCGGCAGTTTTTGCCTAAAAACAAGCTTTTGCGCAAAAGACGCTTGAAATTGTTGTAAAGTACAGCTATAATTTTACTGGGAAATGGAGGGACTATACATGAATGAGAAAAAACGTTCATTCTTTGTCTGGCTCGCGGCGTTGGTTCTGAGCTTGCTGATCATTTTGATCACATTGTTCGCTAACTGGCTTGGAGTCATCCTTCTGGGAGATACGACGCTGTTGAAGGTTGCTGGTATTGTCGGCAGACTCAGCAATCTGCTTGACGGCGGCAAGGTCTGGATGGTGATCGCGGCGATTTTGATCTATGCCGCTCTTGCCGACACATTGATTTGCGGCATTGCGACGCTGTGGATGCTCCACAAGGCGCGTAAAGAAGGCGGAACAATTTTTCATGGGCTTTTTACGCAGGTCGCTGTATTGTCGGCGATTGTGATCGTACTGATTGCGATCGGCAATATCATTATCAATGTGCGTGCCGGTGGCTGGGTAAAGGACATCCTGCATCTGACTGCCGCGCCCTTCCTTGTGCTGCTGTTTGCCGCCGCGGGCTTTGTGCTCGCCTGTGCGTGTAAGATCGAGCCGTTCAGCTTTTCTGATCTAAGCAGCACTGCTCCTGCCGCGCCGACACCGGCAGCCCCGACTGCCAAAGAAGAAGCGGAACTGTACTGCCCGACCTGCAAGAAAACCGTTCCGGGCGGCAGAAAATTCTGCACCGCCTGCGGTACGGCGCTGGTCTCCGCGCGTACTTGCCCCAAATGCGGCAAACCCGTCGCGCCCGAAGCAGTGTTCTGCGTCTATTGCGGCTGCGATATTGCCAAATTTGAAGAGGAAAACAGGGACTACACCTGCGAGTGCGGCAAGACCTTCACGCGGCAGTATATCCACGAAAATAACCTGAAATTCTGCCCGCAATGCGGTCATCCAATTCAATAAGGCGCAATCAAAATCGCCCGCACCATGTTTGGTGCGGGCGATTTTTCTGTACTGTCAGGCGCTGTGGAGACCGAGGATGGCGACGGCGAAGCGGAAATAGACGAGCAGGGACAGGAAGTCCACGATCGTTGTGATGAGCGGGGACGCCATGACTGCCGGGTCAAAGCCGATCTTCTTTGCCAGCAGCGGCAGTGTACAGCCGATGAGCTTGGCAAGGCAGACCGTCACGGCAAGAGACAAGCTGACCACGAGCGCGACGGTGGTGGTGACGCTGTCATCACCCAGCAGCAGGTGATCGACCAGCATGACCTTGCCGAAGCACGCCACCGCCAGCACGACGGCGCACAAAACTGCCACGCGAATTTCCTTCCACATCACGCGCAGCAGGTCGCGGAACTCGATCTCGCCCAGCGAGATGCTGCGGATGATGGTGACGCTCGACTGCGAGCCGGAGTTGCCGCCGGTGTCCATCAGCATGGGGATGAACGCCGTGAGGCAGGGGAGAAATGTCAGCGCGTTTTCAAAGCGCGTGATGACGTAGCCGGTGAGCGTTGCCGAGATCATCAGCAGCAGCAGCCACGGCATACGGTTGCGCCAAATTTCAAACGGGCTGGACCTTAAATACGGATGCTCGGACGGCAGCATAGCCGCCATTTTTTCAATATCCTCCGTCGCCTCGTCCTCCATGACGTCCATCGCGTCGTCGAACGTGACGATGCCGACCAGCCGGAACTCGGTGTCCACGACCGGCAGGGCAAGGAAATTATACTTGGAGAACATCTGCGCGACCTGCTCTTTATCGTCGAGCGTGTTGACCGCGATGACGTGCTCCTGCATGATGGATTCGATGGTCGCCTCGTCATCCTCGCACAAAAGCAGATCCTTCACCGTGACCAGACCGATGAGCTTGTGCCCATGGGTCACATAACAGGTGTAGATCGTCTCCTTGTCGATGCCGGTGCGGCGGATGCGCAAAATCGCCTCTTCCACCGTCATGGCGGGGCGCAGCGAGACATATTCGGTGGTCATGATGCTGCCGGCGGAGTCCTCGGGATAGCGCAGGATCTCGTTGATCTGCTTGCGCATTTCGGGCTCTGCCTGCGTGAGGATACGCTGCACGACATTGGCGGGCATTTCCTCCACCACGTCCACCGCGTCGTCAACGTACAGCTCGTCGATGACCTCTTTGAGCTCGGAATCGGAGAAGCCGCGGATAAGCAGCTCCTGCGGATCGGGCTCCATTTCCACAAATGTTTCCGCCGCCAGCTCCTTGGGGAGCAGACGGAACATCAGCGGAAGGCGGGATTCATCCAGCTCGTCAAACACCGCCGCAATATCGGCGGGGTTCATCGTCGTCAGGACGTCCCGCAGCGAGAAATACTTTTTCTCGTCAAGCAGCTTGACGAGCGTATTTCCCACGGAAAAATTACGTTCTGCCATGGACCTTTCCTCCTAAAATTTGATGATTGCTTTAGGAAGTAAGCCACACGTCACAGGCAAATCAGCAGTGAGGGAACGGCGCGCACGAAGGCGGCTCATTTCCGGCGCAACTTCGACCTGCGGATGTGCCGTTACTACTTCCTGCGTCCATTCTTCTTCACTCCTTTTTCGTTCAGATGGGACATCCGGGCGCACTGCGCCCACAAACATCCATTCTCATTTTAGGCGCTTTCATGCTCGTTGTCAACTACGACGGCGTTTTTTTATCATTGGCAGCGCCGCGCGTTTGTGATACAATCTGTGTACTACATAGATAGAAGGAGCGTTCCGATGGAAACGGTCAGACTTTATTATCAGGATGCCCATTTGCAGGAATTTTCCGCGCGCGTTGTCTCGTGCGAGCCGGAAAAGGAGCACTGGGCAGTTGTTTTGGATCAGACGGCGTTTTATCCCGAGGGCGGCGGGCAGCCGGGCGATACGGGCACGCTCGACAGCGTGCGTGTGCTCGACACGCACGCGCGCGGCGAGGAGATCGTGCACTACTGCGACGCGCCGCTGACCCCCGGCAGCGCTGTGCAGGGCACGATCGACTGGGCACGGCGGTTTGACTATATGCAGCAGCACAGCGGCGAGCATATCGTCAGCGGCATCATCCATCGCCGCTTCGGGTACGAAAACGTCGGCTTCCACATGGGGGCGGACATGGTGACCATCGACTTTTCGGGGATGCTCACAATGGACGACGTGCGCGAGATCGAGCGCGAGGCGAACGAAGCCGTGTGGGCAAATTTGCCCATCGTCGTGTCGTGGGTGGACGGCGAAGAGAAGGCAAACGCGGTCTATCGCAGCAAAAAGCCGATTGACGGCGTGCTGCGGCTCGTGACGATCCCCGCCATCGACGTGTGCGCGTGCTGCGGCACGCACGTCTCGATGACCGGCGAGATCGGGCTCGTCAAAATTTTCACCTGTCAGAAATTCCACGACGGCGTGCGGCTGGAGATGCTCTGCGGGCGCAAGGCATATAGTTATGTAAACTCAATTCTGGAGCAGAACAAGCGTATTTCGGGTCTGCTCTCGGCAAAGCCGCAGCAGACGGCGCAGGCGGCGGAGCGGATGCTCGACGAGCTTGCGCAGGTCAAATACCGCGCGGGCGCGCTGGAGCTGCGGCTCATCGCGCAGGCAGCGGCGGCGCTGGCGGGCAAGGGCGACAGTTTGCTCTTTATGGAGCTCAGCGCCGACGGGCTGCGCCAGATGGCGGACGCTGGAATGCACGCCTGCGGCGGCGTGTGCGCGGTGTTCACCGGCAGCGACGAGGCGGGCTGGCGCTACGCCATCGGTCACGCGGGCGGGGATCTGCGTGCGTTTTCCAAGCGCATGAACGACGCGCTGCGCGGGCGCGGCGGCGGTAAGCCCGAATTTGTACAGGGCTCGGTGCAGGCGAGCCGCGCCGAGATCGAGGCGTTCTGGAACGGGGGACGGGAAGCATGATCCAGGATATTTTTCCGCATATCTATCACAACGAAATGTCGTGGCGCGCGCCGCGCGCAGGCGATTTTCTGCTGCTGCTCAAGGACGGGCGCGTCTGCGCGCACATTGAGGACGGCGCGGTGGAGCTGCCGCAGATCGAAAACGCGGGCGAGGATCTGCAATATCTGTTTTCCATCGACGAGCAGGCGTATTACTGGCAGTATGCCGGGCAGCACCCGGTGATCCCCGGCTTTTCGTATCTGCCGGATGCGGAGCTGCGCGCCTGCCGCCCGGATGAGACGCTGTTTGCCTGCGCGGCGGCGCAGAGCTTAGTCCGCTGGTATCGCGCCAATCGCTTCTGCGGGCGCTGCGGCGCGCACATGACGCCGAGCAAGACGGAGCGGGCGATGGTCTGCCCGGCGTGCAGCCAGACGGTGTATCCAAAGATCTGCCCGGCAGTGATCGTGGCGGTGCACGACGGTGACCGGCTGCTGCTCACGCGCTACCGCGGCAGGGCGTTCAAAAAATACGCGCTCGTGGCGGGCTTCAACGAGATCGGCGAGTCGATCGAGCAGACCGTCCACCGCGAGGTGCTGGAGGAGACGGGCGTGCGCGTGAAAAACCTGCGGTTTTATAAATCCCAGCCGTGGGTGTTCACCGACACGCTGCTCATGGGCTTTTATGCGGAGCTGGACGGCAGCGACAAAATTCGCGTGCAGGAGGACGAGCTGGCGGAGGCAGGCTGGTTTTTGCGCAGCGAGCTGCCGGAGGAGCACTCGAATATCAGCCTGACCGGCGAGATGATCGAGCAGTTCCGCGCGGACAAGATGTGAACATTTTTGGAATTTTTCTTGTGGGGCTTTCCTTTTGCGCATTCGTGCGTTAGAATAAGCGTAAATCAGACGGGAGGCACGCAGAATGGATGAAAACGAACGCACGCAGTTAGAGCAGCAGGCGCCGCAGGAGGCTATGCCGGAGCAGCCGGAGCACAAGACCGAAAGCGTCACGCAGGCACGCGACAAAACACGCCGCAATATCCTGCACACGGTCTGCGGGGGCTACCTTGCCTACCTGTCCTATAAAATGTTCCGCAGCTTCTCGGAACTCATCGCGTCTGAGGGGTGGAGCGGCAACACGATCATCAGTCTCGCCGGCGGCGTGGTATTTGCCGGCGTGGCGGTGTTTCTGCTGGTGGGCGTCGTGCGGCGCGTGCTGCGGCAGATGCGCGAAAATAGCTGAGGCAACACCGCACAATTGCGTCGGCGCGCTTCGGCGGATCTTTTCCGCCAATTCTGCGGTTTGAAAAGTTTGAAATACATACAGTATTCCTGCACTTTCCAAACCTTGACTTGACGAAAAATCTCTCGCCGAATCTGCTTGTCGAATTGTGCGGTGTTGCCCTGAGAGAAAATCAAAGGAGAAAACCGATGAATAACGATTCCATGTTTTTAATGCTCGACCTCATCTCGCTGGGGTGCGGGATCTACTGCTTTTACACCTGGATCCGGCTGATCGTTGAGAAGCACCTGTTTAAAAACGGACTGCTGATCCCGAAGGACAAGACGGCGGAGGACTGCCTGGACGAAGAGGCGTTCATCGCCTACATGAAGCCGCGCATGGCGGTGCTGGCGTTCGTGACCACGATCTATGGTATTTTGCAGGTGCTCAACAACTCCGTGCTTGAAACGCCGTTTATGAACCTGTGGCAGAGCCTGGCGCTGCTGGGCGTGGTGCTGGCGGTGCTCGTATGGTACGCCATCGCCAACAGCAAGGCGAACCGTGAATATTTTGGAATGTAAATAGTTTGGAAACCCCGGCAAACGCCGGGGCTTTTGCCTGTTTGGAGAGCCAAAGCCTCCCCTTGGTGACCAAGGGGAGGTGGGTGAGCGAAGCGAACCCGGAAGGGATGAGAAGGTGTACATTTTGCCGCACCACCGGGTGGCACTCTGCAAACATGCCACGTTCTGATCCCTTCAGTCAGCTTCGCTGACAGCTTCCCTTGGTCACCAAGGGAAGCCTTTTCTTTGCGGCGCTGCGGTCGATTCTTTTTTGCACTCTTGTAAATTCCCATCTGCTGTGGTAGACTAAACCAGTTACAGGTCGATCAAAAATGTTTGGAGGGTGTCCCATGTAGGCTGACATTTCAACGCGAACAAAAATTATTTGGAGGTACTTACATGGCATCCCTGAAAGAAGAAATTTCCCGGCGCAGGACGTTTGCGATCATCTCGCACCCGGACGCCGGTAAAACGACACTGACGGAAAAATTCCTGCTCTACGGCGGGGCGATCGCGCAGGCGGGCGCGGTCAAGGGCAAAAAGAACTCCCGCGCGGCGGTCTCCGACTGGATGGAGATCGAAAAGCAGCGCGGCATTTCGGTCACATCGTCCGTGATGCAGTTCCAGTATGAGGGCTTCTGCATCAACATTCTGGATACGCCCGGTCACCAGGACTTTTCGGAGGACACCTACCGCACGCTCATGGCGGCGGACTCCGCCGTGATGGTCATCGACGGCGCAAAGGGCGTTGAGCCGCAGACGCGCAAGCTCTTTAAGGTCTGCGCCATGCGCCACATCCCCATTTTTACGTTTATCAACAAGATGGACCGCGAATCGCGCGACCCGTTTGAGCTGCTGGACGAGCTGGAAAACGAACTCGGCATCGAGACCTACGCCTGCAACTGGCCCATCGGCTCGGGGCGGGAGTTCGGCGGCGTGTATGACCGCCGGGGCAGCCAGCTTCTGCTGTTTTCGGGCATTTCGGGCAAGAGCCGCGCGGAAAAGCTGGAGCTTGCGCTGGACGATCCGCAGGTCGCGGCGCTCATCGGCGAAAAGCGCCAGCAGCAGCTTATGGACGACGTGGAGCTGCTCGGCGCGGGGCGCGATTTTGACATGGACGAGGTGCGCCGCGGCGAGCTGTCGCCGGTGTTCTTCGGCTCGGCGCTCACCAATTTCGGTGTTGAGCCGTTTTTGGAGGAGTTTCTGCGCATGACGCCCAGCCCGCTCGCCCGCGAGGCGGATTGCGGCGTGATCGACCCGTTCAGCCCCGATTTTTCGGCGTTCGTGTTCAAAATTCAGGCGAATATGAACAAAGCCCACCGCGACCGGCTGGCATTCATGCGCATCTGCTCGGGCAAATTCGAGCGCGACGCGGAATATTTCCATGTGCAGGCGGGCAGAAAAATGCGCCTGTCGCAGCCGCAGCAGCTCATGGCGTCGGAGCGCGAGATCGTGGACGAGGCGTACGCGGGCGATATTATCGGCGTGTTCGACCCCGGTATTTTCTCCATTGGCGACACCATCACCGTTCCGGGCAAAAAGTTCAAATTCGGGGGCATCCCGACCTTTGCGCCGGAGCATTTTGCCCGCGTCAGCCCCAAGGACTCGATGAAGCGCAAGCAGTTCATCAAGGGCACGGAGCAGATCGCGCAGGAGGGCGCGATCCAGATCTTTAAGCTCCCGAACTCCGGCATGGAGGAGGTCATCGTGGGCGTTGTGGGCACGCTGCAATTTGACGTGTTCCAGTACCGCATGAAGGGCGAGTACGGCGTGGACCTGCGCATGGAGGGGCTGCCGTATGAGCAGCTTCGCTTCATCACGAAAGCGCCGGTGGAGGACCTCAAGGACCTCACGCTCTCGTCGGACGTGGAGCTTTTGGAGGACTATCGCGGCAGAAGCCTGCTGGTGTTCTCCAGCTACTGGTCCATCGACTATACGCGCAAGCGCAATCCGGGCTTGGAGCTTTCGGAAACGGCACAATGATCCCCAACGGCAGACGGCTCGTCCGTCTGCCGTTTTTGTCGGCAATTGTAAACTTTCTGTATCATGCGCCCAACAGGCGGCAGAATATGATATGATGGATAAAAAGAAAGACAGGAGGTCATTTCCATGAAGAACCTTACGAAAGACAGCTTTGAACAGGATGTTCTGAACCAGCCCGGCGCGGTCGTTGTGGACTTTTGGGCGACGTGGTGCGGTCCGTGCCAGATGCTCGCGCCCGTGCTGGAGGAGGTCGCGCGGGAGCTGCCGCAGGTGCAGTTCTGCAAGGTGGACGTGGACGAGGAGCGGGAGCTTGCACTGAGCGCCGGGATCGAGAGCATCCCCACGCTGCTCGTCATCAAAAACGGCAGGGTCGAAAAGCGGCTGGTCGGCTACCGCGAAAAGGACGCCTTGCTGCGCGAGATCGAGGCGGTTTTATGAAGGTCCGTCTGAACGAGGACAAGGCGGTCGTGGCAAAGATCAAAGAAGGTCTCAAGCGCACCGGCGGCTACTGCCCGTGCAGGCTTGCGCACACCGAGGAAAATAAATGTATGTGCAAGGAGTTCCGCGACCAGATCAAAGACCCGGAGTTTGAGGGCTATTGCCATTGTTTGCTGTATTATAAGGAGAAATAAAACGACATTCGTCGTAACGTAGGGGAGGGGCTTGCCCCTCCCGGCAGCACGACGGTGCAAATTTGGATGCACCAATGCGGAAACGAACGCATCCGTAGGGGCGGACGACCCTGTCTGCCCGGCAGGACGCACCCGCAAATACGGACTCACCAATGCAAATTCGTACCACATTTGTAGGGGTCGATGCCCACATCGACCCGCGCGGTAGGCACGTCCGTTTTCACGATACGCCGCGGCAAATTTGCCATTGCCCAACGGGCGGACAGAGGCGTCCGCCCCTACAGGACGTTGTACGTTTGCGCCGATGGCGTGTGCAATTTTGCGATTGTGTTTTGCTGGGTCGATGTGGGCATCGACCCCTACGGACATCGTGCGGGGTCACCGCTGTGCATCCTGATTTGCGATTGCACCCTGCGCGGGCGGTGCAGAGCTCCGCCCCTACGGCACGACCGGGGGAATGGCGAAAAATCGAAATTCTTAAAAAATTCTGAAAACGGTTGATTTTTCTTAGATTTATGGTAAACTAGCGTATAAGCGAAACTATCCCGAATTTCATATGTTCCAATGAAAGAGAGGTACATAACTATGAAAAAAACGTTAAGCAGACTGCTTGCCGCAGCCCTGGTTTTGGCAATGGTCTGCGCCATGATCCCGGCAGCGATGGCGGCTGTGACGGCGGTTTCGATCGGCACGGGTGACGTTGCCATGACCGTCGGTCAGGGCGAAAACATGACAGTTACTTATACGTCATCGGATGCTGCCGATGACAAGACCATCGTATGGAAGGCGTACGACGCGGCAACGGACGGCACGGAAGTGACCGATGTCGTCGCGTTCGTCCCGAATAACGCAGAAACCACAACCGTGAGTGCTCTCAAGATCGGTACAGTCTATGTTCAGGCATCGGTCGGCGACGTTGCAAGTGTGCGCCGTAAGGTCGATGTGAAGTGCTGCACGCTTGCGGGCTGCACCTGCGCGACGCACGCGGCTGGCACTGCCTGCACCTGCGCTGCCTGCACTGCCGTTCAGAGCATCACCGCCAGCAAGACCACTCTTGCGCTCACCGCTGGCACAGACGAAGCTGTAACGTTTACCGCCAACTACGCGGCGTGCTCGCAGAAGGCAGCGGCGGCTGTTGCGGCGACTGACCTGAACTTCGTTTCGAGTGCTCCGGCAGTTGCAACGTTTGATGTGGCTACCGGCAAGATCAAGGCAGTCGCTGACGGTACGGCAAAGATTACCGCTTCGCTGAAGACAAACTCGAATGTCTATGCGACTATTGACGTTACGGTTTCCTCGATCGTCGTTTCTGGCATCACCGCCGCAAGCAACAGAACCTATACCAAGGGTGACGCGGCTGCTGCCCTGACGGTGACTGTGACCCCCGCCGGTACTTACACCTATCAGTGGTACAAAGCCAACGGCGCGTCCGCTGGGAATGTCGGCACGGCGATCACGACCGCTAACACCAACACCTACACCCCGAGCACGGCGGCTGTGGATGATAGCTGGTATTACTGCAAGGTCACGTCCAACGGCGTGAGCGTGGATTCTGCCCGCGCACACATTCAGGTCGTTGAGCCTGCCTATACCATCACCCTGACCAAGTCCCCGACGGGCACGGTCGAGATCGACGATTCCGTCGCGCTGACCGCGAGGGTCGTGAAGAAGAGCGACGGCAGCAACGCTACTGGCACGGTCACGTTCTCCGCGAGCGGCTCGGCTGTTACCCTCAGCGCTTCCTCCGCGGCGCTCACCAACGGCACTGCCGCCATCACGGCGTATGCCTCCAAGGCTGGCAGCAGCACCGTCACCGCAACGTACAGCTCCGGCAGTACGAGCTACACCGCGAGCGTCTCCATCACCGTTGCGGAGGCGACCTCCGGCGACGTTGAGTACTATGTCGATGCCGAAGAGACCGTCGAGCTGGACGAGAGCGATTTCCAGGACTTCTTTGAAAAGACCTACAAGAACGGCGAGCTGAGCTATGTGACGTTCTCCACCGGCAGCGCCAAGAACTACGGCACGAGCAGCTACGGCTACCTGTACGAGAGCAGCGAGCGGCGCGCCGACAAGGTCCAGTCCAGCGTCAAGTATTACTACAATACCACCAGCAATAACGATCTCAACTCGATCGAGTTCCGCGCCGGTACGAGGTCTACGGCATACACTGTGACCGTTCCCTTCACCGCTCGCGGCGAGGATAAGAACGGTCGCGACCGCAGCCTGTCCGGCACGCTGACGATCCGTGTCAACGATGGCGGCAAGTCCAGCGGCGACATCACCTACTACGTCTCCTCCGAAGAGACCGTCTCCCTGAGCGAGGACGATTTCCAGAGCTTCTTTGCAGATAAGTTCTCGAACGGCGATCTGGAATATGTGAAGTTCACCGTCGGCGACGCCACCAACTACGGCACGAGCTCCTACGGCTATCTGTACGAATCCGACGCGGCGAAGGCCTCCAAGGTCTCCGGCAGCACCAGGTTCTACTATGACGCGGGCAGCAAGCAGGACGATCTGGACGCGGTCGTGTTCACCGCGGGCACGAGAACGAATGCCTACACCGTGAAGATCCCCTTCACCGCCACCGGCAAGTATAGGAATGCGACCCGCAGCGTGGACGGCACGCTCGTGATCGAGGTCAATGACCGCACCAGCGTCACCATCACCACCGACGGCGCGACGTTTGATGAGCTCAAGCTCGTCAAGGCGCTCACCCCGAAGAATGTTTCCAGCTCCAAGCTGGACAGCTACTATGTCCAGTTCACCAAGGTCACCGGCGGCACGCTGTATGACTACTACAAGACCGCGACGAACAACGAGCAGTGGAGCCGCCGTGACCAGTTCTACTTCAACGCAGGCTCCGACCAGTACGCTCTGGGCGACGTGTTCTTCCTGCCGAAGTCCACGGTCAAGACTGCGGAACTCAGCTACACCATCTACCGCGAGAGCGGCAAGAACGCCATCGAGGTCGATAAGGGCAAGATCGTCTTTAAGGTCGAGCAGGCGAAGGTCACCGTCACCTTCAATGACATCCCCGCGAACGTGAAGTCGTGGGCTGGCGATGCCATCGAGTACATGGCGAAGCAGGGCTACGTCGGCGGCACCGGCAGCAAGACCTTCAGCCCGAACGCCAACATGAGCCGCGCGATGCTCGTCACCGTGCTGTACCGTATGGCTGGCGAGCCGAGCGTGTCCGGCATTGCCAACCCGTTCAAGGATGTCGTCAAGGGCACTTACTACTACAACGCTGTCCTGTGGGCGTACAACAAGGGCATTGTCACCGGCAAGGGCGCTGACAAGTTCGCTCCGAACGATAACGTCAGCCGTCAGGAGATCGCTGCGTTCATCTACCGCTACGCCGGCAAGCCCACCGCAACGGGCACGCTGACCGGCTTCAGCGACTACGCCAAGGTCTCCGGCTATGCGACGGACGCCATGAAGTGGGCGACTCGCAACGAGATCATCACCGGCATCGGCGGCAAGCTCGTCCCGACCGCTGCGGCAACCCGCGCGCAGGTCGTAGCGATGCTGTACCGCTACCTCAACGCCTGAGCAATTTGAAAATCAGCCCGCCGTCCAAAACGGACGGCGGGCGTTTTCTCTGTGCGCCACTTGACGCAGGCTGCGAGGGATGGTAAAATACACAGGTACGCCGGCGTGGTGGAACAGGTAGACACAGGGGACTTAAAATCCCCCGGCATTGCGCCATACGGGTTCGATTCCCGTCGCCGGTACCAAAAAGCGGGACGCTCACGAGAGCGCCCCGCTTTTTGATGCCGTGGACGGCGCAGAGAAACCGTCGTTCGACCGCCCGGATTTTCCCACATCGTCGTAATGTAGGGGAGGGACTTATCCCTCCCGTCTGTTGCAAATTTTGATGGTATTACCGATCGAGCCGTAGGGGCGGGGTTCTACCCCGCCCGCGCGGGATGCAATCACAAAATCGTACAATGAACGGCAACAACGTAAAATCTCCGTAGGGGTCGATGCCCCGATCTCCCCGGCAGAACACAATTGCAAAATTGCAAACCCCATCGGCAAAATCGTAAAACGTCCTGTAGGGGCGGACGACCCTGTCCGCCCGTGGGGAAATCGCGGGTTTGCCGCAACGTATCGTAAAAACGGGTGTGCGTCGTGCGGGTCGATGTGGGCATCGACCCCTACAAACGTTGTGCGGATTCGCCGGTATGCATTCGTTTTTGCAGGTGCATACCGCCGGGCGGACAGAGGCGTCCGCCCCTACGGGTGCATACCGTTCCACATTGGTGCAGTCAAATTTCCAACACTGTGCCGCGCGGGCGGGGCAAGCCCTGCCCCTATGTTACGACGAAATGGGGCGACAGCCCAGAATGGTGTGGGTTCTGATCCCTTCCGGGTTCGCTTCGCTCACCCACCTCCCCTTGGTCACCAAGGGGAGGCTTTGATGCACTGCGTTTTGGGCGGTTCGGCTAAAATTACCCCGCCCGCGGGAAGCGCGGGCGGGGGGTTGCTGGTTTTTGCTTTACTTCAACAGGCTTGCCAGCCGATAGAGAATGGTTGCCGTTTGGGCGCGGGTGGCGGTGTTTTTGGGGAGGAGGTCGCCGTTCGCACCCTTCAGAAGTCCCGCGCCGCACGCCCACTGCATCGCTGGGAAGGCGTAGTCGGAAATGCGCGTCGCGTCATTGTAGCTCAGGATGTTCGTGTCCTCGCCGACGCTGACGTCCAGCTTTTTGTACTGCGCGTAGCGGTGGAGGATCGCGGCGAGCTGCTCGCGGGTGATGCGGTCGTTCGGTCCGAACAGCCCGTCGCCGTAGCCGGTCACGATGCCGTGTTCAGCCGCCCACGCGACTGCCTTTTCGTAGTAGCTGCCGCGCGCTACGTCGTTAAACGGGTTCGCGGACGCGGCGGGCGAGCCCTCGAGCCGGTAGAGGATGGTGACGAGCTGGGCGCGGGTGCAGGCGCTGTGCGGGGCGAACAGTCCGCCGCCGACGCCGTCCATGATGCCCTGCTCCGCCGCCCATTCGACGGCGTCAAAGAAGTAATCGCCGCGCGCCACGTCGCCGAAGCTGCCGTACTGACCGCGCGGGGTGAACTCGGCGCGGATGGTCACGCCGCCGACCGGCATACGGAAGCTGTACCGGTTATCGCCCTCGTACTTGACGTCGATCTCGTCGCCGTTTCTGCCCACGACCGTCAGATCGCCCAGCTCATAGCCATCGTCGGGGCTTGCGGTGATGGTGACGGTCACACCGGCGGGCGCGGAGGGGCGGTTCACGGTGAGCCTGCCGTGCTTGCTCTGCTCGATGGTGACGGGGTGGGTCTGGCGCGAGTTCGACGGGAGGGCGGGGAACTCTGCCGTGATGACGCCGCTGCCAGCCGCGTTCGTGCAGACCGCGCCGTCTACCGTAAAGAAATTCTCCGGCACGCCGTCCAGCTTGTAGCCGTCCTTGGGCATGAGGGTGACGGTGGCGGTGTACTGCGTCCCGGCGGCAAACGCCGCGTCATTCGGCGACCATGTGACCGTGCCGGTGTACTGCTCGGTCTCCGTGATCGTGGTGACAGGCGTTTCGCCGGTGACCGGCACGGTCACCCCGTGAATATCCGGGATATTCACGATGGCCTTCTGAACAGCAAAATCGAGGTATACGGCTTCGTTCACTTTGCCGGTGTTGTCGGTGCTGTCGGTGATTTCCAGAATATCAAAGTAGCGACCAACGCCCAGACCGGCTTTGGGGCGGACGGTGACGGTCGCGCTCTCGTTCGGCGCAAGCACCGCCTGACCGTTTGCGCCAAAGGCGCTGCCAAGCGTCATTTCAAAATCGGTGGCAGGCGCGAGCGCGGGAGTCTTCATGGTCAGGCTCTGGTTGCCCGTGTTTTGGATCGTGACGGTCTGCGCGGTGATCTCATCGTAGCCGTAATCAGCAGTGCCGAAATCAATGTCCTCCGGGGATACACTGATCTTCCACGTCTTTTTGACGGCTTCCGCCGCGATGTGCAGCGCGCCGGTGATCTTTTCGGCGTGTACGGTGAGGCTGCCCGTCGCGGCATCGTAGTCGTAGTCCGACGCAGCCAGCGCCGTGCCGCCCACGGTGACGGTGATGTCCGCAGGGAGCATATATTGGTCCGCATCCGCCACGCTCAACGTGGTCGTGTATGCCGTGTCCTTTGCAACGTAGGGTGCGGTGTTGGTGGATGTGATGTTCGTGAGCGAGGCAGTCACCGCCACGGCATCGACATAGTATTTGGGATTGCCGGGACTGAGCAGGACAGGATTACTGGCATAATCCGTATATCGGTCGCCGTTGTACTGCTCGTTGATCATCCAGAAAGACCCCTCATCCGGGATGATATTCTTTGCAATTTTGACAAAGCCGCTGCTGCCGGTCACCTTGCCAAGGCGACCGTAGTGAGTGGTCACGCTGGAGTAGTTCGCCGTCAGCTTCGTAACGTAGGCAGAAATATATTCATGGTCGCCGGTCACTGCGCCTGTGTAGGCAAGGTAAAGGTATTCGCCGACATCGTAGGCGATCACGTCAAAGTTCCGGCGGTCGGGGTCGCGGAGCGTCAGTTTCCACTCATTCATCTCGACGGACGGGATCTCGGCAAGACTGCCCTCCGTACCCGTGGCAGACTTAACGCCGTCGGCGGCGGAGACAAGGGCAAAGCGCTCGTTGCTGGAATCCAGATACATTGCGGGGCGGACGTAGGCCCGGTACTCATTCGTTTGATCGTAGCCAATGCCGCCAGTTGGCATAATCGTAGTTGTTTGAATACCATCAAAGGTTGCATACGAGCGCAGCCAATATGTTCGCCCGAAACCAGGGCTGGAAAACGGTCCCGCCGCAAGTGAGGCTCCGTTAGTAAACCCATACTCTGCCTTGCTGATCTCCTTTATCGAAGGGGCGAATACATAGTCATCCTGAAGCGTGCCGGTTTGGTAAGCAAACGGCGGTCCGGGGTTAGGATTCGGAATTAAAAATTGGCTTGACGCCTCGCTTGTTGAACGGATCAGAGCGCGCTCGGCAGGTGTAAAGGCACGGCTATAGAAGGTGTCCTTACACCACGTTTGCACATCGCTTCCCTGCCAGAGATGGCGGTCCACCTTATTTGGCGGATTAAACGGTATGTGACCGTTCCAGCCCTCGTCCGGCTCTGGGATCAGACACTCGTCCGCCAGAAGAAACAGTTTACTTCCTGTGCTGGTTTCATCCTGAACGTCCAGTACGCGCCATTTGATGGGCTTGCCGCCCCACTTACCGAAATAGACGTAATGATACTCGTTGTTGACATCATAAGGCTGGACGCCCTGGCTGTCGCTGTTATGGTAGCGCAGGCGTGACATCATTCCGGGCTGCACAGCCGCCGCACTCGCTGCCGCGGGCAGCAGCCCGATGCACAGCACCAGCGCCAGCAGCAGGCTCAAAAATCGCTTTTTCATCGTTATCCTCCTCAAGTTATTTATCACTTTCAGTTTATAGGACGGACGGAAAAATGTCAATCGCCCGAAAGTATGATACGCTTATGAAAATGCGAAAAACCGCGGGCTTCCCGGCTGGAAGCCCGCGTTTTGGAGCTTATTCGTGCTCGGCGTCGCTGACGATGGCGAAGTACGCCGACGACGTGGCGCGGTAGATGATGGCGTAGATGACGGCGAAGAACACGAACGAGAGCGCCGTGACCGTGGCAAACAGGGCGGCATTTTGCAGCCCGAAGAGCGTGAGCACCTTGCGCACCATCGGGAAGGCGAACACGAGGTGCACGCCCGCCAGCCCCAGCGGCAGGAAAAAGACCGTGAGGAGCTGCGAATCAATGCTGCGGCGAATTTCGCGGCGCGTCATGCCGATGCTCTGCATGATGGCAAAGCGCGCCTGATCCTCGTAGCCCTCGGAGACCTGCTTGTAGTAGATGATGAGCACCGCCGCGAACGTGAACACAACGCTCAAAAGCGCGCCGAGGAAGAAGAGGCTGCCGAATGTGGCGAAAAAGTCGTCCTTGTTCGACGCGCGGCTCTGCACATCGTAGCCGTAGGCTTTGCCGTCGTTTGAGTTTTCAAAAAGCGTGTCGCGCAGTCCGCCGTCACGATCCAGCAGCGCGATCTGACCGTCCTCGGAAAGCCCGGTGTCGAACTGATACGTCCAGCGCGTGGTCAGAAGCGGCTTGCCGCTGTCGTCCTGCAAGGCGTAGAGCGGCGCGAGCGCCGCCTGCGGATCGTCCACGACCAGCATCAGCGTGGGCACGCTCTCCATGCTCGACGGGCTGAAGGGGAAGTCCGCCGGGGCGATGTGCTCGGCAATGCGGAAGGTGCAGACGGTCTCAAAGCGGATCGTATCGCTGCGGTAAGTCGTATGGTGCGCGCAGAGCAGCACCTCACCGTTCCCCAGCACCCGGTTTTCGCCGGTGGCGGCGTTGTAGTCAGACAGCGGGATCAATTCAAAGCCGCACAGCGAACCGCTCGTGCCATAGCCCGCGACGAGCTGTGCGTCCTCGCCGCGAAGATTGCCATATACGCGCGCGCAGCGGTAGTCGAGCGCGTCCTGCGGCGTGACGCCGGTTTCTTGCAGCATCTTATCCAGCGCCGCACGCACCTGCGGGACGGTGTCGTCCGTGAGCTGCTGCGGCTCGCGCAGCCAGAGCGTGATGTCCTCCTCGCGCGGGTAGCGCGTTTTGAGGGCGTCATCCGCGCCGAAATACAGGCTCGCCGTGGAGCTGAGCATGACGAGCACCATCGTCGCCAGAATGCAGATCGAGGCAAGCCCCGCGCCGTTGCGCTTCATGCGGTAGGTCATGGACGAGACGGAGACGAAATGGTCCGCGCGGTAATAATACCGCCGGTTCTTTTGCAGCGCGCGGCACAGCACGACCGAGCCGCTGATGAGCAGCAGGAACGTTGCGAAAATGACCAGTAGCACCGCGATGAAGAACCAGAACAGCGCGCTCACGGGATCGGCGACTGTGACGGCGACGTAATACGCCGCACCCAGCAGAGCCACGCCGAGCACGCCCAGAAGCCAGTTTGCCTTGGGCGGCTTTTCGCCCGCGCTCTCGCTGCGCAGCAGCGCGATCGCCGAGGAAAAGCGTACCTGCCGCAGCGCGTTCAGAAATAGCAGCGCGAAAATGACGGCAAACACGACCGCCGTGCGCGCGAGCGCCGGGACGCTGACGGAGAACGCGAACGTTACGCCGCTTTGCAGGAGCTTCAGCAGCGCCAGCTCCACGAGCTTGGAAAGCAGCACGCCCAGCGCCAGCCCCGCCGCCAGCGCGATGAGGGCGGTGATGAGCGTCTCCCAGAACAAAATTACGCCGATGTGGCGCTTTTCCATGCCGAGAATATTATAAAGCCCAAATTCCTTTTTGCGCCGCCGGATGAGAAACGCGTTGGTGTAAAACAGGAAAATGCAGGAGAACACCGCGATGACCCAACTGCCGAACTCCATCGCCATGCACGCCGTGTAGCCGCCGCGCGCGGAATAGACGAGCGGGCTTTGCGCCAGGAACGTGATGATGTAGAGCATGGCGACCATGCCGATGCAGGCGAGAATGTAGGGCGTGTAGAGGCGCTTATTTTTGCGGATGCCGTCCATCGCCAGCTTTGGGAAAAATTCCAGCTTCATGCCCGTTCACCGCCTGTTGTCAGCATGGTCAGCGTTTCGGCGATCTTCTGGTAGAACTGCTCGTTCGTCGCCTCGCCGCGGTAGAGCTGGTGGAACACCTCGCCGTCTTTGATGAACAGCACGCGCCCGGCGGTGCTCGCCGCCTTCACAGAATGCGTCACCATGAGGATGGTCTGCCCCTGCGCGTTCAGCTCGCCGAACAGGTGCAGCAGCTCGTCCGTTGCGTGCGAGTCGAGCGCGCCCGTCGGCTCGTCCGCCAGCAGGAGCTTCGGCTGCGTGATGATCGCCCGGGCGACCGCCGCGCGCTGCTTCTGCCCGCCGGAGACCTCGTAGGGATACTTTTTGAGCAGGTCCGCAATGCCGAGCTGCCCGGCGATGGTGCGCAGGCGCTGGTTCATCTCCAGATATGGCATCCCCGCCAGCACGAGCGGCAGGTAGATGTTGTCCTCCAGCGTGAAGGTGTCAAGCAAATTGAACTCCTGAAATACGAACCCCAGATGCTCGCGCCGGAACGCGCTGGCGGCGGCGTCGCCGACCGCGGCGAGGTCCTGCCCGTCCAGCACGACGCTGCCTGCCGTGGGGCGGTCGAGCGCGGCGAGGATGTTCAGGAGCGTCGTCTTGCCTGAGCCGGATTCGCCCATAATGGCGACGTATTCGCCAGGTTCGACCGTAAAATTCACATTTTTGAGCGCTTCGACCTTGCTGCTGCCGAGGCGGCTGGAATAGACCTTTTTGAGTCCTTTGACTTCCAAAATCACGATAATAGCCTCCTTTGCCCGGAACTTTGAGCCCGGGCGCTTTGTACGGCAATATTATACCGGGGGCGGAGACTGCGCGCCATGCGATCGGCTTACAGTTTTCGCCCCCGGTCTTACAATTTTGTCACTCCGCGCGCCCCGGTGCGTCCGGCAGCGTGAGGAATACCGTTGTGCCCGCGCCGAGCGTCGATCCCGCGCGGATGGCGATGTTCAGCGCACCGCAGATGCGGCGGCAGAGGTACAGCCCCAGTCCGCTCGCGTTTTGCTCCGCGCGTCCGGCAGCGCCGGTGAAGCCCTTTTCAAAAATACGCGGCAGATCCTCCGGCGCGATGCCGATGCCGGTGTCGGCGATGCACAGTGTGCGCCCGTTTTGCAAGTAGATGCGGATCGACCCCGCACGGGTATATTTGAGCGCGTTGGAAAGAAGCTGCTCCAGCACGAACGTGAGCCATTTTTCATCCGTCACAACGGTGAGTCCGACCGGCTCGTATTCCAGCCGCAGCCTTCGCAGGATGAACTCGCCCGAAAAGCGCCGCACCGCCTGCCGGATGATGGGGTCGAGCGGCTGCGTGCGGAAGGCGTAGTCCGTCTCGTCCGAGTCCAGCCGCAGATACGTCATCGCCATCTGCACATACTGCTCGATGCGCAGCAGCTCTGACGAGATGCTGCGCGCCAGCGGCTGATCCTCGCACTGAAGCGTCAGGCGCATGGCGGCGATGGGCGTTTTGATCTGGTGCGCCCAGACGGTGTAGTAGTCGATCATCTGGCCGCAGCGCGTCTGCGCCGCCGCGCGCTCTTCGGCAAACTGCCGCCGCAGCGCCTGCATGAGCGCCTGATAGCACGCCTCCTCCGGCGTCCCAGCTGGGGGCAGGGCAGCGGGCTGCGCCGCGTCCGCGTTCTGCGGCAGCGTGAGCAGGCGGCATTTTTTGCGCACGCGCAAATAGTCCAGCACACAGAACACCGCGCCGAGCGCCGCGCACAGCGCAGCCGGATACCACACCGCCCGCAGCGGCAGCCCGTAGAGATAGAATGACGCAGCAAAGATCAGCACGCACAGCGCGCCGCAGAGCAAAGCGCGCGAGCGCGCGCGGAGATACGCAAAAAACTCCTTCATACGCGCCCCTCACCCGATGAGATAGCCCGCGCCGATGCGTGTGGTGATAAAATCGTGCAGCCCTGCCGCGTCCAGCTTTTTGCGCAGCCTGCCGATGTTGACGTTCAGCGTGTTCTCGTCCACGAACGCGTCTGTCTGCCAGAGCTGCTCCATGAGCTTTTCCCGGCTGACGACCGTACCCTTGCCGCGCATGAGGCACAGCAGGATGCGGTATTCATTTTTCGTCAGCGGGACGGTCTTGCCGTTGTACGTCAGCGTCTGCTCGCCCGTATGCAGCAGCGCCCCGCGGTGCTCCAGCACCGGCGCACTGGCGGCAAAATCATACGCCCGGCGGAGTAGCGCCTGCACCTTTGCCATCAAAACGTCCAGATCGAAGGGCTTGGCGATAAAATCGTCCGCGCCCATGTTCATCGCCATCACGATGTTGAGGTTATCCGCCGCCGAGGAGAGAAACAGGATCGGCACATTCGACACGCGGCGAATTTCGCTGCACCAGTGGTAGCCGTTAAAAAACGGCAGAGAAATATCCAGCAGGACGATGTGCGGCTGCACGGCGGCAAACGACGCCATCACGTCGTGCAGATCCTCCGCCTGCGTGACCTCCAAGTCCCACGACCCCGCCGCGCGGCGGATCGCCTCGGCAATGCCGGCATCGTCCTCAACGATGAGTGCACGGTACATAAAATCCCTCCCTTGCTGACCCCTATTCTATAAAACCGCGCGCCTACTGTCAATGCAGCGGGACAAATCGACAAATTTGTCCATGTACATTCCCGGAATATTCTGCTATACTGATCCTACATATAATGAAGGAGGGTTATCATGCAGCATCCGTTCATTCTTTCGTGCGGCTCGACCATTGACGTGCCGTATTCCTACGCGCAGGCGCGCGACCTGTCCGTGATCTTCTATACCTACCGCATCGGCGAGCAGGAATATGTGGACGATATGGGGCGCGACCCCGAGGCGCTGCCGCGCTTTTACGAGCTCATCAAGGAGCATATGCCGCAGACCTCGCAGATCAATGTCTATGCCTACACCGAGTATTTTGATAAGCTCCTGCAAAAGGGCGACGTGCTGCATATCGCGTTCGGCTCGGGGATGTCCAGCTCTGTACAGAACGCCATGCTCGCCGCCGACAGCCTGCGCGAAAAGCATCCCGACCGTAAGCTCGTGGTCATCGACTCGCTGTGCAGCTCGTCCGGCTACGGTCTGCTGGTGGACGGCGCTGCCGACCTGCGCGACGCGGGAAAGTCTTTGGATGAGGTCGCGCAGTGGGTGCTGGAAAACCGCAACAGAGTGCACCACCAGTTCTATTCCACCGATCTCAAGTATTTCCGCCGCGGCGGGCGCGTGTCCGGTCCGGCGGCGACCATCGGCGCGATCCTCAACATCTGCCCGATCATGCGCCTCAACAACGAGGGCAGGATCATCGCGTATGACAAGGTGCGCGGACGCCAGAACGCCATCCGCCGCACGCTTGACACCATGGAACAGCACGCGCAGGGCGGAAGGGACTACGACCAGAAGTGCTGGATCTGCCACTCCAACAGCCTTGCCGACGCAACGGCGACGCAGGCTGCCATCCGCGAGCGCTTCCCGAAGGTGAAGGAGCTGCGCATCTGCGACATCGGCACGATCATCGGCTCGCACACAGGTCCGGGCACGGTGGCGGTGTTCTTCTTCGGCGACGAACGCACCGCAGAAAATCCCAAGTAAAATGAACCCGGCGGCGCTGAACAGCGCCGCCGGGCTTTAGCTTTATTGGATGTGAACGTGATTATTGATGTGGTCGATGCAGTAGCAGTAGTAGCCATTGCACTTGGAGCAGTAGCGGAACTCCAGATTCGGGTATTCGGTGTCCGTCCTGCCGCAGACGGTGCATTTGTGGCGGTACGGGCGCTCGCCGGTGCGGCTCTGATAGCCATTTGCCCAGCCTGCCGTGGGCTTGGGGCGCGGCTTGTGCGGAGCGTGCGTGCGCCACGACGGGGGGAAGAGCACCGAAATGCCGCTGCCGAAAAACAGGAAGTAGTTTGCCAGCGGCACGAGCGGCATGAGCCACGCGAAGGACAAAAAGCCGAAGGAGAGCAGATAGCGCACCACATTGAGCGCCGTCAGCGCGAGATACACAAGCGCCATGTACTTGAACTTGATGGGGATGAAGAACATCAGCAGCACCCGCGCCTCCGGCGCGATGGTCGCCACGGCGAGGAACAGACTGAGGTTCAGCGCCCCGGCGCTTGCGCCGTAGCCGAAAATCAGCGCCGCGAGGTCGGTCATCAGCACGCCCGTGAGATAGTAGAGGTTAAAGCGCAGCGTGCCCCAGGTGTCCTCCAGCATCCTGCCGAACTGCGCGTAGCAGAGCATCGCCACGAGCGCGAGGAACATAAAATAGCCCGACCCGCTCTCCGCCAGATCTGTGAGCACATAAGTAAACAGCCGCCAGACCTGCCCGTGCAGGATCGCGCTGCGGGAGAAGCACAGGTAGGAATAGACCACATGGCTGGGGTCGATCCGGGTGAGCACATACACGGCAAGGTTGCCGATGGCGAGCACCTGCATGAGGTTGCGGATGCCGCTCGTGCGGTGCGTGAGGCAAAAGCGGTCAAAACGCCGCCTGAGATCTTTCATAGCTTCGTCTCATCTCCTTACTGCCTGTTATTCTACAGACCCGGGGCGGAAAAATCTTCAATAATCTGTGAACAGTATAGCCAAAAAATTCTTTGCACAAACCGGCGAACGGTGTTGACAAACGCGAAAAAATGCATATAATGATTCATGCTAACTGAATAGCCTTATCAAGAGTGGTGGAGGGAACGGCCCGATGAAGCCCGACAACCTGCAATGCAAGGTGCCAAATCCGGCGAAGTGATCGAAAGATGAGGGAATGGATCTTGAACGCTTTGCCGCCGGCGAAGCGTTTTTTCATACCCTACGCGAAAGGAGTATTTTTATGAACAAGGAACGCAGAATTTTTACCTCGGAATCCGTGACGGAGGGGCATCCTGATAAAGTGTGCGACCAGATCTCCGACGGCGTGCTGGACGCCATTTTGGAAAAAGACCCGATGGCGCGCGTGGCGTGCGAGTGCGCCACCACGACGGGTCTCGTGCTCGTGATGGGCGAGATCACAACAAACTGCTATGTGGACATCGCGGGCATCGCCCGCAAGACCATTGAGGACATCGGCTACAACAACGCCGAATGCGGCTTTGACGGGCGGAGCTGCGCTGTGCTTACCGCCATCGACAAGCAGTCGGAGGACATCGCCATGGGCGTTGACAGCTCGTATGACGACGCGGCGCAGACCGGCGCGGGCGATCAGGGCATGATGTTCGGCTATGCCTGCCGCGAAACGAAAGAGCTTATGCCCGCCCCCATCTCCTACGCGCACAACCTCACGCGCGCACTCAGCCGCTGCCGCCGCGAGGGCACGCTCGGCTGGCTGCGACCCGACGGAAAGAGCCAGGTGTCGGTGGAGTACGCGCCCGACGGGTCGGTCGCGCGGATCGACACGGTGGTCGTCTCCACGCAGCACGCGCCGGATGTGTCGATCGAGGAGCTGCGCGAGGGCGTTGTGGAAGAGGTCATCAAGCCGAATCTGCCCGCGCGCCTGCTGGACGCGGACACGAGGTTTCTTGTGAACCCCACGGGGCGGTTCGTCATCGGCGGACCTGTGGGCGATTCGGGGCTCACGGGGCGCAAGATCATCGTGGACACCTACGGCGGCTATGCCGCGCACGGCGGCGGCGCGTTCTCCGGCAAAGACCCGACGAAGGTCGATCGCAGCGCGGCGTATATGGCGCGCTACATCGCCAAGAACATCGTCGCCGCCGGGCTGGCGGACAAGTGCCAGATCGAGCTGGCTTACGCCATCGGCGTGGCGCAGCCGGTGTCGGTGCTGGTGGAGTCCTTCGGCACGGGAAGGCTTCCCGACGCCGAGCTGGGGCTGCTGGTGCGCAAGTGCTTTGACCTGCGCCCGGCGGAGATCATCCGCAAGCTGGACCTGCGCCGCCCGATCTACCGTCAGGTCGCCGCGTTCGGTCATTTTGGTCGTACCGACCTCGATCTGCCGTGGGAAAAGACCGACAGCACCGAGCTGCTGCTCAAAAACGCGTAACTTACAAAGCCGGGAGGAAGCTGTTTCCTCCCGGCTTTTTCGCGCGGATTTTTGGACACTCGGCTGCAAATGTCCCTTGCCAGAATGGAAAAAATGCGGTATCCTATGGCTGAATTTGAACAGCTTATAAGGAGGGGGAACGCCTGTGAGCACGCAAACGGGTCAGAAGCCGTCGTTTATGCTCAAGCTCTCCACGTTTATTGTGGATAAGCGGAATCTGGTGTTTTTGATCGTCATCATTGCGCTCATTTTTTCGTTCTTTGCAAGCAGCTGGGTCACGGTCGAGGACGATCTGACCACCTATCTGCCGGCGGACTCGGAGACGCGCCGGGGTCTGGACGTGATGGAGGATCAGTTCACGACCTACGGCACGGCGGAGGTCATGGTGGCAAACATCACCTATCCCGAAGCCGAGGCGCTGAGCGACCGGCTCGCGGACATTGACGGCGTGCAGAGCGTGTCGTTTGACGATACGTCCGACCACTACGCCGATGCGTCGGCGCTGTTTTCGGTGACGTTTGACTACGACGAAAAGGACGACCGCTGCCTGGACACTCTGGCGGAGGTCAAGGAAACGCTGGACGGGCGCGATGTGTATGTATCCACCGAGCTGGGAAACGCCAAAAAGGAGACCATCGAGCGCGAGGTCAACATCATTATGATCTACGTCGCAGTGATCGTGGTGACGGTGCTGCTGCTGACGTCGCAGACCTATGGCGAAGTGCCGGTGCTGCTAATTACGTTCGTGACGGCTATGATCCTCAACAAGGGCTGCAACTTCCTGCTCGGCACGATCTCATTCGTGTCAAACTCCGTGACGAGCATTTTGCAGCTTGCGCTGAGTTTGGACTACGCCGTCATTCTGTGCAACCGTTTTAAGGAGGAACACCAGCTCCTGCCTGTGCGCGAGGCGGCGATCGTGGCGCTGAGCAAAGCCATCCCCGAGATCGGCGCAAGCTCGCTGACCACGGTGGGCGGTCTGGCGGCGATGCTGTTCATGCAGTTTAAGATCGGACCGGATATGGGCATCTGCCTCATCAAGGCGATCATGTTCGCGCTGCTGTCGGTGTTCGTGCTGATGCCGGGGCTGCTCGTGCTGTTTGGACCGCTCATCGACAAGACGCGGCACAAGGATTTTGTGCCGAAGATCCCGTTTGTGGGCAAGATCGACTATGCCACGCGCTTTATCGTGCCGGTCGTATTTGTGGTGCTGGCGGTTCTGGGACTGCATTTTTCCAACAACTGCCCCTACGCCTACGGCTACAGCACGCTGGAAACGCCCAAGCTCAACGAGACGCAGATCGCGCAGAACATGGTGGAGGACCACTTTGGCTCATCCAACATGGTGGCGCTGGTCGTGCCGGCGGGCGATTATGAGACCGAGGCGCGGCTGCTGTCAGACCTCGAGGGTTATGAACAGGTCGATCACACGATGGGGCTTGCCAATGTGGAGGCGCTGGACGGCTATATGCTTGCCGACAAGCTGACGCCGCGGCAGTTCGCGGAGCTGGCGGGGCTTGACTACGAGGCAGCGCAGCTCGTGTATGCCGCCTATGCCGCCAGTCAGGAGGAATACGGGCAGGTGCTGGGGAATCTTGCGACCTACCGCGTGCCGCTCATTGATATGTTCCTGTTCGTCTGCGACAAGATCGACGAAGGGCTTGTGACGCTCGACGACGAGCAGACCGAAACGCTCAACGACGCCGCCAGGCAGATGCGCAGCGCGCAGGCACAGCTCTGCGGCACGGAGTATGACCGTATGCTGGTGTATCTCACGCTGCCCGTGAGCGGCGACGAAACGTACCAGTTTACCGATGAGATCCGGGAGCTTGCACAGTCGTACTATCCTGACGGGCAGGTGCTGGTGTGCGGCGAATCGACGAATGAATATGATTTTGAAAAATCTTTCTCGCGCGACAATACGGTCGTGAGCGTGGTGTCCATCCTGATCGTTCTGGTGGTGCTGCTGTTCACGTTCAAGTCCGCGGGGATGCCGATCCTGCTCATTATGGTCATTCAGGGCAGTATCTGGATCAACTTCTCCGTGCCGACCATCACGGGGACGGGGCTGTTCTTCATGAGCTATCTGGTGGTCAGCTCCATCCAGATGGGCGCGAATATCGACTACGCCATCGTCATTGCCAGCCGCTATCAGGAGCTCAAGCAGGAGATGCCGCACAAGCAGGCGATGATCGAAACGCTGAACTTCGCGTTCCCCACCATCATTACCTCCGGCACGATCCTGGCGACCGCCGGTATCCTCATCGGGCAGATGACGTCCGAGGCGACGATCGTCGGCATCGGGCAGAGCCTGGGACGCGGCACGATCTTGTCGATGTTCCTCGTTTTGTTCGTGCTGCCGCAAATTTTGCTCATCGGCGGCGACATTGCGGATAAAACGTCATTCAGCATGCCCAAGGCGGCGCTGCGGCGCAGGGAAGCCAGCGGGCGCGTGTATGTGGACGGTCTGGTCAGCGGCGAAATTCACGGCTCGGTCAGCGGCATCATGCGTGCGAACGTGGACGGCGCGGTCGATCTGCGCGTGATCTCCGGCAATGTGGAGCAGGTCCGTGCCAAGCTGCCCGCGGGCGAGGGCTCGCCCGGAGACAGCTCCGATGAAAACAAAGAAGGGGAGGGGAGCGGCGATGAAAATGCGTAATATCACCCGGCGTGCCGGGGCGGTCATGCTGATGCTGGCGCTGCTTCTGACTCTGTGCCCGACGGGGCTTGCGGCGGAGCGCGAGGTGCGCATCGGAAGCGCCGAGGAGCTTGTAAAATTTGCGGAAAAATGCGCGTCTGACAGCTATTCGAGCGGGCTGACGGCAGTTTTGACAGACAATATTGATCTGGACGGCACGGCAGTGTACATCCCCATCTTTTTGGGTACGTTTGACGGAAACGGGCACACCATCCGCCGTCTGGAGCTGACGTCGGGCGAGTCACGCCTTGCACTGTTCGGCAGGCTGGAGCGCGGCGGCACGGTAAAAAACCTGCGCGTGGAGGGCACGATCACGCCGTCCGGCTCGCAGAGCACCGTGGGCGGCATCGTGGCGGAAAACTACGGCCGTATCGACACCTGTGTCTTTGCCGGGACGGTCATCGCCTCGGAGCAGATCGGCGGCATCGCGGCGCTGAATGAAGCCGGCGGCATCATTACGGCGTGCCGCGTGGCGGGCGTTATTCAGGGCGAGCGCTACACCGGCGGCATCGTGGGCAAAAGCGCGGGCGATGTGGTGCGCTGCACGAACCTTGCCGCGGTAAACACGAGCGTGACCGATGAAGAGCTTGACATCGAAGAGCTGGGTGACCTTGACAGCACAGTCTATGATCTTCTCAAAAACCGCAGCCTCGACAACGAGACCGGCACGCTGACCGACACCGGCGGCATCGCGGGGCATTCGACCGGCGTGCTGCAAAGCTGCGAAAATAACGGCTCGGTCGGTTATCCGCACGTCGGCTACAACGTCGGCGGCATCGCGGGGCGGCAGAGCGGGTATATCAGCAACTGCAAAAACCGCGGTACTATTCAGGGGCGCAAGGATGTGGGCGGTCTGGTCGGTCAGATGGCGCCGGACATTACGCTGCAAGCCTCCGGCGACTCTCTGGAGGAATTGCAGGATGAGCTGAACACGCTCCATTCCATGCTCAGCCGCACGATGGACGACGCGCAGACCGTCTCCGACGATGTGTCCGCACAGCTCTCACAGGTGACGAATTACACCGATTCGGCGCGCACGCACGCGGGCGACCTGGTCGATCAGGTACAGGAATTTACCGACGCGAATATCGAGGCGGTGAACGATGTTTCGCTGCTGGCGGAGCGATATGTTGCCAAGGGCAGCGTGGTGCTGGACGATCTGGCGGATGCGTCGTCCGCAATGGCGGACGCGATGCACGAGCTGGAGGACATCCCGGCGCTCATGCAGGGCGTCACGGAGCTGAACGACACGCTGCTGCGGCAGCTCCGCGATTTTGCCGATAAGACGCAGGCGGCGGCGGAGGCGATGCAGCGCGGCGCGGAGGCAATGGACGAGGCGTTCGGAGTCATTGCGGGTTGGAATCCCGACCTGCCGGATACGTCGCAGCTTCAGGATGACTTGCGGATGCTCATCGACGCGGCGCAGGACCTGAGTGAGATCGCGGCGCAGGCGCTGGACGAGTATGAGCAGACCGGCGTGGTGAGCGCGGAGACACGCGAGGCGCTGCGGCTGGCATTGCAGCAGACGCTGGAAGCAAATGCTGCTGTACTCGATGATCTGAACGAGCTGCTGAAAAACACAGATTTCGATGGACTTCTGGACGAGGCGCTGGAGGTCCTGCGGGAGTTCTCCGGCTATATGCGCGACGCGATGCGCGAATTTTCGGACGCAGCGCGGCAGCTTTCCGGCGCGATGGACGATCTTTCGGACGCACTGGACACGCTGCGCGGGATGGGCGGCTATCTGGATGAGCTCTTCGGCGACGTGGCGAACGCCATGCCAGCGCTGCTGCGTGCCGCCGACAGCCTGACGCAGGCGTTCCGCGACGGTGCGCAGTGGGCGCGCGACCTTGGGAGCGAAGAGCCGATCACGTTTACACCGCTGGGGACGGATTTCTCTGACAGCGCCGATGCGCTCAATGCCGCGCTCGGCAGCGTGAGCTCGGAGCTTGGCGGGCTGAACGATACGCTCGACACCTCCAACTCCGTGCTGCTGTCGGATATGCGGCAGATCAACAATCAGGCGAACAAGGTGATGAACCTGTTCTTCAACATCCTCAACGACACGCAGAACGCGGACTATACGGATATTTACGAGGACGTGTCCGATCAGAGCCTGCAAAGTGCCGTGGAGGGCAAGGTACAGGAGAGCACGAACAGCGGCAGCGTGTCCGCCGACCGCAATGTGGGCGGGCTCGTCGGCGCGATGGCGATCGAGTATGACCTTGACCCGGAGGACGATCTGACGTCCGACAAGACGAGCGGGCTGCGGCGCTATACCTATCAGACGCGCGCGGTGCTGCTGAACTGCACGAACACCGGCACGGTCGAGGCAAAGCGGAGCTGCGCGGGCAGCGTGACGGGCCGCATGGATCTGGGCACGATCTCCGGCTGCGGCGGCTTTGGCGACGTGACGAGCGAGTCGGGCGACTATGTGGGTGGCGTGTGCGGCTTCTCGCTGTCGTCCATTCAGGACAGCTACGCCAAGTGTACGCTCTCAGGCGGTAAATACGTCGGCGGCATCGCGGGCTCGGGCAGCCGCGTGTCGAACTGCGTGTCCATGGTGGCGCTGGCGGACTGTGACCAGTTTACCGGCGCGATCGCGGGCGAAATTACGGATGACTATCAGAATAACCGCTTCGTCTCGGACACGCTGGCGGGCGTGGACCGCGTCAGCCTGTCCGGCAAGGCGGAAAAGATCGGCTACTCGCAGATGCTGCGCATTGAGGGCATCCCGAAGCAGATGAAGACGCTGACGCTGCGCTTTGTCGCCGACGATGTGACGCTGGCGAGCTATCCGATCGAATACGGCGCGTCGTTCCCAATGGGCAGCGCGCCGGACATCCCGCAGCAGGAGGGCAAGTACGCCGTCTGGGATCACGAGACGCTGGACGATCTGCATTTTGACACGGTAGTCACGGCGGTATATACGACGTATGTGACGACGCTCGACTCTCCCGCGCAGCGAGATAGCGGCAAGGCGGTGTTCCTGTCGGAGGGGCTGTTTGACAGCGCTGCACAGCTCACGGCGGAGCAGATCACGCTCCCGGAGGGCGAGCTGCCGCGGCTGTCGGAGGATTTCTGGACCGCGGTGCGGCAGGCGTTCGGCGCGCGGACTGTGCGCTACGGCGCAGTGCTGGAGCAGTGGCAGGTCACCATCCCCGACGATGGGCAGGTGGAGCATCTGCTGCACTATCTGCCGCCGGAGGACGGGCGCGGCGAGCTGGTCGTGTATGTGAAGGACGCGGACGGTTGGACGATGCACGAGTGCGGCGAGTTCGGCAGCTACGCGACGCTGACGCTGCCCGCCGGGCAGACGCAGCTCGTGCTGGCGCGCCTGCGCGCCGTGTGGTGGGTCTGGCTCATCCCGGCAGGGCTGGCGGTGCTGGTGCTCGTGTGCATCCTGCTGGCGGTGCACAAAAAGCACAAAAAGGCAAAAGCACAGGCGAAGGGCAAACAAGCGCCTGTGGAAACGTAAGATGGCGGCGGCTCTGTGAAAACAGAGCCGCCGCTTTCGTGCCGGGGCACGATAATGAATGATGAATAATATTGCGTAGGGGAGGGCTCTGCCCCTCCCGTGCCGCACAATGTCACAAATATGAATGCACCAATGCGAAATGGTATGCACCCGTAGGGGCGGACGACCCTGTCCGCCCGGCAGGATGCAGCACCAAAAACGAATGCACCCCGGCGAATCCGCACAATGTTTGTAGGGGTCGATGCCGCGCTCTCCCCGCACGCTGCACACCCGTTTTTACGATACGTTGCGGCAAAATTGCCGTTGCCCAACGGGCGGACAGGGTCGTCCGCCCCTACAAAACATTGTACGGGGTCGCCGATGGCGTGTGCAATTTTGTGATTGCACCCTGCCGGGTCGATGTGGGCATCGACCCCTACGGACGTATTGCGAGGTCGCCGGTTGTTGAGCGTTTTACAGTTGCGTCCTGCGCGGGCGGGGCAAGCCCCGCCCCTGCGTTACAACGAAACAGCGGAATGTACAACGATTACGCCGGTGCTGCCAGGATGGGCTGAATCTGCTCCCCATTCAGGGCGGAGCGGATGGTCTCCGGCAGGCGGGTGAAATCGGCGACGACGGAGCGCGGCTTTTTGATCGCGTTATCCTGCCGCATAGGCACGAAGAAATAGTGCCCGCGCGCGAGGAGCTTGCCGATGTTCTCGGCGTTGCCCGCCAGCGCGTCGTTGGTGGACACGGCGATGACGATCGGGCGCTCGTTGCGCAGGTGCGCCTTGGCGGCGAGGGTCACGGGCGTGTCGGCAATGCCGTTTGCGAGCTTTGCCAGCGTATTGCCCGTGCACGGCGCAATGACGAGGACGTCCAGCAGCTTTTTTGGTCCGATCGGCTCTGCCTGCGCGATGGTGTGGATAACGGGCTGACCGCAGGCGCTCTCCAGCCGCGCGCGAAAGTCCGCCGCCGTGCCGAAGCGGGTGTCGGTCTCGTAGCTGACGGTTGACATAATTGGAATGATCTTCGGAAATTCCGCGCGCATTGCCTCCAACTGCGTGAGCACGGCGTCGAAGGTGCAAAAAGAGCCGCACATGGCGAATCCAAGCGTCAATTGTTCGTTCATACAGCCTCCTGTTCCGCGAGCGTTCGCAGGATCATGGTTTTGAGCGCCTCCGCTGCCGTTTTGGGCGCGCAGCGTCCCGGCAGACCGAGTGCGTGGATGTAGTGAAGCGCCGGCGGCGCATTTTCGGCAAGCCCGCCGCTGCCCGACGCGAGGTCGATGAGCAGGCAGTCCGGGCGCAGCGTGCGCAGATGTTCCTCGCGCAGGACGGGCGCGGGGACGGTATTGAAGATACAGTCATACTGCGCAAGATCGTGCAGATAGCTGCCGGTGCGGTCGGCGCGCAGACCGGCGCTTTCGATGGCGGCGCGGTCGGCGGGCTTGCGGGCGCTGACGGTGACACGGGCGTGCAGCGCATGCAGGCGGCTGCTGAGCGCCTTTCCAATGCGCCCATAGCCGACGACGAGGCAGCGGCTGCCGTGCAGCGCGATGGGCAGCTCACATATGGCGATTTCCAGCGCGCCTTCGGCGCTGGGCACGGCGTTGGCGACGGTGAGCGCTTCATCGTCCAGATAGTCGAAAACGCGTAGCCCGCGCGCTTCCAGCAGCGCCCGCACGCGCGAAAGTCCACCGCCGAATACTACTGCGCCCGGCGTCAGGCTCTGCGCGACGGCATCCACGTCGATCCCCGCGCTGCGTTCGGAGCGGATGCGCCCGTTCTGCGTCAGCGCGGGCATGGGCAGCGCCACCGCCTGCGCGCCGTCCAGTGCGTCATACAGCCCGCCGGGTTCATCGTCCATGCCGGGGACTTCCGCGCAGCGGACGCGAAAGCCGCTGCGCAGCAGCGCCTGCGCCAGCCACATCTGCCGCGCGTCGCCGCCGATGACGGCGATTCGTTCGATCATAAGCATCCCTTCTTTCCGCCTCATACTATGCCGCGCCGCGCCTGCGTGCGAAAAAAATCCCCTGCCGGAGAGCAGCAGGGAAGAAGAATTTTATTCTATATTTATACCTCAGCCGATGAACCACTGCGTCCAGTAACCGCCGTTTGCCATATATCCGACGCCCGTCTGCGTAAAGGACGCGGAGAGGATATTCGCGCGGTGCGACGGGGAGTTCATCCACGCGCTGACCACGGCGGTGGGCGAATCATAGCCCATGGCGATGTTTTCCCCAGCGTATGTATACGACACGCCGAACGACCGCATCATGGCAAACGGCGAGCCGTAGGTGGGGCTTTCGTGCGAAAAATAGCCGCCCGCGCGCAGATCATCCGATTTGACGCGCGCGTAGCTGCACAGGTCGCTGTTCAGTGTGAGCGCGGGGAGCGAATATTGCGCGCGCTCGGCGTTGACGAGCGAGACGACCTGCCGCTCATAGCCGGAGACATCCGCCGCCCGCGCGGCGGCGCTCACGCCGGTGAGAAGTACCAGCGCAAGCAGAAGTGTACAGAGCTTTCGTTTCATGGTAGAACCTCCTTCTCCTTCGTTTTAATGCAAACGCTGGCAAAATACAAGCTGTAAATCCTGCCGGGACAGGAAGTTTTCGACAAATGCGTGCAACTCTTTTCGCGCGCGCTTGTGTTTTGATATGCGGCTGTGCTATACTGTTTGCAGCGCACAAAGCGCGGGAAAAACGATCTACGGAGGCGGAATGATGGAAGAAGCACGCGGATTTATTCGGGATATGCTCGATGTAAAAATGCTGATCCTGTTCGTGATGGCGGAAGCAAAATACGCCATGACGATGCAGGCGATCTACGAGGCAACATTTCAGGACGACAAGCTGAGCTATTTTGACATAGCGATCGCCGTCCCGCAGATGGTCGATACAGGGCATTTGCAGGAGGTCGAGCACGGAAAATACCGTCTGACGCCGTTTGGGCGCGACGCGGAAAAGACGACCTGGAACGGTCTGCCCAAGCCGGTGCTGGACCGCGCGCGTGCCGCCGTGATCCGCTTTAACCAGAAAACGCGCCGCGAGCAGATGATCCACGCCGAGTATTCCCGCCGCGAGGGCGAGCGTGAGGAATACGCCGTCCGGCTGGACCTCGGCGATGAGATCGGCGAGCTGATGCATCTGGAGCTGACCGCCGGGAGCGAACAGCAGGCGGAGCAGCTGAAAAAAGCGTTTGAGGAGGGTGCGGAGCTGCTGTACCGCAACATTATGGAGCAGCTTTCCGCGCGTAAAGAGAATGCGGACGTATAAAAACGCAGCGCCGGTCCTGCGGGCGCATCTGGAACGGTTGGGTATGACGGCGGTGGAATTTTCCGACGCGACCGGCATCGACGCCGGGACGCTGCGCAATCTGCTGCAAGCCAGAAAACAGAACATCAGCACGCGCAATCTCATGGTCATGGCGCGCTCGTTCGGCATGGGAATGCAGGAGTTAATTGACGAGATGGCGTAATGCTGCGCGGCGGTTTGGCAATATCACCCTGCCAGCATCTTCCTGCCGACAAGTTTTTGTTGCAATTTGCACAAAATGTGGTATACTAATGTCAGGGATACCCCAATCGGTCTCCCAGCACAAAAGTGTCAGAACGAAAGGAGCGGCAATTTATGAGGTTTCAGTATTCGGAAAAGAAGGTCAGTCTGCCGGAAAACGTTCACAAGTACGCAGAAAAGAAAATTATGAAGCTCGAACGGTTCTTCGGGGACGACGCCGACGCTCTCGTCACTTTTAGCGTTGAGAAAAACCGCAACCAGGCAGAGATCACCGTCCATGCGGCAAACACCTATTTCCGCGCAAGTGAAAGCACGTCCGATATGTTCGCGTCCATCGACGCGGCGGTCGCCACCATCGAGCGGCAGATCCGCAAGAACAAGACGCGTCTTGCCCGCCGCCTGCGGCAGGATGCCTTCACGCGCACGCCGGAGGTCACGTCGTTTGCCCCCGATGAGCCGGAAGAGGGCGCATTTGAGATCGTGCGGCAGAAGAATTTCCATATGCTGCCCATGACGCGCGACGAGGCGATCTTGCAGATGAACCTGCTGGAGCATACGTTCTTTGCCTTCCGTGACGAGGACAAGGACGGCGCGTTTGCGGTCGTTTATAAGCGCACCGACGGCGGCTACGGCTTGCTGGAGGATGCCGACTGAGTTTTTCGGCAGCGCCATGCTGCCGTAACATACCATACTTGACAGAGCTATGCAGAGCGCCTTCGGGCGCTCTGTGTTTTTCTGCCGGAAAATGTATAGAATGTGATGAAAAACGCATTGCAAATCAGGATGAATGCCGATATACTGAGCGTGAGATCCGAGAAAAATTGCGGAGGGAATTGCATCATGCAACAGAAAAGCGGAAAATGGACGGACTGGCTGCTCATCGCGGCACTGGCAGTGCTGCTGGCACTGGCGTATTCTCTGTTTGTTTTTCCAAATTCCTTTGCGCCGACCGGCATCAACGGCATCATGACCATGATCCAGTATTTATTCCACATTGATCTGGGCTACCTGTCGCTGCTGGGCAACCTGCCGTTCCTGATTGTATTCTGGAAGCACGTTGGGAGCGAGTTTTCCGGCAAGACGCTGGTGTTTGTCGTCGCGTTCTCGGTGGCGAACCTGCTGATGCGCCATTTCGGCGTGGAACGCTTTGGCTATCACACCGAAAACGGCACATCGCTCATCCTCGGACCGATCGTCGCGGGGCTGGTCAGCGGCTTTGCTTACGGCGTGACGCTCTCACACGGCGGTTCGACGGGCGGACTGGATATGCTGGCGGCGGCGGTGCGCAAGCGCCACCCGGAGATGGACCTTGTGTGGGTCATCTTCTGCCTGAACGCGAGTGTGGCGGTCATCTCGTTTTTCGTGTACGGCTATAAGTTTGAGCCGGTCATCATGTGCCTCATTTATTGTTACGTCAGCTCGCAGGTCAGCGGGCATATGCTGCGCGGTCTTAAAAAGGCGCTGAAGTTTGAGGTCGTGACAGACGAGATCGAGGCGCTCTCGCAGGCGCTCATCGCGCAGATGCACCACGGCGTGACGGTCGTCCCGGCGGAGGGGATGTACTCCCACCAGGAGAAGAAGCTGCTCATCTGCCTGGTCAACCCGCGTCAGATCGTGCAGTTTCAGGACCTTTTGCGGCAGTTTCCGGGCTCTTTCGCCTACGTTTCCGAGGTTACGGAAACAATGGGGAACTTTAAACACATCGCGCCGGAGAATTTGCAAAAAAGCGCAAAATAGGTGTTGACATTTTCGACCGTTTCTGTTAAAATACCTCTTGCGTTGACGGGGAGCTGTTACGCGGCGGACATTGTCAAAAAACTTCTTGCGAATGCAAAAAAGTGCTTGACAAATGAGAGCCGCTGCGATATAATCAGCAAGCTCGCTTCAATGAGCACGCCACCACCGTGGCGAGTGTACCTTGTAAATTAAACAACGAGAAACATGACAAACACCTTGGACAATTTGATTTAATTAAGTTGTTCA
>CAKUED010000002.1 GCA_934646005.1 uncultured Oscillospiraceae bacterium
ATTCGTAATCAGCAGGTCGCCGGTTCAAGTCCGGCCACTAGCTCCAGAAACCGGTGAAAATCGAGAGATTTTCACCGGTTTTCTCTTTTATTTGTTCGGATTTTCAGGCGGCGAATTTGCCTGACCCACACCGTGACCCACACGGCGAAATGTCCAGAGAGCGTCGGAGAGGATATTCGTGGTATCCTCTCCGACGCTCTTTGGTTTTTCTTCGCATTTTTACATGACCTGCGCCATGAAATTGCCCATCTTTTCCGCCGCGCTTTCCTGCATCTGTCGTGTGACGTGGGTGTAGGTGCGGAGCGTGAAGCCTGCGTCGAAGTGACCAAGCATGCTGGATACCGTTTTCACGTCTACGCCGTTCTGGAGTGCCAAGGTTGCGAATGTGTGCCCTTACGGTATAATTACGACAAACCGGAAAAGCCCCGTATATCAAGGGTTGTAGGTTTATGGCAAGGTTTTTCATCCTTTTCCAAACCGAAAAATCGAGCCGCGAAGTAGTTATATCGTAGGGGGTGTTACAGTAACGACAAAAACTAAATACTGTTTGGGAGGGCTGTCAGCCCGTCCAGGAAATAAGGACATTCCGCGCTCCTGCATCAGCTCGACCAAACGCCTGCTGACGGCTTCATTCAACTGCAAGTACCACACCTCCCGTCCCTGTAACTGTATGAGAGCTTCCGCGAGCTGGAGATCACGGGCGGAGATCGTGATCTGACCGAAAAGGAAGAAGCGCAGATCATTGAGGAGCAAAACGCGCTGACCGAACTTTGTGAAAAGGAGGCCGCAAAATGTTCATCCTGAAAATTCTCTTTGCGCCGCTGTCGCTTATCCTGCCCCTGTTCGTTTGGCTGTGCGCGGGGCTGCTGTCCTGTTCCGGCTTCGTGTTCAAGCTGGCAAGCGGACTGCTCTCCCTGCTGGCTTTCGCCGTGCTGATTACCTACTCCGCAAAGAACGGCATCATCCTCCTTGTGCTGGCGTTTCTAATCAGCCCGATGGGACTTCCGATGCTGGCTGTGCAGGTGCTTGGCAAACTGCAAGACGTGAACACCGCCATGAAAAACTTTATCCATAGTTAAAGCACAAGCCGGGGCGAACGCCTCGGCTTGCTTTTCTAAAATCGCTGTTTACTTTCTTGCTAATCTCGAATATAATATTAGCAAGAAGGAAGTGATAACATGACCGCCTACGACCGGCTTGACCTGCTTTTTCAGCAAAACAATGGGATCGTCAAAACCGCGCAGGTTTTGGAAATCGGTATTACCAAGTCCACATTTTACGCCTACGCCAAGCAGCGCGGTGTGGAACAGGCGGCGCACGGCGTTTATGTTTTGCCTGACGCATGGACGGACGCCATGTACCTGCTGCACCTTCGCTGTGCGCAGGCCGTATTCTCCCATGAGAGCGCATTGTTTTTCCATGACCTGACCGACCGGGAGCCGAGTCCGTATTCCATCACCGTCAAGACCGGCTACAATCCTGCCAGCCTGCAAGCGGATGGCATCAAGGTCTACACCATCAAGAAGGAATTGCATGATGTGGGGATCGTCACGATGAACACGCCGTTCGGCAATCCCGTTCCCGTCTATGATATGGAGCGCACCATCTGCGATCTGATCCGCAGCCGCAGCGGGATTGAGATGCAGACCTTTCAGGATGCACTCAAGCAATACGCAAAACGAAAAGGCAAGGACTTACGGAAGCTGATGTGCTATGCGCAGATGTTCCGCGTTGGGAAACTCCTTCGGCAGTATTTGGAGGTACTCTTATGATTAGACTGCACGGCAGCTCAAAGACCTGATCCGCAATCTCTCCAAGGACAAATCCGCAGATGCACAAGTCCTGATGCACAATTACATGATGGAGCGTTTTCTGGAGCGCATTTCTCTTTCGGAATACCGGGACAAGTTCATCCTCAAAGGCGGGATGCTGGTGGCCGCAATGGTCGGCCTTGACGCCCGCTCCACGATGGACATTGACGCGACCGTAAAGGGTGCGACGGTCGGCGTCGAGGAAGTAGAGAACATGATCGCCTCCATCATCTCCGTGACAGTGGACGATGGCGTGGAGTTCCGGGTGAAGCGCATTTCCGAGATCATGGACGAGGCGGAGTCTCCGTGCATCCGCGTCAGCATGGAAACAGAGTTTGATGGCGTAATAACGCTTCTCAAGATCGACATTTCCACCGGCGATGCCATTACACCCCGCGAGGTACGTTACAGCTTCAAGCTGATGCTGGAGGATCGCTCCATTGAAATTTGGGCGTACAATCTGGAAACCGTTCTGGCCGAAAAGCTGGAAACCGTCGTCTCCCGCGCCACCACCAACACCCGCATGAGAGATTTCTATGATCTGCACATTCTGAGCCAGCTCCACGGCCGGAGCATCGTTCCCACCGATTTTCGTGCGGCGCTCATTGCAACGGCTAAGGACTCCATTTCTGCGGAAATGGAGTCCTTATGGTCGTACCAATAGACGCCCAGCTCTGTCGTTTTTTATATAGCCAGTCAGGAGTGTTATCGTTATTATTGCTAAAAAGTATTATTGACTAGATACTGCACTTATTATATGGATTATGGAAAGCCGCGTCAATCCTATTTGCTCAAGGAGCATCGGATGTGCGCAGTGTGTCAACGGCGGATGCCAGATGCAGATATTCCAGATATTTTTTATGATAAAGAGGCTTCTTCGACGGATCCGGCACAAAAGTCTCTGCCTGCTCCGCTGCCATTGCGGCGCTGGCCACCAGCAGTGAGGGGTAGCAGTTGGAGGCTACCGCGGCATACATGGCAGCGCCGAGTGCACAGGTCTGATCGACACAGACGGTCGTGACCGGTATTTCCAGAAGATCGGCCATCATTTGCATAATATACGGTGATTTTTTTGAGATCCCTCCAACGGCAAGCACACGTTCGACCGGGATGCCGCTTTGGACGAAGCCATCAAGGATCCGCTTCATTCCGCTTACTGCGCTAAAAACCAAGGCACGGTAGAGCGCAGGTGCATCAACGGCAAGAGAGAGTCCTGCAATTGCGGCGCGCTGCTGATCGTCTGTATTCGGATACCTGCGTCCATTGAACCAATCCAGCGCGATTGGGAACGTGCTGTCGTCCAGTGCGGCGGCCGCAGCTCCAAGCTGTGCAAGCAGATCGTCTGCAATGGCGTCATATGTGTTTTTATCCTCGGCGCGCAGCCTGCCAAGCGGCCAGAGCAGCAGATCGCGGAACCATGCAAAAATGTCGCCAAATGCTGCCTGACCGGCCTCGATTCCAATCAGTCCAGGCAGGATCGAATCCTCTGCCTGTCCACCGTAAGCTCCCAGAGAAGTGCCGGCAAGACGTTCCGGGCGGGCAACGGCGAGCTCAACGGCAGAGGTGCCGACGGTGCAGACGATCACGCCCTCGCGGATCCCCGCGCCGACAGCGCCCGCATGTGCGTCAAAGGAGCAGCCGGAGATCACCACATCCCGCGGCAGTCCCCATTTATCCGCCCATGCAATATTGAGCAGACCAGCTCGTGCGGTAGCCGGCTTCGGGGAGACCATGTAACGATCGCGGATCACCGCGAGATAGGGGTCGATGGATTCCAAGGTTTCCCTGTCTGGTAGACCGTTCCAGCTGCTGTGCCACAGCGCCTTGTGACCTGCGGCGCAGGCGCTGCGGTATAATGTGTTCGGAGCAGTATTTCCGCACAGGACGCCGACGATCCAGTCACAGTGCTCGACCCATGTATATGCGCGTGCGCGGAGGATCGGTCTGCTTTTTACGGCGTGAAGGATCTTTGCCCAATACCATTCTGCACTGTAAGCGCCCTGATATTTCCGATAATCGACTGCAGCCGAGGAAAAGGCGGCATTGATCGCATCGGCTTCCTTTTGTGCGGAGTGATCCTTCCAAAGATAAAACATCGCATCCTCGCATTCCGAAAATTCTTCCAGAAGTGCGAGCGGAACGCCGTTTTGATCGACAGCGACCGGCGTCGAGCCAGTCGTATCTACGCCGATCCCTACGATTTGACGACGGGCCTCTGCAGATAGAGCGGCCAATGCGCCGCTGACACACTGCGTCATGGCTTCCAGATAATCCAGGGGGTGCTGCCGGAAAATATTCTTATCGGGGTGTCGGTAGAGACCCTTTGCCCAGCGCGGGTATGAGGCGGTGCACTCGCTTATCACATGGCCGGTTTTGACGTCAACAACGATCGCACGGACAGAATCCGTGCCGAAGTCGATCCCTATCGTATACTTGTCCAATGCTGCTCTCCTTCTATAGCTCAATATGATCCCGGTTTCCGTTGGTAAAAAGCCGCGCACCCGTTTCGGTGATCACCGCAACGTCCTCAAAGCGGAAGCCGTACTCTGCGGTACGAAAATAATTATCGACTGCAATTGTCATGCCGGGCCGCAATACCTCCTGACCGGAAATCTGGAAATACGGCTCTTCATCCTCCATAATGCCAAGGCCGTGGCAAGGGGCACCCGGCGGGCAGCCATACCCGCTGCTGCGAAAGTATTCGTTATATTGTGCCGTGACGTCTCCAGTGGTAGTGCCCGGCTTCAGCCACTCGTCAGCGAGCTTTTGATGTACACGGAGCATAAAATCAAGCTCCCGTTTCAACTGCTCCGGCATAGTTCCAAAGAAAAACGGCCGGCTGTATGAGCCGCAGTAGCCACCGAAATGGCATCCAAAACCGACTGTGACCACCTGTCCCCGTCCGGCACGCAGATGCTTATTACGCCCGATGCTGCATCTTGTCATGCGACCGGAAAAATTACCCATCGCGAAGCCAGGCCCCTCTCCGCCGTTTTTGTACAGCTCAGAAGCGAAAATACCCTGCATTTCATACTGTGTCATGGCGGGGGAGAGCTGCGGCAGAGCGCGCTCAAAGGCCTGCTCAGTCAAAATACACGCCTGCTCGATCAGCGAGATCTCAGTCTCAGTTTTGTTCATCCGCAGATGATGCAGGATACTGTCGCAGTCAACCAGCTCGGCATTTTCGGCGCAACCTGCGCGCAGCTCCTGATACAGCGGATACGGAATGGTGGCATAGTCACCGAGCCCCAGGCGGCGTACCGGCCGCCCGCCTGTCACCTCATCCAAAAGCGCCTGAACAGAACGAAGCTCAACGCCGGGGTTGAGGATCGGGCTTTCCGAGTGGTCAAACGCAAGACACTGCCTGACACGCGACGGTCCAAAAGCATTCGTTTGTGCATATTCCAGCGACTCCGTTGCATTGAGCACGAGCGGCAGACCGCTCCGCCCTACCAGTACGCCGCCGACCTCAAAGGCAGGCCAATAGTTTGCGAGATATACAAGATTGCGGTAGCTATCCTCCGTCCCATAGCAGAAAAATGCGTCCAGATCCAGACGCACCATCTCGTCTTGCAGCCGGCGAATCCGCTGGCAATATTCGGAATATGCGATCTCTTTTTGCATGAATTTATCTCCTTTTGTGAAAAATAGCAGGTCTTGCAGCGAGAAATGTGATGCTCAGCATCAGCAGCGCGGCCAGGCTGAGCACGCGGAAGGACACCGCGGCCCCAAAATACTTTTCGCAGACGCCGAGAAGGAGCGGGGACACCGTGCCGCCAACGCATGAGGCAAGGCTCATGCAGCCAACGACCGTTCCGACGTGTGCGGAGGCCCGTGCCGCCGTCAGGATCATCCCCGGCCAAAGCGGCGCGCAGAACAGCCCGAAAAGGAACGCCGCGGCAAACGCGAGCATGCCGTTTTGGGCAAGGGCAAGCACGGCAAGCAACAGGAAGCTCATCAGGCAGCAGAGCCAGACCGGGATTCGCTGCAGCTGCGGAAATGCGCACAGTCCCCGGCCGAGCGCCATGGCCAGCCAGAAGGCGGAAAGCGCGTATGCGCCATACGCCACATGCAAATGGTCGGAAAAAAAGCGTACCAGACTGTACGCCGAGCCGTTTTCAAGCATACCGTACAGAAACATGGCGCACAGCAGAAGCAGGATCTCTGCGGAAAATACCGGCGTGCCCGCAGGCTCTTGTCTGCGGAGACCGTCTTCGGAGCGAAAGCTACCGAATAACAGCGGAAGCAGAAGCAGGGCCGCGAGGCCGGGGATCAGAAACGAAAAGCGCCAGGACAGGGAGAGCTGCTCCGCGAGGACCGGCGCGAGTACCGCGCCAATGCAGAAGGCGCACTGTGAGCCGTTCACCGCCGCAGCGCCGAATGGCAGCTCCGCCAGCAGCGCTGTCGCCGTGCATTCGATAAAGCTGTAGCCCGTGCCGATCAGAAGCACGGCAGGGAGGGCTGCCTGCCCTGCAGGGAGCTGTATACACAGGCATCCGCAAGAAAAGAGGAGGACGCCCGCAAGCAGAGCGGTGCGATGCGAGCGGCGATCGGCGATCCGCCCGGCGATCAGCGGGGCGGCGATCATCACGACATACTGCCCGCTCACCAGCGCGCCTGCCAGCGCGGCATCCAGACGATAGTCCTGTGCCATGTCGCCGATGGAGCGCTGAAAGCCTCCCGCCTCCAGGCCAAGAAACAGAAGCATAAGGATCAGCAGGCCCGTAAGTACCCGCCTGTTTTGCTTTTTTGTTCTCATATCAAGCTCTTTCTGTATAAAATACACGGAAACAGGAAGCGGCGCATGCGGGAGGGCCTGACGGCCCCCTTGCATGCGCTCGCTGCGTCAAGAACATTTTCCTGTAGGGATCGGCAGTCTGCGGTATCAGTTCAGAGCCGCTTGCACTCAGTCAAAGGTCGGTGTGTTCGTGTATTTCTCCCGCAGCAGCTCGTTGCCGATATAGTCCTCCGCCTTCAAAAGCGAGCAGCTGAAGAGAATATCGCTCGTGCTGATGTGGCCGTAGGGCGGCGTCGAGGAGATCACATCGGTCGGATGCGCCGCGGCATACAGCTGGAGCAGGGACTGATAGCCCATCATGTACGGGTCATCCACGACCGTTGCGGCGATCTCACCCTTTTCCATGCACTCCAGCGTGGCTGTGCCAAAATCGCTGCCGACGACTGTAATGTCGTCACGGCCGACTGTACGGACAGCCGCAGCTGCGGCCGCAGAGCCGGTGCCGCCGGTGGAGAAGACCGCCTTCACGCCGGGATTGGCCTGAAGGGCAGCGGTGGTGTTCGCCTCCGCAATGGCTGTGTCGGCATTTTCGTTGCAAATGTCTACGATCGTGATGCCGGGGTAGTTCGCGGCAAGATAGTTTTCAAAGCCCGCGCAGCGCTCTTCCTGCGCGGCAGAGCCGAACAGCGTGACTACAATGACCTCGCCGCTCCCGCCGAGCTGCTCGCCGATAAACTCCGCCGCGGTCGCGCCGAAGCTGGCATTGTCCGTGCCCAGGAAGCACAGCCGCTCACTGTTGGGGCAGTCGCTGTCGCAGGTGATGACAGGGATACCCTCTTCCAACGCGGTATTGATGGAGGAGACAAGCGTATCCTCGTCCGCGCAGGCGACAAGGATGCCCTGCGGGTGCTTGCCAGTCACCGTTTCAAGCGCTCTGGCCTCCTGCGACGCGTCCGCATCGGCAGGACCCTGCAGCTCGGCCTTGACGCCAAGCTCATTTGCCGCTGCCAGGAAGCCCGCATAGACCCAGCTGAAATACTCAGAGCCCTTTTCAAATGTGACATAAACATAGGACTCATTGGACTTGTCGGCAGAGACGGTTGCTGTACCGGGCTCTGTCGTTGCCTTTGCGCCGCTGCACGCGACCAGAGATGCCACCAGCAAAATTGCGGTAAGCAGTGCCAGAAGCTGTTTGGTTTTCTTTTTCATTTTCAGTGTTCCTCCTTCAGATTTCCTTATTTTTCTTTTACTCTTTGCCCGAGTAAGACTGCCCCAACAAGAAATACACCCGTAACAATGTCCTGGAAATAGGTATTGATGCCGCTCAGCAGGAAGGCGTTGTAGACGAGGGCGATAAAAACCACGCCAATGATCGTTCCGCCGACGCTCCCGACGCCGCCCTTCGTCATGCTGGTCCCGCCGACGACAACGCACGTGATGGCGCGCGTGTCCAGATTCAATCCGTAGGAATAGTTCGCCGCCTGATAATTCAGGACAGCCATGAGACCGGCGATCGCGGCCAGAACGGCAGACTGGATAAAGACAAAATACATCGTGCGGTTCACGCTGATGCCGCACAGGTCTGCGGCCTTCGCATTGCCTCCGACAAAATATACCCGCCGGAAAAAGCGATTCTTCGCCAGCATGACCGCCCAGACACACGCCAGGACTGCCAGAATGATCAGCGGGAGCTTGAAGCCGAAAATACGGACCTTGGAAAGCTCCATGAACGGCTCCGGCAGCCCGGAAATGGAGCTGGAACCCGTCACGACAAGGTTGAAGCCCTTGAGAATGAGCTGGATCGCCATGGTGACGATGAATGGGTGCACATTCAAAAGGTTACGGAGGAAGTTGTTTGCCGCGCCGATCGCCGCCGCAGCCAGCAGCACCAGAAGCATACCCAGCCAGATATTGACGCCGCTTTTGATCATCAGGCAGTAGACGATCGCCGTGAACGGCATGACGCCGGCGACGGAAAGATCAATACCGCCGGATATAATGACCAGCGTCAAGCCGAGCGCGATAATGCCCTCAGGAACATACGCCATCAGCATCGCCTTGATGTTGTACAGGGATAGAAATCCGTCGTAAACAAAGGACATCGCCGTGCAGATGATCACGATCATAATAATGACCGCAACAAGCTGAATGTCTGCTTTTTTCAGGACTCCTTTTATGGACAGTGCGCTGCGCTTCATTCCTGCACCTCCTTTTTTGCCGCATAGACGCGTGTCATGACATCGCGTTCCGTTAACCCTGCGTTCTGCATGATCCCGCAGGAGTGACCCTCATGCATGACCAGGATCTCGTCTGAAAGCCGGAGGATCTCAGGAAGCTCGCTTGAGATCACAATAACGGCAATACCGCTGTCTGCCAGTTCGCGCAGCATACGGTGAATGGTCATTTTTACGCCGACATCGACGCCGCGCGTCGGCTCATCCACGATCAGGACCTTCGGATGTGCCAGCAGGGCTTTTGAGAACAGTATTTTCTGCTGATTGCCGCCTGAATACGTCGCTGCGTTCCGATCCTTTACAGGCGGACGAATGTTGAGCTTTTGGATATATTCGTCTGTCGTTTCATCAATTTTCCTGCGCGCCATGGTTTTCCACCTGGTCGTGAAATCCTGCAAAGACGCAGCAATGATGTTGTCCGCGATCGGCTTTGTAAGGAACAGCCCGAGGTCGCGGCGGTTTTCGGTCAGATACACGATCCCTTTTGCGATCGAGCGCTTCGGGGAGCGGAAGCAAACCTCCTGCCCTTCGTAAACGATCCGACCGGAATCGTAGCTGTCAGCGCCAATGACAGACATGACGGTTTCCGTCCGACCCGCACCGATCAGACCGAACATCCCGAGAATGCGCCCTTTTCGCGCTGAAAAGCTGATGTGCTGAAACTTTTTTCCATTGCACAGGTCATCAACCTGTAGGATCAACTCACCGGCGTCTGCATTAGGCGGCAGAAAGGACTGCGAATCCAGATTATCGCCGACCATCATTCGGATCATATTGGACGAGGTGATCTCATCGTCCGTCAGGTGTCCGATCAGCCTCCCGTTTCGCAGAACAGATACGCGGTTGCAGATCGCTTTGACCTCATCGAGCTTATGACTGATGAAAATGACGGTCATCTGCTTTTCGTCGCGCAGCTGGCGAACAAGCGCAAAAAGATGCTCGATCTCGTTTGCGGAGAGGGAACTGGTCGGCTCGTCCAGGATCAAAACGTCGATCTTGTGAGACGCGACTTTGACGATCTCAATGACCTGCTGCATGGCAACGCTCAGATTCTCGACCTTCTCGTGCGGATCGAGACGGATGCCCATATCGTCCAGGATCTCCTGCGCCTCCCGGCACATCTTCTTTTCCTGCACAAATCCGAGCGCATTGACCGGCTGGCGGCCGGCAAAGATGTTCTCTGCGATCGACAGATTCCCAACAACGCTCAGTTCCTGGTGAACGATGCCGATCCCGTGGCTGTATGCCTCAATCGCATTGTGCAGACGGATCTGTTCGCCATCCTTGTATATGCTGCCGTCATTGGGCTGGTAAATGCCGCCGATGATCTTCATCAGTGTGGATTTTCCCGCGCCATTTTCGCCAATGATGGCGTGAATATCCCCGCGCCGGATTCCCATACTGACATCCTGAAGCACATAGTTTCCGCCGAATTTTTTGCCGATGCCCTCAAGGCGGATGATGTCGTCCATTTTACGCCAGCCCCTTTCTTGCAGCATTTTTCTGATGGATCACGTCAATAAAAAGTGTCAGGACCAGCATGACGCCGCTGATCGCCGTCTGCCATTCCGCGCTGCCGCCAAATTGGATGAAGGAATTGTTGACGAGGGCAACAAGCAGCACGCCGAGCGCTGTGCCAAAGATGTTGCCTTCTCCGCCGGACATCACAGCACCGCCGATCACAGCCGCTGCGATCGCCTGTGTTTCATAGCCGTTGGCATATGCAGCATTCCCCATGGCGTAACGGCTGCACATCAGCACGCCGCACATCGCAGCACAAAATCCGCTGATGGCGTAGCCGCCGATGATGACGAGGTTGGAGGAGATGCCGGACATATAGGAGACGTCCTTGGAGGTACCGACCAGATACACCTTTTTAAAGAACGCATTTCTGGGGACCATCAGCGCCATGACCAGTACAACGAAAACCGAGATCAGGATCAGATTCGGGACTCCAAACAGCTTTCCCTGACCGATCTGATAAAAGGAAGCGGGCAGACCTGTAATGGTATAGCCATTGGTCAGCACATAGTTTATCCCGCGAAGCACAGACTGTGTGCCGAGTGTTGCCACAAATGGAGCTAGACCGCCGTATCCAACGAGTGCACCGTTGACCGCGCCGAGCAGCACGCCAATCAAAAGCGCGGCAAGGAGCGTCGGCACAAGAGCCGCCCCGCCCTGTAGCATTTTGGCAACGATCACAGAAATGAATGCAATGATCGGTCCGACAGAGAGATCCACGCAGCCAAGCATCAGCACGATCGTCATGCCGCATGCCAGGATCAGGTTGAAGGTGACCGTAGTCAGGCTGCTGCTCAGATTGGAAACCGTAAAGAACGTTTTTGGTTTCAGGATGGACATGACAATCGTACATACCAATATCGTAATGAGCAGTACAATGATCCTGCTGGATACCTTTCGCTTTTTTGTCACTGTGTTCATTTTGAAAACACTCCCGCCTTTCGTGTTTGGTCTCTACTTGCATTATAGCATCAAAACAGCCTTAGTCAACTACTTTTTAAAATAATTTTGAAAATAATTTTTAAATGTACTTGAAATATATGCGGCACTGTGATATGCTGAGGTCAAGAAATCATTCCATATAGACAAAGGAGGCATTTAAATGTTTTTAACATCGGATGATTTTAAGAAGGTGCAGCAGGTCGTGGAGCATTATACGGCGAAGGTCGATCTGTCCGCCGGCATTTCCAAAGAAGAGTACCATGCGCGTCACGCAAAGGTCTGGACCAAGCTGGAGGAGCGGGGCCTTGATTTCGGTTTCTTCTTCTGGTACAGAGAAATGCCCGGTGACGGACTGTATCTGACCGGCTACAACCCCACGCTGGAAAAGGCCTGCGCGATCATCGCGCCCGGCAAGGCGCCCCTGCTGCTGGTCGGACCCGAATCCGGCAAATGGGCAAAGGAAACGGGGCTGGATCTTGAAGCAAAGTTCACAACGGAATTTAGTCTGCCGGATGAGTACTACGAGGGCGTTACCTGCGCGTCTCTTCCTGAGGTGATCCAGAATTACGTTGGACACGAGATCAAAAAAGTTGGCATTATGACGCCGCTGGATGTCGTTACGGTCAAGGTCCTGGATATTTTCAAGTATGATGTACCCGGTAAGCCTGAACTGATTGATGCGACCGACATTCTGGAGGATCTCCGATATGACAAATCCGAGGCGGAGTTCCATTGCATGCAGCAGGCGGACACGATCGCGGCAGCCGCCGTGCGCGCCATGCTCGCAGTGCTGAAGCCCGGTCTGCGCGAGCTTCAGGTGACCGCGATCGGCGATTATGTTGTGAAAGCGCTGGGCGGCGAAAGCTATGGTGCGGAATCCATGGCGACCTCCGGCGAGCGCAACCGCTATATCATTGCCCCGGCCTCCAACAAGGTGATCGAACCGGGCGACATCGTTCAGCTCAGCTCCGTTCCCAGCTTCCAGGGGTATAAGGGCGTATGCCGCAGAACAGTCGTTGCAGGCGAACGTAACGCTCTGCAGCGGGAGTTCTTCGAAAAGATGAATCACGGCTACGAGCTGGCTGTTGCGGAACTGAAAAACGTGATCGAGCATGATCTGCCGATCAATCGGGTCGATCTAGCAGCTCGCGACTATTTCCAGACGCAGCAGCTTGACGGAGTCAACATGAAGGCCCTGCATTTTTACAGCACCAGCCACGGAACCGGTCTCACCGAGTGCCTTGAGAAGATCCCCACGCATCCGTATAAGGAGGACTATTACGGCAAGGGCAAGCACGTCGGCATGATGCTTGATCTTGGACTGTACGACCATCCGAATAAGGATATTTGCGGCGGCTGCGTGGAAAGCGCGTTCTTCAAGAAGGACAATACGTTCGTCTGCTTTACGGATCTTCCCACGGACGCACAGGCTCTCGTTGGCAAAGGTCTGTAAGCATTGCAAAAAGACTCTGAGTGATGTATACTGAATTGTAAAAACAGGGAAAATGGTGAGAGCATGATCAACGACGTTATTGACCTGAAAAACAAAAATGCGAAGCTTGTCATGGATCTGATCCGCTTCCGCGGCGACCTTACAAAAAAGGATATTGCTGAACAGACAGGACTGAGTATCACAACGGTCTCAACGATTTGCGCCGATCTGAAAGAGCTGGGGATCATCTCGGAGCAGCGTCTCTCAAATCCGCGTGTGGGCAGAATCCCAAGCTGCATCTCGTTTCAGTATGCTTCATTCTATGTTGTCGGCATTGATCTGCAAATATCCAATGTCCTGGGGCTGGCAATCTCCGATCTGCATAATGAGATACTGATCTCTGAAACGATCGACAGTACGCAAATGCAGAGCGCGCAGAGCACGGCGGATTTTGCAAAGCAGTGGGTCGACCGGCAGTGCCGCACGCACGGCTTTGACGCCGCAAAGGTCGTTGGTATCGGGATCTCCGTTCCGGCCATCTATGACAGAACCGATGGCTGCCTGATCAGCTGCCCGATCCAGCGCTTTAACGGCGTAAACCTGCGGCAGATCTTTACGGAGCGCTTCCGTGTGCCGGTCTACGTTGACAACGCCAGTAACTTCAAGGCTATTTCCGTCCATACCGTCAGCAAGGAGTCCAATATCGTCTGTCTGGACATATCGCAGGGCGCCGGAGTCGGTATTATCTGCAATGACGCGCTGCTGCGCGGAAAAAACGGCTACGGCGCGGAGATCGCACATGTGCCGATCGGGAACGCAAAATTGCGGTGCCCTTCCTGCGGGGCTTATGGATGTGTTGAGGCAGAGCTGCAGCTGGAGCACATTTTGCAGCACTATCCATATTATGATGCAATGAAAAATGCGGATGCACAGTGGAAGAACTTTGTGGAGTACGTGTGCAACAACTTATCGGAGTTTCACGTTCTGCTGGACAGGATCGGATACCTGCTGGGTTCTCTTACCAGCATACTGGTCAATCTGTTTGATCCGTCGCTTTTTCTGATCACCGGGTACATTGCAGACCTATTTCCGCAGCTCGAGCCAGCTTTTATCGATCAGGTGAAAAAGCGCTGTTCCTTGTCGTTGGCAAAAGGTTTGACCTTTCAGGTTGAGCAGTACCATTCCAAAAGCATTTATGAAGGTATTTGCGATACAATCTACGACAACTGGTCTCCGCTGGAGCGCTCCTCAGTCCAATAGCGCGACAGTCCTGCGTTGTACCATTTTCATGCTGTTTTTGAAAGCGGCGGCATCTATTCGACTCAGACTTCGCGGTGGTTCATTTATTGACCCGAATGGGCGCAAATGCGATGGATTTATCGAGCTCTATTTGACAAAACAGTATAAATGCATCTAGTTTCAAACGTTTTTTGAATATTTTAACGGCGGCTGCAATTTGCAGCCGCCGTTTTAATGCAGTTTTCGTTCTCCGCCTCCCGTTCCGTAGGAGTAATTGAGACAGACGATGATCATTCGTGGCCGTATACCAGATCGACTTTGTGCTGCTTGCAATATTTCACGAAATACTCCGGCGGCTTAAGATAATGTACAATATACGTCCTCCTTCCTGCCGCTATGGGTGGGGATCTCTTTTTACGATACCGGCGGCTGGTTCTGTACCGCATCCACAAACAGAATGGTCAGCCCGATATATGCGGCGCTTGCCAATGCCAGCAGGACACAGAGAATGACACAGACGATTTGCATCGGCTTATGCAGGTAACGGTGGGAGAGGACGATCTCCAGCAGCGACAGCACCAGCAGTACTACAGCAAGCCAAAACGGCATATTGTCCACCTCCTTTATGCGCCGCAAAAGGCGTCGATCATATCCGTAAACCATTTCAGCTCGCGGTCAAAGCGTTGCCGCAGCTGCGCTGGATTTTCACGGCCCTTGCCGAGATCAAAGAAGCCGCGTCCGCTGTGAACCGCGATATACAGCCTGCCGTCCGAGTTGAGATTCACGGCGAATTTTCCGATGGAGGAATCCGCCAGCGCCAGAATCCGCTCTATCCGGCCGGGGGACAGGATGCGCAGAGCCGCCGCTTCATCGTCGCTGCTCAGATTGAAGCGTTTGTCAAAGGTCTCGTTGCCCGTCTTGATGGTTTTGGGGCGCAGCAGCTTATCAAGCTTCTCCCGCGGCCAGATGGTCAGCCATGTAGGAAATTCCCGGTTCAGCTGGCACAGTATCCACTGACCGGCGTAGACCTCCCGCTCGTTTTTCTCCCACAGGCCGGTCTCCTCACGCTGAACCTCGCTGACTTCCGTCAGACGGACGGTACACAGCTCCGTGGTCAGGCCCTTGTAAGTTCCCCGGATATACCCGCTGCCGCTGCAATAGCTGTGGTTTGGCAGGGGAATGTTGGTGTTCTCCGCGTCTAAAAGGTGAGGGGCGGGGTCCATCTGCACGTTTTCGAAGGCAGCGCTCACGACGTCCGATGCAATGGCGCTGAAGGTCTGCCGGTTTGCTTTGCCTTTGGACTTGTCCCGCACCATCAGTCCTAGAGCGAGGATCACGCCGCCGATGATGATCAGCACGATGTTGCCGCCCAGAATGATACCTGCGATGGCGACTACTCCGCCCAGCAGCGAAAGAATTTCTCCGCCCAGCTTGCCGCTCTTGCTCTTGCGCAGCTCCTGTGCCAGATGTTCATCTGTCATGTTCGTTTTCTGTTCTTCCATATTCTTCTCCTTATGTAACCGCTGAATAAATCCTTAGTAGCAAAGGCTGAAATACAGGCTGCGGTAGGGGTCTACAGTGTCGATGTCCATGAGGGCGGCTTCGGGAGAAATGCTGTCCAGCTGCATGCGTTTGGCACTGTCTTTATAGTTGTCCGGCTGCGCCTCGGCGGCAAAGACCAGCCCGTCATAGTCCTCCGGGAGATAGACGGCGTAGCTCTTGGTCAGGACCTGCGCCCAGTCGCCCACGTTGTACTGCCAGTCGGTGGAGTAGGCGAATTCAATGAGATAGCTGTTTCCCTGCCAGCTGACGGTGTGGAGATAGTAGTTGTCGCCCCGCTGGCTGTTGCCGTAGGCCGTTGCTGTGGTGAGCCACATGCCGGTGTAGAAATCGTACAGCTCGCTGTCGGTATTGGTGATGTACTGCTCGGAAAAATACGGAATGGAGTCCTCCGGGATGTAGCAGATGGCGTCAAAGTGCAGCTCGCGGATGCCGTCATGGGTGTAATCGCCGTTCTTTGTGATCTCCCAATAGCAGTCGCCGGTGCTGTAGCCGTCGCCAAGGCCGGAGTAGCTGCAAACTCCGTCTTCCAGCAGGAAGGTCCCCATCTCCACGGCGGCATTGATCTCAAGGCCGTTTCTTGTAAAGTAGGGTTCGCTGGACTGGATGCCCTCCACAGGCAGGAGCGTGCCATTGTTCACACTGTCGATGAGGTCGCCGCTGACGGTGCGGTCGAGCTGCAAGGTATCGCCGCTGCCGTCAAAGTGGAGCGTCAAGCCGTTTTCGTCCACCCACAGCGTGCCGTATTCGATCACTTCATCCTGATCGTTTACAAATTCCCATGTGGCATCCTCGTGGACGCGCAGCCAGAGGTTTTTGCCCTGATATTCCCAAAGTCCAACATAGGAGGCGATCAATTCCTCCGGCTCGGCCACCCCGGACACATGGAAGCTGGAGTATTCCGGCTGATAGACATAGCGCTCCTGGGAGTCCCACAGCCAGAGCATGGTGGTATTGCTCATGTCCTCGTGACCGATCTCCACCAGCACGTCGCTCTCCCCGTCCCCATTCTGATCGTCGAAGGAGATTTGGAAGGCGCTGCTGCTGATGTCCTCGATAGTCTCGGGAAAGGCCACGCTGTCAAAGAGGACCTGCTCAGGAAGATCGCGGTAGAACGCCGCGCTGCTTTCCCCCACCGTGACCAGCACGTCCACGCTCTCGCCGTCATGGGTGATGGTGCCGCTTGCGGCCACTACGCCGGTCGTGCGCCAATCATCTCCCGCAACATCGTCAGAATTGCCGCAGGCGGCAAGGCTCAGGCAAAGAGCCATCACCAGCATGAGGATAAAAATAGGCTTCCATCGGTTTTTCATATCCTGTCCTTCCTTTCTGTCACTCCATCATGTAGTAAACACCCTCATCGCCCCAGACCAGAGCGTCCTCGTCGATCTCAAAGACCCGGTAAGAAACGCCGTCATACAAAGTGGAATCGGCGTAATAGGTGCTGGTCTCATCTGTAGAGTAGGAGAACGTGCCGCAGTCCATCTCCGCCGGCTCGGCGCCGGGCGCGCGCTGGTAATAGCTCCAGTTTCCATTACCGTCGATGACGATATAGGTCTCCGCCGAGAGATCGCCGTCATAGTACCAGATGCCATTGAACTCCGAGACATTCCGCTGGCAGAGGTCGGAGTCCCAGCTCCAATAGGCGTCCGGGTCTCCGTCTAAACGACCATTCCAGTCGGACACCTCGTCCCCCGAGGGATCGGGCTCGTCGTCCTCGGTGAGACGATCGCCGTCCTCATACCAGAGGTGCTCTATCCCCTCGCCGGGATTAAAGTAGCCGTAGGCGGCACAGTAGAGCTGGCCGTCCTCCATGGTGATGAGGCTGCCGGAATCATCCGAGTTGCTGTAGGCATAGATAGCCTCCCATTCCGGCTCATAGCGAAGATAGCCGTCATCCACCACTTCACCGCTGCGATAGAGGGTCCAGTTGCCCTCGGCGTCAAACTCCATGGAGTCGTACTCATTGTCCGCTTCTCCCAGCCAGATGCCCTCAAAGCCGGTAAAATCGTTGACGGTATCCTCGCTGAGACCGCCGCCCAGCCCCTCGTTGGGGTCGTCCTGCGGGGCGATCTGTCCCTCCGTATTGCCGCAGGCTGTGCACAGCAGGAAAAGCAGCAATACCAGTCCCAGCAGAAGACATAGCTTTTTTCTCTTCATTTGACATTCCTCCTCATTCTTCATCGCCCAAATATAGCTGCGAAAAAATACTTTGATAGGTCTCACCCATATCCGCCGCAGCATCGGGTGGGTGCGCAGAAGCCGTAAAGATAGGTACAAATGCCGGCATCCATGACAAATCCGCTCCATTTTCGGGCGTCTTCGTTCTCACCGGCGGTAGATGTGGCCGTCTTCATCGTGCTAATGCTCCTGTTCCGCCATGGACAAGATCTCATCGTGGCTCAGCTCCACATCGCCGAAGCGGACAAAGATGCCGTTGGTCACAGCGCTGCTCCACACCTGTGGGTCGGAAAGTGTGCAGAACCGCATTTTGTCCAGATACGGCTTCATATCCAGAAAAAGCCGGCTCCCGGACACAAAATCGACCCGCAGCACATGGTCGGGCAGCGGTGTGACGGCTGTGAGATACCTTCGGTTCAAGTGCGTGCCCTCCTTTCCGTAAAAAATAAACATCCACCGTACAGATATTGTACGGTGGATGTTATGGGATGACCATTAACCAAAGGTTAGGTCTTTTGCCTGAGCAGCCCGGCAAGCGTCTTTCGCTTGGTGCGGGTGTCGCCCTCGATATGGAGCTTGGAATAGATCTGATTCACATACTGCTTGACGCTGCCCTCGGAGAGGTAGAGCTTTTCCGCGATCTCGCGGTTGCTCAGCCGCTGCGCCATCAGGCGAACGACCTCATACTCCCGCTCGGTCAATGCATCGAGCACCGGCGGGCGGGCGCTTTCGTCTCTTCTCCGCTCTGCCGCCTCGCCAAGTTTGGTGATTTTTTCAATCAGTTCTGTTTTGATCTCGCGCACCAGCAGGGGCTTCAAGCGCTCGTAGTTTTCAACAAACGGCGTCACAAGCCCGTCCGGCGCGGCATCGGAAAGCGCCTTTCTCAGCCACGCGCGCCCCTCTTCGGACTTGCCGAGCTTTTCATACGCCGCCGCCGTCTGGATGCGGACGTGCAGCGCAACGAGCGCGTAGTGCATCGTCTCGCACACCGCCAGCAGCTCTGCGCTGCGCCCGATGACCTTGGCATAAGCGCCCTCAGCAAGGTAGACCTGATTTTCGATCATTTCCATCATGGGCTTCCCCGGCACGAGCAGGTTGATGTCGGAGAGGCGGTGCTGCGAGAAGATCTCCGGGATCTTGTCCGTTTCGCCGCGCAGGGCGTGGTAGTAGGCGCTGGTGGCGCTCCAGAGGTTGATCCACGAGGCGTCGTGATGGCGCAGCAGTGCCGCGTATCGCTCCTCAAAGGTATAGCGCTGCTCCACATCGGTATGCAGCGAGAGCCGCCGCGACAGAAAGTCGCAGCAGAGCGCCATGTTGACCTGCCTGCTGCCGCGGACCTGTGCGTAGGCGCGCTCCAGCTCGATGTGCGCATCGGTGAAGCAGCCCTGACAGAACAGCGCCTCAGCGCGCATGATGGTCTCCGCGCCCTGCCCGTGGTTGTTGGTGACCTTGTAGTAGTGGGGCATACACTCGTCCATCTTCGCAAGCTCGCTTTCGAGGTCTCCCGGCGCACGATGGAACATCATCAGAACAGACGGCGAGCCGAAGGTCCAGCCGCCGCCGGACTGGATGCTGATGGCAGGGCGGGACATCTGCGCGCTGGCACTGCGGTGCAGGCGGCTCATGGCACTGATGTCGTTGTAGCAGAGAAAGCTGAGAATGAGGTCACACTCGCCCAGCAGGTTGCCCCGCTCTTCTTCGGACAGCTCCGAATGCTCCTCAATGGCGGACAGCAGCAGCGCCTTCAGCTCCAGCATTTTCGGGATCTGCCGCCATGTGAACATCCGGCGCATCAGCACCAGAATGGCAAGGGGATAGGCCTTCAGCGTTTCGGCGGGGCATTTGTCCAGCGCCTCCAGCACATCCTCGGGCTTGAGCGAGGCAAGCAAAATGCCCGCATCGCTGCGGATGACGCGCAGCAGCGCGTCATAATTCTCGCTCCTGCGGTAGGTGGCGATGGCGTGGAGATACTGCCGGTGCTGCTCATACCACAGGCCGAAGCGCTCCCAATAGAGCTTCTGCGTTTCAGCCTTCATCGCCAGAAAGCTGCGTTCTGCGCACTCCTTCATCATGTGGTGGAAGCGATAGGTCACACCGTCAGGCAGGCGCGTGACAAAGGCGTTTTGCGCAGTCAGCATGGAGAGAATTTGCTCAGCGTCCGCGTCGCCTGTGATACACTGCGCCATTTCGGCGCTAAATTCATCGGCAAGCCCCATGACCGCCAAAAACTCCCGCTGTTTTTCCGGCAGCGGATCGATCATGGCGGCGGTAAAGGTGGTATAGATGTCGGAATTGCGGCTGGGCAGCACGCCGCGCTCAGAGAGCGTTCGCAGATTTAGGTACACGGCAGAGAACCAGCCCTCACTGGAATAGAGCAGGCTCTCCACCTGCGCATCGGAAAGCGCCGTGCCGCAGCGGCGGGCATAGACGGCAAGCTCCGTATGGTTCAGGCGCAGCTGCTCCGTGCCGATCTGATAGACCTTTGCCCCCAGCCGCACCGCCTCCGCCGCAGGCAGAAAGCGGTCGCGGCTGGCGACGATGAGATGTACGTTTGCAGGCAGCTTATTTGCGAGCATACAGAGAAACAGCGAGGCGCGCTTATCCGTGAGCAGGTGAAAATCGTCAATGAAGAGATAGCAGGGGGCTTCACCCGCCAGCGCATGGCAGAGGTCATCCACCAGCAGTCCGCCGCCCGCTGCGTCCGTGGGGCAGGGATAGTCCCGCAGGAAGGGGAAGCCCGCGCGGGCAAACGCCTCCTGCACGCTTTTCCAGAAGATCGCAAGGTTATCGGAATACACGCTGATGCGGATGATTTTCAGGGTTTCCGCCTTGGCGCGCTCCTCCAGATACCAGTTCACTGCCGTGGTCTTTCCGTAGCCCATGGGCGCGACCACGGTGGTCATGGCGCAGCGGGAAATGGGCCGCAGGCTCTCCTGCAGCCTTTCTGATATGTAAATGGTATTTAAATTCCATTTCAGTTTTGGCATGGCATTCCCCTCCACTGCGCTGTCACTGTGCCTGTAACTGCTGCGGTTTGAATATGATTATACCGAATTATCCCGCAGGTGTAAACCGCATCCGTATCATTTTCTGCCCTTCCTGCCTGTAAAATGATGTGCAGGCAATGGCTCTGAAGTCACTTCCTTTTGAGCGTCGTATAGGCGGAGCGAAGATTAAGCCAGCGTCATTCTTATAGACCTCTTGGTGGACAACCGTCCCCGCACCTGTGCACCATGCCATCGTGGGACGGTCGTTATTTTACCATTTGCTTCATCGGGGGACTTTCAGAAAGGCTCTTCGTCAGCAAAAGAAGACCTGCAAGCCATTGTGTAGATAGTTTACAGATGCTGGTATTCTTTGGTTATGGCATCCCACGGTGTGGGTGGGGCTTCTCCTCGGGGAGTTCATCCTGTTCCATCAAGTAGAGAAACTGGTGGCCGAGAATACCGCAAAGCCCCGCTGGAATTGCTCCGGCGAGGCTTTACCTTTGACCACATAAAATGCCACAGACAGGTGTGGAACACATGGGAAACTCAGGTCGCAAGATGTTAGAAAAGGAATTAAAATCGAGAGGAAACCGCCAAAAACGGCTGAAAAGTATAGGAAAAATATTGCGGTAGCTCTTTGTTTACAGCGGTGCAGTTTTGCGCAGTGATCCTCATTTTACAACGCATTCATGTCCGCCACCAGCAGTTTGCAAGTTTGAATCTTGTAAGCCGTTTTTCCTGTTCGAATTTTCCTACAACCCCGTTGTTTTTCTTGTGGTCGGGAGGTCCTTTTATATTGTATAGTATCAGACGGGCGCGACGGCGTTTTTGAGGGGGAGGACGATCTGGAGGCAGAAGATGCCGTTTTGAGCTTTGAACTCGCAGAGGCCGCCGGTGCGGGCGGCGATGGTCTGGATGCTCCGGCAGCCGTAGCCGTGCCCCTTGCGTGCGGTAACGGGGCGACCGTCCGGCGAGATGGTCAGTTCCCCGGCGTAGGGGTTTTTGACCTCGATGAGGAGCTTCCCCAGCCGGAGGGCGCAGTAGAGCGAGACCGTGCGCTGCTCCTCCGGGAGTTCGGCGACGGCGTGCAGCGCGTTTTCCAGCGCGTTGGACAGCACGGCGCACAGCTCCGCGTCCGAAATACCGAGCTCGCGCGGCAGCTTCGCGTCCACGTCCAGTCGCGCGCCCGCGTGCTGCGCCTTTTCCGCAAACGACGAGCAGAGCAGATTCACCAGCTCATTTTCGCAATAGCGCCGGGGCGTGATGGTCTCAATATCGGACTGCACCTTGCGGATATACTGCGACGCCTGCTCCGGCTTTCCCGCTGCAATGAGCCCCTCGAGCATCGTCAGGTGGTGGCGCATATCGTGCTGATACACTGCCGTCTGCGTCTGCGCGCGGCGGAGGGTATCCATCTGCGTCTGCGCCTGCGACCATTTGACCGCGAGCATGGAGCTTTGCAGCTCTGCCTGACGGCCGCGCTCCGCCTGCGCATGGTAGGCGGTGAGGAACACCACATAAAACGTCACGAGTACCGCCGGGAGCGATTCGCTGATGGCGTCATTGGAATACAGGGCGTTTGAGTAGATGGTGGTGGCATAATCAAAAAAGTAATACGCCACGGGCAGCGCGCCAAACAGCCACAGCGCCGTTTTGGAGCACGTCATCGCCTCGTGCGCAGCGCGGACAAAATAGCGCCGCAGGATAAAAAACAGCGGGATGATGAGCAGGGTGTAGCAGATTTGCCCCACGAGCTGCGAGCGCGTCGCCTCGGTGATGACCATACGCACCCAGTTCGGGAGCTCACAGCACAGGTACGCCGTGTATACGCTTACGAGCGCGATGCCGGGTGAGCGCCCAAGCGCGAAGATGAGCAGCAGGATCAGCGGCAGGTGCACGAGCACGGGATAGATCTTTTCCACAAGGTCCAGCCCGAACGCGGCGTGCAGTGAGATCTGAAGCGCCAGAAATACTGGGCACGCGAGCGCAATGAGCTGCTTCTGCCGCGTTGTTTCGCAGCCGCCGGAAATTCCGGCGCTGAGGAGAATGCCGAAGATCAGAACGCATCCGTAATTTACGGAGCTGAGAATACGCAGTATCATAGTCAAACCTCCCGCCGCGCGAACAGCAGCTCCATATAATCCTTCTGAAGCTGCGGGTACAAAAGCCGCGACACCGGCAGGCTCTGCCCCGTAAACGTCTGCACCCCGGTGGGCGACAGCTCCCGGATTTGCAGCATATTGACGATATACGACCGATGGATGCGCATAAACTCCGGGCGGGCGAGGAGCTCCGGCTCATACTCGCGCATTACGCCCGTGACCTCACGCACCTGTCCGTTCGTCGTATTAAAATAAAGGTGTTTGCCGCTGACCTCCACATACGCCAGCTCCGAAAACGGCACGCGGATGAATGTGCCGCCGGATTTGAGCGTCAGCGCCTCCTGCGGCTTTTGCTCGCGCAGGTAGAGCCGGTCGAGGAGCGGGAAGAGCTTTTTTGCCGTGACGGGCTTGAGCAGATACTCCAGCGCCTGCACGCCGTAGCTCTCATACGCAAAGCCGGGCGAGGAGGTGAGAAATACGATGTCCGCCGCATTGTCAAAGGTGCGGATCTCCCGCGCCGCCGCCATGCCGCTCGTGCCGGGCATCATCACATCCAGAAGATACAGCGTAAAGCGCTCCCTCTGCGCCGCCTCCAGCAGCTCACCGGCGTTGTGGAACAGCCGCAGGCGGATGATCGCGCGCTGCTGCTCCTGCCATGTGCGCAGAAGCGATTCGACCGCCGCCAGCTCCCCGAGCTGGTCGTCACACACCGCAATATTCATCGAAAAACGCCCCCTTTCGGCAAAGAACTCCTTCTCAAGCAGCATTCTATCATAAATCCCGCTGCCTTTCCAGCGGGGTTTTGCATTTCATACCGCAAAACCCTACATTTCGTGCCGTCCGCCCCAAATCGCCGCGGCGCAGTGCTATACTCAGACCGTAAAGAATTTGGCAGCACCATCATCCGGCGAGAAGGGAGGCGCGGCAGATGCCAGAATGGCTTGGGTGGCTTGTGGCAGGGATCAGTACCGTGGGATTTATTTCCCTCTGGTTCTGGGAGGTCCGGCGCGTTCTGCGGAGCTTTCAGAGCACTGTGGAAAGCGCGGCGGGGCAGCTTCTGACCTACCGCAAAAAGCTCGCGCAAGCCCAGCAGGACGCCGCGCTTCAGGAGGTCCTGCGGCGCAGCGAGAGCATCTACCAGCAGGCGGCGGAGCATTACAACACGGTGCTCTGCAAGCCATGGGCTTACTTACCGGGGCGGCTGCTCGGCTTCCGAAGAGAGCCGGAGGACATCCCCATCCCGCCCGCGGCATAGCGCGGCGGGACGCGAAAAGAAAGGAAAAACAGCATGAAAAAGAGGATTTTGGCATTTTTACTGGCGCTGTGCATGATTGCGTCGCTCGCGGCGTGCAGCGGCGCGGACGATATGGAAGAGCCGGACGTCGAGCCCGATGTTTCGGCGGACGAGCCGGTCGAGCCGGCTGAGGAAGCGCCCGCAGAAAACGCGGGGAGCTGGTCGATCTACTGGTATCTGTGCGGCAGCGACCTGGAGTCCGGCGGCGGCTTTGCCACGGGCGACCTGAGCGAGCTGATGCAGGTGCAGCTTCCCGAGGATGTGAACGTGGTCATCGAGACCGGCGGCGCGTCCGAATGGCAGAACGAGGTGGTGGACGCCTCCAAGCTCCAGCGCTGGGTGTATAACAGCGAGGGCTTGCAGCTCATCGACGAGCAGCCGTCCGCCAGCATGGGGCAGGCGCAGACGCTCGCGGATTTTTTGCAGTTTGCCAAGACGAACTATCCCGCCGAAAAAACGGCGGTGCTGTTCTGGAATCACGGCGGCGGCTCGGTGTCCGGCGCGGCGTTTGACGAGCTGTATGAGCTGGATTCGCTGACGCTCGACGAGATGTATGCGGCGTTTTCCAGCGTGTGGACGCCGTCGGCGGACGAGCAGCCGCTGGAGCTGGTCGGCTTTGATACCTGTCTGATGGCGACGGTGGACGTTGCGAACACGTTCTCGGACGTTGCGAAATATCTGGTCGCGTCCGAGGAGACCGAGCCTGCGAACGGCTGGTACTACTCGCAGTGGGTCGGCGCGCTGGCGGAGGATCCGTCCATGGACGGCGCGCAGCTCGGCACGATTATCTGCGACGCGTACATGGCGGGCTGCGAAGAGGTCGGCACGCAGGACAACACCACGCTGTCGGTGACGGATCTGTCGAAGGTCGGGGCGCTGCTTTCGGCGTATGAGACCTTTGGCGCGGAGGCGCTCAGCGCGGCGTGCACCGATCCGGCGTTTTTCTCGCAGTTTGCGCGCGTGGCGCAGCGCAGCGAAAATTACGGCGGCAACACCAAGGAGCAGGGCTACACCAACATGGTGGACCTCGGGCATATGGCGCGGCTGACGGTCGATACGCTGCCGTCGGCGCAGGCGGTGCTGGACGCGCTGGACGAGTGCGTGCTCTATCAGGTGAACGGGCAGTACCGCACCGAAGCGACGGGTCTTTCCTGCTACTACTCCTATAACGGCGACGTGAGCGACCTCAACGGCTTTATCGCCCTGGGCGCGAGCACGGCGTTCAAGTATTTCTACTCCTACGGGCTGACCGGCGAGCTGGACGAGAGCGGCATGGAATACATCGCCGGGATGGACTTTACGGAGCTTCCCGAACGCAAGACGCTGAGCACCATGGGCTGGGACGGCAAGGCGCTGGAGCTGAGCGACACCGGCAGCGCTGTGCTGACGCTCGGTCCTGACGCGGCGGACGTTCTGTCCACGATCGGCTTCTCGCTGTACTATGTGGATGTTGACAACGACCTCATGCTCCTGCTCGGCACGGACAACGACATGAACGCCGACTGGGAAAACGGTGTGTTCTCCGACAATTTCCGCGGGGTCTGGGGCGCGCTGGACGGCAGCCTCGCGTACATGGAGCTGAGCTACGAGGGTGAGGACTATAACCTCTACTCCGTGCCGATCCTCCTCAACGGCGAGGAATATAACCTCCAGATCGCCTATGACTTCTCGACCGAGACGTGGAACATCCTCGGCGCGCGGCAGGGCATCGACGACTCCGGCATGGCGGACAAGGAGCTGCGCCTCTTGCAGCCCGGCGACGAGGTCACGCTGGTGTGGTACATGAGCGACCTGTCTACCGACGCCGATCCTGAGGCGTACACCGCCGATACCGTTGTCATCAGCGAGGATACGACGTTCGGCGAGGTGCAGCTTCCCGACGGGCAGTATGCGATGCTCTTTGAAATGTACGACGCCACCGGCGCGAGCGCGCTTTCCGACGTGGTCCTGTTCAACTGCGCGGACGGCGAAATTACGACCACCGTGTTCTAAATCTGTTGGCAATTAAATTTATATAAAGCCAAAAAGCAAGAAAAGGGAGAAACAAAATCATGAAAAAGAAACTGACCGCCATCCTGTCCATCATTCTGGTGCTGGGGCTGCTCGTCTGCCTGACCGGCTGCGGCGAGAATGAGAAGAAGCAGGAAGCCATCAACGAGTTCAACACCACTGCGGCCGCGTTCAACGAGGTCAAGGACATTGTCAACGCCAACGCTTCCGAAATTCCTGAGGACGTCATCGCCGACTGCCAGAGCATGGCAGAGCTGCTGAACCGCTATCAGGGCTTCCTCCAGGGCGACCAGGAGTTCAGCGACGAGGAGTATGACGGAATGATCGAGTGGTTCAAGACCGTACAGGACTGGTCCGCAGAGACCGGCGCCCAGCTCAATGAGTATTTTGGCTGATAAGTTTTGAGGGAATCTCTAAATCGATCGATTTGACGGTTGATTTAGCGCGTCTCTGACCTGCGCAGGCGGGCGGACCAGTTCGATCCGCCCGCCTGCTTTACCCCGCTGGGTGACCGATGATGGGATCGGCAAGAGTTATCGGCGACCTCATCATCGGCTGCCTAGAAAATGACGAAATCTGGGAGGGAACAGGCATGAAAAAACGGCTTCTGAGCATCCTGCTGATCGCCGCGATGCTGCTGACGATGCTGCCGGTGAGCGCACTGGCGCAGACGACCACGGCGCAGACGGCGCAGGATACCAACCCGTTTACCGACGTAAAAAGGTCGGACTGGTACTATACCGCGGTGCAGTACGCCCGCGTGAACGGCTTCTTCGGCGGCGTGAGCAAGACGCTCTTCGCGCCGGGCGGCACGATGACCCGCGGGATGTTTGTGACCGTCCTCGGGCGTATGGCGGGCGTTGATCCCGCAAACTATACCGAAGCGCCGGAATTTTCCGACGTGGCGGCGGATGCGTATTACGCGCCTTATGTGCAGTGGGCGGCGAAATACGGCATCACCAACGGCACGGGCGGCGGCAAGTTCGCGCCCGACCGGCTCATCTCCCGCGAGGAGATGGTGGTGTTCTTTGTGCGCTATCTGGAGCTGTTCGGCGTGGAGCTGGACACCGGCGCGGACATCACAACAACGCCTTCCGATCTGGAAGCGGTCTCTTCCTGGGCGCGCGACGCGGTGCTGAAGCTCTGGAAAACGGGGCTGCTCAACGGCACGGGCGGGCGCTTTGACCCCAAGGGCGACGCCAGCCGCGCGCAGGCGGCGGCGCTTTGCATGCGCATGGACAAGGGCGTGGACACCTGGTATTCCGAGCCGGGCGTCCCCTCCACGCGCGTGAGCATCGACCCGGAGGACGAGGTCGCGCAGGTCGAGGAAGTGAAAAGACCTTCCTCCGGCGGCGGTCGCTCCGACGGGACGACAACGACGACCTATTATGAGGTGCAGTTTGCGCTGGGCGATGGCATGGATGCCGCCGGCGTGACCCTGCCGAATGCTAAAACGGTCGCCTCCGGCACGAAAATTTCCGCCCTGCCCACGCCGTATGTGACGAAGGGGCTGTTTGCGGGCTGGTATTATGACGCGGAGCTCACCGACCCGGCGGGCGGCAACGAGCTCATCACGAGCAACCTCACGTTCTACGCGCGGCTCGACCGCAGCGACGAGGCGGCGCAGGTCACGCAGGTGGAGTCGGCAGAGTCGCCCAACAGCGTGACGGATACCGTTGCGGCGGTGAAGATCGGCAGCTACTCCTTCGGTATCTCCGGCTACACGGCGGACTGCATCGAAGCGTTTATCAACATCACGGCGAACAACGCAGAATTTACCCGGACCTCCGACACGGATGTCCAGTACCGCTACACCGTTTCCGGCAGCACGGTCACGCCTGTTCTGGAAGAGGGGCAGACGTACCGCGTGGAGCTGGCGGAGGATTTTGAGGGCTGCTTTGTGATCGGCGGCGTGCCGCAGGCGCAGAGCGTGCGCGTGCTGTACATCATCACCGAAAAGACCGAGGTGGACGCGCTCCAGCTCGACAGCGGACTGAAGTATATCGATAAGAGACAGGTCAGCGGGATGGACGCGCTGGATGGTCTGTTCAGCGCCGCGATGTCCGCCGACGGCAAGACCACGCGCATTGAAAAGGTCGCGCAGAGCGGCACGTTTACATACGCGGGCGGCGGCATCGCCGTGGGCGACACGGTCGCGATCTACACCGGCACGCGCCCCGACCTGCGGAAGGATGCCGAGGACGACGCGATCGCCTATGTGGAAATTACGGGCATCGACGGCACGACCTACAGCTACCGCACCGCCGACGCGCAGGACGTCCTGTTTACGCCGGACGTTCTGCCGGTAAAGGCGGAGTACAAGGGCACGGGCACGGTGAGCGTGCCGAAGTCCGAGCTGGATTTCACCGACGACAAATATGCGGCGATGGGTCTCAGCTCCCAGACGAGCATCGACGCGGGCGACTTCCTGCTGTTTTACAGCGGCGCGTTCGGCGCGTCCGCCACGTCCGCGGGCTATGGTAAAATTACAAACGTCACGGTCGAGGGCGATGATTATGTCCTGACCTACGACAGTGCCAAGGAGGACGAGGTCCTCGCGGCGATGGATGTGTTTACCACCCGCGAGGCGGATGTTCCTGAACTGACGCAGAGCCAGATCGCGGAGATGGAGGCCGACATGGTGCGGCAGGCGCGTGAGAGCGGCTTTGCGGAGGAGGCGGCGCAGTATCTGACCGATCTTGCGGTGCAGACCGACGGCTTCCAGAAGCTGAGCGACGATATGGGGCTGACCGTATACAGCGCGGCGTATGACGACGGCACGCCCGTGCAGCAGAGCGCGCCTGCGCTGCTGAGCGGCAGCAGCGCCGCCATTCTGGACAAGGACAACCTCAAGATCGAGGCGAAGATCAACGCAGGCTCGCTGACGCACTTTGACGGCAGCTACGGTCTGCGCGCCGAGCTGACGCTCAGCTTTACGGTGGAGATCGAGCGCGACAGCGTGCCCGACGGCAAGCTCGTCATCGAGGTGCGTGCGACATTCGAACAGGAGATCCTGCTCAGCGTCAACACCAGCGGCGGCGCGGTGTGGAAAAAGGCGTGGATCTTCCCGTATATCGCGGATTATCAGCTCAACGCCAACCTGGATCTCGGGCTTTACACGGGCATCGGCATCGTCGCCACCGCCCGCACCGAGAAAAACGAGGACGACTCCGACCCGCTGGAGGGCTTTGAGGGCACTGCCATCGACCTCAGCAAGCAGATCCAGAAGCTGATGGAGGACAAGGAGCACTTCCTCGGCGAGGATATTGACATGAACACCGTCGGCGGCGGTCTGGCGGACAAGTACTCCGCCATGATGGAGGACGCCGAGGAAAACTGGATCGAGCTGTTCCGCAAGGAGATCTACTCCAAGGAAGGTCCTGTTGACAAGTTCCATATCCTTGTTTACGGCATCAGCGCCGACTTTGTGGTCAGCGTCAACCTGTACGTCACGCTCGGTATGAGCTTTGAGTATGAGGCTGCCAAGCGCTACACGTTCTCGCTCAAGCTCTTCAGCCGCTCGGTCACGAACGGCACGGCGGAGCTGGTGACGCCGCACTATAACTTTGACTTCTACGTCATGGGCACGATGGGCGTGCGCGCCGGTGTGGAATTTGAGATCGGCATCGGACTGTTCTCGCTGAAGCTGGACTCCATCGGCATCACCGCCGAGGCGGGCGTGTATGCCCGGATGTGGGGCTATTTCTACTACCATCTGGAGTGGGAGAAGGGCAAGGGCAAGGAATCGAACGCGTCCGGCGCGATGTTTGTGGAGATCGGCGTGTACCTCAAGATCACGTTCAAGGCGCAGCTCTTCTCCAGCGACAAGCTGACCTATCAGCCGACGCTCTATGAAAACGAGTGGCCGCTGTGGAGCGCGGGCGCGCAGAAAAACGTCTACGATTTTGCGTATGACGATGACGACGACGTCTTAAGCCTCGCCATTCTGGGCGTGCGCACGGCGGCGCTGCCCTCGTCGCTGTTCGACATGAACTACATGGACATGAAGACCGGCGAGGTCTACGGCAGCGACGCGGACGATGCGGACGAAAATCCCGCGCAGAACTACGACGACGCGACCGAGAGCCACTATACCATCGAACTCAGCGACCCGGATCACTTCGCCTACGACCCCGCGACGAACACCATCACGGTGCTCGCGGGTGCGAACTCCGTGGCGGAGAGCTGCGAGATGACCATCCGCTGGAAAAACGGCGCGCTGACGTTTACGTCCAAGCCCATCGAGCGGACGCTCACCATCGACTGGACCGACCCCGAAAATGTGCGCTACATCGCGTTCAACACGCAGGGCGGCAGCCTGGTGAGAATGCTGGCGCTGGCTGCGGACGCGCCGGTCGAAGTGCCGGACAGCCCCGTCAAGACGGGCTATACCTTCGGCGGCTGGTATACCGAGCCGAACGGCGGCGCGCTCTTTGAGTTCCCGGCGACCATGCCCGATTATCAGGACAACGGCGCTGGCAAGGGTGTGACGGTCTACGCGCACTGGATCCCGCGCGACGACACGAAGTACACCGTGGAGCACTATCAGCAGAAGCTCAACGGCACCTATGCGCTGTACGAGACCGAGTATCTGAAGGGCACGACCGACGCGCTGACCAACGCGGCAGCGCAGAGCTATCCCGGCTTCCAGAATAAGAGCTTCAGCCAGAAGGCGATCGCGCCGGACGGCAGCACGGTTATCAAAATCTACTACACGCGCGAAAAATACGACATCACGTTCCGGCTCATGGATGGCGCGAGCGCGGACGAGAGCGTCGTGACCACCGGGCGCTACGGCGAGACGGTGTACGCGCCGAAATTTGCCCGCAGCGGCTATGAGTTTAACGGCTATACCGGCGACGGCATCGGGCAGGACGGCAACGGCAACTGGTGCTTGACCGTTCGCGGCGGCGCGAGCTACACGGCGCAGTGGCTGCCGGGCAGCGACATCGCCTACCGCGTGGAGCACTATGTAAAGCGCGTCGGCGGCGAGGGCTACCTGCTGTACGACGGCGAGGGCGCGGTCGAATATCGCTACGACGGCACGACCGGGCAGGAGATCACCGCGGCGGCGCTTAACGCCATCGTCAAGCTGGACGCGCCGGGTCTGCACTACGATCAGGCGGCGACCGAGGCGAAAAACGTCGGGCTCACCATCGGTGCGGACGGCAAGACCATCCTCAAGATTTACTACGACCGCGCGGGCTATACCGTCTCCTTCCGCGAGACGGACGGCACGCTGATCGACGAAAAGCCGTATGTCCACGGCGCGAAGGTCGCCGAGCCGAACGCGCCCGTGAAGCAGGGCTACACCTTCGCGGGCTGGTTTACGGACACCGCCTGCGAGAACGCGTACAGCTTTAACACCAAGCTCACGGGCAGCCTGACGCTGTACGCCAAGTGGACCGCCAACGGCGACACCGCCTACACAGCGCGCTATTTCCTGCAAAACGCGGACGGCAGCTACCCCGAGCAGCCGCAGACCGAAGCGCTGCACGGCACGACCGGCGCGGCGGCGGAGCTTTCCAAGACCTTTGCGGGCTACCATGTGGACACCGCGCATGAGGGCACGGTCAAATCCGGCACGATCGCGGCGGACGGCAGTCTGGTGCTGACAGCGTATTTCGCCCGCAACACCTACAAGGTCACGTTCCAAAACGGCGGCGAGGCGGTCAGCGAGCAGACGCTCCGCTGGGGCGAGGCCCTCACCGCGCCCGTACTGACGAAGGCGGGCTACGACCTGAGCTGGTCGCCCGCGCTGCCGCTCACCATGCCGCAGCAGGACGTCACCTATACGGCGGTCTGGACGGCGCAGAGCAATATCGGCTACGCGGTCGAGCACTATCAGCAGAACGCGACCGGCAGCGGCTACACCCTCGCGGACACCGACCGCCTGACCGGCACGACCGACGCGGAGGTCACGGCGGCGGCGAAGGGCTATGAGCACTTCACCCTGAACGCGGAAAAATCCACGATGACCGGCAAAATTAAGGCAGACGGCAGCCTGACGCTGCGGCTGTATTACGATCGCGACACGGTGGAGCTGACGCTTGTCCCGAACGGCGGCAAGCTGGACGGCAGCGCGGAGGCGGTCACCAAAACACTCCGCTACGGCGCGCCGCTGGACGACGTCACGCCGGTCTGGGATCGCGACCACGCCTTTGCGGGCTGGTTCACCGACACGAGCTATACCACGCAGGTCACGACCGCGCCCGCTGCGGCTGCGACGCTGTACGCCAAGTGGAGCTTCGGCACGGTCAACTACACCGTCGAGCACTATGTGATGGGCACGGACGGGCAGTACCCCGCGAGCGCCACCAGGCGCGATACCACAAAGAACGGCATGGTGGACAGCACCGTCGTGCTGGAAACGCTGAAGGACACGGGGCTTGAGGTCGCAGACGGCATTGCCTATGCCTACGCGACCGTCGGCAGCGATACGGAAGCCGTGACGGAGACGACCGTTGCGGGCGGCAAGGTCGTGAAGCTGTTCTACGCGCGCAAGAGCTACAGCGTCACGTTTGACGCCAACGGCGGCGCGCTGGACGAGGCGAGCCGGACACTTTACTACGGCGCGGCGCTCTCCGGCATCACGCCCACGCGCAAAAACTACACCTTTACCGGCTGGTTTAATACCGCCGATGCGAGCGGCGCGGCAGTCACGACCCTTCCGGCGGCGTCCGGCGAAGGTCAGGCCTTCTACGCCGGGTGGCGCGCCAACGAGGTCGCGTTTACCGTGGAGCACTGGGTGCAGAATACGGACGGTCATGGACTCACCATGGTCCTGAGCGAGACAAAGCGCGAGCCGGTCGGCAAGCGCATTGCACCGGCTGATTATGAGAGCAGCGAGGTCGCGCGTGAGGACGGCGGCATCTACTATGCAAGCGCCTATGAAAAGGGACATTCAACGGCAGTCGGCGTGACGCTCGTGGAAGAGGGCATGACGCTGGAGCTGCATTACGGACGCAAGAAGAGCCAGCTCAAGTGGGTCTACGATCAGGGCATCTCGCTCGGCGGTGCAACGGCGGGTGAGGTCTACTTTGAGGAGCCCATCACGCCGCTCCCGCTCAAACGAGAAGGCTACACCTACGTCTGGCAGCCGGAGGTCGCGGAGAAGGTCGGTCTGGAGGATCTGACCTACACCGCCGTGTGGACGGCGAATGCCTACACCGTCAGCTTCTACGCAAACGGCGGCACGGGCGCGATGGACGCGCAGAGCATGACCTATGACACGCAAGCCGCGCTGAGCGCCAACCTCTTTACCCGCGCGGGCTACACGTTTACCGGCTGGAACACGGCGCGAGACGGCAGCGGCACGGCGTATGCGAAAGGGCAGACGGTCATGAACCTGACGGCGGTGAACGACGGCACGGTCACGCTCTACGCGCAGTGGTCGCTTGACACCTACACGATCACCTATCTCAACACGGACAGCAGCGCCATCACCAACTGGGCAAGCGGCGTGGAGCTCACGGAGAGCTACAATGTGACCGACAGCGCCATCACCCTCCCGGGCGAGGATGCGTTCATCGCGCCGGCCGCCAAGGTCTTCGGCGGCTGGTTTACGGACGCCGAGTGCACCGGCGAAGCCGTGACGAAAATCGAGACCGGCAGCACAGGCGACAAGACGTTCTATGCTCTATGGGAAGATGAGCCGAATGAGCTTGTATTCAACGACCCAGACAATATGCTGAAGTGGCTGCCTGCCACGGCCATCTACACAGCGGGTAGAAAAATGCAGATCGAAACCCCGAACGCGAAGGATGGCTATGCTTTCCTGTACTGGTATGCCGTGGACGCCGACGGCAACGAGCAACCGATGGGCACATGGACAACCACTGACATGAAGGGGCGGCTGATGCTGTATCCCAAGGTCATCTCGACAACCATTACGGCGCGCGAACAGCTCGAAGCGCTGGCAACCTGCTATCAGTACAAGTCCGCACAGCACGGCGTGACGTTCACGCTGGCAAACGGCTTTATTCTGGACGACTGGAACACGCCCATTGGCACTGTAAAACATCAATTTGACCACCAGTTTGACGGCAATGGTCAGACCATCACCATGACCGGCACGTCTGCGCCTTTGTTTGGTTTGCTCAATGGAGAGGGTTACACGGGTATCGTGAAAGATCTGACGATCCATCTGGACGATGTGACGGTACAGCCTTATGTGGCGGAGCAGGATGTCTGGACTCTAAGAGCCAATACCTGCCTGTGGGGTGCGATCGCGGCGATCAACGGCGGTCGGATCGAGGGCTGCACGGTCTACGGCAGCGTAGCCAACCCGGATGCGGATGGCAAAGCAGCAAGCTATGTCGGCAGCATGGCGGCGTACAACAGTAAGATCGGCAGTATCATAAACTGTCAGGCCGGTCCGAACGAAAACCGGCAGTACAGCTTTACGAGTACGAAATCTGTTGGCGTCATCGGTGGTCTGATCGGTCTGAGCAACGGCACGCTCACGCTGGAAGCGGGGCTGAGTCAGTATATCACGCTGAGCGGCGCGCTCAGCACCACCGGCGGCTTGATCGGCTCGAGCGAATACGCGGCACAGAGTTCCGACTATATTTCCGTGACCGGCAATACGATCCAAATCAGCATTCAGGCGAATGGCACGTTTGTTGCCGGCGTGATCGGACTGCTGAGTGATACGAGTACCGCTGCAACCGTGACGCTCAAGGACTGCACGTTCACCGCCAACATCACCAATACCGGAGACGGTAACAGAACTGCCGGTGTGGCGGGCTTTATCCAGGCAAAGGAGCTGAACGTGACCGGCAATACGCTGAACATTACCATCAGCACCGACCAGTGTTCGCGCGCCGGTGGCTTGCTCGGATTTGTCCAAAAGATCGGGATAATCACAGTGAGCAACAATAAAAACAGCACGGTCAAGATCACCGACCAGAACTCCTACAGTGACGGAAAACGGGCTGGCGTCTATATCGGCGGCTTGGTCGCGCAGCTCCCGCCCAACAGATCGATGGAAACTGCAATCACGCTCACGGGCAATACGAATTTCCACTGCGAGCTCAATGTTCCCAACGATCCCTATGCGAACATCGGCAGCATTATGGGAGAGCTATATGGCGGGCGTGACTCGAAAACCACCATCACCAGCTCCGGCAACAGCATGACCGGCTCGATCACCTCGACAGAGGGCAACATCAATGTCGGCAGACTGGTCGGCGTGAGAGGCTGCTATAATGGCAGCCGCCTCGTGTGGAATGATACGCAGCTTGTGAAAGCAACGGCAAGTACTGACCTGACCGGCAGCGGCTGGTCGATCAAGGACTTCACCGGCGTAAGCTGGGATATTGGTGGCGAATCGTCTGCGACGACCACCACGGGCTGAGTCTTTGCAACAATTCTGACATTCCGCGTCTGCGCGCGGGACAAATGCGCCGGTTGGCGGGGGCGGATGCCCTTGTCAACCGGCGCGGTTTTGTATATAATACGGGGAGAATTTGCGGCGGAACGGGAGTATATGGTATGAAGCGCATTTGTATTGGCATTCTGGCGCACGTGGACGCAGGCAAGACCACGCTCTGCGAGGCGATGCTCTACCGCAGCGGCGCGCTGCGCGCGCTGGGGCGCGTCGATCACGGCGACGCGTTTTTGGACACGCAGGCGCTGGAGCGCGAGCGGGGCATCACGATTTTTTCCAAGCAGGCGATCATGGCGCTGGGGGAGACGGAGCTGGTGCTGCTCGACACGCCGGGGCACGTCGATTTTTCCAGCGAGATGGAGCGGACGCTTCAGGTGCTCGACTATGCCGTGCTGCTCATCAGCGGCACAGACGGCGTGCAGGGGCACACGCATACGCTCTGGGGGCTGCTGCGGCGCTATCAGATCCCGACATTTCTGTTTGTGAACAAAATGGACCTGCCCGCGTGCGACCGCGCGGCGCTGATGCGCGAATTACAGGACGCGTTCGGCGAGGGGTGCGTCGATTTTTCGCAGCCGCGTGAGGCGCGCGACGAGGCGCTCGCCGTGCTGGACGACACGCTGACGGAGCAGTATTTGCAGACCGGCGTGCTGGAGGATGCGCAGATCACGGAGCTCATCGCGCGGCGGCGCGCGTTCGCGTGCTTCTTCGGCTCGGCGCTGAAGCTGGAGGGCGTGGACGAGCTTCTGCACGGTCTGCGTGACTTTACCCGCCAGCCGGAGCGCCCGGACGCGTTCGGCGCGCGGGTGTTCAAGATCTCGCGCGATGAAAAGGGCGCGCGCCTGACGCACATGAAGATCACCGGCGGCGCGCTGCGCGTCAAGTCGCTGCTGCGCGGTGCGGACTGGGAGGAAAAATGCGACCAGCTTCGCATCTACTCCGGCGAAAAATATCAGCTTGCCGAGACGGTGCAGGCGGGCATGGTCTGTGCGGCGACGGGGCTTTCGCACACGCTTCCCGGCGACGGGCTGGGCTTTGAGGCGGGGCGGTCTGAGCCGGTTTTGCGCCCGGTGCTGGAATACCGCGTCACGCCGCAGGACGGCACGGACCTGCGCGAGGTCTACAGCCGCCTGCGCCAGCTTCAGGAGGAAGACCCGCAGCTCCATCTGGCGTGGGAGAGCGCCACGCGCGAGGTGCGCGTGGGTTTGATGGGTGAGGTGCAGCGCGAGGTTTTGCAGCGCGTCATCCGCGACCGCTTTGGGATGGACGTGGCGTTTGACGAGGGCAAGATCGTGTATCTGGAGACCATCGAGAACAGCGTGGAGGGCGTGGGGCACTATGAGCCGCTGCGGCACTACGCCGAGGTGCATCTGCTCTTAGAGCCCGGCGAGCCCGGCAGCGGGCTGATCTTTGACACGATGTGCAGCGAGGACGCACTGTCCCGCAACTGGCAGCGGCTCGTGCTCACGCATCTCATGGAAAAGCAGCACCGCGGCGTGCTCCTCGGCGCGCCGCTCACGGATGTGCGCATCACACTCGTCTCTGGGCGCGCGCACCAGAAGCACACGGAGGGCGGCGATTTCCGGCAGGCGACGTACCGCGCCGTGCGGCAGGGGCTGCGCAAGGCAAAAAGTGTGCTGCTCGAGCCGTGGTATGACTTCCGGCTGGAGCTGCCGCAGGCGCTCGCGGGGCGGGCAATGTCTGACGTGGGGCAGATGGGCGGCGAGTGCGCGCCGCCGGAGACGATCGGGCAGGACGCGCTGCTCACCGGCAGCGCGCCGGTGGCGAAGCTGCGCGGCTATGCCCGCGAGGTCGCGGCGTACACGCGCGGTATGGGCAGGCTGACGCTCAGCGCGGGCGGCTACCGCCCGTGCCCGCAGCAGGATGAGATCGTGCTGGCGTATGGCTACGACCCGGAGCGCGATCTGGAAAACCCGACCGGCTCGGTGTTCTGTGAGCACGGCGCGGGTTTTGACGTGCGCTGGGACGAGGTGGACGCGCACGCGCATCTGCCGCTGCTGCGTCTGCGCGCGGACGCGGCGGAAGAGGCGGCAGCCCCGCAGAGCGTGGTGCGCGGCGGCGCGTCCGGCGGTACGGCGGGGCTGGATAAGGAGCTGCAATCCATTTTTGAGCGGACATACGGCGCGATCCGCCGCCGCGACATTTTGCCATTGCCGTCGCTTCGCGCCGAGGACAAGCAGCAGCTTCTCGCGCGGCTTGAGCCGGCGGAGGAATATGTGCTGGTGGACGGCTACAACATCCTGTTCGCGTGGGACGAGCTGAGCGCCATCGCGCGCGACAATCTGGACGCGGCGCGGCATATTCTCATGAATCTGCTGTGCAATTATCAGGCATATCGCGGTTGCGCGCTGATTTTGGTGTTTGACGCGTACAAAGTCCCGGAGGGGCTGGGCAGCGTGGAAAAGTACCACAACATCCACATCGTCTACACCAAACAGGCGGAGACGGCGGATCAGTACATCGAGCGCGTGACGTATGCGCTGGCAGGCAGACGCCGCCGCGTGCGCGTGGCAACGTCCGACAATCTGGAGCAGCTAATTATCCTGGGACACGGCGCAGAGCGCGTCTCCGCCCAGAGCTTCCACGACGAGGTGCAGGCAGTGCAGCAGGAGATCAGCCGGCTCGTGCAGAGGAATAATCAGAAGAATGCGGAGATTTGAGGGCTTGCACCCAGCCGCCGAATGTGCGTAGGGGAGGGGTTCTACCTCTCCCGACGTTTTTTGCGGCAGCGCCGATTTGCAGAAGTCCAAGGCTTCCCTTGGTGACCAAGGTAGCGAAGCGGCGGCGTGGTGCTGAATGACAGCCCGGTGGGCTGTCAGACCCACGCCGTGACCGAGCCGCAGCGAGACGCTGTCGCCGCAGGCGACTGAAGGGATCAGAACGCCGCAGGTTTGCAGAGCGCTACCCTGTGGTGCGGCAAAACGTACACCTTCTCATCCCTTCCGTCACGGCTTCGCCGTGCCACCTCCCCTTGGTCACCAAGGGGAGGCTTGGGGGTGCGCGTGTTCGCATTGGCGCGCCCATATCCGCAGCATTGTACTGCGCGGACGGGGTAGAACCCCGCCCCTACGGCTCGATTGGCGGTGCGGCGCAAATAAAAAACGCCCGCGGTGCGTTTGCACCGCGGGCTTCCTTATTTTATTAGCAATACAGGTAGCTGTAACGGCTGCGGATGCGGAGGATGAGGGCTTCGATGTCCTTTTGCAGGTCGTTCGGCTGGGAGAGGTCGTAATCCTTGACGCCTCCCAGACGGACGCGGACCTTGTCGCCGCCGAGGAAGAGGACGCCGTTATTGTGGCTGTCTTCCATGTCCTCTGCGGTCTGGAAGAGCGTGAACTTGTCGTGGCACGGCTCGGAGGCGTAGGGGCAGAAGTGCGTGCAGTTGCCGCACTCGTTGCACATCTTGTCCACATGGACGATCTGCACACGCCCGTCGGCGAGCGTCACGGCGACGTTCGCGCGGTTCGGGCAGGAATCGACGCAGTTTTCGCAGACGGTGTTGCAGTCAAGGCAGCGAGAGCCTTCGCAGCGCGCGTCCTTCGCCATTTTCAGAACGCCCTTCTTCGACACGGCGCAGGCTCTGGCGGGGTAGGCTTCTGCGGGGATCTCGTAGCTGTGCGGCGCGCCGATGACGGCTTCCGCGAACGCGGCGGCGTCCGCAATGCCTTCGACCACGGTGGCAGGACCGCGATGCGCGTCGCCCGCGCACCAGACGTTCTCCACGTTCGTCTTGAACGCAGGACCTTTGCGCTCCATCTCCACGCCGTTTGCCGCCATGAGGGCGGCATCGACCTTTTCGCCGACGGCGGAGAGAACGAGGTCGCACGGGATCTCAAAGAACTCGCCCGTGCCGACCGGGGCACGGCGGCCAGAGGCGTCCGGCTCGCCGAGCTTCATCTTTTCCAGGCGCAGCCTGCCGTCCTTCTGCTCAACGGGCGCTGCCAGCTCGACCATAGCAACGCCGTCCGCGATGGCGAGCGCCAGCTCATGCTCATCGGCGGGCATTTCCTTCTTGGTGCGGCGGTAGACGATGGTGGAAGAGCACGCGCCCATGCGCCTTGCTACGCGCGCGGCGTCCATCGCGGTGTTGCCCGCGCCCACGACCACGACGTGACCCGTGAGGCTCGGCTTGACCTGCGTTTTCATGTCCTTCATCCAGCCGATGACGCCCTGCACATTGCCGGGAATATCGAGCTTGCCCGCCTGCCATGCGCCGGTGGCGAGGAGGATGTGGGTGTAGCCCTGCTTTTTGAGCTCGTCAATGGACGGAGCGGGTGCACCGCACTTGACCTCGACGCCGTATTTCTCCATGAGCGCGACGTCCTTGTCGATGGCTTCGTCGGTGATGCGGAACGCGGGGATGACGTAGCGCGGCACGCCGCCGAGCTTCGCTTCGCGCTCAAAAATGGTGGTCTGGATACCGGCTCTGCCGAGGAAGTACGCCGCGGCGATGCCCGTCGGACCGCCGCCGATGATGGCAGCCTTCTTGCCCGCGACAGCCTCCGGCTTGCGGATGGACGCCATCAGCGCGCCGTAGCCCTGTTCCGCCGCGACGAGCTTGGTGTCACGGATCTGGACGGACTCTTCATAGAAGTTGCGGGAGCACCTGTTCTGGCAGCGGTGCGCGCAGATCGTGCCGGTGATGAACGGCAGGGCGTTCTTTTCGGTGATGAGCTTCAGCGCCGGACCGTAGAGACCGCGCTTGCAGAGCTCGATGTACTCCGGAATATCCTGATGGATGGGGCAGCCGCCCTTGCAGGGCGCGGTGAAGCAGTCGATGAGCGGCACAGCGTCCGCCGACTTGCGCGCGGGCAGGGGCTTGATGGGCTTGAGGTGATGGAAGTCGGTATGCGACGCGGCGCTCATCTCGGCGATGGCGGCGGAGTCCGTCCCGGCGAAGCGGGCGTAGGGCATATCCTCGACCTTTTCCACCATCTGCGCCAGACGGTTGTATCCGCCGGGCTTGAGGATGGTCGTGGCGACGGTGATGGGCCAGATGCCCGCGGCAAAGAGCTTGTCACAGTTAAAATATTCCGCGCCGCCCGCGAAGGAGATGCGCATTTTGCCCTTAAACTGGCGGGAAATGCGGTTGCACATTTCGATCGTCAGCGGGAAGAGACTGCGGCCGGACATATACATTTCGCTTCCGGGCAGCTCGCCGCGCGTGGTATCGACGGGGAAGGTGTTCGACAGCTTGAGACCAAATTCCAGTCCCTTGCTGTCCGCCAGCGCCTGCAGACGCTCAAACATCGGCACGGCGTCCGCCCACTGGAGATCCTCGTTGAAGTGGTGCTCGTCAAAGACGATGTAGTCGTAGCCCATGGAGTCGAGGATGGTGCGGGCGGTCTTGTAGCCGAGGATGGTGGGGTTACACTTGACGAACGTGTGCAGACCCTTTTCCGTCAGCAGGTAGGACGCGATGCGCTCGATCTCCTGCGGCGGGCAGCCGTGCAGCGTGGAGACCGTGACGGAGCGCGAGACGCGGGGGGAGATGGACGCGATGAAGTCCTTCTCTTCCGGGAACATCTCGGTGAGCACAGCGAGGCACTCTTTGAACTGCTCGGTCTTGGTGGCGTCCATCATGCCGTCGATGTAGGTGTTGACCTTGTCGCCCTTGATGCCTTCCAGATCGTAGCCGACGGACATATTGAACACGAACCCGTCGGGGTCGCCCAGACCGTAGACCTTGGACAGGACCTTCAGCGCGCACCAGGCTTTGATGTATTCATTCATCGCCTGCGGAATTTCCAGCTCCGTGGACCATTCCTGATTGTAGCCCTCGTCGTTCGCCAGAATGCAGGGACGCGGCACGCACGCGGCAAGCTCCGCGCCGTCCATCTTCTGAACGGTCTTGACCTCAAAGAAGCGCGCGCCCACGAAGTAGGACGCGATGATGTTCTGCGCAAGCTGGCTGTTGGGACCGGCGGCAGGACCAAACGGCGTTTCAATGCGCTCGCCGAAGATCGGCAGCGACTTACCGCTGGCGTGATAGGCTTTATGAACGCCGAAGATGTCGCCCGTGGCGGCATATTCGGTCGTGATCCAGTTCATTAAAGATTTGAACGGGATGGGATACATTTTCTCAGACATATTTGTTCCTCCTGTGATCGGACGTTTGTGAAGAATGTTTCCGGCTAGCGTAGGGGAGGGGTTCTGCCCCTCCCGCGCGGGATGCAATCGCAGAATTGCACGCATTTTCGGTGAAAACGTAAACTGTTCTGTAGGGGCGGACGACCCTGTCCGCCCGTTGGGCAATTGCAAATTTGCCGCAGCAGTTCGTAAAAAACGGACGTGCCCTGTGCGGGTCGATGTGGGCATCGACCCCTATAAACGTTGTGCGTTTTCGCATCGGTGCGTTCGCATTTGCGGCTGCGCCGTGCCGGGCGGACAGAGGCGTCCGCCCCTACGGGTGCGTGCGTGTTCGCATTGGTGCGCCCATAACCGTAACGTCGTACTGCGCGGGCGGGGCAGAGCCCCGCCCCTACGTTACGACGAAACGTGGCGACTGCTCAGAACGTACAGCTTCTGATCCCTTCCGGGTTCGCTTCGCTCACCCACCTCCCCTTGGTCACCAAGGGGAGGCTTTTTAAGGTGCGTCTTAATATTCTCTATGGTTCAGGCTGCCCCAGAGCTTTTTGGCGGCTTCGAGGATGTGGGCGTTTTCGGCTTCCTCGTCGATGCCGACCAGCTCGCGGTCCTTCATTAAGATCTTACCGGCGGCGATGGTCGTCTGGCACTGACGGCCCGTCATGCCGAAGATCATGTGCCCGTCGATGTTTTCATCACTGAACGGGGTGAACGGCTTGTAATCCATCACAATGATGTCCGCCGCCGCGCCCGCCTTGAGAACGCCCAGCTCGTCCGGGAAGTATTTTGCGCCGATTTTGGCGTTGTTCTTAAAGAGCATATCCGTCACCTCACACCAGCCGACGTTCGGCAGGCAGTTCTGGCTGCGCTGCGAGCACAGCGCGACCTTGAGGCTCTCCAGCATATCGTTGGTGTATGCGTCCGTGCCCATGCCGAGCAGGATGCCGCGCTTGTAGAGCTGGAGCACCGGGCAGATGCCGATGGCGTTGCCCATGTTGGATTCCGGGTTGTTTACGACCATCGTGCCGGTCTCCCGGATGATCTCCATCTCGGCGGTGTTCACATGGATGCAGTGACCAAGGATGGTCTTATCGCCCAGAATGCCGTGATCCTGCAAACGCTGGACGGGACGGCGACCGTAGTTCTGGAGAGAGTCATACACATCGTTCATGCCCTCGGAGACGTGGATGTGATAGCCGGTGCGGCCGTTGTTCGCCTCGACCATGCGGTCAAACGTCTTATCGGAGATGGTGAACAGCGCGTGACCGCCGAACATGGCGGCGAGCATTGGGTCGTTATGCTCCTTGCACCAGGTGATCCAGTCGGCGTTTTCCTGAATGGCTTCCAGGCACTTTTCCTCGCCGTCACGGTCGGAGACCTCATAGCACAGGCAGGAGCGGACACCGAATTTTTTGGCGCTCTCCGCGATCTGGAACAGCGAGCCGGGAATTTCACAGTAGGACGCGTGATGGTCAAAGATCGTGGTGACGCCCTGCTTGATGCAGTCGATGTACAGCGCGTCCGCGCTCGCGCGCGTGCCTTCCAGCGTCAGGTGGCGGTCGATCGCCCACCATGTGCCGTCCAGCACCTCAAAGAAGTTCGTAGGGTTGTTGCCGGCGATCGACAGACCGCGCGCCAGCGCCGAATAGATGTGTGTGTGGGCGTTGATGAGCGCGGGCATGATGACGCCGCCCCTGGCGTCGAGCTTTTCCGCCTGCGGATACTTTGCCGCCAGCGCCGCCGCGTCGCCGACCTCGACGATCTTCGTGCCCTCGAACACGACCGCGCCGTGCTCGTAATACCCCTTCGCAGCGGGGTCGCGCGTAATGAGTTTGCCATTGGTGAGAATGTACAATTGTAGTTCCTCCTTTTTACGATCCATCACCCGGATAACAAAAAATGTTCCAGACCATCTCTGGTCTGAAACACTCAAGCGTCGCGCCGAGTGATAGTTGCAGCCCGTGTGCGAAACACTTCCTTACAGCTACCATCTTTTGTTTTGAAGCAGCATCCGATAATCTGACGAGTCATCTTATTTCCTGCTGCTTCTATTATAGAAAAATCGGGCAAAAATTTGAAGCGGTATTTTTTACAAAAATGCACGGTCAAAATTCAGCAAAATGTCAGAAAGCGTCCGCTTGCGGCGCGGCGGCGGGGGTGGTATAATGCGAAAAACACGCATGGAGGCGCAAACATGGACATTACGGTACGGGCATACGCTCCAGCGGACGTGGCGCAGATGAACGGGATCTGGAACGAGGTCGTGGAGGACGGCGTCGCCTTCCCGCAGGAGGACTATCTCGACGCGCAGACCGGCGCGGCGTTTTATGCCGAACAGACCTACACCGCCGTGGCTGCGGGGTCGGACGGCAAGATCTACGGGCTTTACATCCTGCATCCCAACAACATCGGGCGCTGCGGGCACATCGCCAACGCGAGCTACGCCGTGCGCGGCACGGCGCGCGGGCTGCACATCGGCGAAAAGCTGGTGTCGGATTGTTTGATGCAGGCAAAGGCGCACGGCTTCGGCGTCCTGCAATTCAACGCCGTCGTGGCGACGAACCTCCACGCCCGCCACCTCTACGAGCGCCTCGGCTTCACCCAGCTCGGCACGATCCCCAAAGGCTTCCGCATGAAGGACGGACACTTTGAGGACATTTGTCCCTACTATCACGAACTGTAGTACGCTTTGCCTGTAGGGGCGGACGCCTCTGTCCGCCCGGCAGGGCGTACCATCAAAATTGCACAACAAACGGCGACCACGCATAACGTCCGTAGGGGTCGATGCCCACATCGACCCGGCAATGTGCAATTGCAAACCTGCACGCACCGTCGGCGGACCCGCATAACGTCCTGTAGGGGCGGACGACTCTGTCCGCCCGTGGGGCACGACCAATTTCGACGCAGGGTCTCGTAAAAACGAAATGTGTCTGCCGCACGGGTCGATGTGGGCATCGACCCCTACAAATATGGTACGGATTCGCATGGGTGCATCCGTTTTTGCGGGTGCGTACCGCCGGGCGGACAGAGTCGTCCGCCCCTACGGGTGCGTGCCATTTTGCCGCCAGCGCGTGCAGGCTGGTGGTGTTATACCGTGCGGGATGGGCAAGCCCCTCCCCTACATTACGACGCATTGGGGCGCAGATACAAAACTGTGGGCTGCCATTCGGCAGCCCACCTCTTTACATATTCAAATATTCCTCACACTTTTTCCGTGCCTGTTCTGCAACAATCGGCTCGTCGATGCCGGTGAGGTGACCGTTTCGGACGCAGATCTTGCCATGCACCACGGTATGATCAACCGTGCCGCGCACGCCGACTGTTGCCAGCACAGACTTCGGGTCGTAGCACGCGCCCGTCAGCTCCAGACGGCGCGCGTCGATGAGGAACAGGTCGCAGCATTTGCCCTCGGCAAGCTGCCCGATGTCGTCGCGCCCCAACAGCCGCGCGCTGCCGCGCGTCGCCATTTTCAGCACGTCGTAGCCCGACGGCGCGTCGTGGCTTGCCGTGAGCCGGTGCAGCAAAAACGCCGTGCGCAGCTCCTCCATGAGGCTTGAGCCGTCGTTGGAGGCAGAGCCGTCCACGCCCAGACCCACCGGCACGCCGAGCTTCAGCATCTCCGGGATGCGCGCGACGCCCGAGGCGAGCTTCATGTTGGAGATGGGGCAGTGGCACACGCCGGTCTGCGTCTCGGCGAGCAGCCGCAGCTCCTCGTTATTAAAATGGATGCCGTGCGCGTACCACACGTCAGGACCGACCCAGCCGAGCGTCTGCATAAACGCCAGCGGGCGCATCCCTTCGCGCGCGAGCATATAATTTTCCTCATCCTTCGTCTCGCACAGGTGCGTGTGCAGGCGCACGCCGTACTGCCGCGCGAGGATGGCGCTTTGCCGCAGCAGCTCCGCCGACACGGAAAACGGCGAGCAGGGTGCGAGCGCGACTCTCCGCATCGAGCCGAACGACGCGTCGTGATACCGCTCGATCAGCCGCCGGCTGTCCGCCAGGATCTCGTCCACCGTCTGCACGACGGAATCGGGCGGCAGCCCGCCGTCCTTGACCGACAGGTCCATCGACCCGCGCGAGCAGTGCATCCGAATGCCCAGCCGCTCCGCCGCCTCGAGCTGCGCGCCGATGAGGTCGCCGCTGCCGGCGGGGAAGACGTAGTGGTGGTCAAAGCAGGTCGTGCAGCCGTGCTTCATCAGCTCGCCCATGCCGGTGAGCGACGACAGGCGCACGACGTCCGCGTCAAGGTTTTTCCAGATCTCATAGAGCGTTTTGAGCCAGTCGAACAGCTCCATATTCTGCACCTGCGGCAGGTTGCGCGAGAACTGCTGGTACAGGTGGTGGTGCGTGTTGACAAGCCCCGGATAGCAGAGCATATGGCTGGCGTCGAGCACCTCGTCGGCGCGCACGTCCAGCGCGCTGCCGATGCGGCGGATGACGCCGTCCTCGCAGTAAATATCGGCGTGCTCCAGCACGCGGTCTGCGTCGTCACAGGTGACGAGGCTTTGAATATTTCGGATCAGCAGGGAACTCATGGCGTACCTCCGCAGCGTTCAGGATGAGCTTATTATACCGTGCCGCGCGCCGCGCCGCAAGGCGTTTTGCCCGCCGGACGGAAAATTTACGATTTTGCCGCGAAAATTACCGCGAAAATTTGAAATTTCCCCTTGCATTTTTGCGGCAGGTGTGGTACTATACTTTAGCGCGTTGAGCGCGGTACGCGCCGGTAGCTCAGTTGGATAGAGTGACTGGCTACGAACCAGTAGGTCGGGGGTTCGAGTCCCTTCCGGCGTACCAAAAAATGTCCGTTCCCGTGTGGGAACGGACATTTTTTACGTTAAGCCGGGACTCGAACAGGACGGCGGCGCGCACGCCGCAAAAAACAGTCCAGTGGACTGTTTTTTAGTCCGCGGACTCGTAGTCCCTTCCGGCGTACCACGTCGGAGCAAAGTTCGCTTTGCTCCGGCGTCTTTTTATCCTGACGGACAAAAAGACGTCATCCGCCCGCTTCCTTGCTCCTCCTCTCAAAATCGTGACCGCTGACGCTGGGTCACGATTTTGTTTTTGTGGGAACGGACATTTTTTGCGTTAAGCCGGGACTCGAACAGGACGGCGGCGCGCACGCCGCACAGAGCAAACGCCCCCGGGCTGATTTTTCAGCCCGGGGGTGAACCTTTAGATCGTGAAGCGCTGATTATACTCCTCGTAGTAGCGGGCGAAGGATGCTGAGCGCTTTTCTTTGAGGGTTTTCAGGTACTCGTGCGTGTCGAAGGAGTTGGACTCCAGCTCGATCATGGCGACTGCGATGTTGGAGCAGTGGTCCGCCACGCGCTCGTAGTTTGTGAGCAGGTCGTTAAAGACAAAGCCGAGCTTGATGGTGCACAGACCCTTTTGCAGGCGGTCCACATGGTGGAGCTTCAGCTCGTCGCAGAGGTTGTCGATGACCTCCTCCAGCGGCTCGACGCGGTCGGCAAGGTCCAGATCGCCGCTTACGAACGCGTCGATGCAGATGCGCACGATCTCCGTCAGCGCGTCCTCCAGGACCTGCAGCTCGCTCGCGGCGGCGGCGGAGAAGCCGATCTGCTTGCTGTGCATTTCCTGCGCCGCCTCGCCGATATTCAGGGCGTGGTCGGAAATTCGCTCAAAATCGGAGATGGTGTGCAGGAATTTTGACACCTCGTCGCTCTGCTTGGCGGTCATGTCACGACCCGTGATCTTGACAAGATACGAGCCGAGCATATCCTCATACTGATCGACCTCGCCCTCGAGATTCACGACCTCGTCAAAGCCGTCCTCCGAATACTCGTGCAGCAGGTGGATGGCGTCCATGAGGTTGCGCCGCGCCTCCTGCGCCATGGCGTTGATGGTGATGCGGCTCTGCTCGATGGCAAGCGCCGGGTGCTGGATGAAGCGCTCTTCCAGACGCTGCGCAGCGGCGACCGGCGCATCGGATTTTTTATCCTTGACCAGCCAGTTGACGGTCTTTTCGATCACGTCGATAAACGGCAGGAAGATGAGCGTTTTGACAAGACGGAAGACGGTATTGAGCAGCGCGATGCTGACCGAGGTCATCGTCATGGACAGGAAGGTGAAATCACACAGCGCGTTCGCCGTGTAGAACACGACCGCGCAGATGAGCACGCCCGCCGTCTCCACGACGGGGTAGACCATGGCGGCGCGCTTGCCGTCGGTATTCGCGCCGACGGAGGACAGCAGCACCGGCACGGCAGCGCCGATGGCGACGCCCATGATGACCGGCAGTGCCACGGCAAAGCTGATGACGCCTGTGGACGCCAGCGCCTGCAAAATGCCGACGGCGGCGGAGGCGCTCTGCAAAATGGCGGTGAAGATCATGCCAAAGAGAATGCCGAGGATGGGCTGCGAGAGCTGCACCATCAAATTGAGGAAAAAGGGGCTCGAGCGCAGCGGCGCGACCGCCTCGCTCATCGCGCTGATGCCGAACATCAAAACGGCAAAGCCCATGAGAATATCGCCGATGTGGATGCGCGTCTTATCCTTGGAGAGCATCCGCAGGCAGATGCCGATCACGGAGATAATGCCCGTGAGCGTGGCGGTGGAGAACAGCTCCAGCCAGCCGTTGCCGGAGAGCGTGGACAGACAGATGACCCAGCCCGTGACACTCGTGCCGACGATGGCGCCCATGACGATGCTGATCGACTGGCGCACCTGCATCATGCCGGAGTTGACGAAACCGACGACCATGACGGACGTTGCCGATGACGACTGGATGACCGCCGTGACGCCCGTGCCGAGCAGGAAGCCCTTGAGCGGCGTGCTCGTCAGCTTGTACAGCACGACCTCCAGCCGGTTGCCTGCGACCTTTTTCAGTCCGTCGCCCATCAGCGACATACCGAACAGGAACAGCGCCACGCCGGAGAGCAATGCGATGATGTTATTGACTCCCAAATCCAAAACCCCTTCTGTTTCTCGGGTGCGCGCAGCGCGCCATCCCAGTGATATGCCCAAACAAACCTATTATATAGGATATACGCCCTCATTGCAAGATGGATTCGCACAATTTGGCGAATCCGGGAGAAGAAGCGCCTGGCGCGAGCGGATCGTGACGGGCTGACCCGTTACGGGATGGACAAATTCCAGCGCCACGGCGCAAAGCTGCTGTGAAAACAGCCCACAGCGATCGGAAAATTCCTTGGCGGCGGGGGTCGTGTACTGCGGGTCGCCGAGGATGGGAAAGCCGGAGGCAAGGCAGTGCAGCCGGAGCTGGTGCGTGCGCCCCGTGACAGGGTGCAGGCGGAGCTTTGCGCAGCCGCCGCGGCGCTCCAGAACGGCAAATTCGCTCACGGCGGGCTTGCCGTCCGGCGAAATTTCGCGCAGCAGACTGCCGCCCGCGCAGCGCGCGATGGGAAGATCGATCACGCCTGCGTCCTGATCCGGCGCGCCGAAAACGAGGGCTTCATAGGTTTTGCGGATGGCGTGCTCGCGGTGCAGGCGGCAGAACAGCGCGTGGACGTGCGCTGATTTTGCCAGCAGAACAATGCCCAGCGTGTCGCGGTCGAGCCGCGAGACGGGGTGGATGGCGCACGCCTGCCCGGTGCGCTCGTAGTAGTGCAGCAGCCCGTTTGCAAGCGTCCCGGAATTGCGGCAGCGCGAGGGATGCACGAGCACCCCGGCGGGCTTGTCGAGCGCGATGAGGTGCTCGTCCTCATATAAAATGTCCAGCGGCAGGTCCTCCGGCAAAAAGCCGTCCGCGTGCTCCAAAAGCTCCGCCGCCACCACATCGCCGGGCATGAGCCGCCGGTCGGTGTGCGCGGGTTCGCCGTTTACAAGAAGCGTCCCCTGCCACTTGAGGCGCTTGACAAGCGTGGAGGAGACGCCCATCTCCTGCCGAAGGAAGGTCAGGAGGGTGCAGGGGGCGCAGACAGTGGCGGAGAGATACATAAGGAAACTCCTTTCGGAAAGTATCGTTTTTCATCGTAACGTAGGGGAGGGGCTTGCTCCGCCCGCTGCCGCAGGTTTTGACTGCGCCGCCAATCGAGCCGTAGGGGAGGGGTTCTACCACCGCCCGTGCAGGATGCAAAAACAAATTCGCACAACAAACGGCGACCATGCAATATCTCCGTAGGGGTCGATGCCCACATCGACCCGGCAATACGCAATCGCAAAATTGCAGGCATTTTCGGCGAAAACACACAACGTCCTGTAGGGGCGGACGACCCTGTCCGCCTGTGGGGCAATCGAAAATTTGCCGCAGCGTATCGTAAAAACGGTCGTGCGTCGTGCGGGGAGAGCGCGGCATCGACCCCTACAAACATGGTACGGTTTCGCATGAGTGCGTTCGTGTTTGCAGGTGCATTTTGCCGGGCGGACAGAGGCGTCCGCCCCTACAGATGCGTGCGCGCTCGCGCCGGTGCACGCGAATTTGCAACGCCGTACCGCGCGGGCGGGGCTTGCCCCGCCCCTACGTTGCGACGAATCACGCACTTCTTCACGATTCCTTCAATAATAACCCACCTTTCCTTAAAAGGCAAGTCATCCCTCGGGCTGGGGCGGCGCCAGCACCTGACGGAGGAAGATCGCGCCGATGGGGAACAGGATCATGCCCGCCACGCCGCACAGGCGGAAGCCGGTGTAGAGCGCCAGGAGCGTGATGAGCGGGCTGAGTCCGACCTGCCTGCCGAGCAGGCGCGGCTCGAGCGCCTGGCGCGTGAGCGCCGCCGCGCCGTAGAGCACCAGAAAGCCCACGCCCCGGCGCGCCTCGCCGCGCGCAAAGCACAAAAGCCCCCACGGGATGAGCACCGTGCCCGTGCCGAACACCGGCAGCGCGTCAATAAACGCGATCAGCACCGCCGCCAGCAGCGGATAGTCCGCGCCGAGCAGCAGCAGCCCCGCCGTGAGCACCAGAAACGTGATGCCCATGAGCTGGAGCTGCGCGCGCAGCCAGTGCCCGAGCGTCCGGCGCAGGTGCGAAAACAGCGCGCCGCATTTTGCCCGCCACGCGGCGGGGATGCGCTTTTCATACGCCGCGCGCAGCGCGGGCAGCTCGCCGGAGGCGAAAAAGCCGGACAGCACCGACGTCACCACAAACAGCACCAGCCCCGGCGCGCGGGAAAGTAATCCCGATGCGAAGGTAAACAGCCGCGCATACAGCGTCGCGCCGAGCGTCCCGCCGCTCTCAAAAAGCTGGCGGATGCCGCTGCGCAGACCCGTGCCGATGCCGTCGGGCAGCTTTTCCGCCAGCGCATACAGCCGCTCCTGAAGCCGCGCGAGCGCCGGGGCGAGCTGCTGACAAAGCGACGGGATCTGCCGCAGAAAATCCACCGCCTCGTGGCAGAACACCCGGCAGAGGAGAAACAGCGCCCCGCCCGCGAGCGCAAAGACCGCCAGCACGCACAAAAATGACGCCGCGCGGCGCGGCAGCCGTTTTGCCGTCAGCGCGCGCACCGGGCGCTCGGCAAGCGCGGCGGCGAGCAGCCCGATGAAAAACGGCGCGAACATCGGCAGAATGACCGCCGCGAACAGCCAAACGCCCGCCGCCGCAGCGAGCGCGGTGAGCGCCTTGCGCAGGAAAATATGCCAGTCCAGCGCCGAAACGCCCCCTTTCACAGAAGTTAAAATAGCACTTGCATTTTGCAGGCACTTGATGTATAGTTACCACAACACAAAAACATCTGACCACGCACCAAAGACAAACAGGAGGGATTTTGATGCAGAAGAGCCCGAAGTATTATATTGTAGAGGCGGCGGCGCTGCCGGAGATCTTCCACAAGGTCGCCGAAGCGAAGCGGATGCTGGAAACGGGCGAGACGGACAAGGTCAACGTCGCCACGAACCGCGTGGGCATCAGCCGCAGCGCATTTTATAAGTACCGCGACGCCATCGCGCCGTTCCAGAACATGATGGCGGGGCGCATCATCACCTTCCAGATGATGCTCAAGGACAAGGCGGGCGTCCTGTCGGCGATATTATCCATTTTTGCCAACTGCGGGGCAAATATACTGACCATCAACCAGTCGATCCCCACGGGCGGGCGCGCGATGGTGACGATCTCCGCCGAGACGGGCAACCTGAGCTGCCCGCTGGAGGAGCTGTCGAGTGAGCTGTCCGCCACGCCGGGCGTGGTGCGGGCTGAGGTCGTTGCGGGATAAGGAGGAAATTATGCACAGCTTTACTTACTGCGTTCCCACGCAGATCGTATTCGGCGGCGAAAGCGTTGAAAAACTCCCGGAGCTGCTGAAAGAGCGGAATATCGCGCGCGTGCTGGTCGTTTGCGGCGGGCAGAGCGCGAAAAAGAGCGGACTTCTGGACCGCGTGGAGGAGCTGTTACAGGCGGCGGAGGTCAAATTTGATGTCCTGTCCGGCGTGCAGCCGAACCCGCGTTTGTCTCTTGCCCGTGAGGGCGTAAAACGCGCGCTGGCGCTCTCCGCACAGCTCATTCTCGCGGTGGGCGGCGGCAGCGTGATCGACACCGCCAAGGCGGTGGCACACGGCGCGGCGAACCCGGATGTGGACATCTGGGAGTTCTGGGCGAAGCGCGCGGAGCTGAGGCGCACCACGCCCGTCGGCGCGATCCTCACCATCCCGGCAGCGGGCAGCGAGACGAGCGATTCCGCCGTGCTGACGAACGACGAGCTGGGGCTCAAGCGCGGGCTCAACACGCCGCTCAACCGCCCGGCGTTCGCCATCCTGGACCCGGCGCTGGCGGCGACGCTGCCGGAGCATCAGGCGGCGTGCGGCGTGACGGATATTATGATGCACACGCTCGACCGCTATTTTAACCCCGTCTGCGACAACGAGATCACCGACGCCATCGCCGAGGCGCTGCTGCGCGTGGTCGTGAAAAACGGCGCGCCAGTCGTGCGCGACCGCGAAAATCTTCACGCGATGAGCGAGATCATGTGGTGCGGAAGCCTCTCGCACAACGGGCTGACGGGGCTCGGCGGAAACAAGGATTTTGCCGTGCACCAGCTTGGGCACGCGGTGAGCGAAAAATTCGATATTTACCACGGCGACAGCCTCTCCTGCGTCTGGGGGAGCTGGGCGCGGTATGTGTGTCCCACGAATCCCGCGCGCTTTGCGCAGTACGCCCGCAATGTCTGGGGCGTGCAGGCGGCAGACGATGAGGTCGCGGCGCAGCAGGGCATCGAACGGACCGAGGCGTATTTTGCGTCCCTTGGAATGCCTGTCAGCCTTGGGCAGGCGCGCTGCGGCGTACAGAGCGAGGACGGCTTACAGGAGCTTGCCGCGCGGTGCAGCTTCCAGAAAACGCGCGCCATCGGCACGTTCCGCAGGCTGGACTTTGACGATATGCTGAACATCTACCACATGGCGAACAAGGAGTAAGAAATCATGAAAATAGCAATTGCCGGCTACGGCACGGTCGGCGGCGGCGTGGCGCGGATCTTGGCTAAAAACGCGCAGACCATCGCCCGCCGCGCGGGGCAGCCGCTGGAGCTGGGTGCAATTTTGGTCCGGCGGGACTTCCCCGGCGACCCGTTTGAGAGCCACATGGTGCGGGATTTTTCCGCCATTGAACAGGACGACGCGACGCAGCTCGTGGTGGAGACCATCGGCGGCTGCGGCGTCGCGCTGGACATCTGCACCCGCGCGCTGCGGCGCGGCAAGCACGTCGTGACCGCCAACAAGCAGCTCGTCGCCGAGCACGGCGCGGAGCTCATCCAGCTTGCGCAGCGCCACGGCTGTCAGTTCCTGTTTGAGGCGTCGGTCGGCGGCGGCATCCCGGTACTCCATCCGCTCAACGAATGTCTGGACGCGAACATCGTGAATGACGTGACCGGCATTCTCAACGGCACAACGAATTATATCCTTACGCAGATGCTCGAAAACGGCGCGGAGTACGCGGACGCGCTCGCGCAGGCGCAGCGGCTCGGCTATGCCGAGGCAGACCCCACCGCCGACGTGGAGGGCATCGACGCCGGACGCAAGGCGTGCATCCTGGCGGACATCGCCTACGGGCGGCAGATCCCGCCGGAGCGGGTGTCCATGCGCGGCATCTCCGGCATCACGGCGCTCGACGCGCGCTTTGCCGCGGCGGCAGGCATGAAGATCAAGCTCCTAGGGCGCGCCATCCGCGCAAACGGCGGGGCGTATGTGTTCGTCTGTCCTCATTTTATTCCGCAGACGCAGATGCTTGCCTGCGTGGGCGATGTTTTTAACGCCGTGTCCGTCAGCGCAAGCGAGGTCGGAAACGTCGTGTTCTACGGCCCGGGCGCGGGGCGCTTCCCCACGGCGAGCGCCGTGGTCGGCGATATCATCGACATCGCGCGCCATCCTGACCGTCCGCAGCCCTTCCACTGGGAGTCCGACGGCGCGGCGGCGCTGCTGGACGCAAGCAACTATCCCGCCCGCTTCTTCGTCCGCTCCCGCGCCCCGCGCGCGGCGCTGGAGCAGGCGCTCGGCAAGATCGACTGGCTGCCGGAGCAGGCGGGCGTACAGGGCGGCATCACCGCCGAAACGACCCGCCGCGCGCTGGAGGCGTCCGGCGCGGCGCTGGACGCGGTCTATCCCATCTTTGAAGTTTAATGTTCCAGGAGGAATACCATGGCACTTATTGTACAGAAATTCGGCGGCAGCTCCGTGGCGGATGCCGAGCGCATCTTCCGCGTGGCAAAGATCATCACCGATACCTATCAGGCGGGCAATCAGGTCTGCGTCGTGCTCTCGGCGCAGGGCGATACCACCGACGATCTCATTGAAAAAGCGCAGGAGATCAATCCCGACGCCTCCCGGCGTGAGATGGATATGCTCCTCGCGTGCGGCGAGCAGATGTCCATCGCGCTCATGGCGATGGCGATCGAAAAGCTGGGCTTCCCGGTCGTGTCGCTGTGCGGCTGGCAGATCGGCATGAGCACCGACACGAACCACTCCGGCGCGCGCATCAAAAAGGTCGAATGCGACCGCGTGCGCGACGAGCTGGACCAGAAGCGCATCGTGCTGGTCGCGGGCTTCCAGGGCGTTGACCGCCACGGCGACGTGACCACGCTCGGACGCGGCGGCTCGGATACCACGGCGGTGGCGCTGGCGGTGGCGCTGGGCGCGGACCTGTGCCAAATTTATACCGACGTGGACGGCGTATACACCTGCGACCCGCGCGTCGTGCCCGAGGCGCATAAGCTCGACGAGATCACCTATGACGAAATGCTGGAGCTGGCGTCCATGGGCGCGCAGGTGCTGCATAACCGCTCGGTCGAGCTTGCCAAAAGCTATAATGTCCGGCTGGAGGTGCTCTCCAGCTTTACCGGCAATCCCGGTACTATCGTGAAGGAGGCTGCAAAGAAAGTGGAAAAAACCTATATTACCGGCATCGCGCAGGATAAAAAGATCGCCCGCTTCGCCCTCGTCGGGCTGGAGGATGTGCCAGGCGTTGCGTATAAGCTGTTCAGCGTGCTCGCCAAGGGCAAGATCAATGTCGATATGATCATCCAGTCCCTCGGTCGGGACGAGATGAAGGACATCGTCTTTACCGTTGCGGAAAAGGACGTCATGGACTGCGCCAAGCTGCTCGACGCGAACAAAGACACGCTGAATTTTGACCACATGGACATCAACACCGGCGTTGCGAAGGTCTCCATCGTCGGCGCGGGAATGCTGGAAAACGTCGGCATCGCCGCCAAAATGTTCGAGGCGCTCTATCAGCAGCATATCAACATCCACATGATCTCCACCAGCGAGGTCAAAATCTCGGTGCTCATTGATAAGGACGATTCCGATCGGGCAGTGCGTGTGCTGCATAATCAGTTTTTTCAGTAATGTAATGTAGAAAAAGGAGGGGCATTGCCCCTCCTTTTAATTTTAATGAATGATGAATGGTGAATAATGAATGATGAATAATTTTGCGTAGGGGCGGGGTTCTACCCCGCCCGCGCAGGATGCAAAAACAAATTTGCACAACAAACGGCGATCACACAAAATCTCCGTAGGGGTCGATGCCCACATCGACCCGGCAATATGCAATCGCAAAAATGCACCCACCATCGGCGAAAACGAAAAATGTTTTGTAGGGGCGGACGCCTCTGTCCGCCCGTTGGGCAACGACAAATTTGCCGCAACGTTTTGTAAAAAACGGATGTGCGTTGTGCGGGTCGATGTGGGCATCGACCCCTACAAACGTTGTGCGGATTCGCATTGGTGCGTTCGTGTTTGCGGGTGCATACCGCCGGGCGGACAGGGCCGTCCGCCCCTACGGGCGCGTGCGTGTTCGCATGGGTGCATCCAAATTTGTGACATTGTGCCGCGCGGGCGGGGTAGAACCCCGCCCCTACGGCTCGATTGGGAATGCGGTCAAACATTCGCGCCGCGAATGCCTCGTTTCTGTTCTCATTTTCCCCGCACAGGCATACCCTTTTGCGAGGGGGTCTTACGATGAAAAAGCGCTACATTCTTGCGTTCTTTTTAGCCGCGGTCGCAGGGACGTTACTGCATTTTTTGTACGACTGGCTGCCTGTGCCGCTGGTGGGGCTGTTTGCGCCGGTGAACGAGAGCGTTTGGGAGCATCTCAAGCTCCTGTTCTGGAACGTGCTCGCGGCGGGGTTTATTCTGTGCCGCAAAAAAGAGGACCAGCAGCGGGCGTGGTCGGGATTTCTCGCGGCGCTGCTGCTGATGCCGCTGGGGCTGACGGGGCTTTACTATCTGCTCGCGGCGGGCTTCGGCGTGGCGGCGCTGTGGATCGACCTGACGCTTTACTATCTGACGCTCGCGGGCGGGTTTGCGCTGGCGTATTCGATGGAGAAAAGCGGGAAATGGAGCTTCCTTTCGGGTGTGATGGTGCTGCTCGTGGGGCTTTACGGCGCGGCGCTCATCCTCTTTACGCTCGCGCCGCCGGAGCTTCCCATTTTTTTGCCGCCGGGCGCGTAAAAAATCCAAAATAATGGTTGACAAGCGGCAAATCAGCCGCTATAATAGGCGGAGACAACAAAGAAGGAGCTTCATGCACCCTCACCTCCAGCAATCGCGCGAAGAGGTCCATAGTTCTTTTGACGGAATTATGTGCGGGTGCTTTGCGGCATCCGCACTTTGCATTTGGAGGTGCTTTACCATCGGGAAATTAGATCATCAGATCAACGAGGAGATCCGCGACAAGGAGCTTCGCGTGATCGGGGACAATGGCGAGCAGCTCGGGATCATGTCGTCCGCGCAGGCGCTCGCGCTGGCGGAGGAGAAGGAGCTCGACCTGGTCAAGATCGCGCCGCAGGCAACGCCGCCCGTGTGCAAGATCATGGACTACGGCAAATTCCGCTTCGAGCAGCTCAAGCGCGAAAAGGAAGCCCGCAAAAATCAGCGCGTGGTCGAGATCAAGGAGATCCGTATGTCTCCCGGCATTGACACCAACGACCTGAACACCAAGATCAAAAACGCCATGAAGTTCCTGAAAGATGGCAACCGAGTGAAAGTCACCGTCCGATTCCGTGGCCGCGAAATGGCGCACACCTCGCTGGGTGAGGTCCTGCTGAAGAAATTCGGCGAGGATTGCGCGGAGGTCGCCACGGTCGAAAAAGGCGCAAAACTGGAGGGACGCAATATGTCCATGTTCCTCAGTCCCAAATCCACGAAATAAGAAGCAAGTAAACATTCGGAAGGAGAAACCACCATGCCCAAGCTGAAATCCCATAGCGGCGCGAAAAAGAGATTTAATCTGACCAAGACCGGCAAGGTCAAGAGAGCGCACGCCTTCAAGAGCCATATCCTCACCAAGAAGACGACCAAGCGTACCCGCAACCTGCGCAAGAACGGCTACGCCGACGTCACTGTGGAAGATATTGTCAAGAAAATGATCCCGTACAAATAATCGGGTTCGACGACACATAGGAGGATTTAATAATGGCTAGAGTAAAAGGCGCAATGATGACGCGCAAAAGAAGAAATAAAGTCCTGAAGCTGGCGAAGTCCTACTGGGGCTCCAAGTCCCGCCACTTCAAAATGGCAAAGCAGGCGGTCTACAAGTCCGGCGCATATGCCTATGTTGGCCGTAAGCTGAAAAAGCGTGAGTTCCGCAACCTGTGGATCACCCGTATCTCCGCAGCGGTCGCTCCGTTTGACATCAACTACTCCCGCTTCATGAACGGTCTGAAGAAGGCCGGCATCGAGATGAACCGCAAGGCTCTGTCCGAGCTTGCCATCTCCGATCCCGAAGCGTTCGCCGTCCTCGTGGACACCGCGAAGAAGGCTCTGTAAAAAAGCTCTAAAAACGCCGCCCGATCAAAATCGGGCGGCGTTTTTTGTTTGCCTGAAAAGCCTTGCCTAAAAAGCCTCGCAGAGTTTCGCCGCCGCAGCGGCGAAAATAATTTGAATCATTTTTGCCGGCGGCGTGTACGTCGGCAAAAATACTGCTCAGACTGCAAGTGTGGAAATTTTGCGCACGCAAAATTTATGCGCGCGCAGGCTGCAATCCTGCTCAAACGAAAACCCAGCGAAGCGGTTTTCGTTTGAATGCGTGTCAAAATACTTCTTGACACGCATAAAGAAAAACCGTAAGCAAGTGACCAGCTTGCTTACGGCCTTCTCAAAAAATATATGAGGGGAAAATGAAAAAGTGCATATCGCTTCTTGCAGTATTATAATATCAGGGGGTTATTAAATAAATTAGAGGGTAGTTATTAAATCTTTTTTAAGTTCGATGAAATTTTTTCGCGCCCCGCAGAATTTACAAAAATGTCACATCTGGACGCGCCTGACCCATTGACAAAAAATGAAAACGGGAGTATCCTGTGGACAAATGGATTAGCACTCTACAAGCGAGAGTGCTAAATGAAGGAGGCGCTTTTATGAACGCTCAAAAATATACGCAAAAATCGCTTGGCGCGGTGCAGGCCGCGCAGGCGCTGACGATCGAAAACCAGAACCAGCAGATCGAGCAGGTGCATCTGCTTGCCGCGCTGCTGCGGCAGGACGGCGGGCTTGTGCCGCAGCTCCTGCGCAAGATGGGCGTGACGGTGGAGAGCCTGGACGCTGCCGTGCAGCAGCAGCTCGACAAGCTCCCGCGCGTGACCGGCTCGGGGCGCGAGGCGGATAAATATTACGTTGCGCGCGCCGTGGACGCGTGCCTGACCCGCGCGGAGGGCATGGCGGACGAGATGCACGACGATTATGTTTCCGTCGAGCATCTGCTGCTGGCGCTCCTTGAAACGGCGGACGCGACGCTGAAAAAACTGTTTTCCGACTATCGCATCACGAAGGAAGCCTGTTTGCAGGCGCTGCAAAGCGTGCGCGGCAATCAGCGCGTGACGACCGATTCGCCGGAGGATACCTACGAGGCGCTGGAAAAGTACGGCACGGACCTCGTCGCCCGCGCCCGCGCGCAGAAAATGGACCCTGTGATCGGGCGTGACGAGGAGATCCGAAACGTCATCCGTATTCTGTCCCGCAAAACGAAAAACAACCCCGTGCTCATCGGTGAGCCGGGCGTCGGCAAAACGGCGATCGCCGAGGGGCTGGCGCAGCGGATCGTCGCGGGCGATGTGCCCGAGAGCCTGAAGGACAAGACTATCTTCTCGCTGGATATGGGTGCGCTCATCGCGGGCGCAAAGTACCGCGGCGAGTTTGAGGAGCGGCTGAAAGCCGTGCTGTCCGAGGTCAAAAAGTCCGAGGGGCGTATCATCCTGTTCATCGACGAGCTGCATACCATCGTGGGCGCGGGCAAGACCGAGGGCTCGATGGACGCGGGCAACCTCTTAAAGCCGATGCTCGCGCGCGGCGAGCTGCACTGCATCGGCGCGACCACGCTGGACGAATACCGGCAGTATATCGAAAAAGACCCGGCGCTCGAGCGCCGTTTCCAGACCGTGCTCGTGCAGGAGCCGACGGTGGAGGATACCATCGCCATTTTGCGTGGTCTGAAAGAACGCTACGAGGTGTTCCACGGCGTGGAGATCACCGACCCCGCCATCGTCGCCGCCGCGACGCTCTCGAACCGCTACATCACTGACCGCTTCCTGCCGGATAAGGCGATCGACCTCATCGACGAGGCGTGCGCCATGATCCGCACGGAGATGGGCTCGATGCCCACAGAGATGGACGTGGTGGACCGCAAGATCATCCAGCTCGAAATGGAGGAAGCTGCCCTCAAGGACGAGGAGGACGAGCTGTCGAAGGCGCGCCTTGCCGAGCTGCGGAAAGAACTCGCCGAGCAGCGCGATGCGTTCGCGTCCATGAAGGCAAAGTGGGAAAACGAAAAGAACGCCATCGGGCGCGTCCAGCAGCTTCGCGAAAGGATCGAGAGCATCAACCGCGAAATTGAAGCCGCCATCCAGAGCGGCGAAAACGAAAAGGCAGGCAAGCTCAAATACCGCGACCTGCCGGAGGCGCAGAAGCAGCTTGCCGAAGAAGAACAGAAGTCCGGCAAGAGCCGCGAGAGCAGCCTCCTGCGCACGAAGGTCACGGACGAGGAGATCGCCAAGATCATCGAACGCTGGACGGGCATCCCGACCAGCCGCCTGATGGAGACCGAGCGCGAAAAGCTGCTGCATCTGGAGGATATTCTCCACAAGCGTGTCGTCGGGCAGGACGAAGCCGTCCGCTCGGTGGCGAACGCCATCCTGCGCTCGCGCGCGGGCATCCAAGACCCGAACCGTCCGCTCGGCTCGTTCCTGTTCCTGGGGCCCACGGGCGTGGGCAAAACGGAGCTTGCCAAGGCGCTGGCGGCGAGCCTGTTTGACGATGAAAAGAATCTGGTGCGCATCGATATGTCGGAGTACATGGAGAAATTCTCCGTGTCGCGTTTGATTGGCGCGCCTCCTGGATACGTCGGCTATGAGGAGGGCGGGCAGCTCACCGAAGCCGTCCGCCGCCGCCCGTACAGCGTCGTGCTGTTCGACGAGGTGGAAAAGGCGCACCCGGACGTCTTTAACATTCTGCTTCAGGTGCTCGACGATGGGCGCATCACCGATTCGCAGGGGCGGACGGTGGACTTTAAGAACACCATCCTCATCCTCACCTCCAACCTCGGCAGCCAGTTTTTGCTCGACGGCATCGGCGAGGACGGCGAAATTAGTACCGAGGCGCGCGAGCAGGTGCAGGCGCTGCTGCGCCGCACGTTCCGCCCGGAGTTCCTGAACCGTCTGGACGAGATCGTGTTCTACAAGCCGCTGACGCGGGACAATATCACCGCCATCATCGACCTGCAAATTGACGCGCTCAACCGCCGCCTTGCGGACAAGCAGATCACCTGCCGTCTGACGGAGGCCGCCAAGCAGTATATCATCGACGCCGCCTACGACCCGCAGTTCGGCGCGCGTCCGCTGCGCCGCTATGTGCAGCACACCGTGGAAACGCTGCTGGCGCGCCGCCTGCTGGAGGGCAGCATCCTGCCCGGGCAGACGCTCGCGGTGGACGTGGAAAACGGCGAGCTCGTCATCCGCGCGGAGAAAGCATAATTTTTGCGGAGACCTGATTTTTCGGGTCTCCGCGATTTTTTGTGCCGGCTTGCCGTCGGTGTGGTATCATGCAGACAGCACAGACGCGGCAGGAAAGCCGCACGGAAGGGGGGACAAGACGGTGGCAAAGGAAAAACGGGAAAACCGATTTGAAAAGACCCTCCTTCAGTCCGATTCGCTCACGGGCGGGATGGAAATTTGGGTGGACACGCAGACGGGCGTGAACTATCTCTATCGCTGGAGCGGCTATTCCGGCGGGCTGACCCCGCTGCTCGACCGCGACGGCAAGCCCGTCGTCACGACCGTGCAGCGCTGAACAGAGAAAGACCGCTGAGGCTGAAAAACAGCGTCAGCGGTCTTTTTTGATTATTTTTTGACAGTCTCGGCGACGGCGGCTTCAATGTCGCCCACCATGTACAAAGACCCGTATGCCAGCACCACGCCGTCCGCGCCCGCCTGCCGGATCGCCTCGCGCACGCCAGCGTCCACGCTGCCGCACGCCGTGACGGGCTTTCCGAACTGCTGTAGGTACTCCGCCAGCGCCTGCGCGTCCAGCGCGCGGGGATTCGGCGGCGTGACCGTGACGAACCGCGTGGCAAACTGCGCGATGTCGGAGTACATACAGTGGTAGTCCTTGTCCGCCAGCACGCCCGTGAGGACGGTCAGCGGCTGCCCGGCGAGATACTGCCGGATGTTCTGCCCAAGCGCCTCGATGCACTGCGGGTTGTGCCCGCCGTCCACGATGAAGAGCGGGTCTTTGCGCAGCAGCTCAAAGCGACCCGGCCAGCGCACGGTCGCCAGCCCCTCGCGGATGTTCTCATCCGAGATCGTCCAGCCGCGCGCCTTCAGCACGTCCGCCGCCGTGAGCACCACCGCCGCATTGCGGAGCTGGTGCGCGCCGAGGAGCGGCAGGTGCAGCGCCGCAAAGCGCCCAAAGTCAAACACCTGCCCCGTGAGGTCGTGCTTGAGAAGGTGAATGGCGTCAAAATCCGCTTTGTAGAGCTCCGAGCCGGTGGCGCGGCACTTTTCTTCAAACACCGCCTCTACCGACGGCGCGGCGCGGTAGATGACCGCCGGGCAGCCGGGCTTGATAATACCCGCCTTCGCCGCCGCGATCTTTTCCAGCGTGTCGCCCAGCACCTCGGTGTGGTCGAGCCCGATGTTGCAGATCACGGAGACCTCGGGGGCTTCGATCACGTTCGTCGAGTCCAGCTCGCCGCCCATGCCGACCTCCATCACCACGATCTGGCAGCCGCGCCGGACGAAATACTCCATCGCGATGCACGTCACCAGCTCAAACTCAGTCGGCGACTCCGTCATGGACGCGGCGAGCGGGCGGATGTACTCGGTGATGGCGCACAGCTCGTCGTCCGAGATCATTTCGCCGTCCACCTGCATCCGCTCATGGAACTTGATGATGTACGGCGAGGTGTAAAGCCCCGTCACGAAGCCAGCCTGCCGGAGAATGGAGGCGAGCATCGCCGCGGTCGAGCCCTTGCCGTTCGTTCCGGCGACGTGGACAAAGCGGAGCTTTTTTTCGGGATTTCCCATCTTGCCCAGCAGCTCACGCGTGCGCGAGAGCCCGGGGATGCTGCCCTTCCAGCAGACGGAATGGATATACGAAAGCGCTTCGGAAACGTTCATAAGGTTCTGACTTCTTTCTGTGATGTCATTTATCCCAGAGCTTTGTGGCGGTAAAAACGTGCGAACGGTCCAGCAGCCACACTGCCAGCACGTCCAGCACGAACGTCACGGCGAACTGAATGCTGCGCGAGGCGAGCTTTGTGAGGAAAAACGCCTCAAATGCGTCGCCGCCGTACACGAACGCGAGCGACCAGCTCTGGTAGAGGATCGAACCGAGCACCACGGCGGGCAAAAACGCCAGTGCGATGCGCGGGATGGTGATTTTTTTACGGAGCATCGGCGCAAACAGCCCCGCGCACAGACCGTAGAGAATGGGCGGCACGCAGAACAGCGGATTGTAGCCGTAGCCGGAGAACAGGCAGCCGACAAAATCCGCCACAAAGCCGACCAGCGCGCCCGGCAGCGGTCCGAACAGCATCCCGGCGATGAAGATGGGGATGGCTTCGAGCGAGAAGCGGGTGGTCTCATTGGGCATGGGGATGACGAGCCGCGCCAGCACGACGGACACAGCCGCCAGCAGCGCGCACACCGCCAGCGTGCGAACGGGGAATGCGGAGCGGCGGACCGCCGCGCCGGTCGTAGTCATTTTGGACATAAAAATAGCCTCCTGAAAAATCTTAGGAGGAGGTTGGGTAAGTGTTTACTTTTTCACAAGCAGTACAATTTCCTGTTTGATCAAGCGGATGCGAAATGACACCGCGGGAAACCTCCCTTCGCCCGGTGGCAACCTCCCATCCAGCCGGTACTTGACGCGTCATTTCTACTCATGCAACTGTCGGGTACGCATGGAATTGTTAAATTGACAGACTCACATCTTTCTGCCCTTCGGGGACGCTCCTTCCTCATTTATTGTATTGATATTTTCAAAAATAGCAAGAGGCAATTTGCAAAAAACGAAAAAATTTACTGCGCGCAGATGAGGAGCACGATCCCCGCAGGCGAATGACGTTCCTTTGCCTCACGGAAGTAACCGCCGAATCAATTGCGGTTATCGCCGGATCTTTTTCCCCAACTGTGCAGTTTGAAAAACTTGAAAGACATCCAGTATTCCTGCGTTTTTCAAGCTTTCATTTGTGGAAAAATCTCTCGCCGATCACTCTTGCCGATTGAATCAGCGGTTACAGAAGAAGCAAGCACCGGAGCTTACAAAAAACGACCCCGTGTCCCAGCGGAGAATTTCATAGGCGGGATCCATCCCCGCCGTTTCATGATGAAATGACACCAAATGAAACACCCGCTCCAGCAGGAGCGGGTGTTTCATTTGGTGCGCCCGACAGGACTTGAACCTGCACGCTTGCGCAATGGAACCTAAATCCATCGTGTCTGCCAATTTCACCACGGGCGCGTTTGCTCTTATTCTAGCATTTGGGATTTTGCTTGTCAACGCGCTGGGGAGAATTGCTTTTTTTCGGGCGGGGTGGTATAATCGGGAAAATACTGAATTTCGGCGAGGTGAGGGTATGAAAATTGTGATCGTGGGCGACGGCAAGATCGGCAGCACGCTCGCCGAGCAGCTTTCGCGCGAGGGGCACGACATCACCATCATTGACCGCAGCGCACGCCCGCTCCAGCAGACGGCGGAGGATCTGGACATCCTCTGCGTGGAGGGAAACGGCGCGACCGCCGCCGTGCAGCTGGAGGCAGGCGCGGACATGGCAGACCTGCTGATCGCCGTGACGGCGACGGATGAGCTGAACCTGCTGTGCTGCCTGATCGGCAAAAAGCTCGGCGCAAAGCATACCATCGCGCGTGTGCGAAACCCCGAATATGACGGCGAGCTGTCGCTCATCAAGGACGATCTGGGGCTGAGCCTGTCCGTGAACCCGGAGCAGATCTGCGCGCAGGAGATGGCGCGCTCGCTGCGCACGCCGTCCGCCACCAAGACCGATGCCTTTGCAAACGGCAAGGCAGAAATGCTGAAATTCCAGATCGCGCCGGACTCCGTGCTCGCGGGCAAAACGCTGATGGAGCTGCCGGGGCTGGTGCAGGTCAAGTCGCTGGTGTGCGCGGTGGAGCGCGGCAGCGATGTGTTCATCCCCACGGGCTCGTTCCGGCTGGAGGCGGGCGACCGCATCTCGCTCCTTGCCAGCCAGCGCGGCGGGCAGGCGTTTTTTAAGCGCCTCAAGATGGCGTCCATGCCGGTGCGGCAGGTCATGATCGTGGGCGGCGGGCGCATCGCATTTTATCTGGCGCGGCTGCTGCTGGACGCCGGGATGGGCGTCAAGATCCTGGAATCCGACCGCGCGCGCTGCGAGGAATTATCGGAGCTGCTGCCGAAGGCGGACATCTTCTGCGGCGACGGCACGAACGAGGCGTTCCTGCTGGAATCCGGGCTTGCACAGACCGACGCGTTCGCGGCGCTCACAGGCATGGATGAGGAGAACATCCTGCTGGGGATGTACGTCCGCAAGAGCTTCCCAAAGGTCAAGGTCATCACCAAGATGAACCGTCAGTCGTTCCAGAACATCGTGAGCACGATGGATGTTGGCAGCATTTATAACCCGCGCGAGAGCATTTCCAATCTCATCTGCCGCTACGCGCGCGCGATGCAGAACTCGCTCGGCTCGTCGGTCGAGACGCTCTACAAGCTCGTCGGCGGCAAGGTCGAGGCGCTGGAGTTCCGCGTGGCGGAAAATTCCGCCGTGTGCGGCGTGCCGTTACAGGACCTGCGCCTGCGGCGCAATCTGCTCATCGGCTGCTTGAGCCGGAACGGCAAGATCATCATCCCCAATGGTCAGGATACGATCGAGCCGGGCGACAGCGTGATCGTGGTCACAACGGTCACGGGTCTGCGCGATCTGAGCGATATTCTCGAGCGGCGAAAGGATTGAGGGCATGAACAAGCGGATGATCCTGCGCATCCTCGGCATCATTTTGATGCTCGAGGCGGCGTTTTTGCTGCTGCCGGTGCTGGTGGCGGTGATCTACCGGGAGCGCGCGGGGTGGTATTACCTCTATACGGCGCTCGGCTGCGCGGCGCTGGGGCTGGTGCTGTGGCGCGGCTGCCGCACGTCGCTGCGGACGATCTACGCGCGCGAGGGTCTGGTGACGGTGGCGCTGTGCTGGATCGTGCTGTCGCTGGCGGGCGCGCTGCCGTTTACACTGTGCGGCGATATTCCGTATTATCTCGACGCGGTGTTTGAGATGGTCTCCGGCTTTACGACCACGGGGTCGAGCATCCTGCCGAATGTGGAGCTGCTGAATCATTGCAGCCTGTTCTGGCGCAGCTTTTCACACTGGATCGGCGGCATGGGCATTCTGGTGTTTATGCTGGCGCTCGTGAATATGGAGGGCGGACAGGCGATCCACCTGCTGCGCGCGGAGAGCCCCGGTCCGTCGGTGTCCAAAATGGTGCCGCGGATGGCAGACTCGTCCAAGATCCTCTATATTATCTACATCGCGCTCACGCTCGTGGAGATCGTGTTTTACCTCGCGGGCGGGCTGCCGCTGTTTGACAGCCTCTGCAACGCCTTCGGGACGGCGGGTACGGGCGGCTTTGCCATCAAAGCCGACTCCTTCGCGGGTTACAGCTACTACATCCAGACGGTCACGACGGTGTTTATGGCGCTGTTCGGCGTGAATTTTTCGATCTATTTCTTCATCCTGCGGCGCAAAATGAACCTTGTGTGGCACAACAGCGAGCTGCGCTGGTATGTGGGCATCATTCTGGGGTCGATCGCGCTCATCACGCTCAACATCCTGCCGATGTATCCGCGCGCGTATGACGCGCTGCACCACGCGGCGTTTTCCGTCAGCTCAGTCATCACGACCACGGGCTACTGCACGGAAAATTTTGACCTCTGGCCGGAGTTTTCCCGCGTGATTTTGGTACTGCTGATGCTCGTCGGCGCGTGCGCCGGCTCGACCGGCGGAGGCTTAAAGGTCTCGCGGCTCGTCATTCTCGTCAAGGCAATGGGGAACGAGGTGCGGATGCTCATCCGCCCGCACACGGTCAAGGTCATCACCATCGACGGCAAGCGCGTGGACGCGGACGCCGTGCGCGCGGTGAGCAGCTATTTTCTTATCTATGTGCTGCTGACGGTGGCGTCGATCCTGCTGGTGTCGCTCGATAATTTTGACGCGTCCACGACCATCACGGCGGTGTTTGCGACGTTCAACAACATCGGACCGGGACTCGGCATGGTCGGACCTGTGGGCAATTTTGCGATGTTCTCGCCGCTTTCCAAGATCGTGCTGACGCTCGATATGCTCTTCGGCAGACTGGAGCTGTACCCCATGCTCGTGCTGCTGTATCCCGGCACATGGAAGCGGAAATAAAAGATTCGGCGGGAAGGAACGAGCCTTCCCGCCGTTTTGATGTCTGCGGGGTTTCGTCGTAATGTAGGGGAGGGGCTTGCCCCTCCCGCGCGGTAGGCAATCGCAAATTTGACCGTACCAATGCGCAACGGCAGGCATCTGTAGGGGCGGACGACCCTGTCCGCCCGGCAGGATGCACCGGCAAAAACGGGTACGCCAATGCAAATCCGCACACCGTTTGTAGGGGTCGATGCCCACATCGACCCGCACGAGGCATATCCAATTTTACGACACGTCGAAGCAAAACGGTCATGCCCAACGGGCGGACAGAGGCGTCCGCCCCTACAGGACGCTGTGCGATCTTGCCGATGGTGTGTGCGGATATGCAATTGCACGCTGCCGGGTCGATGTGGGCATCGACCCCTACGGAAATGTTACGAGGTCGCCGTTCGTTGTGCAGGTATGTTTGTCTATCCTGCGCGGGCGGGGCAAGCCCCGCCCCTACGTTACGACGAAATGGGGAGGCGGCACAAAAAATACCGCCCGCTGCGATTTGGCAGCGGGCGGTTTTTTTATACTTCTTAGAAATCCGGCGACTCGGTCATGATGAGGGCGGCGACGATGTAGACCCACAGGCTCAGACCGCCGGCGAAGAACAGCACGGTCGTGATGAGGCGGACGAGCGTGGAATCCATCCCGAAATAGTGGGCGATGCCGCCGCAGACGCCGAAAATCTTCTTGTCGATCGACGCGCGATACAGTTTCTTTTCCATGATCTTAGCTCCTTTCAGTAAACACAAAGCAAACGATCTTCTATCATTCTGCCGGCTGCGGCGCTTCGCTCAGCAGCCCGAGCTGAATTTTTACGTTTAAAATACGCAGCACGCTGCGGTCGATGCGGTCCTCCGTCAGCACGCCATCGGCGATGGCTTTCGTCACGCCGTCATACGCCCCTTGCAGATCCTGCGGCATGAGGATCATATCGACCCCCGCGCGCAGCGCGGCGACCGCTGCCTCGGCGGACGTGTAATTCTGCGCGATCGAGCCCATATTCTGCGCGTCGGTGATGACGACGTTCTGGAAATGCAGCGTATTGCGCAGCAGCTCCGTGACGAGCTTTTCCGACAGATCGGCAGGCGTATCGTCGCCGGTGACGGCGGGCACGGACAGGTGCGAAACCATCACAAAATACGCGCCCTTGCCGATGCCGGCGGAAAACGGCACAAACTCCGTCTGCTCGAGCTGCTCGAGCGTGCGGTCGAGGCTGACCGAGCCGTTATGATCGTCAGCGGTCGCCGTGCCGTAGCCGGGGAAGTGCTTGAGGCAGGCGGCAACGCCGCCGTCCTGGAGCGCCCCCACGCTGACCGACACCATCGACGCGCAGCGCTCCGGGTCGGAGGAGAACGAGCGCAGCTTCATCGGATTTTCATCGCTGCCGGTGGTCACATCCGCCACGGGCGCGAAATCAACGTTAAAGCCCAGCTCGTTCAGGCTCTGCGCCAGATCATAGAGGTCGCCGTACAGCGCTGCTGCGTCGCCGCTCGCGCCGTAGACGGACATATCCCGCAGCTGCGTCACGCCCATGGCACTGTTTGCGCCCACGCGCGAGACTGTGCCGCCCTCTTCGTCCACGCCGAGGAACGGCGCAAGGCGCGACGCGCTCTGCACATCCGCCAGCAGCGCCATGGTCTGCTCGCGCGAAATAAGATTGCGCGCAAAGAGGATCACACCGCCCACGGGCTTCTCCGCCAGCGCCTGCTGAAGGGCTTCGGAGCTTTCCGTCACGGCTTCCTCGCCGGTGAGCGCCTCCGGCGCGACGAAAAAGAGCTGCCAGAGCTTTTCTTCCAGCGTCATGGATGAGAGAATTTGCTCCGCGAGCTGCGTGGACTGCACGGTGTTGCTGGGCGTCTCCTGCTCCTGCGGGGCTTCGGGCGCGAGCGCGGCGGCGGGCAGCTCGCCCTCATACGCCTGCTCGCGGTCCGGCTCGACCGCAGACGGCTCGGAGGAAAATACGGAGCTGGTTTGCAGCGTTTCCACATCGCCCGGCTGCTTTTTCGGCATATTCCAGAGGATGAGCGCCAGTGCGGCGAGCACCATACACACGCAAAGAATAACGACTAAGATCGCAACGGTCTTCGGTTTCATGCCCGCCCCCTCACTTGTGGTACAGCGCGTGGGACTGGTAGACCGGCTCATAGGTCACGTTTGCGCCCAGCTTTTTAAACACGTTTTCATCCACCGGCGAGAGGATGACGGACGAATGCACCTCGCTGCCGCGCAGATTCGCGATCTGCTCCATGGCAAGCTCCGCCGTGGGGTTCGTCAGCGCGCTCATCGACAGTGCGATGAGCACCTCATCGGTGTGCAGGCGCGGGTTCGTGCAGCCCATATGCTCTACCTTCAAATGCTGGATGGGCGCGAGGACCATCGGCGCAATGAGATTGACCTTGTCATCGATCCCGGCAAGGGCTTTGAGGGAGTTCAGCAGCGCCGCGCACGACGCGCCCATAAGCCCCGAGGTCTTGCCGGTGATGACGCGCCCGTCGGGCAGCTCGATGGCAACAGCCGGTGCGCCGGTCTGCTTTGCCTTTTCGAGAGCTGCCGGGACACAGCGGCGGTGCGACAGATCAAGATGCAGATAATTGAGCAGCATCTCCTGCTTTTGCAGCTCGCTCGGCTCTGCCAGACCCTTCCGCACGGCGGCGGCGGTGGCGTAGTAGCGGCGGATGATCTCCTGACAGGACGCCTCGCGGCAGACCTCGTCGTCACAGATGGCGAAGCCGACCATGTTCACGCCCATGTCCGTGGGGCTCTTATACGGGCACTCGCCGTAGATGCGGCGGAACATCGCCTCGACCACGGGGAATATTTCAATGTCGCGGTTATAGTTGACGGTCGTCACGCCGTAAGCCTCGAGATGATAGGGGTCGATCATATTGACGTCCGCGAGATCCGCTGTCGCGGCTTCGTAGGCAAGGTTCACCGGGTGCTTGAGCGGCAGGTTCCAGACGGGGAACGTTTCATACTTGGCGTAGCCCGCGCGCGTGCCGCGGCGGTGCTCATGATAGAGCTGGCTCAGGCACGTCGCCATCTTGCCCGAACCGGGACCCGGCGCGGTGACCACCACGACGGGGCGGGAGGTCTCGATGTAGTCGTTTTTGCCGTAGCCGTCGTCGGAGACGATCAGCGGGATGTTGGACGGGTAGTCCTCGATGGGATAGTGCCGGTAGACGGGCACGCCGAGATCCTGCAGCTTGCGCGCGAACAGGTCGGCGGCGTGCTGCCCATGATACTGCGTGATGACAACGCTGCCCACATACAGCCCGATGGAGCGGAAGGCGTCGATCAGGCGCATGACGTCCAGATCGTAGGTGATGCCCAAATCGCCGCGGCGCTTGTTCTGCTCAATGTGCGCGGCGTTGATGGCGATGACGATCTCGGCGTGGTCTTTTAATTGCAGGAGCATTTTCATCTTGCTGTCCGGCTCAAAGCCCGGCAGCACGCGTGAGGCGTGATAGTCGTCAAACAGCTTGCCGCCAAATTCCAGATAGAGCTTGCCGCCGAAGCGGGCCACGCGCTCCAGGATCTTCTGCGACTGGAGCTGGAGGTATTTTTCATTGTCAAAGCCAATTTTCTGCATAAATTTCCCTTTCCCACGTCTGGTAAGATACGCTTCGTTTGTACATAAAATATCACAATACAATATAGCTCCAAATTCGCCCGAATGCAACACCCGGTATGCCGAAAAATGCCCCAAAATCACGCCCGGTTTTTTGCACGTTTTTACGAACGCCGGGAGGGGCTTCTTGACTTTACAGGCGGAAAACGGTATACTAAAATCAATATAGTGGGCTCATCTGTGAGCAGTATCCACAACATCATGCGAGGGAAGCAAATGAGCAAGCAGCAAACTTACGGCAATGACAGCATTTCGTCCTTGAAGGGCGCGGACCGCGTGCGCAAGCGCCCGGCGGTCATCTTCGGCTCAGACGGGCTGGAGGGCTGTGAACACGCGGTGTTTGAAATTCTGTCCAACGCCATCGACGAGGCGCGCGAGGGGCACGGCGATACGGTCATCGTTACGCGCTATCTCGACCGCTCCATCGAGGTGGAGGATTTCGGGCGCGGCTGCCCCGTGGACTGGAATGAAAAAGAGGGGAAATATAACTGGGAGCTGGTGTTCTGCGAGCTGTACGCCGGCGGCAAGTATGACAACAACGCCGGCGGCGACTATGAGTTCTCGCTGGGTCTGAACGGTCTCGGTGCGTGCGCGACGCAGTACTCCTCAGAATATTTTGACGCCACCATCCGGCGCGACGGCTTTCAGTACAGCCTGCATTTTGAAAAGGGCGAGATCGTGGGCGCAATGAAAAAAGAGCCCGCCGACCGCAAAAAGACCGGCTCGGTATTCCACTGGAAGCCCGATCTGGAGGTCTTTACCGACATCAGCATTCCGCTGGACTACTACCAGAGCACGCTCAAGCGGCAGGCGGTGGTGAACGCGGGCGTGACGTTCCGCCTGCGTGATGAAGTTTCGCCCGGAAAATTCGAGCAGACGGAATACTGCTATGTGGAGGGCATCCTCGACTATGTGCGCGAGCTGACCGAGGAAAAGTCCATGACCATGCCGCAGTTCTGGGAGGCGGAGCGGCGCGGGCGCGACCGCGAGGATAAGCCGGAGTACAAGGTGCGCATTTCGGCGGCGTTCTGCTTTTCAAACGCCGTCAATCGCATCGAGTACTACCACAACTCCTCGTGGCTGGAATACGGCGGCGCGCCGGACAAGGCGGTGCGAAACGCGTTTGTGTACGCCATCGACGCGTATATCAAAACGGCGGGGAAGTATACGAAAAACGAGTCGAAAATTTCGTTCCAGGATGTGGCGGACTGCCTGGTGCTGGTGACGAACTGCTTCTCCACGCAGACCTCCTATGAAAACCAGACGAAAAAAGCCATCAACAACAAATTCGTCCAGGAGGCGATGACGGAGTTCTTCCGCAGCCGCCTGCACGTCTATTTTATCGAGAATAAAACCGAAGCCGACCGCATCGCCGATCAGGTGCTCATCAACAAGCGCAGCCGCGAGCGGGCGGAAAAAGAGCGCCTGAACATCAAAAAGAAGCTTACCGGCAATCTCGATATTTCCAACCGTGTGCAGAAATTTGTGGACTGCCGCACAAAGGACGTGGAAAAGCGCGAAATTTACATCGTGGAGGGCGATTCCGCGCTCGGCTCGGTCAAGCTCTCGCGCGACGCGGAATTTCAGGGCATCATGCCCGTGCGCGGCAAGATCCTAAACTGCCTCAAGGCGGATTATGAGCGCATTTTCAAGTCGGACATTATTACCGACCTCATCCGCGTGCTCGGCTGCGGCGTGGAGGTGCAGACGAAAAAAAGCAAGGACCTGTCCGCGTTCGACCTTGCGAACCTGCGCTGGAGCAAGGTCATCATCTGCACCGACGCCGACGTGGACGGCTACCAGATCCGGACGCTGATTTTGACCATGATCTACCGGCTCTGCCCCACGCTTATTGAGCAGGGCTATGTGTATATCGCGGAGTCGCCGCTGTATGAGATCGGCTGCAAGGATAAGACGTGGTTTGCCTACAACGAGGCGGAAAAAGCCGCTATTCTCAAGGAACTGGAGGGCAAAAGGGTCACGGTCAACCGCTCCAAGGGTCTTGGCGAAAACGACCCGGAGATGATGTGGATGACCACCATGAACCCCGCCACCCGCCGCCTCATCCGCGTCATGCCCGAGGATATGGCGCTTACGCAGCAGATGTTCGAGCTGCTGCTGGGCGATAACCTCACAGGAAGAAAAGACCACATCGCGGAGAATGGATATAAATATCTGGATCAGCTCGACGTATCGTAAAACCGCAACATTTTCCGAAATGCTGTAGGGGTCGATGCCCACATCGACCCGGCAGGACGCAATCGCAGAATTGCACGCATTTTCGGCGAAAACGTAAAATGTTCTGTAGGGGCGGACGACCCTGTCCGCCCGTGGGGCAATTGCGGGTTTGCCGCAACGCATCGTAAAAACGAATGTGCTTCGTGCGGGTCGATGTGGGCATCGACCCCTACAAACAGTGTACTTGCTTACATCGGTGTATTCGTGTTTGCAGGTGCGTACCGCCGGGCGGACAGAGGCGTCCGCCCCTACAAGGATTGATTGGAACATATAGAAGGCATACTGTAATTGAAGGATGAATCATCATGCCGAAGAAGAAAAAAGAAACTGAAATCAAGCACGCGGGCGACCCCCATGTGCAGGGGCTGCGGGCAGAGGTTTTGGAGCAGCCGATCTGCCAGACGCTGGAGCAGAACTATATGCCCTACGCGATGTCGGTCATCGTCTCGCGCGCCATCCCGGAGATCGACGGCTTTAAGCCCTCGCACCGCAAGCTGCTGTACACGATGTATAAAATGGGTCTGCTCACCGGCGCGCGGACAAAATCCGCCAACATCGTCGGGCAGACCATGCGCCTGAACCCGCACGGCGACGCCGCGATCTACGAGACGATGGTGCGTCTGGCGCGCGGCAACGAGTCGCTGCTGCACCCGTTTGTCGATTCCAAGGGCAACTTCGGCAAGGTCTACTCGCGCGACATGGCGTATGCCGCGTCCCGCTATACCGAGGCGAAGCTCGACCCCATCTGCGCCGAGCTGTTCGCGGATATTGACAGCGACACCGTCGATTTTGCCGACAACTATGACAGCACCATGCAAGAGCCGACCCTGCTGCCGACCACGTTCCCGAACGTGCTCGTGTCGGCGAATATGGGCATTGCCGTGGGTATGGCGTCGAATATTTGCAGCTTTAACCTGCGCGAGGTGTGCCAGACGGCGATCGCGCTCATCGAAAATCCAGACGCGGACCTGCTGGAAACACTGCCCGCGCCGGACTTCCCCACGGGCGGCGAAATTCTCTACGACCCGGCGCAGATGCTCGCCATCTACAATTCCGGGCGCGGCTCGTTCCGTATCCGCGCGCGCTGGCGGTATCTCAAAGAGGGGAACATGATCGAAATTTACGAGATCCCCTACACTACCGCCACCGAGATCATCATGGACAAGGTCGCGGAGCTTATCAAGGCGGGTAAAATTCGCGAGATCGCCGATATGCGCGACGAGACGGATCTGAACGGTCTGAAGCTCACCATTGATCTGAAGCGCGGCGCAGAGCCGGACAAGCTCATGCAGAAGCTCTTCCGCATGACGCCGCTTCAGGATTCGTTCGGCTGCAACTTCAACATCCTCATCGCCGGGATGCCGCGCGTGATGGGCGTGCGCGAAATTCTGAACGAATGGACGGCGTGGCGCGCGGAGTGCATCCGCCGCCGCGTGTATTTCCAGCTGCAAAAGAAGAAAGACCGGCTTCATCTCTTAAAAGGTCTCGGCAAAATTCTGCTGGACATTGACAAAGCCATCGCCATCATCCGCGAGACGGAGCTGGACGCCGAGGTCGTGCCGAATCTGATGATCGGCTTCGGCATCGACCAGACGCAGGCGGAGTTCGTGGCGGAGATCAAGCTGCGCAACATCAACAAGGAATACATCCTGAAAAAAATACAGGAGACGGACACGCTGGAGCGGGAGATCGAGGACCTCGAGCAGACGCTCGGCAGCGAGCGGCGCATCCGCAGGATCATCATCACGGAGCTGCGGCGCGTGGCGGACAAATACGCCCAGCCGCGTAAAACGCTCCTTGCCTACGATGCGGGCGAGGCGGCGGACGAGGATGACGACGAGCCGGATTACCCGGTGACAGTGTTCATTTCCCGCGAGGGCTACTGCAAGAAGATCACGCCGCAGTCGCTGCGGATGTCCGGCGAGCAGAAGTATAAGGAGGGCGACGGGGCGCTGCTCACGCAGGAGACGACGAACCGCGCGGAGCTGTTGGTGTTCACCGACAAATGTCAGGTGTATAAGTGCCGCCTTTCGGACTTTGCCGACGGCAAGGCGTCGAGCCTGGGCGATTATCTGCCCGGCAAGCTCGGCTTTGACGAGGGCGAGAGCTTCCTGACGGCGTGTCTGCCGGGGGACTACCACGGCGCGATCTTGTTCGTGTATGAAAACGGTAAGGCGGCAAAGGTGGAGCTGTCGGGCTATGACACCAAATCCAACCGCCGTAAGCTCACCGGCGCGTATTCCGATAAGAGCCCGCTCAGGTCGGTCATTTTGCTGCCGGAGGAGCGGGAGGTGGCGGTATACTCCACCGAGGGTCGCGTGGTCGTGTTCTCCACGGCGCAGCTCGCGCCCAAAACGACGCGTGCCACGCAGGGCGTCGCCGTGATGACGCTCAAGCGCAAGGCGCTCGTCGATCATGCGCTGCCGCTGGAGCAGACGTCCATCGTAAATCCCGTGCGCTACCGCTCGCGCACGCTCCCGGTGGCAGGTGCGCTGCTGCGCGCGGAGGATATGGAAGAAAAGCAGATCACACTGGAACTGTAACTTGGAACTGACAGGAGGGGTGCTGGCTTGAACGGAAAAACCATCTGGCGCGAGGTGCGCTTTCTGGGGATGATCTTGTTTGGCAGCGTCTGCTACGCGATCGGCTTTGACCTGTTTCTGATGCTGCATCAGGTCAACGCCGGCGGCGTGAGCGGCGCGTCGATGCTCATCTGCGCGGCGCTTGGCTGGGACGGCGGCGTGGGTATCCTGACGCTCGGCATCAACGTCCCGCTGTTTCTGCTCGGCTACCGCTATCTCGGCAAGCGCTTTTTTGTCGGCTCGATCGTGGGTACGATCGCGACCTCGGCGTTCATTGAGCTGTTTGCACGCATCCCAGCCCCGCAGACCGATATTATGCTGGGCGTGCTCTATGGCGGCGTGCTGGTGGGCTTGGGGCTCGGCGTGGTGTTTTACGCCGGGGCGTCCACGGGCGGTGTTGACATCATCGCAAGCCTGCTGCGCAAAAAATTCCGCAGCATTTCCGTCGGCAATCTCATGCTGGCGGTGGACAGCGCCGTCATCATCCTCACAGGCGTGGTGTACCGCGACATCAACAAAACGCTCTACAGCGCCCTGACGCTGTTTCTCTGCACCACGGTGCTCGACGCGGTCATCTTCGGTCTCAACGACTCGACCGTGGCGCTCATCATTTCGGACAGCTACGCCGCCATCGCGCGGGAAATTGAAGACAAGCTCGCCCGCGGCGTGACGATGCTCAGCGGCTACGGCGGCTACACGGGCGCGGAAAAAATGGTGCTGCTCGTCGCCGTGCGCAAGCAGCAGACCACCCAGCTCAAAATGCTCGTCGAGCGGATCGACCCGGAGGCGTTCCTCATTTTGCAGCGGTCGCATCAGGTGCTCGGCAACGGCTTTGGGCGGTATTCCGACAATGTTTAGGCGCGGGGGAAAGCGGCGGCTGGCAGTGCTGCTTGCCGCGGCGGCGCTGGCGCTCAGCGCGTGCAGCGCGGCGGTGCCGTCGGAGTATGTACAGGTGCGTGCGCACAGCGAAGCGGCGGAAAAGCCGCGCTCCGATGCGCTGACGGCGGAGAATTACGCGCAGCTCAAAAGCGTCATCCGCAGCTTTGTGGAGGGCAGCGTCGAGCACGGCATCATTCGCGTGTACAGCTACGACGGCGACGTGGAGCAGGACCTTGCCGACGCGGCACGCGCCGTCTGGCGGGACGATCCGCTCGGTGCGTATGCCGTGGACTACATGAGCTATTCGTGCTCGCTGATCGTGTCGTATTATGAGCTGCGGGTGGATATTACCTACCGCCGCACCCCGGCGCAGCTCGCGCGGCTGGAGTATCTGTCCTCCAGCGTGGGCAGCGACCTGAAAAGCCGCCTCGAGCGCGCGGTGGAGCGCTATGAGGATACGCTGACGATCTATTTTTCGTATTACACTCCCTGCGATTTTGAGCAGCTCGTGCGCGCGTGCTATGACGCGAAGCCGGGCACGATCATGTCCATGCCGGATATGACCGTGACGTTCTACCCCGACAGCGGCGCGGCGCGCATCGTGGAGCTGACGTTTGCCTATCCCGCCGACGCGGCGGCGATGCGGCAGATGGAAAAAGCCGTGAGCGAGACGGTCAGCGCGGCGGCGGTCTATACCCGCTATTGCAGCACCGAGACGGACCGCGCGCAGCTTTTCTACACGTTTTTGACCGAGCGCTTCCCGTATACGCAGCAGGACTCGCGCACGCCGGTGTATTCGCTGCTGTGCGAGGGTACGGCGACGAGCGAGGGCGCGGCAAAATGCTGGCAGATGCTCTGCGACGAGACAGAGATCGCCTGCCGCACCGTGCAGGGTCTGCGCGGCGGCGAGAGTTACTGGTGGAACGTCGTGCAGTTAGACGGCAGATGGTATCACATTGACCTGCTGCGCGATCTGCTGGACGGCACAGGTCTGCGGACGTACAGCGACGCCGCGATGGGCGATTATTACTGGGACGCCTCGGCGTATCCCGCCTGCCCGGAGTATGACGAACCGGAGGAGGAGCAGCCGGACGGCGAAGAGCCCGCACCCGAAGATCCCGAACAGCCCGATACGGAGCTGCCCGCAGATGAGCCGACACCCGATACCGAGCAGCCCGCGCCGGACACGAGCGAGGCGGAGCAGACCTCCCGCGTCCTCACGCCGGACATCATCACGCCGCGCTGAGAAAAAATTTGAAACAGGACTTGACAAAAGCAGGTTTTTTGATATAATCATACCTGCATTTGTCATGCGGGTGTAGCTCATCCGGTAGAGCGCCACCTTGCCAAGGTGGAGGTAGCGAGTTCGAGCCTCGTCACCCGCTCCAAATAAAAGAAGGCACGACCACAGGTCGTGCCTTCTTTTATTTGGTTCTGATTGGATTCCGAACCGGCGGGAATGAATCCCGCCTGGAACAATTCTCCGCTCCGCTCCGAATTGCCGCGCCACCCGGCGCGCGCGCCAGAAGGCGCGTGAACGGTAGGGGGTAATTATTTCGTCGTAACGTAGGGGAGCGGCTTGCCCCTCCCGCGCGGGACGCAAGAACAAGTTTTGCACACACCAATGCAGAACGGCACGCACAAAAGCCTTCCCCTTGAGGGGAAGGTGGCGCGAAGCGCCGGATGAGGAGAAGCGTGGTACATTCTGAGATGTTGCCACGTTTGGCTCAAAAACGCGATGCAACTCAGAAATAAGAACTCCACCCCTCATCAGTCACCCTCGGTGACAGCTTCCCCCCGAGGGGAAGCCGTGGGACTTCCGCAAACCATCCCTACCTCAAAATAACGGCGGGCGGGGGGCAAAACTTGCGGCAGGGCGCTACAAAAACTCCCGAAAATGTTCCTCAAACAGCGCCTTTCCGGCTGCTTTAAGGGCGGCACAGTAGGCGGTGTATGCCTCCAGCAGCGCCTGGGCTTCCGGGGTGAGGGCTGCGCCGCCGCCGTGGCGGCCGCCGGTGGTGGTGTGCAGGAGCTTAAAGCCCAATTCTGCCTCAGATGTTTTAAGGATCGTCCAGGCTTTGGAGTATGCCATGCTCATGCTGGCGGCGGCGGAGCGCAGGGAGTGGTGCTCTTCGATGTTTTTGAGCAGCGCGGCGACGCCCGGTCCAAAGCATTTTTCTTCCCGAAAGATCCGGACGGAGATCACGGGGCGTAATGTCTTTTCCATGTGTTCGATTATAGCGTATTTTTGCCCGCGCGGCAAGGGCTGCGGCGGGATTTCTTGACGTTTTGCGCGCGGCGTGCTATCTTAAAGCCAGAAAACAAAGGAGGTCACGCGATGGAGCTGGCAAAGCTGCTGCAAATTCAGCCCGGCGTGACGGCGCTCATCGGTTCGGGCGGCAAAACGTCCACGATGCTGGCTCTGGCTGACGAGCTGGGGCGCACGGCGCGCGTGATCGTCTGCACGAGCACCCGCATTCTGCCGCCGGACGGTCTGCCGCTGCTTGGCGCGGACGCGGCGCGCGCGCCGGAAGTTCTGGGTGCGCACGGCGTGGTGTGCATCGGGCAGGCGGCGGAAAAGGGCAAGCTCGCCGCGCCGGAGGTGTCATTCCAGCAGCTCATGCAGTGGGCAGAGTTTGTGCTCGTGGAGGCGGACGGTTCCAAGCGCCTGCCGGTTAAGGCACACGAACCGTATGAGCCGGTCGTCCCGCCGGAGGCGAACCAGACCATCGCCCTGTTTGGGCTGTCGGGGCTGGGCAAGCCCATCCGCGAGGTCGCGCACCGCGCGGAGCTTTACGCGAAGAATCTGGGCGTTTTGCCCGATACGATCCTCACGCCGCAGCTCGCGGCGGCGCACCTGAATCTGGAGGCGCTGCACACGCGCGTGCTGCTCAATCAGGCGGATGTGCCCGGCGGGCGGGCGCTTGCGCGGGCGATGGCGGAGGAACTACAGACGCCGGTCTGCATGGCGTCAATTAGAGAGGAGTGGGCAGAATGCTTGTCCTGATCCGGGGCGCGGGCGATCTTGCCAGCGGCATTGGGCTGCGGCTGTGGCGCTCGCATATCAAAATCGTGATGACCGACCTGCCGCAGCCGACCGCCATCCGGCGGACGGTGTGCTTTTCGCAGGCGATCGTCTATGGCAAAACACAGGTCGAGGGCGTGACGGCGGTGCGCGCCGAAACGCAGGCAGATGTCGAAAACGCGCTGGCGGCGGGGCTTATCCCGGTGCTGGCGGATGAGACGATGCAGTGCCTAAGCTGGCTGCACCCGGATGTTCTGGTGGACGCGGTGCTGGCAAAGCGCAATCTCGGCACAAAGATCACCGACGCGCTGCTCGTCATCGGCGTCGGTCCGGGCTTTACGGCGGGGGAGGACTGCCATTGCGTCATCGAGACGATGCGCGGGCATACGCTCGGCAGAGTCATCCGTGAGGGCGCTGCCATCCCGAACACGAATATCCCCGGACTCATCGGCGGCTATGCCGGCGAGCGCGTGCTGCGCGCGCCGAAGGCGGGCATTTTCGAGCAGAGGCTGGAGATCGGCGCGATGGTGCAGACGGGCGACATTGCCGGCATTGTGGACGGCGAGCCGATGCGCTGCACGATCGCGGGCGTTCTGCGCGGCATTCTGCCGGACGGCACGCCGGTGCACAAGGGCATGAAATCGGGCGACGTTGACCCGCGCGGCGACGTCTCGGCGTGCTACACCGCGTCGGACAAAGCCATCGCCATCGGCGGCGGCGTTTTGCAGGCAATTTTGGAATATACGGGCGTTTTGAAGGAGAGATAACATGGCGGAATCCGAGGTCAAGCTGACAAAGCTGGCAAAGTGCGCCGGGTGCGGCGCAAAGGTCGGCGCGGGCGTGCTGGCGCAGCTTTTGGAGGGCATCCGCGTGCACAGCGACCCGAATCTGCTCGTCGGCTTTGATAAAAGCGACGACGCGTCGGTCTACCGCGTGTCGGACGAGTTGGCGCTGGTGCAGACGGTGGACTTCTTCCCGCCCATCGCCGACGACCCGTATACCTTCGGGCAGATCGCGGCGACGAACGCGCTGTCGGACGTGTACGCCATGGGCGGCGAGCCGAAGCTGTGCCTGAACATCATGGCAATTCCCGAAAATATGCCGCGCGAGGCGGTGCACGCGCTGCTGCGCGGCGGCTACGATAAGGTCTACGAGGCGGGCGCGCTCATCACCGGCGGGCACTCGATTTTGGACGACGAGCCGAAATACGGACTTGCCGTCACGGGCTTTGTGCATCCCGACCGCGTGCTCACGAACGCCGGGGCAAAGCCGGGCGACGTGCTGTTTCTCACCAAGCCCATCGGCATCGGTGTGCTGACCACGGCGGGCAAGGCGGGACTTTTGAGCGCAGACGATCAGGCGCTTTGCTTCCAGCTTATGACCACGCTCAACAAAGCCGCGCGCGACGTGATGGTGAAGTACCGCGTGCACGCGTGCACGGACGTGACGGGCTTCGGGCTGATGGGGCACGGCAGCGAGATGGCGCAAGGCAGCAATGTGCAGCTCGTCATCCGCACGAAGGATGTGCCGGTGCTCGATCACGCGCTGGATTTTGCGCGGGATGGCATTCTCCCGGCGGGGATGTACCGCAACCGCGCGTTTGCGGAATCTACCGTGGACGCGGGTGAGACGCCGCTTGCGCTTCAGGATATTTTCTACGACCCGCAGACGGCGGGCGGGCTGCTGCTGGCGGTCGATCCCGCCGACGCAGACGCGCTGGAGCGCGAGCTGCTGGCGGCGCTGCCCTATGCGCGGCGTATCGGCACGGCGCAGGCGTATGCCGGCGGCGCGCACATCCGGCTGGTGTGAGGTAATTATTATGCTGCGATATATCATGGACCCGGAGGACGAACTGCGGCTGGCGGACGGCGTGATCTTAGTGTTCAGCGGCGCGCGGATGATGACGTTTGAGGTCGGCAGCGTGCGCGAGGCGGATACGGTGCGCAAAATGCCGGTCGATCAGACCGTGCAGGACGCGCTGCGGCTCGTTGCCGAGGATTCGCTGTTGGGGCGGACGTATGAGCTGTTCGTGCCGGAGCGCCACCGCGATTTTGCATCGTTTTCCGCTGCGCTCACCGCGGCGCGCCCGGATCTGAACGCCGCGCAGGAGGGCAAATTTACCCCGCCCGCGTGCGATCAAAACGGGCATCACAGTGACTGACGTATCGTTTGCGTGATTTTTGCGCACCCTATCGAAAAAGGGGGAGTACGCATGAAACGCAAACGGCGCGAGCGCGCAAGCGCAGTCGTAGAGAGCATCGTCCACCAGCCCGCGAGCGACACCGACCCGCAGGGGAGCTGGACAGGCCGCCCGGAGGAGGAATCCGAGACCCCGGTGCAGGACGCGGACGATCTTTGAGAGGCAAGCCACCCGCAGACGGCGGGTGTCCATAGCAATACCAGAAACGGAGGAACATACCATGACAAAAACTATTTTGAGCATCGAAGGAATGCAGTGCGGGATGTGCGAAGCGCACGTCAATGACGCGATCCGAAACAGCTTCCCGGTGAAAAAGGTCACATCCTCACACGCAAAGAACTGTACCGAGATCCTCAGCGAGCAGCCGCTTGACGAGCAGAAGCTCCGCGAGGTGATCGGCAAGACCGGCTACGAGCTCAAGACCATCACGTCCGAGCCGTATGAGAAAAAGGGTCTGTTCCATCGGTAAAACGATTATATCCCCATCCGGCTTGCCGGATGGGGATATTTTTTACATGGGACTACAAAAGCGGGAGGAAATATGTTATACTAGCTATAATTACGGTAAAAGGGGAGATTTGGCATGAGCCGGGCAGACGAGATCTATATTCAGACTTGCAGACAAATTTTAGACCACGGCGTGTGGGATACTGACCGCCCTGTCCGTCCGCATTGGGAGGACGGCGCACCGGCGCACACCATCAAGCAGTTCTGTGTGGTGAACCGCTATGACCTGCGGGAGGAATTTCCCATCATGACGCTGCGCAGGACGTATTATAAGTCCTGCATCCAGGAGCTTTTGTGGATCTGGCAGAAAAAATCCAACAAAATTTCCGAGCTCGGCAGTCATATCTGGGACAGTTGGGCAGGTCCTGACGGCACGATCGGCAAGGCGTACGGCTATCAGCTCGGCGTTAAGCACATCTACCCGGAGGGCGAGTTCGATCAGGTGGATCGCGTGCTCTACGACCTCAAGCACAACCCCGCCTCGCGCCGCATCCTCACGAATCTCTACAACCACCACGACCTGCATGAGATGGGGCTTGCGCCGTGCGCATACTCCATGACGTTCAACGTCAGCGGCAATACCTTAAATGCCATCCTCAACCAGCGCAGTCAGGATATGCTCACGGCAAACAACTGGAACGTGGTGCAGTATGCCGTGCTGGTGCACATGATGGCGCAGGTGTCGGGGCTGGAGGCTGGCGAGCTGGTGCACGTCATCGCCGACTGCCATATCTACGACCGCCATGTGCCGCTGGTGGAAAAAATGCTGAAAAATCCGCAGTACCCCGCGCCGGCGTTCGTGATGGACAAGTCGATCACGAATTTCTACGACTTCACGGTGGACAGCTTCCGCATGGAGAATTATCGGTACGCCGATTTTTCCGACCCCATCCCGGTGGCGATCTGAGGTGGCGGTATGGAGCTGATCGTAAACGTAACGGAAAACTGGGGCATCGGTCTGCGCGACCAATTGCTCGTTTCCATTTCGGCGGACTTAAAACGCTTTCGCGCGCTCACCATGGGCAAGACCGTCATTTTAGGCAGGCGCACGCTGGCGACGTTTCCGGGCGGAAAGCCCCTTAAAAACCGGGAGAACATCGTGCTGACGCACGACAAAAACTTCGCGGCAGAGGGCGCGCTGGTCGCGCACGATCTGCCGGAGCTGTTTGCGCTTCTGCGCGGGAAAAATTCGGATGACGTGTGCGTCATCGGCGGGGCGAGCGTGTATGAGCAGCTCCTGCCGTACTGCGCGCGCGCCCGCGTGACCAAAACGCAGCTCACGCCGGAGGCGGACCGCTTTTTCCCGGATCTGGACGCGCTGGAAAACTGGCAGCTCGAGCAGGAATCCTCGCCGCAGGAGGAAAACGGCGTGCGCTTTTCGTATATTGATTATGTAAATCTGTCGCCCCGCCCGCTGGCGTGACGGCAGAGGATGAAGGAACGAAGGACTATGGAACAGGTAACATTTCAGGATCTCGGGCTCTCGCCGCAGATCTTACAGGCATTGGAGCAGAAGGGCTACGGCTACCCCACGCGCATTCAGGCGGAGGCGATCGGACCGCTCATGCAGTGGAAGGACGTCATCGCCAAAGCGCCCACGGGCACAGGCAAGACGTTTGCCTTCGGCATCCCGATGATCGAGCACATCGACGCTGCGTCGGAGGATTTGCAGGGGCTCATTTTAGCGCCCACGCGCGAGCTTGCCATTCAAATTTGTGACGAGCTGCGCGGGCTTTTGAAATTCTATAAGGACATCCGCGTGGCGGTCGTGTACGGCGGGGCGAAGATCGAGGGGCAGATCAGCCAGCTCAAAAAGCACCCGCAGATCGTCGTGGCGACGCCGGGGCGGCTCATGGATCACTACAACCGCAAAACGCTGCGGCTGGATAAGGTCAAAACGGTCATCCTCGACGAAGCCGACCGGATGCTCGACATGGGCTTCTTCGACGATGTGACGAAGATCATCGAAAAGATCAAAAACCGCAAGAATCTCGGGCTGTTTTCCGCCACCATCTCGCAGGAGGTCATGACGGTGTCGTGGATGTATCAGCGCGACGAGGTGGAGATCACCGTCCCCGCCGATCAGGAAAACCGCCCCGACATCGACCAGTACTCCATCACCGTCCCGCCGCTCGAGAAAATCGGCATCGTGCTCAAGCTGCTGCGCACGATGCAGCCGGCGCGGTGTATCATTTTCTGCAACACCAAGGCGATGTGCCAGCGTTTGTCGGACGATCTGCGCCGCGCGGGTGCGGACGCCGACTGCCTGCACGGCGATATTCGGCAGGCGACGCGCGAAAAGACCATGCGCACGTTCAAGGACGGCAAGCTCGCCGTGCTCATCGCCACGGACGTCGCCTCGCGCGGCATCGACGTGGACGACGTGGACATGGTCATCAACTACGACGTGCCGGAGGAGAACGAGTATTACATCCACCGCATCGGCAGGACCGGGCGCGCGAAGAAAAAGGGCATCGCCATCTCCATCATCGGCACGTTCCCGGAGCAGGCAAAGCTCGACGAGATCGCCAAATATTCGCACTATCAGGTGCAGAAGGTCAAATTCCTGGACGACGGCACGCTGGTGGCGGAAGAGCCGAAAAAGCCCGCCGCGCCCCCGGCACGAGGCAGAAGGAGATTCCGTTGACCGCCGCGGAGCGGGGCTTGCTGCTGCTCTGCTGCCCGCTGGGTGAGGCGGACGCGCAGGTCTTAACGATGGCGCAGTTCCGCACGCTCTCTATCCGCGCGCACGCGCAGACCTCCCGTCCGGGCGACCCGCTGCGGGAGTTGACGGCGCGGGATGTGCAGGCGCTTGGCTACGGCGCGGAGGCGGCAGAGCGCATCGCGGGGCTGCTCGCGCGCGAGCAGCGGCTGGATGAATATCTTGCCGCGATGCACCGGCGCGGCTATGACGCGGTGACGCGCATCAGCCCTGCGTATCCGCCCGCGATCTCCGAAAAAATGGGCATGAGCGCCCCGCCGGTCCTGTTTACGCTGGGCGATCAGGCGCTGCTTCAGCGGCGCTGCGTCGCACTGGTCGGCTCGCGCGCACTGCAAGCGCCCGGGCGGCGCTTTGCCGAGGCGGTGGGACGGCTGGCGGCGGCGGAGGGCTATGTGCTCGCCTCCGGCGGCGCGAACGGCGCGGACAGCGCCGCGCAGGCAGCGTGTCTGGCAGCAGGCGGCAGCGTGATCGTATTTACGGCGGGCAGACTTCTGGACTGCGCGGCGCACGCGCGCGTTTTATATGTGAGCGAGGGCGGCTGCGAGCTGCCGTTTTCCACGCCGCGTGCCATGAGCCGCAACCACCTCATCCACGCCATGGGTGAAAAGACGCTCGTTGCGCAGTGCGCCTGCGGCGCGGGCGGCACATGGCACGGGACGCTCGACAATCTGCGCGCAGGCTGGTCGCCGGTGTTTGTAAACGACGACGGTTCGGACGGCGCACAGGCGCTCTGCGCGCGCGGCGCCCAGCCGGTGCGGGAGCTGAAAACGTTGGCAGAATTGCAGCCCGAACAGCTTCAATTCCCGGTCTGAGGGCAAATTTGATAAAATCGCGGGCGAGGGAATGTCCTACGCCCGCTTTTTGTGAAATTTATCAGTAGCATTTCAGTTGATAATCGCGTATAATGTCTACAACGCAGAAGTGAAAGGAGGCTCGCGGTCAATACCGCCACAAGCGCCGTGTTCCTGTGCTATACCCTACAGGATGACGAGGAAGCGTGTGATCGAACGGATCGGCGGATGCACGCTCGTGCGCCCGGACGCGTGACGCAGCCGACAAAGCCCGCGGGCAACCGCGGGACAAAACGACTGTGACCGGGAAGCAGACAAACGGACTGCGTGTTTGCCTGAAATTTTTCAGGAGGACAATTTTATATGTGTGGTATCGTTGGATACGTCGGCAGGGAGCAGGCTGCGCCCATTTTGCTGGAGGGGCTGTCGCGGCTGGAATACCGCGGCTATGACTCGGCGGGCATCTGCGTGAGCGCGGATGGGCGCTTGCAGCTCTCCAAAACAAAGGGACGGCTGCAAAACCTGATCGAAAAGACCGAAAACGGTGCGCTGCTGCCCGGAACGCTCGGTATCGGGCACACCCGCTGGGCGACGCACGGCGAGCCGAATGACGTCAACTCCCACCCGCACCTGAGCCAGGGCGGCAAGATCGCGCTGGTACACAACGGCATCATTGAAAATTATCTGGAGCTGCGGCAGTTTTTGCAGACGAAGGGCGTACACTTTACGTCCGAGACCGACAGCGAGGTCGTGGCGCAGCTTCTGGAGTTTTACTATTTGCAGACGCACAGTGTGTTCGACGCGCTGTACATGGCCCTGCACCGCATCGAGGGCGCGTATGCCCTCGGCATTCTCTGCGCCGACGAGCCGGACCGCATCTATGCCGCCCGCAAGGACGCGCCGCTGCTGCTCGGCTTTGGCGAGGGGTGCAATTTCATCGCCTCGGACGTGACGGCGCTGGTGAAGCATACGCGCACTGTGGCGTACATGGAGGACGGCGAGGTCGCCGTGCTCACGCGCGACTCTATCCGCGTGTATGACGCGATGGAGCAGGAGGTGCAGAAGGAGCGACATTTTGTCGATTGGGAAATTTCCGCGGCGGAAAAGGGCGGCTATCCGCACTTTATGCTCAAGGAGATCATGGAAGAGCCGGACGCCATCCGCCGCACCATCAGCCCGCGCCTCAAGGGCGGGCGCATCGCGCTCGACGACCTGACGCTCACGCGGCAGGAGCTGGAGGCGTTCTCACGCATCTGCATCATCGCCTGCGGCTCGTCGTATCACGTCGGCGTGATCGGCAAATACAACATCGAAAAGCTCGCGCGCATCCCCGTAGAGGTCACGCTTGCGTCCGAGTTCCGATACTGCGACCCGCTGGTGGACGAAAAAACGCTCGTGCTCGTCATCAGCCAGTCCGGCGAAACGCTCGACACCATGGCCGCCATGCGCGAGGCAAAGGCGCGCGGCGCGCGTGTGCTGTCCATCGTGAATGTGGTCGGCAGCTCTATCGCCCGCGAGTCGGACGACGTGCTCTACACCTGGGCAGGTCCTGAGATCGCCGTGGCGACGACCAAGGCGTTTTCCACGCAGCTCGTGCTGCTGGATATGATCGCGCTGTATTTTGCCGATACGCTGGGGCGCATTGCGCCGGAGCGCTATCAGGCGCTGGTGGACGAAATTTCGCGCCTGCCGGAAAAAATGGAGACCATTTTGCAGGACTGCAAGAGCATCCAGCACTTCGCCAGCCAGTATTTTAACCACGACTCCATCTTTTTCATCGGGCGCAATCTCGATTACGCGCTGGGGCTGGAGGGGTCGCTCAAGCTCAAGGAAATTTCGTATATCCACTCGGAGGCGTATGCCTCGGGCGAGCTCAAGCACGGCACGATCTCGCTCGTGGAGCAGGGGACGCTCGTGGTGGCGCTGAGCACGTATTCGCCGCTGTTTGACAAGGCGATGAGTAACGTCGTGGAGGTCAAGGCGCGCGGCGCGCAGGTGCTGGCGCTCACGACGGCGCGGCATCGCGCCGAGATGGAAAAGAACGCCGATGCCATCCTCACCATCCCTGAGACGGAGGATATGTTCCTGCCGTCCCTGGGCGTCTTGCCGCTGCAATTATTCGCCTACTATATGGCGCTCCAGCGTGGCTGTGATATTGATAAGCCCAGAAACCTCGCAAAAAGCGTCACCGTGGAATAAAAAATCGCCCCCGGTCACTCGACCGGGGGCGATTTTTACGGCTCTTTTCGCGGCAGGAGCGTCAGCTCCGGCTCGCTCTGCGAAAGGTACAGCTCCTCGCACGCCTGCTGCGCCGCAATGATCTGCGCCTGCGCGCTCTCCAATTCCCGCAGCGCCGCCTCCGACGCACGGATCATGGTCAGGTACATCTGCTGATAATCGGGCATAGGATCACCTCAAGCAGAGTATACAATATTTTGATGGTTTACGCAAGTGCGTATACGCGTTTGCGTGACGAATTTTACAATTTCCTTGAGGTGATGGTATGTCAGTCAAGGATGTTGTAGCGGCGCGGGTGCTGGAGCTTTGCCGCGAGCGGGGCATTCGCCCGAATGAGCTTGCAAACCGTGCAGGCGTAACGGCGTCTACGGTGTACAGCCTGCTGGATGCCCGGCGGCGCGATGTTTCAGTCGTGACCGTGAAAAAGCTCTGCGACGGTCTGGATATTACGATCGGGGAGTTTTTTACGAGTGCGGAATTTGACGCGCTGGAACAGGAAATACAGTAGGGTGAGCGAATGCGAAAACGGAAATTGGCGCTTGGTGACCGCAATCTGGTCGGGGTGCGGGTCACGCAGGCGCGGCTGGCGCGCGGCATGAAGCAGACAGAGCTGCTGGCACAGCTTCAGCTCGCCGGGGTCGATCTGAGTGTCCCCGCACTGTCGCTGCTGGAAGGGCAGAAACGCCCGGTCAGCGACATAGAGCTGAACGCACTGGCTGATATTCTCAAGGTCAGCCCCGACTGGCTGCTGGGGCGCACGGAGGAAATGGAGTAAGATATATGACGCTGAATAGGGCGGTAGCAGCTCGAATTTTGCAGCTTTGCGGGGAGCGGGACATCAGCATCAATCGGCTGGCGACGCTCAGCGCGCTGCCGCCGTCGAGCGTGAAAAATATCCTGTACGGCAAAAGCCAGAACCCGAAGCTGCTGACCATCAAACTCATCTGCGACGGGCTGGGCATTACCCTCGGCGAGTTTTTCGCCACGCCGGAATTTGACGCGCTGGAACAGGAGATCGTATAAAAACGACCGGGAGGGGTGAGCCCTCCCGGTTTTGCAATATGAGCGGATCTGCAGAAGTTCCTTGGCTCTCCCTTTGGGAGAGCTGTCGCCGCAGGCGACTGAGAGGGTCGGTAGGGGCATTGCTGACCCTCTCCGTCCTTCGCTGCGCTCGGACACCTCCCCCAAAGGGGGAGGCAAGGGCGCGCGGCGTGCCGGCGACCTCGTAATGTGTCTGTAGGGGTCGATGCCCACATCGACCCGGCAGGATGCTATCACAAAATTGCACGCACCGTCGGCGAAAACGAGAAACGTTTTGTAGGGGCGGACGCCTCTGTCCGCCCGTTGGGTACGCCCGTTTTTGCTGCAATGTTTCGTAAAACCGATTGTGTCTGCTGCACGGGTCGATGTGGGCATCGACCCCTACAAACGGTGTGCGGGTTTGCATTGGTATGCCTGTATTTGTGGGTGCGTGCCGCCGGGCGGACAGAGGCGTCCGCCCCTACGGCTCTGTTTGGGAGTGCTGCAAAGATCAATCGATGCTCTCGCCGGCGATCACGGGCTTTGCGTCCTTCGGGATCGGGCAGGTGTAGGTGCTGCCGAAGGCGTGAAATTCGTCCTGCGCGGCTTTGAGGACGGCGGGCTTTGTGAACAGATCCCATGCGGTGGCGGCGAGGACTTTGGCTGCCAGCAGCATGCCCTTGTGCGCGATGCTGCTCTTGCCACAGCTCACCTCCTGCCAGCTGTGCCCCGGCGTGCCGTTGGGGACGGTGGCGGCGTGGATCTGCACGGTAGGCGTCTGCCGGCTCACGTCGCCGACGTCGGTCGAGCCGGGCTCGATGGCGCTCGAATGATACAGCGGCATGAGAAATTCGTTGAGCGCGCAGGTGTTATCCTGCGTCTGTTCGCGCACAAAGCGGGCGATCCTCGCGTCGTGCAGCGTGGCAAAGCCGGGCAGCTTTGCCTTTTCATACGTTCGGGAGAGCTTTTCGGCAAACGCGCGCTCCTCCGGCGTGTAGTCCGGCAGTTTGACGGCGGCAAAATTCTCGTATGCCAGCTTTTCCAGCGTTTCATTCGGCAGTGTGTCCGCCGTGCCGTCGATGAAGCGGCGGGCGACGGTCGTGTCGGTCATCATCGCCGCGCCCTGCGCGATGCGGTCCACACGCTCGGCGAGCTTGAGGATATTCGGCACGTTGTCCGCGCGGAGCATATACAGCGCCTGCGCGCGCGGCTGCACGACGTTGGGAGATAGACCGCCGGCGTCGGTGATGGCGTAGTGTACGCCGTGATGGGGCGGGATGTGCTCACGCAAAAACTGCGCGCCCACGTTCATCAGCTCCACCGCGTCCAGCGCGCTGCGCCCCATATATGGGCAGCCCGCCGCGTGCGCCGCGATGCCGGTGAATTTGTACTCCACCTGATAGGAGGCAAGGCAGCTCCCGGTCACGACCTCGTTGACGTCCTCAGGATGCCAGGTGAGCGCGGCGTCAAGCCCCTTGAACACGCCCTGGCGCGCCATGAACGCCTTGCCCGCGCCGCCCTCTTCGCCGGGGCAGCCATAGAAAATGACCGTGCCGCTGCCGTCCGGGAGCTTGCTCAGCGCGTCCTTGACTGCGGCGGCAGCCGCCAGCGCGCCCGCACCGAGCAGATTATGCCCGCAGCCGTGCCCCGCGCCGCCGGGGACACACGCCTTGCGCTCCAGCGCGCCCGCCTCCTGCGAGAGGCTGTCCAGCGCGTCAAATTCGCCCAAAAAGCCGATGACGGGCCTTCCCGAGCCGAACGTGCCGGAAAAAGCCGTCGGCACGCCCGCGATGCCGGTCTCGACGGCAAAGCCGAGCTTTTTCAGCACCGCACAGTAGCGCTCCATCGCCCCGTATTCGCGCAGCGACAGCTCCGGGTGCTCCCAGATGTCGTCACTGAGCTGCGTGAAAATGACGGCATTTTTGTCGAGATACGAAAATAAAGTCTGTTTTTCCATACTGTCCTCCAAAAAGATGGCGCCCGCGCCCATGCGCAGACGCCTTTTGATGTAGCCCTATAACACTTTCGCGAGGAAATCCTGAAGCCGTTCGCTCTGCGGGTGGTCGAAGATGTCCGTGGGCGAGCCCTGCTCCACGAGCTTGCCGTCCGCCATGAACAGCACCCGGTTGCCGACCTCTTTCGCAAAACCCATCTCGTGCGTGACCACGACCATCGTCATGCCGCCCAGCGCCAGCTCCTTCATGACCTCCAGCACCTCGCCGACCATTTCGGGGTCGAGCGCGCTCGTCGGCTCGTCAAAGAGCATGACCTCGGGCTCCATCATCAGCGCGCGCACGATGGCAACACGCTGCTTCTGCCCGCCGGAGAGCTGGATGGGGTAGGCGTCGGCACGGTCGGCAAGCCCGACGCGCGCCAGCAGCCCCAGCGCCTTCTGCTCCGCCTCGGCTTTGTTCATGTGCTTGACCTGCACGGGCGCAAGGGTCATATTGTCGAGGATCGTCATATGCGGGAAGAGGTTAAAATGCTGGAACACCATGCCCATCTTCTGCCGGTGCTGGTCGATGTTCAGCTTGTGCAGTTTGCCGTCCGCGCCCTTCTCACGCTTTTTGGTGATGTCCACGCCGTCAAAGACGATGCTGCCGCCGGTGGGCTGCTCCAGCAGGTTCAGCGAGCGCAGGAACGTCGATTTGCCGCTGCCGGACGGACCGATGACGACCATCACGTCGCCGCGGTCAATGTCCACGCTCACGCCGTCGAGCGCCTTGATCGCGCCGCGGTTATAATATTTTTTCAGGTCCTTGACCTCGATCAGCTTCTGGCTCATTTCGTCTCCTCCTCGGTCGGGATCATGACGACGGGCTGCGCACCTGCACCGGCAAAGCCCAGCTTGCGCTTGCGCTCGCGCTGGTGCGTGCCTCCGTTGCGGCGGTCGCCCGCGCTCATTTTCTTTTCAAAGTGCGCGATGATCTTGGACGTGGGGAACGTCAGGCAGAAATATAGCGCCGTGGCGATGACCAGCGGCTCGGCGATGACGAACGTCGCACCCTTCACGGCGGCGACGGCGCTCATGATGTCCTGCACGCCGATGGTATAGCAGATGGACGATTCCTTGATGATGGTGACAAACTCGTTGGCGATGGCAGGCAGGATGTTTTTGATCGCCTGCGGGAGGATGATGAAGCGCATCGTCTTGAGCTGGCTCATGCCAAGGCTGCGGGCGGCTTCGGTCTGCCCGCCGTCGATCGACTGGATGCCGGAGCGGATGATCTCGGACAGGTACGCACCGGAGTTGAGCGCCAGCGCAACAACGCCCGGGAAGAAACGGTCAAAGCGGATGAAGCCGAAGAGCTTGAAGCCCGGCAGCACGCTGACGTTTGCAAACACGACGTAGTAGATGACGAACAGCTGCACCAGCATCGGCGTGGCGCGGAACAGCTCCACATACGCCGTGGCGAGGAATTTGATGGGATTGAAGCGGCTCAGGGCGTACCAGAAGCCCTCCCGGTTTTGCAGCTTCCGCTGCGTATCCGTAGATAAAAACCGGAACACATTCAGGTCGGACAGACGCGCCACAGCCAAAATCAGCGCCAGAATGAAGCCGAAGATGACCGTCAGCGCGGAGAGCGAGACGGTGCACGCCACGCCCTGCCAGAACAGGTCCATATAGCGGAATACTTTTTCGAATTTTACAGCGGAAAGCATCGGTTTTCCCCTTTCTCGTATAGCCCGAAATCCTCCCCAGCGGGGAGGATCGGGTCGGTTATTATCAGTTTACAGCTCAGCCCTCGTAGTTGTCAAGCAGACCCTCGTAGACGCTGCCGCTGGCAAGCTCATTCGCCTCGGCGACGAAGCTGTCCATGCTGCCGTCCGCCAGCGCGGCGGCGATGGCTTCGTTGACACCGGCAAGCAGCTCACTGTTGCCCTTGGTGACGCCGATGGAAGAACCGGCGACATCATACGGAACATCCAGCACCACGCACAGCTCGGGGTAGTTCTTGGCATAGCTCTCGGCAACGGCGGTTTCGATGTAAGCGCCGTCCAGCTTGCCGCCGATCAGCTCGGCGATGATGTCGGTGACCTTGGTCAGCAGAACGATGTCGGCGTCGGGGCTGTTTTCCTCAGCCAGACCGACCTGGATCGAGCCCGTCTGCGCGCCGATGGAGAGGGAAGCGTCGTTGGTAGCCGCCAGATCGGGGAACTTGTCGGCATTGTCTTTCAGGCACACAAAGGACTGACCGCCGAGATAGTAGATGTCGGAGAAGTCCATCGCGTCGGCACGCTCGGGATCGGGGGACAGACCCGCCATGCCAAGATCGACCGTGCCGTTTGCCAGCTCAGCCAGCACGCCGTCAAAGTCCATCGGGATGATCTCAAGCTCCAGACCGAGGTAATCGGCAACGTACTGCGCCAGCGCCGGGTCAAAGCCCGCGAGCTGCGGATCGCCGTTTGCGTCGATGGCGTAGAACTCATACGGTGCAAAGTCCGGCGAGGTGGCAACGGTCAGCTTGCCGGGGTTCACGGTGGAGATGGTGGGGGCGGCTTCCTCGGCAGCCGGGGCTTCGTCAGCCGCGGGGGTCTCAGTCGCGGCAGGGGTCTCGGTCGCCGCGGGGGTCTCAGTGGTGGTGGACTTGCCGGCGCAAGCCGCCAGACTCAGTACCATGCACAGGCACAGCAGAATTGCAAGCAGTTTTTTCATTTTCTTTTCCTCCATTTGATCTGCCCTCTGTCGTGGGGCGTTCTTTATGGTGCTAAGTATACACACTTGATGAATAAAAATCAACCCTAAATTTGAAAAATATTGCACAACGATCTGCGCTTTTTCAAAAAATATGCGGTCAACCTGCACAAAACAGGCAGTATTTCGCAAAAATGCGGAATTAAAAATGAATATATGCAAATTTTGCATTTGCATATATTCATCATAATCTGCATATTCAGAGTGTGTTCTGATTGTAGCTCGCCAAAAACTGCTGCGTGCGCGCGTTTTGCGGATGCTCGATCACGTCGTGCGCCGGTCCCTGCTCTACGATCACGCCGCCGTCCATAAAGATCGCGCGGTCGGCAACGTCGCGGGCGAACGCCATCTCGTGCGTGACGACGATCATCGTCATGTGCTGGTCGGCAAGCGCGCGGATGACGCGCAGCACCTCGCCCGTCAGCTCCGGGTCGAGCGCACTCGTCGGCTCGTCAAAGCAGAGCACATCGGGCTTCAGCGCCAGCGCCCGCGCGATGGCGACGCGCTGCTGCTGCCCGCCGGAGAGCTGGTGCGGATAGAGGGACATCTTGTCCTTTAACCCCACCTGCGTCAAAAGCTCCTCCGCGTGCGCGCGGAGCTGCGCCAAAATTGTCTTTTTGTTCTGCTTGAAATCCGGCTGCGCCTTTGCCAGCAGCTCGCTGGCGAGCATCACGTTTTCCAGCGCCGTATACTGCGGGAAGAGGTTGAAATTCTGAAACACCAGCCCGAAATGCAGCCGCTTGGTGCGAATTTCGGACTCGCGCCGCGTGGCGGGGTCGGCGGCGTCGAACAGCGTTTCCCCGTTCACCAGAATTTGCCCCTTGTCGGGCGTTTCCAAAAAGTTCAGGCAGCGCAGGAGCGTCGTTTTGCCGCTGCCGGATGAGCCGATGATGGCGACGCATTCGCCCTGTTCCAGCGAAAAGCTCACACCGCGCAGCACCTGCGTGCTGCGGTCAAACTGCTTGTGCAGGTCGCGGACCTCCAGTACAGACATATTCCTTCCTCCTTACGCCTTAAAATAGTCGAGCTTGCGCTCCAGCGCGCCGAGCGCGAGCGTCAGCACGCCGCTGAAGATCAGGTAATACACGCCGGTAAAGAACAGCGGCCAGATCGCGCCGGAAATGCCGTTGCTGCCCTTCATGAATGCCTGACCTGCCCAGATGACCTCCTGCAAAGCAATAATGCGGGCGAGGGACGTGTCCTTGACCAGCGTGATGATCTCGTTGGACATCGGCGGCACGATGCGCTTGATCATTTGCAGCAGCGTGACCTTGAAGAAGATCTGCCCCTTCGTCATGCCGAGCACCTGCCCCGCCTCCTGCTGCCCCTTGGGCACGCCCTGAATGCCGCCGCGGTAAATTTCGGAGAAATAGCAGGCGTAATTAAACACGAACGCGATGGCGGAGGCGAGAAAGCGCCCCGTCTCACCGCTGCCCCAGATATTTTTGCCCAGCACAAGACCGGGGAAGAAGAACAAAATGAGGAGCTGGAGCATCAGCGGCGTGCCGCGGATGACCCAGATGACCAGCCGCACGAGATAGCGCAGCGGGCGAAAGCGCGACATCGAGCCGAAGGAGATGATGAGCCCCAGCGGGATCGCGCCGATGAGCGTGATGGCAAACAGCTTGAGCGTCTGCAAAAAGCCGGCGTTCAGCGCCTGCAATACGATCGGAAATTGTTCGGAAAACGTCATAGGATGTACCGCCTGTGTTCTAAAGTATAGTCAATATGTTCTTAGAAGGAAATGGGAGAGAGACAGGCGTTCCCCGGCAGCAGACTGCCGGGGAGCGCGGGGGAGGGGGATATATGGCTTGCGGAAGTTCTTTGGTTATTGAGCGATGAGGGCTGCCTGGATGCCGTAGGTCTCGGCGCAGGCGGTCAGGCTGCCGTCGGCGTAGGCGCTCTTGAAGAAGTCGTTGAGCGCTGCTGCCAGGTCAGAGCCCTTGCGGAAGCCGACGCCGTACTGCTCGCCCTCGTCGGCGTTCAGGCTGAAGGTGTAGCTCAGGTTTTCGTAGCTCGTGCCTGCGCCCACCATCGCGCCCGCCATCAGCGAGTCGATGACTGCCGCGTCGCACGTCCCGGCGGCGACTTCCATCAGCGCGGTCGCCTGATCCTTGACCTCGGTGAAGGTGAAGCCCTGCTTTTCGACCTCCGCCTGACCGGCAGAGCCGGATTCCACGGCGAACGTCAGGTCCTTGCACGCGTCTACGCTGGTGTAGTCAGCAGCCTTGTCGGCGGGAACGATAACGACCTGAGAGTTGTTGCAGTAGGCGTTGGAGGTCTCCATGGAGGACGTGACCTCAGCGGTGAGTGTCATGCCGTTCCAGACGCAGTCGATGGTCTTGCTGTCGAGCTCCAGAATTTTGTTGTCCCAGTCGATCTCGACGAACTCGACGTCTACGCCGAGGGACTTTGCAAACGCCTTTGCCATGTCGGCGTCAAAGCCGATCCATTCGCCGTTTTCCTGATAGTCCATGGGGGCGAAGTCGGTGATGCCGACGACGAGCTTGCCCTTGCCGACGACGTAGTCCTTGTCGGTCTCGGCGGCTTCCTCAGAAGCGGCGGGCGCTTCGGCGGCTGCGGGGGTCTCAGTGGCTGCGGGGGTCTCGGACGCCGGCTTGCCTGCGCAGGCGGCCATGGATGCGAGCATCAGAACTGCCAGCATGATAGCGATGATCTTTTTCATTTTTCATTTCCTCCTTGATGGTCATTGCGGTGGTTTTTGTGTGGGAAGCAGCTCATTGACTGCTTCGTTATCATGGTGATACTTTACCATGATAATGTGATAATGTAAAGAAGCAATGTTGCATAAAAATATGCACCCAGCTTTGGCGGCAGTGCACATTTTGCACAACACCGCCCAAACCGGGTGCTATTTCAGCGTTTTTCAGATGTCGAACACGCCGAGAATGACGATGCCAGCCACCACGAGCGCGATCATCGCGTAGTGCTTCCACGACAGCTTTTCCTTCAGGAAAATTCTACTCCACACCACGGACGCGACGCAGTACGCCGAGATGATCGGCGCGGAGAGCGCGACGTGCGCCTTGTCGCCGATGGCGTAGATGTACGAGAACTGACCGGCGGTCTCGAAGATCGCACCGACGTACTTCGGCGCTTCCATCTTCGGCACGAGCTTGTCCTTTTTGATGAACACCACGTAGATAAAGCACAGAATGCCCGCCGCCAAAAACGTCAGCTCATACGCCGCGTTTGCAGAGTCCTCGTTGAGCGTTTCGAGCACGAGCGAGTCGGCAAACGTCCCCGCCGCGTCCAGCAGACAGTAGGCGATGGGCAGGCACAGCGCCAGCCACGACTTGGCGTATTTGTAATTGGACGCCTCCTGCCGCGCGGCGCGCAGCGCGTCGTCCTCGTGCGCCTCCACGATGCCCAGTCCGATCACACCCATGCACACCAGCGCCACCGCGCCGATGACGAGCACGCGTGTCGAGCCTGTGATGTCCTCGTCCAGACTGCCGGAGAGCAGGCTCATGACCGCCACCAGCGCGCCGGAGGCGTTGCAGATGGGCGACGAGATGGACAGCTCAATGTACCGCAGACCGACATAGCCCAGCGTCATCGAGCCGATATACAGCAGCGACACCGGCAGATATGTCCAGATGACCTGCCATGTGACGACCGTGCCGCCGATAAAAATCTCATATGCCGCGTGCAGACCCATCACAACGCCCACGGCGATGACCATTTTCAGATGTCCCAGCTTGTCCGAGGCGTCCCGGCAGCCGATCTTGGAGAACAGATCCGAGCCGCTCCAGCAGAGGAGGGTAATTAACGAAAGCCAAAACCACATAACGATAATTCCTTTTGTTTTTTGTTTTTAGTGAATAGGGAATCGTGAAGAGTGAAGAAGTGTGGTGTGCCGCAAAGCGGCACGATTTTAAGTCGTCGCGCTTTGCGCGACACCTTACCTATTCACTATTCACTCTTACTTCTTACTTCGTCTCAGCAGGCAGTTGAGCCAATCCTGCCTCTACAAGTTTCTGCAAGCTCATCAGGATGCCGAGCTTGGCGTGATACCACGTCAGACCGCCCTGGAAGTAGACGGCGTAGGGCGGGCGGATCGGACCGTCGGCGGACAGCTCGATGGACGAGCCCTGCACGAACGCGCCCGCCGCCATCACGACCTCGGAATCATAGCCCGGCATCGCCCACGGCACGGGCGTGACGTAGCTGTCCACCGGCGCGGCAGCCTGAATGCCGCGGCAGAAGGCGAGCATCCGCTCGGCAGAGCCCAGCGTGACTGCCTGAATGATGTCGTGGCGGGATTCCGTCGCATTCGGAACGCACGAAAAGCCCAGCTTTTCGTACACATTCGCGGCGAACACCGCGCCCTTGAGCGCCCCGGCGACCACCGTGGGCGCGAGGAAGAAGCCCTGATACATGGACGGAAGCAAGCCGAGATTCGCGCCGACCTCCTGCCCCAGCCCCGGCGCGGAGAGACGGTAGGCGCAGCGCTCGATGCACGCCGCCGTGCCGCAGATATAGCCGCCGATGGGCGCAAGCCCGCCGCCGGGGTTTTTGATGAGGCTGCCGACGATCATATCCGCGCCCACGTCGGACGGCTCGCCGCGCTCGACAAATTCGCCGTAGCAGTTATCGACCATGCACAGAGCGTCGGGCTTGCACTGCTTGCAGAACGCGATGAGCTGCCCGATCTTTTCCACCGAAAACGACGGGCGCGTGGCGTAGCCCTTGGAGCGCTGGATGGTGATGAGCTTTGTCTTGTCCGTGATGGCGGCGCGGATGCCGTCATAGTCGAACGACCCGTCCGGCAGCAGATCGACCTGCCGGTAGGAAACGCCGTATTCCTTCAGCGAGCATTTGGACGGGCGGATGCCGATGACCTCCTCCAGCGTGTCATACGGCGCACCGACAGGGCTGAGCAGCTCGTCGCCGGGCAGCAGGTTTGCACTGAGCGCCACGGCGAGTGCGTGCGTGCCGCAGGTGATCTGCGGGCGCACCAGCGTCGCCTCCGTGCCGAATGCCGCGGCGTAGACGCGCTCCAGCTTTTCACGCCCCAGATCATCGTAGCCATAGCCCGTGGTGGCGGCAAAGCACGTCGCGTCCACGCGGTTTTGGTGCATGGCACGCAGGACCTTTGCCTGATTGTATTCCGCCGTGCGGTCGATGGCTGCAAAGCGGTCTTGCAGCCCCTCCAAAATCCGCTCGCCGTATTCCCAGACCGCGCGGCTCACGCCGAGCGAGGCGTACATTTCATACAGTTCCATGGTTCATCCCTCGTTTCTCTCCAGATCCTCAAATACCTGCGCCGCCGCGTCACGGATGACGTCGGGGCGCGTGACGATGATGCCGCTGCGCTCGTCGCCCAAAATCAGCAGCGTATCGCCGGGCTTGACGTCAAACAGCGTGCGCGCGTCCTTGGGAATGACGATCTGCCCCTTTTCACCGACCTTCGCCGTGCCGAAAATATGGTAGCCGCCCGCGCGCCCCAACAGATGCTTGCCAGCCGCCATGTGCATCCCTCCCAGTAGGGTGAAAATCATACTTGTATAACTTACAGCAGCGAATGAGATTTGTCAATAAAAATCCTGCGGGCTTTGCAGCGCCGCAGGATCATTTTTATTGTTTTGCTTTTTCGCGCATACTGCGCGGCAGCCACCATTTTTTCGCCAGGACGATCAAAAACAGCGCGCCGCGGATGACAAGCTCGAGGCTCATGGCGATCCACGCGCCCGGCAGCGCCAGATGCTTTGTCAGCAGCACCGTCAGCGGCACGCGCACGCCCCACATACTCACAAAATTGAGTACCGAACTGAGCAGTGAATCGCCCGCGCCCTGAAAAACGCCGGTCGCGACGATGGACGCGCCGAAAAACGGCTCGGCGAACACCACGATGCGCAGCACCTGCACCGCCAGCGCGGCAGCGAGCGCGTCCGGCGTGAGGATGCCGATGATCACGGGCGCGAGGAAATACATCGCACCCGCAGCCAGCCCCATCACGCCCATGCCCAGCAGCACCGTCACCCAGCCGAGCCTGGTCACGAGGTCGCGGCGCTTCGCGCCCACACTCTGCCCGATGAGCGTGACGGCGGCGCTCTGCACGCCGTAGCCCGGCATATAGCACAGTGCCTCCGCCGTTACGGCAAACGAGTTGGCGGCGATGGACGTTGTGCCGAGCGGCGCGATGATGCCGGTCGTGGCGATCTGCCCGCCGGACATGACCGCCTGCTCCAGCGCCACCGGCACGGCGAGCTGCACAGCGCGTTTAAGCTGCTGCGGTACAAGGCGCAGCCGCTCGTCCCGCCGCAGCCTCAGCATCGGGCTGCGCAGCAGCAGCGCCGCGCACAGCAGCAGCGCCACGACCGCCTCTGCCAGCGCCGTGCCCAGCGCCGCGCCCGTCACGCCAAGCCCCGCGCCGGGAACGGTGAACCCGCCAAGCTGCCGGGTGGGAAAGATGAGGAAAAAGTTGAACACGACGTCCAGCGGGCACATGAGAATGAGCAGCACGCTGGGCGTGCGCATATTGCCGCTCGCCTGCAAAAGCCCTGCCGCCAGCCGATTGAGCTGGAAAAACGGCAGCGCCAGCGAAAAGACGAGGAAATAGGACGCTGCGTCCGCCCAGATGGCGTCGTCCGCGCCGAGCCAGCGGGGGAGATACCCGGAGAGCGCCGCGCCGATGGCGGCGAGCAGCAGCCCAAATACGAGCCCCGAGACGATCGACTGCCGCACGAGATTGCGCGCGTCGCGCTCATCGCCCGCGCCGATGCGCTGCGCCGCCTGCACGCAGAAGCCGACCATCAGCGCCCGGCACAGCCCGCCGAACAGCCATGTTGTGGACGCGACCAGCCCGATGGCGGCGGAGGCGTTCGTACCCAGCGAGCCGACCATGGACGTGTCGATATACTGCATGATGATGGAGGAGACCTGCGCCAGAATGGCGGGCAGGCTGAGCTGCGCCACCAGCCCGATCTGCTGCCGCAGCGAAAGCCCCCGCCCCGCCCGCACCGCGCCGAGAAGGTCCTGTTTCATGGGTTTCCTCCTTTTGAGAAGTTGAATGCCTTCCCCATGTGGGGAAGGTGGCGCGAAGCGCCGGATGAGGAGAAGCGTGGTACGTTTTGAGATGCTGCCGCGTTTGTACCCAACCGCCAGATTTGCGTAGGGGAGGGGTTCTACCCCACCCGCGCGGCACAACACCGCAATTTTGTGCGTACCGATGTGAAACGGTATGCACCTGTAGGGGCGGACGACCCTGTCCGCCCGGCAGGACGCACCTGCAAAAACGGATGCACCCCGGCGAATCCGTACAACCTTTGTAGGGGTCGATGCCGCGCTCTCCCCGCACGGGGCACGACCGTTTATTATGATACCCTGCGGCAAAATCGTGATTGCCTCACGGGCGGACAGAGGCGTCCGCCCCTACAAAACGTTTCTCGTTTTCGCCGGCGGTGCGTGCAATTTTGCGATTGCATCCTGCCGGGGAGAGCGCGGCATCGACCCCTACGGACATTTTACGTTTTTGCCGCACATCGTGCAATTTTGTGATTGCGTCCTGCGCGGGCGGGGCAAGCCCCGCCCCTACGCTACGACGAAACGCGGCGCAGCTCAGAAACAAGAACCCTTTCCCTCATCAGTCGGCTTCGCCGACAGCTTCCCTCCGGGGGGAAGCCTTAGGAGGGTGCATAAAAACGGGAGGGGCGGTGCCCCTCCCGGATATTTCTTGCTCTTACTTCGTGCCGAAGATGCGGTCGCCGGCGTCGCCCAGACCGGGCACGATATAGCCGTGCTCGTTCAGGCACTCATCGACTGCGCCGCAGTAAATTTCCACATTCGGATGGTTCTTTTCGATGAGCTGGATGCCGACGGGCGCGGCGACCAGCACCATGAGCTTGATATTCGTGCAGCCGCGCTTTTCCATCTCGGTGATGGCGGCGTCTGCCGAGCCGCCGGTGGCGAGCATCGGATCGACGATCATGACCTCGCGCTCGGCGATGTCCTTGGGCATTTTGCAGAAATAGACGTGCGGCTCGAGCGTTTCCTCATCGCGGTACATACCGATGTGACCGACACGCGCCGACGGCATCATGCGCAGCACGCCGTCCACCAGACCGAGACCCGCGCGCAGGATGGGCACGACGGCGATCTTTTTGCCGGCGAGCGTCGGGAGCATCGCCTTGCACAGCGGCGTTTCGACCTCCTTGGTGGTCAGCGGCAGGTCGCGCATCGCCTCATAGGTGATGAACATACCGACCTCGGAGACAAGCTCGCGGAAGTCCTTGACGCTGGTGTTCTTGTCGCGCATGATGGTGAGCTTGTGCGCAACGAGCGGGTGGTCCATAATGTGTACGTTCGGTCCGAATTGATTCTGGCTCATGTGAAACTCCCTTTCCGTCTATTCATTTTTCAGTGCTTCCATGCGCGCACGCTCTGCCTGCGACAGGCGCAGGTAATTCGGCGTGAGCGCGGCGGCGTCGCCGGGGTCACCGGCTTCCACCATTCGCTGCGCGCACAGCGCAACGCCGGCGGCACGCTGGTGGCGCAGGTGTTCCGGCAGCAGGCGCAGCACCGGGATATTTTGTCCGAGTGCATTATAGCACAAAGCCGCGCCATCGCCAACCAGAAAAACAGGTTTTTCGAGTTTTTTCAGAAAAGCGCCCAATTCCTCCAAGCTGATGGCGCAGTCTTCCAGCAAAACGGACAACTCGCCGTCCTGCGCGGCGTAGACCGCCGTGTAGACCTGCTGCCGCCGCGCGTCCATGCAGGCGCACCACACGCCGTCGCAGACGGCAGCGCCGCGCACCATCGCCTCCAGCGTGGAAACGCCGTAACACGAAATCTGCCGCCCCCAGCAAAAGCCCTTTGCCGCCGCCACGCCGATGCGCACGCCCGTAAAGCTGCCCGGGCCTGCCGCGACGCCCACGGCGTCGATGGCTTCGACCGTCAGGTCACAATTTTGAAGTAATTCCTCCGCAAGCTGCAAAAGCGTCCGGCTGTGCGTCAGGCCGTTATTGAGAAACGCCTCGCCCAAAAGCTGCCCGTCAGACAGCAGCGCGGCGCTCGCCGCCTTGGCGGAGGATTCAAAGGCTAAGATGTTCAAGCGGCTTCCCTCCCGTGATGGTGATGCGGCGGCAGTCGTCGCCGCTGTCCGGCACGCGGTCGATGCGCACGGTGATGGGCGCTTCCAGCGCGTCCTGTACGTTTTCGCTCCACTCCACGGCGCACACGCCGCCGCGTGCGAGATAATCCTCCCAGCCGATGTCAAACAGCTCCTCGCTGCTTCCCAGCCGGTACATATCAAAATGGAACAGCGGCAGCCGCCCCGTGAGATATTCATTCACAATGGTATACGTCGGGCTGGTGACGGCGTCCGTCACGCCGAGCCCTTCGGCAAGTCCGCGCGTAAAGGCGGTCTTGCCCGCGCCGAGGTCGCCCAGAAACGCGATGACCTCGCCGCCGCAAAGCGTTTTTGCCAGCGCCGCGCCCACGCGCTGCGTCTCGTCCGGGCTGTGTGTCAGAAATTCCATGCTTCCACCCTCTTTTCCCGCTTATCCTATCACAGTTTTCCCCAATATGCAAAGAAACTTTACAGAAAGCCGTTTGTCTGCTACAATACAATAGCGTCAATTGACAAGGGCACATATGCCCGCAGGACGCCCCGGCACGCCATTTGCTGCGTTATCGTCCTTGGCTTGCGACGGCAAGCCTGCGTCCTCTGCCTTGCCAATGACGCGCCGGGACGCCCGGCGGGTCTTCGAGTTTTCCCGGAGGATAAACGGCGGCTGGCAAGGCAGCCGAGGCAGGCGGGCTGACGCCCGCCAACGAGAATAACGCAGCCAGGTGCCGTTTAGACCCGGGAAAACCATGTGTGCCCTTGTCAACTGACGCTATACTATCGAATTTTGCATTTGGAAAGGAGGCGGGGCGATGCAGGCGATCCTTCGCGCTATCCGTGAGTTTACGCGCAAGGCGGATATGGTGCTGCTGCTGCTGTGCGTGACGGCGACGATCTTTGGCATCGTCATCATCTCCAGCGCCACGAATTATCTCGGCAGCGCGCGCTATGTGCGCATCCAGACGCTCTCGCTCGTTCTGGGGATCATCCTCTACGTTCTGCTCACGCTTCTGGACGTGGACATCATCGCCGAGCGGCGCGAGCTGCTGCTGGTGTTCTGCGTGCTGTTCATCGGGATGCTCCGCTTTTTCGGCGTTGAGGGTCAGACCGGCAACAAGAGCTGGCTGGCGTTCAAATTCCTGCCGTTTAATATCCAGCCTGCGGAGATCTGCAAGGTCCTGTATATCATTATCCTTGCCAAAACGATGGCGGTCAAGCAGAACAAGCTCTCTTCGCCGCTCGTTGTGGCGCAGATCGCGGGCATTACGGCGCTGCTGGCAGGGCTCATCATCGTGGTGTCGTATGACGACGGCGTGGCGCTCAACTATCTGCTCATTTTCGTCATCATGGCGTTTGTCGGCGGCGTGAATATCGTCTGGTTCCTCGCCGGCGCGGGCGCGCTGCTGGCACTCTCGCCCCTTATCTGGACGCGATTTTTTGACACCTATCAGCGCGAGCGCATCCTCGTCCTGTTCGATCCCACGGTCGATCCCAGCGCGCAGAGCGTCCGCTGGCAGATGAACCGCAGCCTGCGGATGCTGCAAAACGGCGGCGTCGCCGGGCAGGGGCTCGGAAACGGCACGATGGTGCAGGCAGGTCTGCTGCCCGCGCAGCACACCGACTTCATTTTCGCCTCCGCGGGCGAGGAGCTGGGGATGCTCGGCTGCCTGGCAATTTTGCTGCTGCTGGCGGCGATCATCGCGCGCTGCGTGTATGTGGGCGTGAAATCCGGCAACTATATGAACCGGCTCATCTGCGTGGGCATCGCGGGTATGCTGCTGTCGCAGATCGCGGTCAACGTGGGTATGTGCCTGGGCGTGTTCCCGGTCGTGGGTCTGACGCTGCCGTTCTTCTCCTACGGCGGCAGCTCCATCGTCACGATGTTCGCCGCGATGGGCTTTGTCTCCGGCATCAATATGCGCCCCGCGCCCGATTCCAATGCGCGCTACATTCGACCAAGATATTAAAGAGCATCCGGCATGGACGGTCAAAAGAGACCTTCCATGCCGGAATTTTTTTGTATAAATACCTTCGGATAGCAAACACTACCACTGCGAACCATTTACAGTCAGGAGGTAATCCCTTTGAAAAAAACCATGCTTTCCCGCGCGCTGGCGCTGCTGCTCGTGCTTGTGCTGTGCGCGCTCCCGGCGCTCGCCGCGCCGATCAATCTGGCGCAAAGCAGCGTCTACTGCCTGTCGCAGAGCGATTTTCCGCAGCAGGAGGCGTTCGCGGACGGCGGCATTTTCGTCTCGTCCGTGCCGTCGGAGGGCGTGTGCCGCATCGTCTACGGCAGCAGGACCATCTGCGCCGGGGATGTGCTGCCCGCCGCCGCGCTCGACGCTTTGGAAATTCGCCCCGAGGCGGATCTTAAAATGGACTGCGCGCTCGTCTACCGCCCCATCAGCGCAGACGGCGTGGGGCTGCCGCAGCAGCTCTCGTTCCGTCTGACCGGCAGCAAAAATACCGCGCCGCTGGCGCACGGGAGCGAGTTTGAGACGTATAAGAACGTCGCCAATACCGGCACGCTGAGCGTCAGCGACGCCGAGGGCGACGCGCTGGAATATACCCTCGTCCGCGCACCGAAGCGCGGCAGCGTGGAGCTGTATGACGACGGTACGTTCCTCTATACGCCCAAGGAGAATAAGGTCGGGCGCGACAGCTTTGTCTTTACCGCGACCGACACCGCCGGGAATGTGTCCGATGAGGCGACGGTGCGCGTGCGCATCGTGAAGCCCACCGACGCCGCGACGTATGCGGATCTGCGCGGAAAAGACGGCGAATATGCCGCCATGTGGCTGAAGGAGACGGGCGCGTTCTGCGGCGAGCGCGTGGCGGGCAGGCTCTGCTTCGGCGCGGAAAAGAGCGTCAGCCGCGGGGAGTTTCTCGCCGCCGCGATGCACGTTTTCGGGCGTGAGCCGGACGATGCGGCGCTGACCTCAGGCTTTGCCGATGAGGAGCAGGCGGCGTCGTGGCTGCGCCCGTACCTCACGAGCGCGCTGCGCGCGGGCGTCATCGGCGGCACGCCGAGCGACGACGGGCTGCTGTTCCGCCCCACGGCGGAGCTGACGCGCGCCGAGGCGGCGGTGATCGTGGCGAAACTCCTCGACTTGCCGCAGGACACGGCGCAGACGGTCTCGACCATCCAGCCGGACGAGGATGCAGTGCCCGTCTGGGCAAGGTCTGCCGCCGCCGCGCTCCAAACGGCGGGGCTGAGTCTGGATGTTGCCAATACGGGCAGCATTACCAGACTGGAGGCAGCGCAGCTGCTGTATGAGGCGGCAATGGTGGAGTGAGCGCAAAAAAGTTGTAATTTTGCGGGAGGGGCGCTGCCCCTCCCGTGCGGAATGCAATCACAAATCTGCACAACAAACGGCGACCTCGCAACACGTCCGTAGGGGTCGATGCCCACATCGACCCGGCGGTATGCAATCGCAAAATTGCACGCATTTTCGGCGAAAACGTAAAACGTCCTGTAGGGGCGGACGACCCTGTCCGCCCGTCGGGCAATCGCAAATTTGCCGTGGCGTTTCGTGAAAACAGGCGTGTCCCGTGCGGGTCGATGCGACGCCCGCAGGCTAGTTTCGAGGCGCAACCGCGCGCAGCGCGGCTCTTAGCGCCGAAGATGGGCATCGACCCCTACAAACGGGTACGTTTTCGCCGATGGCGCGTTCGTATTCGCAGGTGCGTACCGCCGGGCGGACAGAGGCGTCCGCCCCTACGGGTGCATACCGTTTCGCATTGGTGCGCCCAAATTTGTAACATTGTACCGCACGGGCGGGGTAGAACCCCGCCCCTACGGCTCGCTTGGGAACGCGGTCAAAATCTGCAAAAAACCGGGAGGGGCAAGCCCCTTCCGGCTGAATTTTATTGCAAAACCTGCATTGCCAGCTCCGTCACGCCATACAGCACCGGCTGGTGAACCAGATAGATCAGCAGCGAGTGGCGACCACAAAAACGGAAGAAGCGGGCGATGGCGCTTTCGGAAAAGCTCCCGGGCAGGCGCGTTTTTTTCTCGCGGTACGCCGTGCGCCCGATGCCGATGCCGAGCAGAAAATAGCCGAGCTGCGGCAGCAGCGGGAAATAATCGCTGGAAAAAAACGTGTCCGTCGTCAGCCCCAGCGGGAACAGCCACGCTGCCTGCACGCGCACATCGCGCACGAGATAGCCTGCGACGATCAAACACAGCGCCAGCGGGAACACCGCGCCCGTCGGCAGCTTTTTAAGCAGCGGGTAGAGCATCATGCACACGCCCAGCAGGTGCAGCACGCCGAACTGGACGATCACGTCTTTACTCGCAAATCCCAGCTTGCACATCCCGAATGTCACGAGTGTGATGAGCATCCCGCAGCCGAACACGATCAGCCCCCGGCGGAAGCTGCGGCTGCCGAGTGTGGCGCAGCAGCCGGACAGGACGACGAAAATCGCCCCGCCGTACTCCTGAATGAAGGTGTACCACGCCGGGAGCGTCAGCTCCGCGCCCGCGAAAAAGCTCAGATCAAAGATGAAATGCACCGCGATCACGCACAAAATGCAGAATCCGCGCAGCGCGTCCAGCTCCCAGACGCGCGCCTTTTTTTCGCCCATGGCGCACCCTCCTTAAAAATCAGGCGGGGCAGTTGCCCCGCCTGTTCGTATGTATGGTTCAGTTCCCCGACGCGGCTTGTCTTTCGTTTTCTTCCTCCTCCAGCACGCGGTAGGCGACCTTGCCGACCAGCGTTTTCGGCAGCTCCGCGCGGAACTCGATGTCATACGGCATGGCGTACTTGGCGATGTGCCCGCGGCAGTATTCCAGAATTTCGTCGCGGATGGCGTCCGACGGCTCATAGTCGGGCCTCAGCACCACGAACGCCTTGACCTTCTGCATCTTATACGGGTCTTTCACGCCGATGACGCACGACAGCAGCACCTTTTCATGCCCGTCGATGACGTTTTCGAGCTGACCGGGGTAGACGTTGTAGCCGGAGGTCACGATCATGCGCTTGATGCGCTGCGAGAAATACACAAAGCCGTCCTCGTCCATTTTGCCGAGGTCGCCGGAGTGCATCCACACGCGCCCGTCGGCGTGGCGGCGGAGAGTATGGTCAGTCTCCTCGGGGTTATCCATGTAGCACATCATGACGGACGGACCACTGATGCAGATCTCGCCCTCGATGTTGGCATCGACCTCTTCCGTCGTGCCGGTCTTGACGATCTTGTAGTAGGTATCCGGGAACGGCACGCCGATCGAGCCGACGCGGTTATAGTCCTTCGGCGTCAGGCAGCTCGCCGTGACGCACTCGGTCAGACCATAGCCCTGCCGGATCTGGACCTCGGCGTTGTGCTCCTTGAGGAACGCATCGACCTTCTTTTTCAGCTCCACGGACAGGCTGTCGCCGCCGCAGAACACACCCTTGAGGCACGACAGGTCGGCACTTTCCAGATTCTCCGCGCGCAGCAGCGCCTCAAAGAGCGTGGGAACGCCGGGGATGATGTTCGGCTGCTTTTTGATGAGCAGCTCCGCATACGTTTTGACGTTGAACTGCGGGACGAGGATGCACGTCGCGCCGCCGATGAGCGCCGTGTGGATGCCGATGCCAAGCCCGAAGCCGTGGAACACGGGCATGACGGAGAGCATCTTCATGCCGTTGATGGGCGCGAAGCCGGACGCGGCGATGGTCTGAAGCCCGCACGCGTTAAAGTTGAGGTTGCTGAGCATGATGCCCTTGGTCGTGCCGGTCGTGCCGCCGGAGTAGAGGATGGAGGCGCAGTCGGTGAACCTGCCGAGCTCCTTGGGCAGCGGCAGATCGCGCTTGCGCCCCACGCGCATAAACTCGTTCCACAGCACATAGTTGCCCTTTTTGGGAAGCGGGGGGATCTTGCGCCCCTTTGTGAGCGCAAAGCCGACCGCCAGCACCGGCGGCAGCTCGTCCACGATGCGCGCCACGAGCAGCATGGTGTCTTTGTTTGCAAGCTCTGGCAGAATGCCCGCGACCTTGCCGTAGAACTGGTCGAGCGTCAGGATCGCCTTGGACTTGGAAAAATCAAGGTAGAATTTGATCTCGCTTGCCGCCGAGAGCGGGTGGATCATGTTCGATACCGCGCCGATGCGGTTGAGCGCGTAGAAGCTGTCGAGCGCCTGCGGGCAGTTCGGCATACAGATCGTCACACGGTCGCCCTTGCCGATGCCCATTGCGAGATACGCCTTTGCCGTGCGGTCGATCCGCTCCATAAACTCGGCAAACGTCGTTTTTTTGCCCATGAACTCATAGGCGATATTTTTCGGATATTTGTCCGCAGCGGCGCGGACCATTTCATAGATGGTTTTTTTCGGGTAGTCCAGATGCGCCGGCGTGCTGTCGTAGTATTTGAGCCACGGCGCAGACGAAGAGATCCCCATTCCTTGTCATCCTTTCTTTTTGGGAACATCCCTGCGCAACAGCGCCTGCGGGCTTCGCCGGATCTTTTGCCCCAACTCTTCCGTTTGAAAGATTTGAAATACACAAAGTATTCTTGCATCTTTCAAACGTCGATTTGGGGCAAAATCTCTCGCCGAATCCTCTTGCCGCTATTGTGCAGCGATGTTCATTTGTCGCAATGCCCGGTAGAATTTGCTATTTGTTACACACACCCGATAGAGCCTGCCCATTTCACACACCCGGCAGAATATCCCTATCTCCCGCAGTATACTACGTTTTGCCGCAATTGGCAAGCCTTTCCCGTTTCAGCGGTTCAGCAGCCGCGCGATGGGGGAGCGGTAGACCTTCATCGCGCCTACGGGGCAAAATTCCTGGCAGCAGAAGCAGTGGATGCATGCCTTGCGGTCGATATGCGGCAGTTTCTCCTGCATTTTGATCGCCTTGGCGGGGCAGATACGCGCGCATTTGGCACAGCCGATGCACGTTTTTTTCTGCGGCAGGGGCTTTGGCGTAAGGAATGCTCGCAGCGCCGTGTTTTCCAGCCGGCCGAGCAGCCCGCCGCCCTGCCCGAAAAAGACGGTCCCCTGCGCCTTCGGCGCTTGGAAATCCGGCACAAGGAACGCGCTCAGGTCGCCCGTGATGCGCAAATCCTCGACCTTCTCCGGGCACAGCCCGCGCTGCACCGCCGCGCGGAGCGTCGGCACATCGCCGGCTGTCATGCCCAGCATCGCTGCACAGGCAAGATCGAGCTTGTGCGCGCTTGCCGACGCCGCCAGCGCGCCGATCTTCCTCGGCGTGCCCTGCGTCGGACCGTTTCCCTCCATGCCCACCACGGCGTCGCAGATGCAGAGCCGCGGGGCGAAATATTCGGCTAAGTCCACCAGCATCCCGGCAAAATCCTCCGCCTTGGGGTACTGATAGTGATACTCCGGCTTCATCGTGCCGGGGATCACGCCAAAAAAGTTCTTCACGGCGTTCGTCATGCCCATCATACCGTGGCTTTTGAGCTTGCAGAAGTCGATGACGGCGTCCGCACCGTCCAAATACGCGGTGTAGGTGAAACGCCGCGCCACGGCGGCGTTGGGGTTTTCAACGGTCTTCTGCGAAAAATCCATGTTCAGCGCCGCGCCCGCCGCCTCACACTGCCGCATCCCGGCGGCGTCATAGACATGGGTCAGGTGCGCGGCGTTATACAGCCCTCCGGGGCTGTCGCCCAGCACAACGGACGCGCCGCGCGCCTTCAGCAGCTCGATGAGCGCGCACAGCAGCTCCGGGTGCGTGGTAGCGGCTTCCTCCGGCTTCATCGCGGAGACGAGATTGACCTTAATGACGATGCGCATCCCGGGGCTGACCCAATCCAGCCCCCCCAGCGGTGCAAGCACCTGCTCCATTGCGCGGCGGCACTCCGCCGGGTCATAGCTCCCGCAGGCGACGATGCTGACATCCGATTGCATGGCGATCCCTCCTGAATCAAACTGCCTTTTACTATACCATATCAGCACCATAATTTCAAACCATTCGCACAGCTTTACAAAAGGATCTCAATACGGTATAATAAAATGTCAGATCTAAACGAAAAGGGGGCAGAACGCGATGCCGGAGACCCCGCGCCAGCCGGACGAGCGCGAGCTCGACGCGCTGCTGGACGACGTCAAACAGCTTCTCGGCGATGAGCCGGAGAGCAAGCCCGCGCCGCCGCAGACGAGTGCGCCGCGCGCCTCGGACGTCCACATCGACTATGAAAAATTTTACGGCGAAATTCCGCCCGACCCCGCGCCCTCGCGCGTGCCGGACGCGCCGACGCAGGTGTTCCAGCCGCTGACCGCCTATGAGCAGTCCAAGCCCGCGTACCAGACCGCGCGCCGCGCGCTGTATGAAAAGCAGCGCGAGCAGGAGCGTCTGGCGCGCGAACAGGAGCGGCAGGCGCGCGAGGCGCAGGAGGAACAGGCAGTGCAGGCGCTGGAGCAGAAGAAAAAGCGCCGCCGCGCCGATCTCGATCAGACCGCGCCCATGGACAGCGCCGCCTATGCGCAGTGGCTCTATGAGCAGGGCGACGGCAGCCAGACGCGCGAGCACCGCCGCGTGGCGGCGGAGTTTGCCGAAGAACATGATGAAAACGCGCCGAAAAAGCGCAAAAAGCACAAGCCGTGGTGGCTCATTTTCCCGGCGGCACTGCTGCTCATCGCGCTGGCGCTCGTCGTGTTTGCCAGGCAGCCCAAGGCGGTGGATGGTGGTCTTGGCGACCGCGTGCGCGGCAGCTCCACGATCCTGCTCTGCGGCACGGACGAGGGCGGCTGGCGCACGGATACGATGATGCTGCTGAACGTCTCCCGTAAGGACCGCTCCATGCGCCTTGTGTCCATTCCGCGCGATACGCTGGTGTACTGCTCCTACTCCGTGCCCAAGATCAACTCCGCTTACGGCTGGGCTGGCGGCGGCGAAGAGGGGATGGAGGAGCTTTTATCCCGCGTGTCGGAGATCATCGGCTTCCGTCCCGACGGTTATATGCTCATCGGGCTGGAGACGTTTGAGCAGCTTGTGGACTGTATGGGCGGCGTCACGTTCGACGTGCCCGTGGATATGCAGTATTCCGACCCCGCGCAGGGGCTGGAGATCGACCTTTCCGTCGGGCGGCAGAAGCTGAACGGCGCGCAGGCGATGCAGCTCGTGCGCTTCCGCTCCGGCTATGCCGACGCCGACCTCGGACGCGTGAATGTCCAGCGCGATTTTATGCGTGCCGCGCTCAGCCAGTGGGCATCCCCGCTGAAGCTCGTACACGCGCCCAAGGCGCTGAAGCTGCTGACGGAGTCGGTCAGCACCGACCTCTCGGCGCAGAATATCCTCTGGCTGGCGGAATCTGTCCTGCTCTGCAAGGGCGATGTGCAGTCCGCCACCCTCCCCGGCACGCCGATGAACATCGCCGGCGGCTCGTATTATGTCCTTGACGCGCAGGGCGTCGCCGATCTGGTGAACAGTGCCTGCAATCCCTATCAGGAAGGAGTCAGCGCTGCGGATCTCTCCATCCGCAACGGATAAAATGATGGAACTCGACAAAACGCTTTACACCGGGCGTCCCGCCGACTGTTCGGGTCGCCTCCCCAAGGAGACCGCCTGCTACGACCTGCTGGACCGCCTGCACATCCCCTATACCCGCGCCGATCACGAGCACGCCGACACCATCGAAGCCTGCGAGGCAGTTGAGCGCGTGCTGGGCGAGAAAATTTGCAAAAATCTCTTCCTCTGCAACCGGCAGAAGACGAATTTTTACCTCCTGATGCTGGAGGGCGACAAGGTGTTCAAGACCAAGGACCTCTCCAAGCAGCTCGGCGTGGCACGCCTGTCGTTCGCGGACGCGGCGGATATGGAAAAATACCTGAATATTACCCCCGGCTCGGTCAGCGTGCTGGGGCTGATGAACGACGAGGAAAACCATGTCCAGCTCGTCATCGACAAGCCAATCTACGAGTCGCAGCGCATCGGCTGCCACCCGTGCATCAACACATCCACCCTGGCGATCGCCACGCAGGACATCCTGAACACCTTCCTCCCCGCCGTCCACCACGACCCCATCGTCGTGGACCTCCCCATTCCCGAAGAAGCCGAATAAAACCAAGCACCCGCCGTTTTTCTGAGACAGTGCCGATTTGCAGAGGTCTCTTGGCTCTCCCTTTGGGAGAGGCAAGGGTGCTCGCGGTACACCAAATGATAAAAAAGGACTCCCCAAGCGGGGAGTCCTTTTTTCAGTCTGTCGAAAAAGCCTCGCAGAGTTTCGCCGCCGCAGCGGCGAAATTGATTCGAATCATTTTCTGCGGCGGCGTGTACGTCGCAGAAAATACATTGCGCCCTGCAAGTGTGGAATTTGTGCGCTCGCAGCGCACAAATTATGCGCGCGGCAGGGTGCAAGCTCCCTCAAACGGAAACCCAGCGAAGCGGTTTTCGTTTGAAAGCGTGTCAAAAACACTTTTTTGACACGCTCAAAAAAGGACTCCCCAAGCGGGGAGTCCTTTTTTATTGCGTATTAGATGGTAACTTGCAGGAAGCGCTGGAGCATGGCGGCGACCTGCGCGCGCTGGGCGAGTGCCTGCGGCGCGAGGCGATTGCCGGACGTGCCGTTCAGGATGCCGTTCTGTACGCACCACTTCACCGCGTCCTGCGCCCAGGCGCTGACCTGTGCCGCGTCGGTGAAGCTCAGCTCTCCGCTGACCTTCGGCGAGTCTGCATAGCGATACAGCATCGTTGCCATCTGCTCGCGGGTGATGGGGCTTTCCGGGCTCTTGCCGTCGGAAACGCCGCTTCTGACCGCCCAGTCCGTGCCCTTGGCGTACCACGGCGTGCTGCCGGACGTATCCTCGCCGGCAAGACGCGCCAGCACAGTGTTCACCATGCCGCGGGTCATCGCCTGCGCGGGTGCGAACCTGCCGCCGCCCACGCCGCCGAACAGCTCGCGGGCTGCCGCGAACGTCACGGCGTCCAGCGCCCAGTGACCGTCCATGTCGGTGAATTTCTTCGTGTTGTCGATGACACGGAGCTTGAGGCTGCCGTCCGCACGCAGCGAGATGCCGTTCTTGGTGACGATGCAGTCGCGCACGAGCTCCTCCGTGCCGTCCTTGTTCACAATCACGGCGACCATGCCGGCCGTGGGCTTCTCCACGGGGATCTCCACAACGGTGCTGTTCACGATCGAGGGCACGGTGACCTTCGCGGTGATCTCGCCGTCCTTGGAGGTGACGGTCTCCACGGTCGTGCCGTTTGGATATTTGCGCGTTTCAAGCGTCGAGCCGTCAGAACGGGTCTCGATGGTGGAGACAGAGCCGTCGTCGTGCTTGACGGTCTCAGCGTCCTTCTTGCCGACGATGCCGCCGGTGGAGGTGGTGTCGCTCGTGCCGTCCTTGCGGATCACGGTGAAGGAGGAGACCTTCTGGAGCAGGCGATAGCCGGTGCAGACCTCATCCTCGGTGGGCGTCATGCCGTCGCACGTCGGGAGATTGCTGTACGCGTCAAAGCTCAAGCCGTGGGCAAAGCGGAAGTTGGTGGAGCGGTACGCTGTTTTGGCGATGTCCTCCAGCACCTCGCCGTCCGTCTTGGTGGTGGTCTTGTCGATGGTCGCAGTGTTCCACGTCAGCGCGAGGATGGCGGGGACGGTCTGCGCGTTCGCGTCCGTCTTATTCTCGCTCCAGCTCTTGCTTTCGGGGAAGAACTGATTGTTTGCCATCAGGTCTTCATAGCTGATGGTGTAGCTTGCGCCGTCGGAGGCAGTGACGACGAGCGTGTCGCCCGCCTCCAGCGCGATGCCGAGATCCTCCAGCGTAACGTATTCCGTCGCCGCCATGATGGACCAACCGCGCATGCCCATGAACTGATAACCGACCGTGTTTTTGGTCACAGGGGTCTCCTGCGTGTCCAGAGAGGCGGGCGCGGCAGCCGCCGTGCCGGTGGGCAGGCTGCTGTCGGAAAGCCCGTATGCCGCCGCACTGTAAAGCACCGGCTGCGCGGACTGCGGTGCGGCGTGTGCCGCGGCCTTTTCCTTGAGCTCCGCCATGTTGTAGCTGCCGATCATTTCCGCCTTGGCAGCCGTGCCGTTCTGCTCGTAAACGGTGAGCAGGTCGGGCAGGTTTTCGGTGGAGGTGTTCTTGCCCCAGATGTAGTTGACTTTGACGCTCGGCTGCATCGAGTATTCGTACACAGTCAGACCGTCTTCGGCAAGTTCTGCGCCGCCGCTGCATCCGCCGCCGCAGCCGCCGCCCGCGTTACGGGCACGGAAGTAGTAGGTCTTCACGCCGTCCACGATCGCGGTGTTCGTCCAGATGTACGCGATGTCTTCGCCGGAGGCGTAGCTCTCGTTCAGGGTCTGCTGGTTGCCGAGGTCGAGGAAACACGCCTCAAACTCGTTGCGGGTGAAGAGGTTTTCGGCAAGGTCCGTGTGGACGTTGACATTCAGCCCCTTGTACCAGCCTGCGCAGTAGAATGCCAGACCCTCGGTCATGCTGATGCTGCTGCCGAGGTAGACATCCTCCAGATTCACGCACTCATAGAACGTGCCTTCGGGCAGGATCGTGACGCCGCTGTCGGTGAAGGTAACGGTGGTCAGACCGCCGCAGTCCGCAAAGGCGTACTTGCCGAGCTCCTTGAGCGTGGCGGGCAGGGTGACGTTTACCAGCGCGTGGCAGTTGCGGAACGCGCCGTAGCCGATGCGTTCGACCTTTGCAATGGGAAGCTCCGCAAGCTTCACGCAGTAGCCGAGCGCGAACGGCTCGATGGCCGTGATATTCTCAGCCGTCAGCGTTTCCAGAGACGTGCAGTAGAAGAACATATACGGATCAAGCGTATCGCCGAGGACCGTCGCGGTGACGAGGTCCGGGCAGTTCATGAACGCGCCCTTGCCGGTCTTGGTCGCGGCGGGGACGGTCACATTCTCCAGCTTGGAGAAGTAGAAGGCATAGTCGCCGATCTCGGTGACCTTCGACAGGTCGATGGCGGTGAAGGCGCAGCGCTCGAATGCGCTCGCGCCGATGGTGGTCACGTTGCCGAGGTCCACGCTCGTCAGCTCGTCGCAGCCCCAGAACGCCTTTTCGGGGATGGCGGTCAGGTCGTCCGCAGCGGTGACGGACTGCAATGCGGAGCAGTCAAAGACGTATTTGCCGTATGCCACGTCCGGCAGCTCCACGCTGGTGATGCTGCTCTGGCGGAACGCGCCGTCTTCGATCTTCTTGAGGCTGTCCGGGAAGGTGACGGTTTTCAGCGCGCCGGTCGCCGTGGCGGTCGCGGGCATCATGAACGCCGCGTCCGCGATGGTTTCCGTGCCCGCGGGGATGGCATAAGCCGCATCGGCGCGACCCACCGGGTAGCGGATGAGTTTCTTGCCGGACTTGTCAAACAGGACGCCGTCCTTCACGGAGAAGTACGGGTTCGAGTCGCTGACCACAAAGCCTTGCAGCTTGCCGCAGCCGCGGAACACGTTTTCGGTGACCTGCGCGGGCGCTGCCTCAGGACCGGAGACCTCAGTGTTCAGCTCGTCGCTGGTGTCGGCTTTGTCGCCGTTGTTGTTGTTGATGCCGGCGCCGGGCAGACCGTTTGCGCCGGTGTCGATCGCGCCGCCGGCGGGACGGTCAAACTCGGCATTCTTCACACCGATGTCCTTCAGCGTGTCGGGCAGCTTGATGGTGAGCACGCTGCTGCAATTGTTGAAGGCGTTCATGCCGATCGTCGTGACCTTCGTGTTCGACAGGTCCAGCTCCGTGACTCTGACAAGACCTGCGCAGCCCTCGCGTGCGATGTAGGTCAGGCTGTCCGGGAACGTGACGGAGGAGAAGTTGTAGCTGGTGCTGTAGCCGCTGCCCTGGAAGCCGCTGAAGCCCATCGCCTTTTCGCCGATGCCGACAACGGTGAAGGTGTAGTCCTGACCGCCTCTGGTATGGGTGACGGTCTCGGGAATTTCCAGCGCGCCGGAGTCGTTCTTGCCGACGTATTTCAGCTCGACCGTGCCGTTCGTATCACCGTTGGGCATGGTCAGCACGCGGTATTCCATGTTTTCCGCCGTGGTGAAGTAGGAGAAGGAGGCGCCGCCGTCCCGCTCGCGCAGTTCCATGTCGCCGGCGCTGCTGACGTTTGCCGCCAGCATAGCGCTCCACGCCGCTTCATACGCAGCGCGCGTATCGGCGGGGATGACAAGCGTTACGGTGCAGCCCTTGAACGGGTAGGACGTGCTGAGACCGCTGCGGTAAGCCTCCGCCGCCGGAGCGGTCGCGCTGAGGAAGGTCACGGTTTTCAGGCTCGTGCAGCCCTCAAAGGCGCGCGCGCCGAGCTTGCTGACGCCTGCGGGGATCTCAAGGCTCTCCAGCGCGGAGCAGCCGTAGAACATGGAGTTGGTGATCTCCGTGAGGTTTGCGGGGAGGGTGACGCTCCTGAGCTTGGGGTTGCCGCTCATGTGGAACGCCTGCGCCGAGCCGCTGTGGGCAAACGTGGTGTCGGGGTCTTCAAAGACGATCTCTTCCACGTTCTTGCCGTTTGTGACATTGCCCATGCTGCTGAACGCGCCGGATTCGATGGTCTTGATGCCCATCGGCACGGTGATCTTCGTGATCTTGGCGATCGAAGCGCCGTCCTTCACGCCGGGCACGCTGCCGTCCACGGTGTTGAACGCGTTTGCGGCAACGCCCACGACGTCATAGGTCTCGCCGTCCACGACGTACTGCGTGGGCAGGGTCACCTCGCCGCCGCTGCCGGTGTAGCCCTTGATCCATGCCGCGCCGTCGCGCAGCTCAAAGGCGAAGGTGTGTACCGGCTCGGTGGGCTGCTCCGTCTGCTCGCCGCCGCCGGTGGTGGAGTGTGCCGGGTCGGCAAGATCATTATTGATCGTTGCGGTCGGGTCAAGCCCCTCGCTCGTAAAGCTGGAATAATACTTGCCCTTGCAATAGAGTGCGGCACCCGAGAAATCATCGTAGGTCGTCTCGCCAAAGCCATACGGCGCTTCGCCATAGAAATAGATGGCGGTCAGGCTGTCGCACTCGTCAAAAGCCATAAAGCCGATGCTTGTGACAGTGGACGGGATGACGACCGTTTCGACATCCGAGTTCATCATGAACATACCATCAGCGATGGCGGTGACAGTCTCGCCGTCAATTGCGGCGGGGATGACGACATTCGTCAGGTCGCCGTCATAGCTGCTGTTCAGGGCGATCTCGCCGCTCTCCAGCGTAAACGCTTCCGCCGGGGTCGGGTCGGGCGTTGCCGTCGTGGGGTCGGCGCTTGCCGCCATCGCCATTCCAGCGAAGAGGCTGAGGATCATGCTGAGCATCAGCAGCCAGCACAGACCCTTTTTCATGGTTCTCATAGGTTCTTCTTCCTTTCTTTCATAAATGCTGTGTATATGTTTCGCGCAAGGCGTTTGACAGGGGGAAATCGACCCGTCCGGGTCAGGCGTTTTGCCCGTGCATCGGGCAGCCGCGCGCGGCAGTGCCGCCCGCATCCTCGCGCAGCGTGGCGCGAACTAAAATCATCTCGCCCGCGATGCTGACGGCGATCTCGGCGGGCGTGACTGCCTTGATGTTCAGCCCGATGGGCGTGTGCACATCGTTCAGACGCTCCGGCGGGATGCCGCTTTTCAGCAGCCGTTCGTTCACCGCCGCGATCTTCCGGCGTGAGCCGATCACGCCGAGGTAGGCAAATTCGCCCCGCAGCGCGTGTTCCTCCACGGTGTAGTCGTGGATATGTCCATGCGTCATCACGACCACATAATCGTCCGCCGTAATGGTCAGATGGTCGGAAATGCGCGTAAAGTCATCGCAGATCATGTCCTGCGCGTCGGGGAACAGCTCGCGCGTGAGCAGCTCCGCCCGCGGGTCATAGATGACGGGGGAGAAGTCCACGCTCCGCAGCACCGGGCACAGACTCTGCGCAACGTGCCCCGCGCCGAAAATGATGACGCGGTCTCCCTTGGGCAGCGGCAGCGAAAACCGCCCGTCCGCCCGCGCGCATTGTTTGCGGCAGAGCGTTTGCAGCGTCTCGGCGCTCAAATTTTCGCCCGCAAGGCACTGCCCGTCCGCAGCTAAGGTCGGCGTGCCGCCGTCCTCGCGTAAGATCAGCCAGCCGTGCCGGTGCGCCGCCGTGCGCGCCTGCGCAATGCGCAGCACCTCGTCCCAGAGCGGGCTTTCGGCGGGGATGAACTGAAACTGCGCCGTCACGTCGCCGCCGCAGATCATGCCGATGTCCTCGGTCTTGTTGGCGCGGAGGATAAATTCGTGGATGCCGGAGCGCTTTTCGGCGGTGAGCGTTTTGCCCATATTCTCGCAGTGACGCTCGATCGCGCCGCCGCCGACCGTCCCGGCGATGCGCCCCTGCGCGCCCACGAGCATCAGCGAGCCCTTGCCGCGCGGCGCGCTGCCGGTATCGGCGATGAGCGAGACGAGCACGCAATCGCGCCCCGCCGCGCGCTCGGCAATGATTTGCGGGAGGATCGTTCGCATGATCTCGCCCCTTTCGTGGTATTTTGATGAGGACCGCGCTTTGCAAAAAAGAAGCGCGCGTCCGCAGGTTCAGTTGTACGGATACATTATAACAGAATCCGCCTGTTTTGCACAATTTTGCTGTGCGATATTATGGAAATTCTGTTCGTCATTACCGAATTTTCTAAAAAGGTCTGAAATTTTTCGCCGCCCTTCCCAGCGTTTGCTATAATGCATGGGGTTTTTGCAGGAGGAATGGGAAAATGCCGCATTCAAGATATGCCGCCGCGCGGCGGTGGCTGCTGTTCTGGACGCTGTTTATCGGCATCGGCGCGGTGGTGGGCGCGGTCGGGATGCTGGTCGATCCCAGCGGGCGCGCGCTCGGGATGGACGCGATGCTGCCGTATTTTCAGGTGCTGCCGTTTGCGGAGGTCGTGTTTCAGAATTTCACATTTTCGGGCTGGGCGCTGCTGATCGTCAACGGGCTGACGAATCTCACCGCGGCGGCGCTGCTGCTGGCGCGCAAACGTGCGGGCGCGGTGCTCGGCGGCGTGTTCGGCGTGACGCTGATGCTGTGGATCTGCATTCAATTTTATATATTCCCGCCCAACTTCATGTCCACGATCTACTTTTTGTTCGGTCTTGCGCAGGCAGCGACCGGCTGGGCGGCGTGCGTGTTTCAGAAGCAGGAAGCGTTCCGATTTGACCCCGCCGACTATCCGCACGTCGGCACAAACCCGCGGCAGCTCGTCGTGTATTTTTCGCGCATGGGCTATGGGCGCAGGCTCGCCTATGAGCGGGCGGAGCGCACCGGCGCGGCGGTGTATGAAATTCGCGCGGCGGAGCGCACCGAGGGGACGCTCGGCTTCTGGTGGTGCGGACGCTACGGGATGCATCGCTGGGATATGCCCATCGAGCCGGTCACGGTCGATCTTGCGGTATACGACCATGTGACCGTCTGCGCGCCCATCTGGGTGTTCCACCTCGCCGCGCCCGTGCGCGCATTCTGCCGACAGGCGGCGGGGAAGATCAAGGAGGTCGATTATATCCTCGTCCACCACCAGAACAGCCGCTACGAAAACGCCGCGGCGGAGATGGATGCCCTGCTCGGCATCCAGCACACAAAGCTCACCAGCGTCCGCTGCCGTGAAGGCATCTATAAAGAAATCGCCCCGTGAGGCTTTGCCTCACGGGGTTTTCCGTTTGCGCGGTTTTCGTGTTGGAATGGGCGTGAGCCGCTCCAGAATGGGCACGACCTGCTCCAGCAGCTCGCGGTTCTCGATGTCGAGGATGTAGCGCTCGTGCGCGCCGTCATAGGGGATGCCGCACGGCGCGTCCGCAAGGTACGGTGTCAGCTCCGGCAGTTTTTTGACGAACGGCACATCGTCGCAGATGAGGATGATCGGGCGCTCGTTGAGGTAGATCATATAGTCGCCGAACATGAGCTGCGCCCGTACCGCCCCAAACGCCTGCACCTGATCGCAGGCAAATTGAATGTACTCCTTCGAGCTCGCCACAAAACATCCCGCCTTTCATTTCGCGCATTATAGCAGATTTTTCCCCGCGCCGCAAGATTCCGGGCGCAAAAACCCCCGGACGGCGCGCGTCCGGGGGGATAATACTAGAATCTGTTAAAAAGCTTGAAGAGCTTTTTATAGCGCCAACGGCGCGTCAGATTCTGCATGAGACGGCGCAGCGTGCATTCGCACGATGCGAGTGTGCGTAGCACACGGGATTCTTGATTAAATATTTTAATCAAGAATCAGTATAAGTGTCAGCCTGCGTTCATGTTTTTGAGCTGCAATTGCAGCTTGTCCGCGATGAGGGCGATGAACTCGGAGTTTGTGGGCTTGCCCTTGGTGTTGGACACGGTGTAGCCGAAGAAGCGCTGGAGCGTTTCCAGATCGCCGCGATCCCACGCGACCTCAATGGCGTGGCGGATGGCGCGCTCCACGCGCGAGGGCGTGGTGGAAAACGTCTTGGCGACCTGCGGATACAAAACCTTGGTGATGGCATTGATGACATCCATATCGTCCACGGCGATCATGATCGCCTCGCGCAGGTACTGATAGCCCTTGATGTGCGCAGGAACGCCGATCTCGTGGATGATGGACGTGACCATCGCCTCCACGTTGACCTCCGAGCGCTTCTGCGGCGCGAGCTTCATCTGCCGGTCGAGCTGGATGATCTCGGTCAGATGGTTTGCCACCGCCTCAAAATCGCACGGCTTCGCCATGAAATACTGCACGCCGAGCTCCGCGGCGCGCACGCTGACGTACTCGGTCATGTAGCCGCTGAGGACGAGCGCCAGCGGCGGCTTTTCCAGCTCCTGCGCCCGGCGCAGGACCGAAAGCCCGTCCAGCCGCGCCAGCATCAGGTCGAGCACCAGCACGTCCGGGCGCTCGCGCTCCAAAAGCTGCACCGCCGTTTCGCCGTCGTGCGCCACGCCTGTGACGTCAAATACGCTGCGCTCCTTGAGCGTGCGGCTCAGGTGTTCACAAAATTCTTCGTTGCCGTCGGCAATCAGGATCTTAACACGATTTTCCATATCTCAAAACCTCTCCTCAACGTATTTAATTGGCATTTATTGCAAGATATAATGGAACGATCGCTGTGATACCCATAATATAGCATAAACTACTATTTTTTTCAATAGGAAATATCCAAAAAATGGTAGAAATAATCGACAAAATTCGTCAGCTTATCAAGTTTTCTCCAATATCGGCAGAATATCCAGTAAATCGTCAACGACGTAGTCGCACCGCTCGTCCGCCTTGTCGCGGCTGCCGTAGAAGCAGGTGGGGACGCCCGCGTTGCGCCCGCCCTGCATATCGGAGGACAAACTGTCGCCCACGAGCAGCGAGCAGGTGCGGTACTCCTCGCCGATGGCGGCGAACACGGCGTCGAAAAACGCCTTGTCCGGCTTCTGATACCCCACGCGCTCCGAGACGAACACGCCGTCAAAATACTTCCCCAGTCCCGCGCCCTCGATGCGCGCGTCCTGCGTCATCGCGTCGCCGTTCGTGACCACAAATACCTTGTATTTGCCGTGCAGCGCCTGCAAAAGTTCGACTGCGTGCGGCATGAGGTCGTAGCCTTCCGACAGGTGGATGCGGTAGAGGTGGTCAAATTCCTTGCCGTCCGCCTTCAGCCCGATGCGCGCGAAATACACGTCGAAGCGCTCGTAAAACAGCCGCGCGCGCTCAATTTCGCCGCGCTCAAACAGCTTCCAGTAGTGGTCGTTGAGCGCCTCATATTCCCGGAACATCTCGCGCGTAAAGTCCACGCCATACGCCGCAAATGCTTTTTTGAGCGCCTTATAGGAGCTTTCGTCAAAATGAAACAGCGTGTTGTCGATGTCGATCAGAACTGCCTTAAAGTGCATACCGTGCCTCCGTGTCAAAGGATTTTCTGTCATTATACAGGATTTTGTGCTATACTGTAAAGACACTCGAAAAAGGAGTTTTCTATGGACCATATTTTTACGATCATCGCGCAGGAGCTGGACTGCGATGCCAGATCTGTCGAAAACGTCGCGTCGCTGCTGGACGCGGGCAATACCATCCCCTTCATCGCGCGCTACCGCAAGGAGGCGCACGGCGGCATGGACGATACGCGCCTGCGGCGACTTCAGACGCGGCTGGAGTATCTGCGCAGCTTACAGACGCGGCGTGACGAAATTCGTGCGCTCATCTCCGCGCAGACGGAGCTGACGGACGAGCTGTCCGCCGCGATCGAACATGCCGAAACGCTTTCGGCACTCGAAGACATTTACCGCCCGTACCGCCCCAAGCGCCGCACGCGCGCCACGATGGCGAAGGAAAAGGGCTTAGAGCCGCTGGCGGACGAAATTTTTGCGCAAAACCCCGGCGCGCCGCGCCCGGAGGCGTTGGCGGAGCGCTATGTGGATGCCGAAAAGGGCGTGGAGTGCGTTCAGGACGCGCTCGCGGGCGCTTCGGATATTCTTGCGGAGCGTTTCTCGGATGACGCCGCCATCCGCGGCGATGTGCGCACGCTGCTTCAGCGCTCGGCGCGTCTTTGCAGCCGCGCGGCGGGGGAGGAGGACTCCGTTTACCGCCTGTATTACGAGTTTTCGCAGCCCGTTTCCAAATTGCAGGGGCATCAGATCCTGGCGCTCGACCGCGGTGAGCGCGAGGGCTTTTTGAAGGTCACCATTGAGCAGGATGAGGCTGCCGCCGTGCAGGCGATCCGCCGCCGGACCGTCCGCCCCGGCAGCCCCGCGATGGCGTTTCTGGCAGCGGTCGCGCAGGACTGCTTTGACCGTCTGCTCGCGCCGAGTCTGGAGCGCGAGGCGCGCGCGGAGCTGACGCAGCGTGCCTGCGCCGGGGCGATCGAAAATTTTGCGCTCAATCTGCGTCCCCTTCTTATGCAGCCGCCGGTGCGCGGGAGCGTGACGATGGGGCTCGACCCCGGCTACGCGCACGGCTGCAAGGTCGCCGTGGTGGACGCGACGGGCAAGGTGCTGGACACCACGGTCGTCTATCCCACCTTCAGCGCCCGCAAAAAGCAGGAGGCGATCGACCAGCTCAAAGCCATGTGCCGCCGCTGCGGTGTGCGGCATATCGCCATCGGCAACGGCACCGCCTCGCGCGAGACGGAGCAGATGACTGTGGAGCTGCTGCATGAGCTTCCCGGCGTGTCGTATATGATCGTGAATGAGGCGGGCGCGTCGGTCTACTCCGCGTCAGAGCTGGCGGCGGAGGAATTTCCGCAGTATGACGTGAATCTGCGCTCGGCGGTGTCCATCGCGCGGCGGCTGCAAGACCCGCTGGCGGAGCTGGTCAAGATCGACCCCAAAGCCATCGGCGTGGGGCAGTATCAGCACGATATGCCCGAAAAGCAGCTCTCCGCTGCGCTGGAGGGCGTGGTGGAGGACTGCGTGAACGCCGTGGGCGTCGATCTCAACACCGCCTCCATGCCGCTTCTGCGGCAGGTCGCGGGTCTGAGCACGCAGACGGCAAAAAATATCGTCGCCTACCGCGAGGAAAACGGCGCGTTCTCGACCCGGCGGCAGCTTTTGAAAGTCCCCAAGCTCGGACCGAAGGCGTTCGAGCAGTGCGCGGGCTTCCTGCGCGTGCCGGAGAGCAAAAACGTCCTCGACCGCACGGGCGTACATCCCGAATCCTACGACGCGGCGCAGAAGCTGCTGACGCTCTGCGATTTTTCGCTTGCGGACGTGGGCACGCCCGCCATCGCGCAGCTCCCGCAGCGCGCCGCCGCGCTCGGCTATGACAAGCTCGCCGCGCAGTGCGGCTGCGGCGATATGACGCTGCGCGATATTGCGAAGGAGCTCGTCAAGCCCGGACGCGACCCGCGCGACGAGCTGCCTGCGCCCATCCTGCGCACCGATGTGCTGGAGCTCAAGGACCTCAAGCCCGGCATGGTGCTTTCCGGCACGGTCCGCAACGTCATCGACTTCGGCGTGTTTGTGGACATCGGCGTCCATCAGGACGGGCTGGTGCACATTTCGCAGGTCTGCAATAAATTCATCAAGCACCCGTCCGAGGTCGTGCACGTCGGCGATGTGGTGCAGGTCAAGGTGCTGGAGGTCGATGAAAAGCGAAAGCGCATCAGCCTGACCATGAAGGGGGTCTGACCGTGCGCGATAATTATGCCATCACCACCGCCCGCGCGGCGCAGCTCTTTTTGGGCTACGACTCCGCCGCGATGGCGGAAAAATTCGACCTGCCGCTGGATGAGGAGTTTTTGTATATCACGTTCGTCGCCGCGCCCTACCGTGTCAGCCGCAGAACGGGGCTGGTCGAGCGGCTGGATGGCGATGCGCCCGCGCCCGCGGGCTTTAACGAGAGCCTGACGATCTACGATGTGCTGTGCGATTCCAAGCCGGGCTGCCGCCTGTCCGGGCGGTACTGCCGCGTCAACAGCCTGCCGGGCGTTGCGCAGACGTCCGGGCTCGGCAACGATCTGTTTGACAGCTATGCAGGGCGCTTTGACCGCGACCCGGCGGCGCTGGCGCGCGCGTGCGAGACTCTCGGCGGCACGCCGCTTTCCGGCGCAGACGTCGGCTATACGCTGCCGCTGTTCCCATTTTTGCCGGTGCAGCTTCGCTTCTGGCGCAGCGACGAGGAATTTCCGCCGAGCCTCCAGCTCCTGTGGGACGAGCACACCCTCCAGTTCATGCGCTACGAAACGACTTATTACGCCGCCGGGCATCTGTTTGACAGGCTGAGCGGGGAGATATGAGAAATGGGCTGTCCCAAACGGGACAGCCCATTTTCTTTGGATCACTGGTGCACGCGCGTGCCGGTTTTGCCGGCGATGCCGTCTTTGGCTTTTTCCAGCAGGGTGATGAGCGCGGTGCGGCCGGGCTTGGACTCGGCGAACGAGACCGCAGCCTGCACCTTCGGCAGCATCGAGCCGGGGGCAAACTGCCCTTCGTCGGCGTACTGCTTCGCCTCGGCGGGGGTGAGGTCGGAGAGCCACTGCTCGTTTTCCTTGCGGAAATTGATGGCGACCTTCTCAACAGCCGTGAGGATGATGAGCATATCGGCATCCAGCAGCTCGGCGAGCTTGGCGGACGCAAAATCCTTGTCGATGACGGCGGGCGTGCCGTAGAGCTTGCCGTCCTTCTTGATGACGGGGATGCCGCCGCCGCCGACGGTGATGACGACCGTTCCGGCGGCAACTAACGCCTGCACGGTGTTCTTCTCAATGACGTCGATGGGCTTGGGGGAGGGGACGACCTGACGGTAGCCGCGGCCGGCGTCCTCGACCATGGTATAGCCCTTTTCCCTGGCGATGCGCTCGGCGGTCGCCTGATCGTAGAACGCGCCGACGGGCTTGGTGGGCTTCTGGAAGGCGGGGTCGTCTTCGGAGACGAGCACCTGCGTCACGACGGTGGCGACGTCCTTCTTCACGCCGCGCGCGGCAAGCTCGTTGCCGATGGCGTTCTGAAGATGGTAGCCGATGTAGCCCTGCGACATCGCGCCGCACTCCGGGAAGGGCATATCCGACTTGATCGCGCCGGCTTCGGCGGCGGTGGACATACCCAGATTGATCATACCGACCTGCGGGCCGTTGCCGTGGGCGATGACGACCTCGTTGCCCTCTTCGATGAGGTCCACGATGGGCTTTGCGGTTTCCCGCACGAGCGCGAGCTGCTCGGCGGGGGTGTTCCCCAGCGCGTTGCCGCCCAGCGCGATGACGATTCTCTTTGCCATGATATTTTTACCTCGAATATTCAGAATTTATGGCGGGAGCAGCGCTCCCGCCATATTAGTATGTCAGCTATTTACGACGGTTATCAGAACATTTTACGCTTCGAGTCGGCAGCGTCCAGATCCATCAGCGCGCTGACGGGGTCTTTGACCTGGGACAGGAAGATCATTGCGGCGATGATGTACGGCTTGTAGGACGCCTGCTTGTACAGCGGCACGAGGTAGCGGTCGAACACGGAGTTATCGACCTCGCCCTCGGGGCAGGACAGACCCGAAATGTCGGCGGGCAGGCAGTGCAGGTACAGCGCCTTGCCGTCCTTCGTGAGCTTCATCATCTCTTCGGAGCAGGTCCAGTCCTTATGCTGCGCGTTCTGCGCCAGCAGTTCCTTTTCGAGCTCGTCGATGCCCTTCTGGTCGCCCTTCACATACAGCTCGGAGCGCTTTTCCATTGCCTTGAACGGCGCCCAGGACTTCGGATAGACGATGTCAGCGTCCTTGAAGGCATCGATCATGGAGTTGGTCTTGTGGAACTTCGAGCCGTACTTCTCGCAGTTCTTGCGGGCGACTTCCTCGACCTCGGGGAACACGTCGTATCCTTCGGGATGCGCCAGCGTGACGTCCATGCCGAAGCGGGTGAACAGACCGATGACGCCCTGCGGGACGGACAGGGGCTTGCCGTAGCTGGGGGAGTATGCCCAGGTCATGGCGACCTTCTTGCCCTTGAGGTTCTCAACGCCGCCAAAGTAGTGGATGACGTGCAGCATATCCGCCATGCACTGCGTCGGATGATCGACGTCGCACTGCAGGTTCACGAGCGTCGGGCGCTGCTCGAGGATACCGTCACGGTAGCCCTCTTCCAGAGCGTCCATAAAGGTCTTCTGATACTCATGACCCTGATGGATGTACATATCGTCGCGGATGCCGATGACGTCCGCCATGAAGGAGACCATGTTCGCGGTCTCACGGACGGTCTCGCCGTGGGCGATCTGGGACTTCTTCTCGTCGAGGACCTGCTCTTCCAGACCGAGAAGGTTGCAGGCGGAAGCGAAGGAGAAGCGGGTACGGGTGGAATTGTCGCGGAAGAGGGAGATACCGAGACCCGAGTTAAAGACGCGGGTGTTTTTATTGCGCTCACGCAGGTCGCGCAGAGCGTCGGCGACGGTAAACACGGCGTCGATCTCGTCGTCGGTCTTGTCCCAGGTCCAGTAGAAGTCGGTCTTGTACATATTGTTGATGCGCAGGGTCTCAAGGTGGCGTGCCAGTTCAACAGTCTTGCTCATTGTTTTTCTCCTTGTATTTTATATGTAAAAGGGTTTGGGGTGGGGCGGACGGCGTGTCCGCCCCGATCAGAGTACAAAATTACTTAATATCGTTGCCCGTGAGCTCCTGACGGAAGGATGTCGCAGAGCCGTCCTTGTTCTCAGGCTTGTACAGACCGGGGACCGCCGCGTACAGCGCCGCGCAGGTGACGAGGTCCTGCTTCCAGGTGATCTCGTTGGGCGCGTGCGCCTGAGATTCCGCACCCGGACCAAAGCCGACGCACGGGATGCCGTAGCGGCCCTGGATGGAAACGCCGTTGGTGGAGAACGTCCACTTATCGGTCAGCGGACGACCCTCGCGGGTGGAAGCTGCCTTGGCGTCGGGTGCGAGGCGCTTGTCGCCCCACAGGCTGTGGTGCGCTTCGATGAGAGCCTGCACGTGCGGCGCGGATTCCTTGTTGATCCAGGTCGGGAAGAAGCACTCGGTCTCATACACATGGCCGGTCCACGCGGGACGGTCGTACATATACATGGAGACCTTGACGTCCTTGGCGTACTTCCTGCAGGCGGGCAGATCCTCGATCTCCTTCAGGCAGGACTGATAGGTCTCGCCGGCGGTCATGCGGCGGTCGATGGAGATGGAGCAGGAGTCCGCCACGGCGCAGCGGGAGGGAGAGGTGTAGAAGATCTGGCTGGTGGTGCAGCTGCCCTTGCCAAGGAAGCGGGCGTCCTCGTAATGATCGGGGTTGTATTTCGGGTCGAGCATCTTCACAAGCCCCTTGATCTCGACGGAATCGTCGGCAGGGTTCTCATACAGGTCGCGCACGTTGAGGATGACCTCCGCCATCTTGTGGATCGCGTTGTCGCCGCGCTCCGGCGCAGAGCCGTGGCAGGACACGCCGTGCATATCGACGCGGATCTCCATTCTGCCGCGATGACCGCGATAGATGCCGCCGTCGGTCGGCTCGGTGGAGATGACGAACTCGATCTTGCTGCGGGCGTCTTCAGGACCGCCGAAGTATTCGTTGACGATGGACTGCCAGCACATACCGTCGCAGTCCTCCTCCTGCACAGAGCCGACGACCATGATCTTGTAGCCGGCGGGGATGAGGTCCAGATCCTTCATGATCTTGCCGCCGTAAGCAGCCGCTGCCATGCCGCCTTCCTGGTCAGAGCCGCCGCGGCCGTAGATGATGTCGTCGGTCTCGTAGCCCTCGTAGGGATCGGCTTCCCAGTTGTCGCGGTTGCCGATGCCGACGGTGTCGATATGGGAGTCAATGGCGATGATCTTGTCGCCGCTGCCGAGCCAGCCGATGACGTTGCCGAGCTTGTCGAACTCGACCTTGTCATAACCCAGAGCCTTGAGCTCTTCGGCGATGCGCTTGACAACGCCTTCTTCTTCACAGGATTCAGAGGGGATCGCGATCATATCCCGCAGGAACTTGCTCATGGCGGGCTTGTAGCCTTCCGCCGCCTTTTTGATGGCTTCAAAATTCATTCAGATAGACCTCCCGTTTTCCCGGTTTTTTTAATAAGTACGCGCGCGAGGCGCACGTTGGTATCTCCATCATAGCACAATCCGGCGGTTTGTCAAACTAAATTTTTGTAAACCTAAAAATTTTTTGAAAATCCCATTGATTTTAGAAAAAACTGTGGTATGATGGGTACAGTGAAAACCGCAGATTCGGGATGAAAAACGGAGGTGTTCCATGCTCGATCATGAAGTGCTTGAGGCCCTCAAGCAGATCGCACACGGTGTGGCGACCCAGTTCGGGAGCAACTGTGAGGTCGTCATCCATGAAATTTCGGAAAAAAGCGCCTACAGCTCGATCGTAGCGATCGAAAACGGTCATGTGAGCGGGCGAAAGGTCGGCGACGGTCCGTCGCACATCGTGCTGGAGCAGCTCGGTCACGCCGATGACTCGGCGCAGGACCATCTGTGCTATCTCACGCGCACGAAGGACGGAAAAATTCTCAAGTCCTCATCGGTCTATATCCGCGACGCCGCGGGGAAGATCGCGGCGATCTTCTGCATCAACTTTGACGTTTCGGCGCTGCAAATGTTTGAGGCGACGCTGCATGATCTCATCACGCCCGACCTCAAGGAGCGCAAAGAGCCGGAGCGCATCACGCTCAACGTCAGCGATCTTCTCGACGATCTCATCCGTCAGGCGGACGAGCTGGTCGGCAAGCCCGTTGCGCTGATGAATAAGGACGATAAGGTCAAGGCGATCCGATACCTCAATAAGTCGGGCGCGATGATGATCACAAAATCCGGCGATAAGATCGCCAAGCATTTCGGCATATCCAAGTATACATTGTACTCATATCTAGATAACGGAAAAACAGGAGGAGAATGACCCATGGGCAAAATTGATCTGACCATTTGCAAGGAAGGGCTTGCACACAACATCCAAAAGGCAAAAGAGAACAACATCATCATCCCCACCATCGCACAGATGCAGAATCCCGATCTCATCCCTGAGAAGATCAAGGAAAAGCTGACGCACACCGGCCTGTGGGATGTTGACCCCGTCAACCTGTTCCGCATCAGCTGGCATAACGAAGCCAAGGAGTCCGGCGGTCTGTATCAGAAGACCCCGAACTATGTGGAGATCCCGGCCGCCGTTTCCGGCGTGAAGTGCCGCATCCTTGCCATGTCCGGCAAGTGGTTCCCCACCGGCTGCCATAAGGTCGGCGCATCCTTCGGCTGCCTCGCCCCGCGCCTTGTCACCGGTCAGTTCGACGCCACCTATCATCATGCTGTTTGGCCCTCCACCGGCAACTACTGCCGCGGCGGCGCGTTCAACTCCAAGCTGCTGGCGTGCGACTCCGTCGCCATCCTGCCGCAGGATATGTCCAAGGAACGCTTTGACTGGCTGAAGCAGATCGCGGGTCAGATCATCGCCACCCCCGGCTGCGAGTCCAACGTCAAGGAGATCTTCGACAAGACCTGGGAGCTCAAGAAAGACCCCAGCATGATGATCTTCAACCAGTTCGCCGAGATGGGCAACCCCCTGTGGCACTACAACGTCACCGGCTATGCGCTGGCTGATTTGTTTGAGGCGGTGAAGAAGCCCGGTCAGAGACTTGCCGGCGCGTGCTTCACCTCCGGCTCTGCCGGCACGATGAGCGCGGGCGACCTGCTCAAGGAGCGCTATCCCGGCATGAAGCTGGCGGTCGGCGAAGCACTGCAGTGCCCGACCATTCTGGATAACGGCTTCGGCGGCCACCGCATCGAGGGCATCGGCGACAAGCACATCCCCTGGGTGCACAATGTGAAGAACACCGATATGGCGATCGCCATCGACGATGAAGACTCCCAGCGCCTGCTCCGCCTGTTCAACTGCAAGGAAGGTCAGGATTACCTGAAGTCCCTTGGCATGACCGACGAGCAGATCGAAAAGTTCACCTGGATGGGCATTTCCGGCATCGCCAACGTTCTGTGCTGCATCAAGATGGCGAAGTTCTATGAGCTGACCGAGGACGACGTGGTCGTCACCGTGCTCACCGACTCCGCCGTGATGTACAAGTCCCGCGTGGAAGAGCTCAACGAAATGTACGGCGCGTACTCCGCACAGGCTGCCGAGCTGGATCACAACCTGCATATGCTGGGCCTCAAGACCGACAGCATGCTCGAGCTCACCTACCCGGAGCGCAAGCGCGTGCACAACCTCAAGTACTACACCTGGGTCGAGCAGCAGGGCATGGCGGTCGAGGACCTCAACGCGCAGTGGTACGACACCAAGAACACCTGGGACGCCGTCCACGCACAGGCGAAGGAGCTCGACGAGCTCATCAACGCCTTCAACGACGAAGTGGGTCTGCTGAAGGCTCTGTAAGCCACTTTTCCGATCACATTCCGACCGACACCGCGGGGGTGGGGCGCGCCCCATCCCCGCGATTTTCATACAGTATGCAAACACGAAAGAAGCCGCGCCTTTCCGAATTTGACTATCGGGAGAACGGCGCGTATTTTGTCACGATCTGCACAAAGAACCGCCGTCACTGTCTATCGTACGTTGTAGGGGCCGATGCCCACATCGGCCCGCACACCGCACTGACGAAATGGGGCGTTGTTGTTCAGACGCATATGCTGAAGATGCCAGGGATTGATAAATATGTCATCATGCCCAATCACGTCCACATGATCGTGCGGATCGGGGCAGAAAACGGGTCGATGTGGGCATCGACCCCTACAAACACCTTGTCAAATCACATTCGCACCTTCAAGACTCTGGTTACGAAGGAAATCGGGGAATGTATCTGGCAGCGGTCATTTTATGACCATGTGATCCGCAATGAGGCGGAATATCGCCGAATCTGGCAATACATCGACGACAACCCCGCCGGATGGGCGGAGGATGGATATTATGTGAAATAGGAGAAACGCCATGCTGAAAAATGTCAAATGTGCGCGCTGCGTGCGCTGCGGCAAGGAATATGAAGCCGTCCCGAATCTGACCAACTGCTCCTGCGGCGGCATTCTGGACATCATTTACGATTACGACTACATCAAGGCGCACCTGACGAAGGAGACGCTGAAAAACCGCGTGAACCCCACCATGTGGCGCTACCGCGAGCTGCTGCCCGTGGAGCAGACGACGCCCGACACGCCGCTGCGCGTGGGCTGGTCGCCGCTGTATGAAGAGCCGCGCCTTGCCGCGCAACTCGGCATCAAAAAGCTCTGGGTGAAGGACGACGGCATCAATCCCACCGCCTCCCTCAAGGACCGCGCGTCCGCGATGGCGGTGGCAAAGGCGCAGGAAGCGGGCGCAAAGATCATCGCCTGCTCCTCGACCGGCAACGCCGCCTCCAGTCTTGCCGGCAACGCCGCTGCCGCCGGTCTCAAGACCTACATCTTCGTCCCCGAGCGCGCCCCCAAGGGCAAGGTCGCGCAGCTGATGATCTTTGGCGCAAACGTCATTTCCGTCAAGGGCAATTATGAAGAGACGTTCAAAATGTCCGCCGAGGCGATCGAAAAATGGGGCTGGTACAACCGCAACGCCGCCATCAACCCGTACCTCTCCGAGGGCAAAAAGACTGTCGCGCTTGAAATTGCCGAGCAGCTCGACTGGCAGATGCCCGACTACCTCGCCATCTCTGTGGGCGACGGCTGCACCATCGCGGGCGTGTGGAAGGGTCTGAAGGACCTGTACGCCATCGGCTTTATCGACAAGCTCCCGCGCCTCATCTCCGCGCAGTCCACCGGCTGCTATCCCATCAACCGCGCCATCCAGGAAAATGCACCCTGGCAGCCGATGGAGGAGAACACCATCGCCGATTCCATCTCCGTGGGCGTGCCGCGCAACGCTGATAAGGCGCTCCTGGCGATCCGCGAGTCGAACGGCATCGCCGTCAACGTCACCGACGAGGAAATTCTCGCGGCGCAGAAGCTGCTGGGCAGAACCTGCGGCGTGTTCGGTGAGCCTGCGGGCGTGACCGGCACGGCAGCGCTCAAGAAGGCGTGCGAGGAGGGGCTGATCCCGCAGGACGCGACCGTCGTGTCCGTTGTGACCGGCAACGGCTTGAAGGACGTTGCCAACGCCATCAAGTCCGCCGGCGAGCCCATCAACATAGTACCCGACCTCGACCTCATGGTCGAAGAGTTCGCCAAGCGCGGCGTCACGGTCGAGTAAGAGAAGCAGAGTACCGGGAGAGGCAAACGCCTCTCCCGGTTTTTGCGCACTATCGAATCCAGTCGTAACGTAGGGGAGGGACTTGCCCCTCCCGGCGGTACGGTATAACAAATACGGATGCACCGATGCGAACACGACCGCACCGGCAGATTTGCAGAAGTCCAAGGCTTCCCTTGGTGATCAAGGGAAGCTGTCACCGAAGGTGACTGATGAGATCAGAAGGTTGCAGGTTTGCAGAGCGCCCTCCTGCGAAGGTACAGCAAAACGTACACCTTCTCATCCCTTCCGGGTTCGCTGTGCTCACCCACAGTCTCGCTGCTGCTCGGTCACGGCGTGGGTCTGACAGCCCACCGGGCTGTCATTCAATACCACGCCGCCGCTTCGCTACCTTGGTCACCAAGGGGAGGCTTTGGTGCGGTGCAAACGCGCTATAGCTCAAAACGTACAACTCTTCTCCTCATCCGTCTCGCTGCGCGAGCCACCTGTCCCTACCCTCTTTGTCCCTTCGGGACATTTCCCCCTGATAGGGGGAATCTGCCCCACATGGGGAAGGCTTTGGGGGCGCGTCCCGTTTCACATTGCCTCTCCCGATTTTTAGTTGGCAATTCTATCTGGAATGTGCTATGATGTTCCCATGAACAGAAAAGTATCGTACTATGCCAGCCGGAAGAGCGTTCTGGTTTGGCTTGCAGTGGTAGCTTTGGCGGCCTCGGCAGTGCTCCGCATCGCATATTCCTGCGGGAAAGGCGCAGATGCAGCGACGGTGTGGCTTCAAATCGTTCTGCCGGTTTTCGCGTGCCTGAGCTACGCGCTGACATTGGCGTTCCACGCGGAGCGCCGCTTATATCGCACGACCGTCCCGGTCGTGCTGCTGGCAGTGTATTTCTGCGCCCGCATCGCGTCGATGGGCGTCGGCACGCGCTATACGCTGCTGTGCTGGATCGCCTACGCGGCATTTGCCGCCGTGTACGGCTTTGTCATCTCCGGCTACTCGCGCCACGCGTGGTTTCTCGTGCTGATGCACGCGGCGGCGCTGGGTGTTGCGCTGTATGACTGCCGCGCGCAGCTCGGCACATCGTTTGCTGCCGTCCTGCCGGTGCTGCCGGATATTCTGCTGCTGCTGGCGGGGCTGCTGACGATGATCGGCACAAAAATTTATCTCGACAATGCCTATCACCCCACCTGGGGCGACCGCCCGGACGGGCGGCGGCTGCGCACGCTTGATCCCGTGCAGGTCGTGGCGAACTACATCATGCCGAACCGCGTGCCCGCGTCCAACTTCGTGCGCGACACCGTCGAGATCACGAACATGGAAAAGTACATCCGCGAAAAGCGCCGTCAGGGTCTGACGAGCTTTGGCATCACGCACGTTTTCCTTGCCGCCTATGTGCGCTGCGTGGCAAAATATCCGGCGGTCAACCGCTTTTTGTCGGGGCAGCAGGTCTATACGCGCGACGGCGACATCCAGTTCTGCATGATGATCAAGGAAGAAATGACCACCGAAGCGCCCGAAAGCGCGATGAAGCTGCATCTGCACCCCGGCGACACCGCCGAGGATGTGTACCGCAAGATGAACGAGGAGGTCGCGCGCATCAAGGGCGCGAAGGACGCCAGCGAGTTCGACAAGACCGCAAAGCTCCTCTCGCTCATCCCGGGCGTGGTGTTCAAGTTTGTGGTGTGGCTGCTCAAGACGATGGACTATTTCGGGCTTCTGCCGGAATACCTGCTGGAGGTCAGCCCGTTCCACGGCTCAATGTTCTTTACCTCCATGGGCTCGCTCGGCATCCAGCCGGTGGTGCACCACCTGTATGACTTCGGCAATTTGCCGGTTTTTTGCGCGTTCGGCTGCAAATACCGCCGCAATGAGATCGAAGCGGACGGCACGGTCGTGCAGAAAAAGTACATAGATTATACCGTCAACACCGACGAACGCATCTGCGACGGCTTCTATTTTGCCACGGTGCTCAAGTATCTGAAGCGCCTGCTGGCGCACCCGGAGCGGCTGGACGAGCCGGTCGGGGAGATCGTCCGCGACATCGACTAAACGTTGGGACGGAAACCGTTTTTGTGTAATTTGACGGGAAAGCGCCGGAAAAAAACTCTTTCCGGCGCTTTTTTTGTGATTTTAACTCTGGACAGCGCGGGTATAATACAGTATAATTTAGCCGAAAAAGTATGAAAAGTACTTAAATACCGCCGACAAAGGGGTGCGAAAGCCGCAGCCGGCGGAAACTGAAGGAGGAAATTCTCATGTCTGTGAAAGTAGCGATCAATGGTTTTGGACGGATCGGCCGTCTGGCGTTCCGTCAGATGTTCGGCGCTGAGGGCTACGACGTTGTTGCCATCAACGATCTGACCTCCGCGAAGATGCTGGCGCATCTGCTGAAGTACGACTCCACGCAGGGCAACTATGTTGCGCACGGTCATACCGTCGATTTCCATGAGGGCGAAGGCGAAGACAACTACATCGTTGTCGATGGCAAGAAGATCGTCATCTACAAGATGCCGAACGCTGCCGAGCTGCCCTGGGGCAAGCTGGGTGTTGACGTCGTGCTGGAGTGCACCGGCTTCTATACCAGCAAGGCTAAGGCGCAGGCGCACATCGACGCTGGCGCTCGCAAGGTCGTCATCTCCGCTCCTGCCGGCAACGACCTGCCCACCATCGTTTATAACGTCAACCACAAGACCCTGACGAAGGATGACAAGATCATCTCCGCCGCGTCCTGCACCACCAACTGCCTCGCTCCGATGGCGAAGGCTCTGAACGACCTGGCTCCCATCGAGTCCGGCATTATGTGCACCATCCACGCCTACACCGGCGACCAGATGCCGCTCGACGGCCCGCAGCGCAAGGGCGACCTGCGCCGCTCCCGTGCTGCCGCTGTGAACATCGTTCCGAACTCCACCGGCGCTGCCAAGGCGATCGGTCTGGTCATCCCGGAACTCAACGGCAAGCTCATCGGCGCTGCTCAGCGTGTTCCTACCCCCACCGGCTCTACCACCATCCTGAACGCTGTTGTGAAGGGTGCTGTCACGGTCGATCAGGTCAACGCTCAGATGAAGGCGGAAGCCACCGAGTCCTTCGGCTACAACACCGACGAGATCGTCTCCTCCGACATCATCGGTATGCGCTTCGGCTCTCTGTTTGACGCCACGCAGACCATGGTCCTGCCGCTGCCGTCCGGCGACACGCAGGTTCAGGTCGTCTCCTGGTACGACAACGAGAACTCCTACACCAGCCAGATGGTTCGCACCATCAAGTACTTCTCCGAGCTGGGCTAAGCCCCTTCGGAAAATACAAAACGATTCGCGCGCCCCGAACCTCGGTTCGGGGCGCTTTTTTGCGCCGCGCCGCTAAAATCAGCGCCCGATTTTACAGGAAACGCTTGAGTATTTGACAAATTCAAGGTATAATGGGAGCAAGATTCTAGGCAGACACCAACAGGGGGCAGACGGATGGAACACGGACTGGTACAATTCCTCAAGGCATTCGGCACGGACGGCTGCGATCACGCGCATGCGTATCTGGGCTGCCATTTTGCGCGGCGTGATGAAACCGACGGCTATCTGTTCCGCGTGTGGGCGCCCTGCGCCGCGGCGGTCAGTGTCGTCGGTGATTTTAATTTCTGGAACGTGGACGATCTTCCCATGCAGCCCATCGGCGGCGGCGTGTGGGAGGTGTTCTCGGTGTACGCAAAGCCGGGCGGGGCATATAAATTCTGCGTGCGCGGGGCGGACGGGCGCACGGTGTATAAAACCGACCCCTATGCCCGCCGCTGCTGCGCGCTGCCGGATACCTCCGGCATGATCGAACCGAAAAGCCGCCATATCTGGCACGACGGGCTGTACCGCGCCCGCAAAAAGCGGCAGAACGCGCTCCAGCGCCCGATGAACATCTATGAGGTGCACGCCGGGTCGTGGAAGCGGCATGAGGACGGCAGCTATTATACCTTTGACGACCTCGCGCGCGAGCTCATCCCGTATGTAAAGGGCATGGGCTACACGCATATTGAGCTGATGCCCGTGATGGAGTTTCCGTATGAGCCGTCGTGGGGCTATCAGGTGACGGGCTATTTTGCCCCCACGCACCGCTACGGCAGCCCTGAGCAGCTCCGAAATTTTGTGGACGCCTGCCATCAGGCAAACCTCGGCGTGATCCTGGACTGGGTGCCGGCGCATTTTCCGAAGGACGAAAACGGGCTTTTTGAGTTTGACGGAAGCTGCTGCTATGAGCTTTCCGACCCGCAGATGCGGGAGCATCCCGAATGGGGCACGCGCATTTTTGACTACGCAAAGCCGGAGGTGCGGTCGTTCCTCATCTCCAACGCCGTCTACTGGCTGGAGGAGTTCCACGCCGACGGGCTGCGGGTGGACGCGGTCGCGTCCATGCTGTACCTCGACTATAACCGCCGGGAGTACAAGCCCAACAAATTCGGCGGCAAGGAAAATCTGGACGCCATCGACTTTCTGCGCAAGCTCAACGCGGCGGCGTTCCGCGCAGACCCCGCGGCACTCATGATCGCGGAGGAATCCACCGCCTTCCCGCTCATCACCAAGCCCGATTATGACGGCGGGCTGGGCTTCCTGTTTAAGTGGAACATGGGCTGGATGAACGATATGCTGCGCTATATGGCGCTCGACCCGCTGTGGCGCAAGGGCAGCCACAACGCGCTGACGTTCTCCATGACCTACGCCTATTCCGAAAACTTCATCCTGCCGCTCAGCCACGATGAGGTCGTACACGGCAAGCACTCGCTTGTGGATAAAATGCCGGGTGATTACGACAGCAAGTTCGCAAACCTGCGTGTATTCTATGGCTATCAGATGACGCACCCGGGCAAAAAGCTTAACTTTATGGGCAACGAGTTCGCGCAGTTCATCGAGTGGAATTACAAGCAGGGGCTCGATTGGCTGCTGCTGGGCTATGACCGCCACCGGCAGATGCAGGAGTTTGTGCGAACGCTCAACCACCTGTATCTGGACGCGCCCGCGCTGTGGGAGAATGACAGCGACTGGGGCGGCTTCCAGTGGATCGCGCCGGACGACTGCGACAACAGCGTCATCTCCTTCCGCCGCATCAGCCGCAAAGGGCAGGAGCTGCTGGTGATCTGCAATTTCTGCCCGGTGCTGCGCGAGGGCTACCGGCTGGGCGTGCCGAAGGCGGGCTGGTATGTGCCCGTTCTGAACTCCGACGACGAAAAATTCGGCGGCTCTGGCACGGAGCTTTCGCCGCTGCACGCGGAAAAGCTCCCGTCGCACGGGCAGGCGCACAGCGCCGCGTTCCGCGTGCCGCCGCTGAGTGTGAGCATTTACCGCTATCAGCGGACCGATCCCCGCAAATGACCCCGGCAAATTTTCGCAAAGACCGAGAGAACTGACAGGAGGAACTGACCATGCATTTTCAAAAGAAACGCTGCGTAGCCATGCTTTTGGCAGGCGGACAGGGCAGCCGCCTGATGGTACTGACCGAAAACACGGCGAAGCCCGCCGTGCCGTTCGGCGGCAAGTACCGCATCATTGATTTTCCGCTTTCAAACTGCGTCAACTCCAAGATCGACACCGTCGGCATTCTCACCCAGTACGAGCCGCTGGAGCTGAATGAGTACATCGGCAACGGTCAGCCGTGGGATCTGAACTCCTCGCACGGCGGCGTGCAGGTGCTCCCGCCCTACGCCAAAAACAAAAACTCCGAATGGTATAAGGGCACGGCGAACGCCATCTATCAGAACATCCCGTTTATCGACCGCTACAACCCCGATAACGTCCTCATCCTCTCCGGCGACCATATCTACAAAATGGACTACGCCAAGATGATCCGCTATCACGACCAGAACGGCTCGGACTGCACCATCGCCGTGCGCGAGGTGCCGCTGGCGGACGCGCCGCGCTTCGGCATCATGAATACGCGCGAGGACGGCAGCATCTACGAATTTGAGGAAAAGCCCAAGCAGCCGAAATCCACCAACGCGTCCATGGGCATTTATGTGTTCAAGTGGAGCGTGCTGAAAAAGTATCTGGAAATGGACGAGGCTGACCCCAAGAGCGAAAACGACTTCGGCAAAAACGTCATCCCCGCCATCCTCAAGGACGGCTACCGCCTGATGGCGTACCGCTTTGAGGGCTATTGGAAGGACGTCGGCACGATCGACAGCCTGTGGCAGGCGAATATGGACCTGCTCGGCGACAAGCCCGCGTTTGATATTTCCGACGTGAGCGACGGGCGCATCCGCGCCAGAAACACCGCCATGCCGTCGAGCTACCTCGCCCCCACCGCCGAGGTGAAGGACAGCTTTGTGGCAGAGGGCTGCGAGGTATTCGGCAGCCTCCGGCACTCTGTGCTGTCCACGGGCTGCGCCGTCGGCAAGGGTGCGGAGGTCATCGACAGCGTCATCATGCCGAACGTCGTTGTGGAAAACGGCGCGTCCATCCGCAACGCCATCATCGCCGAGGGCTGCCATATTAAGGCGGGCGCGCGCGTCGGCGGCAGCGGCACGGGCGCGGCACGGAAGATCACCGTCATCGGCAAGGAACAGACCGTGCTGGAGGGCGCGGTGGTCGAAGCCGGCACGATCCGATAAAGAAAGGGAGGGAACACAATATGGACTGCATGGGCATTATCTTTTCCAATATTTATGACAGCAGCATGGGCGCGCTGACCGCGTTCCGTACATCGGCGTCCATCCCCTTTGGCGGGCGCTACCGGCAGATCGACTTTATTCTCTCCAATATGTCCAATTCCGGCATCCGCGACATCGGCATCATCACAAAATACAACTACCAGTCGCTGATGGATCACCTCGGCACTTGCGAGGAGTGGGATCTCAAGCTCGGCGACGGCGTGCGCTTCCTGCCGCCGTATGCCACGGGTCACACGGGCGCGTACCGCGGCAAGCTCGAGGCGCTGCAAACGGCGCTGCCGGTTTTGGAGCGCAACCGCAACAAATATGTCGTGCTGGCGGATACGACGGTGCTGTGCTCCATCGACTTTACCGAGGTCGTGGAGCAGCATGAGGCATCCGGCTGCGACGTGACGGTCGTCGCCAAGCGCGGCATCGCCGACGGCGCGACCGTGCAGCCCGTGGCGCTCAAGCTGGACGGTGACGGCAAGGTCGTGGATCTCGCGATGGACTATGCTGCGCCGAAGGACTACGCCGTGGGCATGAGTATGTTCGTTATGAGCCGCGAAAAGCTCATCGAGATCATCCATGAGCTTGTCCCGCACGGGAAATACCACCTTGAGCGCGACTTCCTGCTGGGCTACTATAACGACCATAAGATCAAGGTCAATGTCTATCAGTTCCACAACGTGGCGCTGTTCAACGAAAATGTGGTGCAGTATTACAACAACAGCATGGCGCTGCTGGACGAATCCGTGCGCCACAGCCTGTTCCGCGGCGACATCAGCATCTACACCAAGGTGCGCGACGCTGTGCCCACGCGCTTTGGTATGCGCGGTCAGGCGGCGAACTGCGTGATCGCCGACGGCTGCCACATCAACGGCTACGCCGAGCACAGCGTGCTCTTCCGCGAGGTCGTGATCGAAAAAGAGGCGCAGGTGCGCGACTGCATCGTCATGCAGGGCTGCCGCATCGGCAAGGGCGCAAAGCTGCGCTACGTTATTCTGGATAAAAACGTGGTCATCGAACCGGGCGTGGAGCTGCTCGGCTCGCCGGGGCATCCTGAGGTCATCGGGAAAAATGCCAGGATCAGCAAAGGAGCAAACAATCGATGAAAATTGCCATCGCTGCCTCCGAGGCAGCGCCGTATATCAAGACCGGCGGGCTGGGGGACGTCATGCAGGCGCTGCCGCTGGCGCTCTCACGGCTGCCGAAAAACGAGGTCTCGCTGTTTCTGCCGTATTACAGCGCCATCAAATATTCCGGCAAGTATGAGACGGAATTTCTCGGCTGCTTTGACGTGCCGCTTGCGTGGCGGCGGGAATATGTGGGCGTGATGCGGCTGAAAACGCGGCGGAAAAAGCTCAAGGTCTATTTTATCGACAACGAGCACTACTTCTGCCGCGACGGCAGCATCTACGGTCACGGCGACGACGGCGAGCGCTTTGCGTATTTCAGCAAGGCGGTGCTCGCGGCGATCAAATTCGTAGGGCTCACGCCCGACGTCATCCACTGCAACGACTGGCAGACGGCGCTCGTGCCGCTGCTGCTGAAGACCGAGTACGCCGGGGCGCTGCCGAACGCGCGCAGCGTGCTCACCATCCACAACATCGAATATCAGGGCAAGTGCAACCTGCAATTCAACTACGACGTGCTGGGGCTGCCGCCGCAGTGTGACGAAATTCTGCGCTTTGACGACTGCACGAACTTCCTCAAGGCTGGCATCATGACCGCCGACCGTGTGAACACCGTTTCGCGCACCTACGCCGAGGAGCTGCAATACGCCTACTATGCCCACGGGCTGGCGGACGTGCTGCGCAGCCGCGGCGGCGCGTTCTCGGGCATCACGAACGGCATCGACACCGACCTGTTTGACCCCGCGAAAACGACCGGCATGGCGGCGCATTACAGCGCCCAGACCGTGCGCGAGGGAAAGCGCGAGAATAAGCTTGCGCTCCAGCGGACGCTGGGTCTGCCGGAGGACGGCGAGGTCGCCGTGCTGGCGGTCGTGTCGCGGCTGGCGGGGCACAAGGGGCTGGATCTTCTGTGCTACATTGCCGAACGGCTGATGCAGCGGCGCATCCAGCTCGTGGTGGTCGGCACGGGCGAGGAAAAATACGAATGGTTTTTGTCGGGGCTTGCCTACCGCTTCCCGCGGCAGGTCGCGGCGCATCTGACGTTTGACGCGCAGTTTGCAAACCTCGTCTACGCCGGCTCTGATATGTTCCTCATGCCGTCCAAAAGTGAGCCGTGCGGGCTGTCGCAGCTCATCGCGATGCGCTTTGGCAGCGTCCCGGTCGTGAACGCCACCGGCGGTCTGCGCGATACGGTGCCGCCGTATGACCCGGCAAGCGAGACGGGCTGCGGCTTCACGTTCCAGAGCTATAACGCCGACGATTTCCTCGCCGCCATCGACCGCAGCCTGCAAATGTTCTATGACGAGCCGGAAAAATGGCTTCGTTTGCAGCGCGCCGATATGGCGATCGACAGCAGCTGGGCAAAACCGGCGGCGGAATATATGAATCTTTATGAAAGTGCGATCAAGGGATAAACAAATGGCAAAAGAATTACTGCAAAACAAACTCCATGACACCTGCCGCCGGATGTTCGGCTGCTCGCTGACGGAGGCGACGGAAAAACAGGTCTACCGCGCGCTGTGCACGTTCGTGCGCGAGTCGCTGGAAGAGCAGAACCGCGCGTTCCAGAAGCGCCTGAGCCAGAACGGCGAAAAAAAGGTGTATTATATGTCGATGGAATTTCTCGTCGGCACGAGCCTGCGCAACAATCTCTATAACCTCGGCATTCTGGACGAGGTGAAAACGCTGCTGGAAAAGCAGGGCTTCAGTTTAGACCGGCTTTGCGGCATGGAGCCCGACGCGGGGCTCGGCAACGGCGGTCTGGGCCGTCTCGCCTCCTGCTATATGGACGCGGCGACGGGGCTTGGCTACAGCGTGACGGGTTATTCCATCCGCTATGAGTTCGGCATTTTCCGCCAGAAGATCGTGGACGGCTGGCAGATGGAGTTCCCCGACGACTGGCTGGATATGGGCGGCGTGTGGCTGCATCCGCGCAAGGACGATGCCGTGGAGGTCCGCTTTGGCGGTGAGGTCCACGAGTGGACGGACGAGACGGGCAAATTCCGCACCGCGCAGGTGGGCTATCAGTCCGTGACCGCCGTGCCGCACGATATGTACATCTCCGGCTACGACTCCCCGGCGGTCAACCGCCTGATCCTGTGGAGCGCCAGCCAGCCGCACGGCTTTGATATGGCGGCGTTCTCGCGCGGCGATTATGTGCGCGCGCTGGAGCAGAACACCATGGCAGAGACGATCTCCAAGGTGCTCTATCCCGCCGACGATCACATCAGCGGCAAGCGCCTGCGCCTGCGGCAGCAGTATCTGCTGGTGTCGGCGTCGCTGCAAAGCATCCTGAAGGCGCACCTTGACCGCTACCGCACGCTCAAAAATCTGGCGGAAAAGGTCGCCATCCATATTAACGACACCCACCCGGCGCTGTGCGTGCCGGAGCTGATGCGCCTGCTCATCGACGAGTACGACATGGGCTGGGACGAGGCGTGGGACATCACCTGCCGCACGCTGTCGTACACGAACCACACCGTCATGTCCGAGGCGCTGGAGCGCTGGAGCGTCGAGCTGTTTCGCGAGCAGCTCCCGCGTATTTTCTCCATCACGCAGGAAATCAACCGCCGGCTGCTCTCCCACCTTGCGGTCGTATATCCGAACGACCCCGGCAAGTGGGACTACATGGCGGTCATCGCAAACGGCGAGGTGCGCATGGCGAACCTCTGCCTTGCCTGCTGCCACATGGTAAACGGCGTCTCGCGTCTGCATACGCAGATCCTGGAGACAGGCATTTTCCGCGACTACTATAATCTTGACCACGACCGCTTTACGAACGTGACCAACGGCATCGCCTACCGCCGGTGGCTGTGTCAGGCGAACCCCGCGCTCACGGGATACCTGCGCGAGCTGATCGGGGACGGGTTCATGAAGGACGCGAACCAGCTCGAAAAGCTGCTCAAATTCCAGAATGATAAAGAAGTGCTCGCCAAGCTGCACGCCATCAAGCGCACGAACAAGCAGCGCCTTGCCGACTATATCGCGCACGCCAACGGCGTGGTCGTCGATCCCGACAGTCTGTTTGACGTGCAGGTCAAGCGCCTGCATGAGTATAAGCGCCAGCTTCTGAACGTGCTGCACATCCTGTGCCTGTATCTGAAGATCAAGGATAACCCGAACGCGGATATTGCGCCGCGCACGTTTGTGTTTGCGGCGAAAGCCTCGGCGGGTTATGTGCTGGCAAAGCAGATCATCAGCCTGATCGTCGCCGTGTCGAACCTCGTAAACTCCGACCCGCAGACGAACGGCAGGCTCAAGGTCGTATTCGTGGAGGACTATAAGGTCTCGCTGGCAGAGATCATCATCCCGGCGGCGGACCTGTCCGAGCAGATCTCCGTCGCGGGCAAGGAGGCCTCCGGCACGGGCAATATGAAGCTCATGATCAACGGCGCGGTGACGATCGGCACGCTCGACGGCGCGAACGTGGAAATTCACGAGCAGGTCGGAGACGACAACATCTTCCTCTTCGGCATGACCGCCGACGAGGTAAACGCCCTCTGGCAGCGCGGCTATAACCCGCGCGAGTTCCTCACGCCGGAGCTGGAGCGCGTGCTGCAAATGCTGACCTCCGGGGCGCTTGGACAGCGCTTTGACGACATCGCCGCGTCGCTGCTCACGAACCGCTTCGGCACGGCGGACGGCTATATGACCATCGCCGACTTTGCCAGCTACCGCGATACGCAGCGCCGCGTGGCGCAGGTGTACCGCGACCAGACGGCGTTCGGCAAAATGTCGCTGGTGAACATCGCCAAGGCGGGCATTTTCTCCGCCGACCGCGCCGTGCGCGAATATGCCGACCGCATTTGGGGACTTTCGGGTCTGGAGGTATAATGCGCATTTTATATGACAGCAAGCTCACGCAGTTCAAAACGCCCTTCGGCACGCTCACGCCGGGGCAGGCTTGCACGCTCCATATGATGCTTCCCGTCAGCATCTGCACCGTTTCGGTGCAGATGCTGCTGCTAAGTGAGGCGGGGCAGGAGCTGTGGAGCGTTCCGTTTGCGCGCACCGCACAGGATGCGCTGTATGAGACCTGGGGCGGGGAATTTTCCATTGACCAGCCGGGGCTGTATTTTTACTATTTCCGCGTCACGACGGAGCACGAGTCGTTCCGCCTGTATAAGCAGGGCAGCGACACGAACATGGAGGCGGGCGACCTCTGGCAGGTGAGCTGCGTGGATACGAGCTTTCCCGTGCCGGACGCACTGCGCGGCGCGGTGATGTATCAAATTTTTCCCGACCGCTTTTACGCCGCCGGGACGTGCAACTGCGCGGAAAAATTGCAGCCCTACTGGGTGCACGAAAACCGCGATGACACGCCCGTCTGGCAGCCGGACGCCAACGGCGAGGTGCTGAACAACGACTTTTACGGTGGGAATCTCAACGGTATCCGCGAAAAGCTGCTGTATTTGCACGATCTGGGCGTCGAAATTCTGTATCTCAACCCCATTTTCATGGCGTGGTCGAACCACCGCTATGACACCTATGACTATAAGCGCATCGACCCGATGCTCGGCACGGAGGCGGATTTTTCCGCGCTGTGCGCGGCGGCGCACGAGCTGGGCATGAAGATCGTGCTCGACGGTGTGTTTTCGCACGTTGGCAGCCGCAGCCCGTATTTTCAGAGCGCCATCCACGACGATCGATCGCCGTACCGCAGTTGGTTCTCGTTCCAGCACTACCCCGACGTGTACACGAGCTGGTGGGGCATCACGACGCTGCCGTGCGTGAACAAGCTCGAGCCGTCGTACATGGACTACATCGTCCGGGGCGCAGACAGCGTGGTCGCGCACTGGCTGGCGCTGGGCGCGGACGGCTTCCGGCTGGACGTGGTCGATGAGCTGCCGGACGAGTTCGTGCTGTGCCTGCGCAGGCGCATCCGGGAGATCAATCCCGATGCGATCCTGCTCGGCGAGGTCTGGGAGGACGCGTCGAATAAAGAGGCTTACGGCGTGCGGCGGCGGTATTTTGCTGACCGCGAACTGGACGGCGTGATGAATTACCCCTGGCGCAAGGCGATCCTGCGCTTTGTCCGCGGCGAGGACGACGGACGCGAGCTCGGCGAGCGGGTGATGACGCTGGCGGAAAATTATCCCGCCGACGTGCTGAGCTGCTGCATGACGCTGCTGTCCACGCACGACACGCCGCGCGCCATCACAGACCTGATCGACCCGTTGGACGCGGACCGCGCGGCGCTGGCGCAGCGCTACATGGATGAGGAAACGTATCGCCGCGCGAGCGGACTTTTGCGCATGGCGGCGTTTTTGCAGTTCACGCTCCCCGGCGCGCCGTGCATTTATTACGGCGACGAGGCGGGCATGACCGGCTACCGCGACCCGTTCAACCGCTGTTTTTACCCGTGGGGACGCGAGGACACGGCACTGCGGGAATTTTACCGCGCGCTTGCCGCGCTGCGCAAATACCCGGCACTGCGCACGGGCGCGGTGACGGTGCTGGACTGCGGCGGCGGACGCTTTTCGTTCCGCCGGACGCTGGCGGGGGAGCGGACGCTGTTCGTCTGCTGCAATCGCGCGGGCGACTGGACGCTGCAAAACGCCCGCGGGCGGCTGCTGCTGGGCGGCGGCGTGGCGGAGTACACGCCGGAGCACCTGACCCTCGCCCCGGGCGGCTTTGCCATCATCGAAGAATAAAAAACGCCGGCAGTTCTCAGAACTGCCGGTATTTCTTGCGTCAAATTACTTCATTTCCTCTGCGATCTCAATGGTCTCGCCATCAGGACCGGGGAAGAGGATGTAGCGCGCGCCGTGCGTGCCCCAGCCGTGATCGACGATGATCTCGTCGGTGTTGAAGCGCACGCCCTTTGCCTTGAGGTCGTTCCAGACCGCTTCGATGTCCGTCACGCGCAGCGCCAGATGGTCATAGCGCCCGGTGGAAAACTCGTGCTTTTCGATGTACTGCATCATCTCCAGGCAGCAGTCGCCCAGGTCGAGCAGCGCCGCCTTCACGCCCGGCACTTCCCAGCGGCAGCGCAGCGAAAAGCCGAGCACGTCCGTGTAAAACTGGATGGAGCGATCCATATCGTCCACAAAAAAGCCCAGATGTGCCAATCCTTCGATCTTACCCATGTTCTGTCCTCCGTAATGCCGCCGCAGCGGTTTGATACTACTATCTTATTCGCAATCGCTGCGACTGTCAAGTCGTTTTGCGCTTGCAACTTTCGGCGGATATGCTATACTTGGGGCAGCAAAGGAGTGGTCACATGACTGGAACAGAATTTCGGAGCTGGTGCACGCGCCGCGTGCGGCTGCTGGACGGCGCGACGGGCAGCAATCTCCGCGCGGCGGGGATGCCCGCGGGCGTGTGCGCCGAGACGTGGATACTAGAACACCCGCAGCTGCTTCAGGCGCTCCAGCAGGCGTATGCGGCGGCGGGCAGCGAGATCGTGCTCGCACCCACCTTCGGCGCGAATCGGGCGCTGCTGGGTTCGCACGGGCTGGAAGCGTGCGTTACGGACTATAACCGCCGGTTAGTCGCCCTCACGCGCGAGGCGGTGGGCGGACGCGTGCTCATCGCGGGCGATATGACCACGACCGGGCAGCCCGTCCCGCCGGAGGATGACGCGGCGTATGCGCGCCTGCTGGATATTTACACCGAGCAGGCGAACGCTGTTCTGGACGCGGGCGTCGACCTGTTTTTTGTGGAGACGATGATGGGGCTGACGGAGTGCATGGCGGCGGTGGAAGCCATTCGCGCACTGACCGACACTGCCATCGTGTGCACGATGAGCGTGCAGTCGGACGGACGGTGCTACTTTGACGGCTCTGTGTACGACGCGGCGCAGACGCTGCCGGAGCTGGGCGCGGACGCCGTGGGTGTCAACTGCTCGTCAGGACCTGACCAGCTCGAGAGTGTGGTGCGCATGGTATGTGCCGAAACGTCCGTCCCGGTCGTCGCAAAGCCGAACGCCGGGCTGCCCGAAATTCAGGACGACGGCTCGGCGGTGTATGATATGACGCCGGAGGCGTTCGCCGCGCGCATGAGCGCGCTCGTGAGCTGCGGCGCGAAGCTCGTCGGCGGCTGCTGCGGCACAACGCCGGAGCATATTCGGGCACTGCACGACGCCATTCGATAAAAATAGCAAACTAGTAAAAAAGCCTCCCCTTGGTGACCAAGGGGAGGTGGGTGAGCGAAGCGAACCCGGAAGGGATGAGAAGGTGTAGGTTTTGCTGTATGTCTGACGGTGCGCTGCTGACCCCAACGTTCTGATCCCCTCAGTCGCTTTCAGCGACAGCTCCCCTTGATCACCAAGGGGAGCCTTTTTATGCGCTTTTAATCAGCCTTTGCAATACGCGAGAATGTCCTTGAGGGACTGCTCGTTATCGTAGGTCGGCCAGTATTCAAAGCCGAAGTAGCGGTCATAGCCGCCGTCCTCCGCTGCCTTGATGACGCGCGGATAGTTCGTCTCGCCCAGATGCAGCTCGTGCCGTCCGGGAACGCCGGCGGAATGGAAGTGCCCGATGAAGTCGATGTTCGTGGAGATATTGTTGACGAGGTTGCCCTCCATGAGCTGCATATGATAGCAGTCGAACAGGAGCTTGATGGACGGCGAATCGACCGCCTTGATGAGCTCAAAGCCCTTGTAGGCGGAGTTCAGCCAGTAGCCCTTGTGGTCGTACATGGAGTTGAGCGCCTCAAGCACGATCGTCACGCCCGCCTTTTCGGCGATCTCGGCGGTGCGCTTGAGGTTTTCGAGCAGGACGAGCTTCTGCGTGTCTTCAAAGCTGCCCTCGAGGTCGCCGGACAGACCGATGAAGGTCTTGCAGCCAAATTCCTTGCCGATGGCGATGGACTTCTCGACGTTCGCCTTCACGGCGCTCCACGGGAAGTTCATGCGGATGGTCCACGCCTGATTCAGGCAGCACGCGGCGACGGGGATACCGGCGTCCGCCGACGCCTTGCCGAGACCCTCGGGGGTGACGGATTCATTGCCGACCCACGGATCCCAGAACTCGACCGCGTCGCAGCCGCAGGCTTTTGCCATCTGGAAGCGCTCATAGAACGGCAGATTTTCAAATACCGGCTCAATGCAGAGGGAATATTTCATCGTGTAGCTCCTTTGATTTTTATTTTGTGAAAGATGACCGGGCGCAGGCGCGCCCGGTCATATGACTTTTTACGCGAGGACAGCCGCGACCTTGTTGATCGCATGGGCGATCATGTCGCAGTCTTCGTCGGTCATCTGCGCGGGCAGGTCGAGATGGACCACACGACCCAGATAATCCAGCGTCTGCGGGCACATATCGGGGGAGTACTGCACGGGCGCGGACTTGTGATACGGGCAGGTCCACGGGCACTGGATGTCGGTGGAGGCCTTCTCCTCGATGACGTGCTTCCAGTGGGCATAGATGTGCCAGTCGGGGATACCGGCGTTGAAGATGCCGCCTGCGGCGACGCCCTCAGCCTTGAGCGCGTCCACGAACGGACCGACCTTTTCCTTGCTGTCGAGGAAGAACATCAGGCAGATGCCGGTGTCGCCCGCCTCGTCGTGGCACGGACGGACCTTGATGCCCTTGGTATCCTTGATCTGGCTCTTGATGCGTGCCAGATGGTCGCGCATTGCCTTGTTGAGGTAGTCCAGACGCTCGAGCTGCGCGCACATAACAGCGCCGCAGAGCTCAGACATACGGAAGTTCGAGCCGCAGAACAGCTCGCCCTCGAATCTCTGCGGAGCGAAGCGGTCGGGACGCCAGCAGGCGGCGGTGTCGTGGTAGCTGCACGCACGGGCGTACAGACGGTCGTCATTCGTCAGCAGCGCGCCGCCCTCACCGGCGGTGATGGTCTTGTGATACTGGAAGGAGAAGCAGCCGCAGTCGCCGAACGTGCCGACGAACTTGCCCTTGTAGGTCGCGCCGCAGGCCTGCGCGCAATCCTCGACCACGCGGAGGTTGTGCTTCTTGGCGATCGCCATGATGGCGTCCATGTCGCACGGCACGCCGCGCATATGCACGCAGACGATGCCCTTGGTGGACGGGGTGATCTTCTTTTCGATGTCCTTCGGGTCGATGGTCAGCGTCTCATCGACTTCCGCGATGACGGGGATGGCACGCACGCCCACGATCGCCGCGCAGGAGGCGAAGAAGGTGTAGCCGGTGACGATGACTTCGTCGCCAGGACCGATGCCGCAAGCCGTCAGAGCCGACAGCAGCGCGCCGGTGCAGGAGCTGGTGGCGAGGCAGTGCTTCGCGCCCATCTTTGCCTTAAAGTTGTTCTCGAACTTGCGGACCTTGGACTCCACGCCTTCCGGACCGTAGTAACGGAAGAGGTACTTGTTGTCCAGAACTTCCAGGACTTCCTTCTTCTCTGCGTCACCGATCTCCAGTCCGCCCGGATACATCGGATAGTTCGGCGTGGTCTTAGCCTTTTCGCCGCCGTAGATCGCCAGCTTCTCGCTCATGTTCGTTTCCTCCTCAAAATTTATATGTTGCTCCAAAAACTTGTGTCAGCTTTACTGAACCAGTAAAGCAAGCATAAATCATCTGCGCGCGTCTGTCAATATATTTTCGCGTTTTAGTTTTGGTTCAGCCGAAATTTTATCAAAAATCACAAAAAATACGATTGGCACTTGTCAGATTGGTAGAACGTGTGTTAGACTAAACAGGATTAGAGAAGAGGGGAGAGCTGACCATGCCCAATCTGACGATCCGTGACATTGCGAAAATGGCGGGCGTGTCCACCACGGCGGTGTCGTTCGTGCTCAATGACCGCCCCGGCGTCAGCGACGCCACGCGCGCCCATGTGCGCGCCATCATCGAACGCACGGGCTTCACGCCGAACGTCCACACCCGCCGCCTGAACCTCGGCAAGAGCCAGACGGTCCATGTGGTGATGCGCAAGCACGAAAACGGGCTGTTCGGGCAGTTTGCGCAGGAGACGCTGCAAGGCATTTTCAAGGCGAGCCACGCGCTCGGCTACAGCATCACATTTACCTTTGCCGACCGCGATGCGCCGTGCGAGCAGCTCATCGCCATGGTGCACGGCAAGGACTGCGACGGACTGATCCTCTATCAGGTGTCCGACCCCGCGCTCATCGCGCGTCTGCGGCAGGAGCAGATCCCGTTCGTGTGCGTGGACGCGCACCTTGCGCAGGACGGGTCGCTGCCGCTGGTGGAGGTGGATTATTACAACGCCGCCCGGCAGGCGACGCAGTACCTGTGTCAGTGCGGTCACCGCGAGATCGGCTTTATCGGCACGCAGGTGCCGAATACCTATTATATGAACACGTTCGGCGGCTATATGGATGCGCTCAAGGCGTTCGGGCTGGAGTATAACCCCGCGTGGATGCTGGCACTGCCGAACGACGCGGCACTGACCCCGCGCGATTTTGAGCCGCTGCTGCGTGAAAAGCGGCTGCCCACGGCGTTTTTCTGCGCCGGCGACGCGTTCGCCATCCCGGCGATGCGCGCCGTAAAGGAGCGCGGGCTGAAGATCCCGGACGATGTGTCGTTCATGAGTCTGGACGACCTGCTCGTCTCGCGCTACCTCGACCCGCCGCTGAGCACGATGACGTTTGACAAGGAGCGCCTCGGCGCGTGGGCGATGGAGCTGCTGTACAAAATGCTCCAAAACGAGCCCTGCGACCGCGTGAATCTGCTGCCGACAAGGGTCGCCCCCCGCGCCACGGTAAGAGATTTGAGCAAAACAAGATAAGTTCAGCCCCGGCAGACACACCTGCCGGGGCTTGCTGTATCCAATGCCTCCCCCATGTGGGGAAGGTGGCGCGAAGCGCCGGATGAGGAGAAGGGTGGTACGTTTTGAGATGTGGCGCGTTTCGTCGTAACGTAGGGGAGGGGCTTGCCCCTCCCGGCTGTACAACGCCGCAAAATCGCACACGCCAATGCGAAACAGCACGCACCCGTAGGGGCGGACGACCCTGTCCGCCCGGCAGAACGCGCCTACAAAAACGAATGCACCCCGGCGAATCCGTACAACGTTTGTAGGGGTCGATGCCCACATCGACCCGCACGGGGCACGTCCGTTTTTACGAAACGTTGCGGCAAATTTGTCATTGCCCCACGGGCGGACAGAGGCGTCCGCCCCTACAGGACATTGTGCGGATTCGCCGATAATGCGTGCAAATTTTCAATTGCGCCTTGCCGGGTCGATGTGGGCATCGACCCCTACGGACATATTACGCTGTCGCCGTTCATTGTGCGGGTTTGCGGGTGCGTCCTGCGCGGGCGAGGCAAGCCCCGCCCCTACGTTACGACGAAACGTGGCGGCAGCTCAAAAATAAGAACCCTTCTCCTCATCCGTCTCGCTGCGCGAGCCACCTTCCCCAACATGGGGAAGGCTTGGGGCTGTGCAAACCAGCCGCCGGTCCTGAAAACGAACGAAAAAATCCCCCGCGGCGGAATGCCGCGGGGGATTCTCCATTTCCAATTAAGCCTTGCCGGCGCAGCCGAGGACGTCGCGCAGCTTGTGGCGGACGAGCTCCTTGATGTTGGCACGGGCGGGCTTGAGGTACTCGCGCGGGTCAAACTTGTCGGGATGCTCGTTGAAGAACTGACGGATCGTGCCGGTCATGGCAAGACGCAGGTCGGAGTCGATGTTGATCTTGCAGACGGCGAGCTTTGCCGCTTCGCGGAGCTGCTCTTCGGGGATGCCGACGGCGTCGGGCATCTTGCCGCCGTTTTCGTTGATCATCTTCACATATTCCTGCGGAACGGAGGAAGAGCCGTGCAGCACGATGGGGAAGCCGGGCAGACGTTTGACGACCTCTTCCAGCACGTCAAAGCGGAGGGGAGGCGGCACCAGAATGCCCTTTTCATTGCGGGTGCACTGTGCGGCGGTGAACTTGTAAGCGCCGTGGGACGTGCCGATGGCGATGGCGAGGGAGTCGCAGCCGGTCTTGGCGACAAATTCCTCGACCTCTTCGGGACGGGTGTAGGAAGCCTCGTGCGCGGCGACCTTCACTTCATCCTCGATGCCGGACAGCGTGCCCAGCTCTGCCTCGACGACCACGCCGCGGTCGTGCGCGTACTCGACGACCTTCTTGGTGATCTCGACGTTCTCGGCAAAGGGCTTGCTGGAAGCGTCGATCATGACGGAGGTAAAGCCGCCGTCGATGCAGGACTTGCAGGTCTCAAAGCTGTCGCCGTGGTCCAGATGCAGCACGATGGGAATATCCGGGCACTCGATGACCGCCGCCTCGACGAGCTTGACGAGGTAGGTGGGGTTGGCGTAGTTGCGCGCGCCCTTGGAGACCTGCAGGATGACCGGCGCGTGCTCTTCCTTGCACGCCTCGGTGATACCCTGAATGATCTCCATGTTGTTGACGTTGAAAGCGCCGACAGCGTAGCCGCCGTTGTATGCTTTCTTGAACATTTCGGTGGAAGTTACCAGAGGCATAGTACATCTCTCCTTGTCTTGTTGGGGCTTCCCCGCAGATCGTGCGGCGTTCCCCTGAATTTCGCATACATTCTACCAAATCGGCAGATTATTTGCAATAGATGAATTTACAATTTCTAAATTGTGTGCTATAGTTCTTTTTGTTCAGATTTATACTTTTCCAAGGAGGAAAAAATTATGTCCAATACTCTCAAGGGCGCTCTGATCATCGGTCAGTCCGGCGGTCCGTCGTCCGTCATCAATGCTTCCGCTTACGGCGTTATCCGCACCGCGCTGGATGCCGACTGTATCACCAAGGTCTACGGTGCGTACCACGGCATCAAGGGCGTGCTGGAGGACAAGCTGCTCGACATGGACGCGGAGGATCGCGCCGAGCTCGACCGCCTGCCCTACACCCCGTCGTCCGCCCTCGGCTCCTGCCGCTACAAGATCGCCGATCCCGATGTGGACGATACCGATTATAAGCGCATTCTCGAGATCTTCCAGAAGTACGACGTCCGCTATTTCTGCTATAACGGCGGCAACGACTCCATGGATACCTGCAACAAGATCTCCAAGTATATGAAGAAGGTCGGCTATGACTGCCGCGTCATGGGCGTGCCCAAGACCATCGACAACGACCTGTTCGGCACGGACCACTGCCCGGGCTTCGCCTCCGCCGCCAAGTATATCGCCACCTCCGTTATGGAGGTCGCGCGCGACGCGCAGGTGTATGACACCGGCATGATCACCATCATCGAGTGCATGGGCCGTCACGCGGGCTGGCTGACCGCCGCCGCCGCGCTGGCGAATGAGAAGGAGCACTGCTGCGACTTCATCTACCTGCCCGAGGTCGATTTTGACATGGACAAGTTCGTCGCTGACGTCTCCGCGTGCTACAAGAAGAACGGCAACTGCATCGTCGCCGTGTCCGAGGGCATCCATTATGCCGACGGCCGCTTTGTCTCCGAGGCGAAAACCGCCGCGACCGACGGCTTCGGTCATGCGCAGCTCGGTGGTCTGGCGGCAACGCTCGCCAACATCATGAAGGAAAAGACCGGCGCAAAGGTCCGCGGCATCGAACTGAGCCTGCTCCAGCGCTGCGCCGCGCACTGCGCCTCCGGCACGGATATTGCGGAGTCCTTCATGTCCGGCAAGACGGCTGTGGAAGAGATGCTGAACGGCACGACCGACAAGATGGTCGGCTTCGAGTGCGACCGCACGAACGGCTATACCTGCAAGGCAAAGCTGTTTGACCTCTCCGCCGTCGCCAACTACGAAAAGAAGTTCCCGCGCGAGTGGATCAACGCCGAGGGCAATAACGTCACCCACGACTTTGCCAAGTACGCCCTGCCCCTCATCCAGGGCGAGACGAAGCTGGAAAAAGAGGACGGTCTGCCTCGCTTTGCCCGCCTGAAGAAAGTATTTGCCAAATAAGAAAAACCATGCAAGATCCCCCGGCAGCCCACTGCCGGGGGATTTTTTGTGGGCTGCGGAGCGAACATCCGCCAAATTTGCGTAGGGGAGGGGCTCTGCCCCTCCCGCGCAGGATGCACCACCAAAACCGCACAACGAACGGCGACCACGCAAAATCTCTGTAGGGGTCGATGCCGCGCTCTCCCCGGCGGCACGCAAACGCAATATTGCACACGCCATCGGCGACCCCGCACAATGTCCTGTAGGGGCGGACGACCCTGTCCGCCCGTTGGGCAATCGCAGGTTTGCCGCAACGTTTCGTGAAAACGTGAATGCCTGCCGTGCGGGTCGATGTGGGCATCGACCCCTACAAGGATTGTGCGGATTTGCATTGGTGCGTTCGTGTTTGCGGGTACATACCGCCGGGCGGACAGAGGCGTCCGCCCCTACGAGTGCACTCCATTCCGCATCGGTGCATCCAAATCCACAACATTTTACCGCGCGGGAGGGGCAGCACTCCTCCCCTACGCAATTTTAGGAGGTTTCGCAATCATTGTGATAAAAAATCACGCCCGGGGGATGGAACCCCGGGCGCTTTTGTACGCCTCCCCTTTGTGTGCAATTTCAATAAGGGGGTTGAAAATGAGAAAAGGGAAGCGGCATACTCTATTCAGACTGCTTTCACGAATCGCTTATAATACTACTATATACTACTTTGCCGCAGAAATCAATATCTTAGGACATAATATACTATAATTTTTGCGGGGTGATTCTGTGAAACCGTTAAAAGAGAAGATCAGTATAACCATCGACTCGGATCTGCTGGAGCTGGTGCGGGAGGAAGCGGAAAATGACGACCGCTCTGTTTCGCAGTTCATCAATCTGGTGCTGAAGAAATACATCACCGAGAAAAGGCAGAAGGAAAAGCCGTGACCTGCGGGTCACGGCTTGAGCGTGTCAAAAAAGCATTTTTGACACGCTCTCAAACGAAAACCGCTTTGCTGGGTTTTCGTTTGAGAGGGCTTGCAGTCTGCTGCGCGCATAATTTGTGTGCCGTTGGCACACAAATTCCACACTTGCAGCCTGTATTGTATTTTCTGCGACGTACATGCCGCCGCAGAAAATGATCCAAATCATTTTTGCGCCTGCGGGCGCAAAACTCTGCGAGGCTTTTTCGACAGACTGAAGCCGTGACCTGCGGGTCACGGCTTTTTTGTGAAAAATTTTCCGATCGGGCGGCAAGAAAGTGTTGACAGATCGAGACCTCTGTGCTATAACATAACCAAGCTACTACATAGGTAGACATTAAAGGAGGCGGCAATATGGTCTCGATGCTGCGCGGGGTGCGATGTCGGCACTGAAGCTGATGGGAAACCGAAAATACAACATCTAATCATTACATTCTAATTTGTAAAGGAGATCATTCTTATGTCGAACATTTATACTTCCGCTGACCAGCTCATCGGCAAAACGCCGCTTCTGGAGCTGACGCATATCGAAAAAGCGCTGGACCTCAAGGCAAAGGTCCTCGCCAAGCTGGAATATTTCAATCCCGCCGGGTCTGTGAAGGACCGCATCGCCAAGGCGATGATCGACGACGCGGAGCAGAAGGGGCTTTTGAAGGAAGGCTCGGTCATCATTGAGCCGACCTCCGGCAACACCGGCATCGGTCTGGCGTCTGTCGCCGCCGCGCGCGGCTACCGCATCATCATCGTCATGCCGGAGACCATGTCCGTCGAACGCCGCCAGCTCATGAAGGCATACGGCGCGGAGCTGGTGCTGACCGAGGGCGCAAAGGGCATGAAGGGCGCGATCGCCAAGGCAGAGGAGCTGGCAGCCGCAACGCCGAACAGCTTCATCCCCGGGCAGTTCGTGAATCCCGCGAACCCCAAGGCGCATTTTGAAACGACCGGCCCGGAAATTTATCAGGATACCGACGGCAAGGTCGATTATTTCGTCGCAGGCGTTGGCACGGGCGGCACGATCACGGGCGTGGGTGAATATCTCAAGTCCAAAAAGCCGGATGTGAAGGTCGTGGCGGTCGAGCCGAAGAGCTCCCCGGTGCTGTCCGGCGGCGCTTCCGGCCCGCACAAAATTCAGGGCATCGGCGCTGGCTTTGTGCCGGATGTGCTGGACACCAAGGTCTACGACGAGATCATCCCCGTGGACAATGACGACGCGTTTGCCACCGGCAAGCTGATCGGCAAGCAAGAGGGCGTGCTGGTGGGCATCTCCTCCGGCGCGGCGCTCTGGGCGGCGATCGAGCTGGCAAAGCGCCCGGAGAACGCGGGCAAGACCATCGTGGCGCTGCTGCCGGATACCGGCGACCGCTACCTCTCCACGCCGCTGTTCGCGGATTGAGTTAAAAACGCAAAAAATGAGGGTGCTGCGATGCAGCACCCTCGTTTTTTATGCTAATTTATGCCGCTTTTTCGAGCTTATCGATGGTCATGAGGATCTGTGCGCCCTGAGCACGGGTGGCGCTGGAGGTCGCGCCGAAGCGGCCGCCGCCCACGCCGGTCATGAGCTTGGTGTTGGTGCAGTAGGCAACGCCAGCCATCGCCCAGTCGCTGATGGTGTCGGTATAGCTGACAGCGTAGGACGTGACCGGGTCAGCGCCGTTCAGCACGGCATACTTATACAGGATGGTCGCAAGTTCCTGACGGGTGACCGCCTGGTTGGGCTTAAAGACCTTGCCGTAGCCATTGACGACCTTGTTCTGCGATGCCCAGAGGATGGCGCTGGTGTACCACGCGTCGTCCGCGCAGTCGGTAAAGCGATCGGACAGCTTGCCTTCGACCGCCGGAGCGCCCGCCTGCCGGTAGAGCATGGTGACGATCATGGCGCGGGAGATGCTGGTGTTGGGCTGGAAGGTCGCGCCGAAGCCGTTCATGAGCTTCTGCTCGGTGACGTAGTCGATGGCGTCTGCATACCACTTATCCGCCGTGACGTCCTGATAGTTCAGGATGCTGATGCGTCCCTGCGGCTCGGCGTACTGATTGCCGACCTTGCCGCCAAGCTTGGTGGAGATGTACTCGGTGACCATCTTGGCGTCGGTATACTTGGCGTCCGCCGCCTTGATGACCTTGGCGGTGTCAAACATACTGAAGCCGTCGCCGCAGTAGAGGATGGTGTAGTCGATGCCGCCGAGGGTGTAGAGCTTGTTGACGTTGATGGCTTCATACGCGCCGGTCTTCTGGTTGAGCACCTGCACATTGCACACGCGGCGCGCGCCCTTGACCTTGACGAACTCGCCCTGCTCGGTCGTCTCGATGGTGGAGGCGACGCGCGGCAGGATGCTGTATTTCAGACCCGAAACGTGCAGGAAGCCGCCGCTCTCGGACGGGTACTTCATCGCACCCATTTCCAGCATATCCAGAATGGTCTGCCCGGTGACGGAGACCTTGCAGGGGAGGTTGCCCCACGGGAACACACTCATGAGGGTGCCCAGGGTCACGTCGCCTTTCTTGATGGTCTTACGGAGGCCGCCGCCGTTCATGATGCCGATGTCGGCGTCCATCATGATGCGGAATGCGTCGGCGCAGAGGTCGCCGAGGTTCGTTTCGGTGTTGCGCACGAGGCGCACGCCGTTTTCGTCAGAGTCGATCAGATCGACCTCGGACGTCGCCACGACCTTGCTGAGGTCGGCGGAGAACTGGTCGGTGATCTTGGTGATGTAGTCGGTGATGTGCGCGTCCTTCGTGGTGTAGTCCTTGCTGCTGATGAGCTCGGAGGTGATCTTGCCGTCCTTGGCGATGGTCAGCTTGCCGAGATTGGCGAGCTTTGTGCCGGTCTGCGCGAGCAGGACGTCCTTGCCGGACGCGTTGGCAACGGTCTTGGTGAATGCCTCGTGGGAGTGACCGTCGATCATGGCGTCGATGCCGGTGGTGTTTTCGATCACAGCCTCGGACGTCCAGTAATCGGTCGTGCCCTCGATGCCGAGGTGTGCGATCGCGACGACATAGTCGGCACCGTCTGCGCGGGCGTCATCGACCGCATCCTGCACGGCGGTGTAGAGCGCCTTGCCGGTCTTGTCCTCGCAGAAGGTGTAGATGAAGTTGCCGGCGTCGTCCTTAAAATACGCGGGCGTGGATTTCACAAAGCTCTCCGGCGTGGTGATGCCGACGTAGGCGACCTTTGTATCGCCATACGCTGCGATGGCGTAGGGCGCGACCTTCAGCGCGTCCTTCTGCTTGCCGGTGTACTGGAAGTTGCAGGAGACGTACTGATACTTTGCCATTTTGACCAGCTCGTGCAAACGCGGCAGCTTGTAGTCAAACTCGTGGTTGCCGAACGTGGCGTAGTCATAGCCGACCTCGTTCATGATGTCCACCAGATACGAACCGGCGGACAGCAGACCGATCGGCTCACCCTGCACGGCGTCGCCCGCATCGACGAGCGCGACGTAGCTGTGTGCCGCCTCCATCTCCGCCTTGTACGCTGCAACGCCGGCATAGCCGAGCCCGTCGGTGACGCCGCAGTGCACGTCGTTGGTGTGCAGGATCACGATGTCGTCTGTTTTTGCGTCTGCCGCAAACGCCAGCGTGCTCATCATCCCGAGCAGCAGGCAGAGCGTCAGAACCATAGCAAGGACTCTCTTCATAGTATCCTCCTTCAAATTATCCCGCCGGAGCGGGAAGGTACAACTTCATTATAGCGCACCCGGGCAAAAAGTTCCAGTGACGGAAAGAGCAAAAAGTACCTGATTTTTTGTGCAAGACGCACAAAAAATCAGGCTGGTTTACAATAATATGTGAACGATGTGACTGCTATTCGCAGAACGGCTGCCCGGTGAGCACCACGGTGCGGATAAAGCGGAACGTCTCCCGTTCGCCGCGCTCCGCCAGCATTTGCAGCAAAAATGTAAGCTGCCTGCCGGTCTTGGGGTGGAACAGGCGCGTCTCCTTCGCGCGCTCGAAATATTCCAGCGGCGAGGCGTTGGTGTACGCCGCACCCTGATACGTCTTGCAGGCGGCGATACGGTCCATGACCATCTCAGCGAGGCAGCGCGGCGGCATGGGGACGGGCTCGTAGCGCCCGGTTTTCATATTCAGGTCTGTCCAGTATTCAAAATGGTGGCGGTTGCGCCCCTTATGATGCATCCACGCCTCGGAATAGCCCTTTTCCTCGCGCTCGGCGGCGTTGGGGCTGCGCGTGCCCTGATAGTAGCGCACGCCCGTCCAGAACTCGGTGGGGCTGTATTTGGAAAGGTCGTGACACAGCCCCTGCCAGTACAGCCCCACGCGGAAGCAGCCGCGCAGGACCAGGTGGCGGTGGTGTGTGATGGTTTTGAAATGACCAAGGATGTTTCGCAGTGTGATCGCGTGCGGCATGACTTCACCTCATTTTTTACATTGTATCATATTGTACGGTATGTTACAATATTGCAAAACGGTAAAGAGGTGAGAGCTGTGCAGGTCGTGGGGCGCTTTGCGCCGAGCCCGAGCGGGCGGATGCATCTGGGAAACGTATTTTCCGCGCTGCTGGCGTGGCTGTCGGTGCGCGCGGCAGGCGGAAAAATGGTGCTGCGTATCGAGGATCTTGACCCCGACCGCTGCCGGGCGGACTACGCCGCGCAGCTCCGCGAAGACCTTTTATGGCTGGGGCTGGACTGGGACGAGGAGCAGACGCCGCAGAGCCGGAGAAGCGCGGACTATGCCGCCGCGTTTGAAGCCCTGCGGGCGCGGGGGCTGGTGTATCCGTGCTACTGCTCGCGCGCGCAGCTCCACGCCGCGAGCGCGCCGCACGCCGCCGACGGACAGGCGGTGTATCCCGGAACGTGCCGGAAGCTCACGGACGCGCAGCGCGCCGCGATGACAAAGCCGCCCGCGTGGCGGCTGATCGTGCCGGACGAGGAAGTTTCATTTATAGATGGCTTGCAGGGCGCGTACAGCGAGAATCTGGCGCGGGACTGCGGCGATTTTATCCTGCGGCGCGCCGACGGCGTGTATGCCTACCAGCTCGCCGTGGTGCACGACGACGCCGAGGCGGGCGTGACGCAGGTGGTGCGCGGGCGGGACTTGCTGGGAAGCGTCCCGCGGCAGATGTATTTGCAGCGGCTGCTGGGCTATCCCACGCCAGAATATTATCACGTCCCGCTGCTCACCGCGCCGGACGGGCGGCGGCTGTCCAAGCGGGAGCGCGACCTCGACCTCGGCGCGCTGCGCAAGGAGCTCACGCCGGAGGCGCTTGTCGGGCTGCTCGCATATTTTGCGGGGCTGCGCCCGACGCAGGAGGCGGTCACGCCGCAGCGGCTCGCGGCGGAATTTTCGTGGCAGCGCGTGCGGCGGGCGGATATTTCTGTCGGAAAACCGCAAAATTGTCTGTAAATTTGCATCAGATCGGTTTGCAATGACGAAACTGGTATGCTATAATCCATACTGTATGAGAGTTTTGCATAGTAGCAAATAACAAGTTTGAAGGGATGAAAACTATGTACAGAATCGTGCGCAAGAAGGAACTGAACTCCGCGGTGACGCTGATGGAGATCGAGGCGCCATTCGTTGCCCGCAAGGCAAAGGCGGGGCAGTTCATCATTTTCCGCGTGGATGAAAAATCTGAGCGCGTGCCGCTGACGATCGCGGGCTATGACCGCGAAAAGGGCACGGTCTCGATCATCTTCCAGAAGGTCGGTCTGTCCACCGAGCTGCTGGGAAGCCTGAACGAGGGCGATTACATCCAGGACTTCGTCGGTCCGCTGGGCAAGGCGACGGACGTCGAGGGCAAAAAGCGCGTGTGCGTGGTCGGCGGCGGCGTGGGCTGCGCCATCGCGTATCCGTCGGCAAAGGCATTTAAGGAAGCGGGCGTGGAGACGGACGTCATCGTCGGCTTCCGCAACAAGGACATCGTCATTCTCGAGGACGAGTTCAAGCAGGCGTGCGACCATCTGTATCTGATGACCGACGACGGCTCTTACGGCGAGCACGGCTTTGTCACCGTCAAGCTCCAGGAGCTGCTGGAAAAGGGCAATCAGTATGACGAAGTGCTTGCCATCGGCCCGATCCCGATGATGAAGTTCGTCGCCAAGACGACCGAGCCGTTCGGCGTCAAGACGATCGTGTCCCTTAACCCCATCATGGTGGACGGCACGGGTATGTGCGGCGGCTGCCGCGTGACCGTGGGCGGCGAAGTGAAGTTCGCGTGCGTGGACGGTCCTGACTTTGACGGTCACAAGGTCGATTTTGCGGAGCTGATGAACCGCAACACCGTGTACCGTGAGCGCGAGGCGGAGGTCCGCGAAACGCATAAGTGCCGGATGCAGAAGCTCGGCGAAGAGCTCATTAAGTAAGGGGAGGATACGAATATGGCAAACATGACATTGACGAAAACTCCGATGCCGGAGCAGGATGCGAACGTCCGCAACCATAACTTCAAGGAAGTCACGCTGGGCTACACCGCCGAAATGGCGATCGAAGAAGCCGGCCGCTGCCTGCACTGCAAAAAGCCGAAGTGCGTCGAGGGCTGCCCGGTCAATATCCATATCCCCGAATTTATCGCAAAGGTCGCCGAGGGCGATTTCGCCGCGGCGTATGAGATCATCACCTCCACGAACGCGCTGCCCGCGCTGTCGGGTCGTGTGTGCCCGCAGGAGACGCAGTGCGAGGCCAGGTGCGTGCGCGGCGTGAAGGGCGAGCCGGTCGCCATCGGTCGTCTGGAGCGCTTTGTCGCCGACTGGTATCGTGAGAATGTGAACGCCATGCCCGAAAAGCCTGCCTCCAACGGCATCAAGGTCGCAGTGGTCGGCTCTGGTCCGTCCGGTCTGACGTGCGCGTCGGAGCTGGCGAAGAAGGGCTATCAGGTCTCGATCTTCGAGGCGCTGCATACCGCCGGCGGCGTGCTGGTGTACGGCATCCCCGAGTTCCGTCTGCCGAAGGCGATCGTTGCCAACGAAGTCGAAAAGCTCAAGGCGATGGGCGTGGAGGTTATGACGAACATGGTCATCGGCAAGGTGCTCTCCATCGACGAGCTGTTTGAGGAAATGGGCTTCAAGGCTGTGTTTATCGGCTCGGGCGCAGGTCTGCCGATGTTCATGCACATCCCCGGCGAGGCGCTCAAGGGCGTGTGCTCTGCGAACGAATACCTCACCCGTGTGAACCTGATGAAGGCGTATAAAGAAGAGAACGACACCCCGATCCTGGTCAGCCACGCGGCGGCGATCGTCGGCGGCGGCAACGTCGCCATGGACGCGGCGCGCTGCGCCAAGCGCATGGGCGCGGAAAAGGTGTATGTCGTCTACCGCCGCGGCGAGGCGGAAATGCCCGCGCGTCTGGAGGAGCAGCACCATGCCAAGGAAGAGGGCATCGAGTTCATGACCCTCACGAACCCGGTGGAGATCCTCGGCGGCGAGGACGGGCGCGTGAACGGCATGAAGTGCATCAGGATGGAGCTCGGTGAGCCGGATGCGTCCGGCCGCCGCCGTCCGATCCCCGTGGAGGGCAGCGAATTTGTGCTGGATGTCGATACCGTCATCATGTCCCTCGGCACGTCCCCGAACCCGCTGATCCGCTCGACCACGCCGGGTCTGGAGACGAACAAGAAGGGCGGCATCATCGTGGACGAGAACGAAATGTCCACGCGGGAGAACGTCTTTGCCGGCGGTGACGCCGTCACGGGCGCTGCCACCGTCATCCTCGCCATGGGCGCGGGCAAAAAGGCTGCCGAAGCCATTGACCGCAAGCTCCAGAACAAGTAATAGGAAAAAGGAGCGCCCCCGCTGCCAACGCAGCGGGGGCGTTTTTACTTCTTTGGGTAGGGCGTTTTGATGTTTGTCCGTCCCAGCAGATAATCCACGCTGACACCATAAAAATCGGCAAGCGCGACAAGCGTGTCGATGGGATAGTTCAGCTTGCCGATCTCATACTGCGAGTATGTGTTCTGACTGATGTGCAGCATATCGGCGATCTGCTGCTGCGTCAAATTGTGGTCGATCCGCAGGTTGCGGATCATTTCGTATTTCAAAATCTCTTTTCGCATACCATCACCTGCTGCGACAATAGCGTATCTGAGAATCAGATATTGCATTTTATCTGAAAATCAGATAAAATATACAGGGGTGCACGAAAAAATCATCCTTCTGAAAAACAAACAGAACGCCGAAGGCGAATGAGGAGACGGGTTGTACGTTTTGAGATGTAACGCGTTTCGTCGTAACGTAAGGGAGGGGCTTGCCCCTCCCGCGCAGTACAATGTTGCGGATATGGGCGCACCAATGCGAAATGGTATGCACCTGTAGGGGCGGACGACTCTGTCCGCCCGGCAGGACGCACCGTCAAAAACGAATGCACCCCGGCGAATCCGTATAACGTTTGTAGGGGTCGATGCCCATCTTCGGCGCTAAGAGCCGCGCTGCGCGCGGTTGCGCCTCGAAACTAGCCTGCGGGCGTCGCATCGACCCGTGCGGTAGGCGCGACCGTTTTTACGAAACGTTGCGGCAAAACGGTCGTGCCCAACGGGCGGACAGAGGCGTCCGCCCCTACAGGACGTTGTGCGTTTTCGCCGATGGAGTGTGCAATTCTGCGATTGCATTCTGCCGGGGAGAGCGCGGCATCGACCCCTACGGACATTTAACGAGGTCGCCGTTTGCTGTGCAGGTTTGTAACTGCGTCCTACACAAGCGGGGTAGGACTCCGCCCCTACGGCTTGACCGGCAATGCGTCTAAAATCTCCCCAACATGGGCAAAATCTTCCCAACACAACTCTGGGAGGGTTTTACATGAAGGTCAAAGACTGCATGAATCCGCGAACTGTGGCTGTGGGGGCTTTTGAGCCGGTGGCGGTGGCGGCACGGGTGATGGCGCGGCAGAATGTTGGGATGCTGCCCGTGCGCGACGCGGCGGGCAGACTCGTGGGCGTGGTGACGGACCGTGACATCGCCGTGCGCTGCGTCGCCGCGGGGCAGGACGCGGCGCGCTTACGCGTGCAGCGCGTGATGAGCACGCGCCCGGTGAGCGTTTCGCCGGAGACGGACGTCGCCGCGGCGGCGGCGCTGCTGGCACGCGAGCAGGTGCGGCGGCTTCCTGTGGTGGAAAACGGGCGGCTGTGCGGCATGGTGAGCCTTGCCGACCTCGCGCGCAGCGCCGACTACAGCATGGAGGCTGCGGAGTGCCTGGAAAAGATCTGCACCAACGTGCGCTCCGGCGCAAAAACGTGGGAAGAGGGCTGAAATTCCCCGGAAATTCGGCAAAAAAGCGCGAAAAAGTATTTGACAAGCCATTCCCGCAATGGTATAATCGTTAAGCCGCGTCGAAGAGGTCTAAGTTGAGGTGTGCCCTCACACCTCCAGAGCGAGACTACAAAAAAGGTAGGTGCAAGGAAATGCAGGCAGTTATCGTTACCGGTGGCAAGCAGTACAACGTCAAGGAAGGCGATGTGATCTACATCGAAAAGCTCGACGTGAACGCTGAGGATACCGTGACGTTCGATCAGGTTCTGGCAGTTGTTGACGGCGCGAACTCCAAGTTCGGTGCTCCGACAGTCGCAGGCGCTACGGTCGAGGCGAAGGTGCTGAAGAACGGCAAGGGCAAGAAGCTCCGTGTCTTCAAGTATCGCCCCAAGAAGGACTCCAAGTCCCTCAAGGGTCACAGACAGCCCTATACCAAGGTGCAGATCGAAAAGATCGCTCTGTAAGATGACCAGAGTCGAGTTTTACGATCAGGACGGCAGGATCTCCGGGTTCTGCTGCGCGGGTCACAGCGGCTACGCTGAGGCTGGCGCAGACATCGTCTGTGCGGCGGTTTCCACCGCTGTCAAGTTTGCGGAGCACACCATCTGCGAGGTGCTCGGCGAACACGCTAAAACCAGAGTGCACGAGGAAGATGCCCGTGTCACTCTGACGCTCCCCGCCGTATGCGAGGATGAGGACACCGTGCAGGCGGTCCTCACCGGCATGATGCTCACGCTGTGTGAGCTGCGGGACGCGTATCCTGATTATATCGAAGTTATGGAGGTGTAACACCATGCTGAAAATGAGTTTCCAGTTCTTCGCGCATAAAAAGGGCGGCGGCTCGACCAAGAACGGTCGTGATTCCGAGTCCAAGCGCCTCGGCGTCAAGCGCGCGGACGGTCAGTTCGTGCTCGCGGGCAACATTCTGGTCCGTCAGAGAGGCACGCATATCCACCCGGGCAACAATGTCGGCATCGGCAAGGACGATACCCTGTTTGCCAAGATCGACGGCAAGGTCCGTTTCGAGCGTATGGGCAAGGATCGCAAGATGTGCTCCGTTTACGCTGAACAGTAATTTGCACGAAAAGCCTCGGACATACTATTATGTCCGAGGTTTTTGCGTAAGACCCGAAAGGGGGAACAAAAATGTTTGTTGATAAGGTAAAGATCAGCGTCAAGGCGGGCAGCGGCGGCAACGGCGCGATCGCCTTCCACCGCGAAAAATATGTGGCGGCGGGCGGTCCTGACGGCGGTGACGGCGGCAACGGCGGCAGCATCGTGCTGCGGGTGGACGATAACCTGTCTACCCTGATGGACTTCCGCTACAAGCGCAAATACACCGCGCCGAACGGGCAGGACGGTCAGGGCAGCCGCTGCAAGGGTAAGCGCGGGCAGGATCTCGTCATCAAAGTCCCGCGCGGCACGGTCGTGCGCGACGCCGAGACGAACGCGGTCATTCAGGATATGTCCGGCAGCGAGGACTATGTGCTCTGCAAGGGCGGGCGCGGCGGCTGGGGCAACCAGCATTTTGCCACGCCCACGCGGCAGGTGCCGCGCTTTGCCAAGGCGGGGATGCCCGGCGAGGAGCACGAGGTCGTGCTGGAGCTGAAGCTGCTGGCGGACGTGGGTCTGGTCGGCTTCCCGAACGTGGGCAAATCGACGCTGCTGTCCGTCACGTCGAACGCGCACCCGAAGATCGCAAACTACCATTTTACGACGCTCTATCCCAATCTGGGCGTCATTTATGTGGACGAGGGCGTGTCGTTCGTGATGGCGGACATCCCCGGCATCATCGAGGGCGCGGCGGACGGCGCGGGTCTGGGACATGATTTCCTGCGCCATATCGACCGCTGCCGCCTGCTTGTGCACATCGTGGACGTGTCCGGCTGCGAGGATCGCGACCCGGTGGAGGATTTTGAGAAGATCAACGAGGAGCTGCGGCAGTATTCGCCGGAGCTGGCGGCGCGCCCGATGATCGTGGCGGCGAACAAGACCGACCTCATCCCCGACGGCAGCGACAACCTTGAGCGCCTGCGGGCGTATGTGGAGGAGCGCGGCTTCCCATTCTACGAAATTTCCGCCGCGACCACCGCAGGCACAAAGCAGCTCATGCGCGTGATCGCGGGCAGGCTCGCCGAGCTGCCGCCGGTCGTGTATTACGAGCCGGATTACGTCAAGCCGCTTGCCGAGGCGGGCGACGCGAACGAGCTGAAGATCGAGCAGCACGAGGACCTCTGGCTGGTCTCCGGCCCGTGGATCATGAAGCTGCTGAACGATATTAACTTTGAGGACTACGAGTCGCGGATGTATTTTGACCGCCAGCTCCGCAAAAGCGGACTGTTCGAGCGCCTGGAGTCCATGGGCATCCAGGACGGCGACACCGTCAGCATCTACGACTTCGAGTTCGAGTATACAAAATAAAGACCAGCGCCCGCCGGAACTCCCGGCGGGCGCTTTTGTCTGGGTGAAAAGCACGTGAGAATATCTGGGGAATATGGTTGACTAATTCCAACAGTGTTTTATAATGGAAACAGGAAATGTGCGGAAAAAACCGCGTGAAAGAGAAACAGGAGGAATGAAAATGCTGCGAAAACGGCTGCTGGGCTGGGCGCTGATCGTTGCGATGGTGCTGAGCCTGATCCCCACGGCGCTTGCCGCGGAAAACGACGAATTGTATGAAGCGGATGCCGAGCTGTACGAGGCGGACCTCGGGAGCGAAGCGGTGTCTGCGGAGGCGGACGCGGCGATGCAGGACTATCTTGACTCGCTCGAACCGCTGACGATCCGCGAGGTCGATGTGGAAGCGCCGACGGAGGAGACGGCGGAGGAGACGGCGGGGATCGCCATGCTGTCCGCCGCAGAGCCTGCCGCGGAGCATACGCCGGGCGTGGTGCTTTTCTCGGTCAAGGCGGGCACCCCGGTGGCGCAGCTTGGGCTGGAGAACCTTGGCATCACGGATGCCGAGCCGATTTTTGCGCAGAGCGCAACGGTCGATACGGACGAAGGCAAAGCGGTGTGGTATTCCGCGTCCTGCGCGGGCTATGAAGCATCCGCCGTTGCCGCGCTGAAGGAGCTGCCCGGCGTTGTGGATGCCGAGCTGGACTATATCTATTATTCCGACAGCTACGGCGAGCCGCAGGAGGTCGAGGTCGGCAAGAACTGGATCATCCGGGATCTGCTCCAGACCGCCAATAAATTCTGGTGGTCCACCGAGCTGAGCCAGAAGATCAACCCCGGCGACGGCACGGTCGTGGCGGTCATTGATACGGGCGTGGACTATACGCATGAGGACCTGAAGGCGAATATGTGGGTCAACGACGCGGAGCTCAACGGTCTGCCCGGCGTGGACGACGACGGCGACGGCTACATTGACGACATTTACGGCGTCAACGTGCTCGCCAAGGGTCAGCAGGCGGGCGACCCGATGGACGATAACGGCCACGGCACGCACGTGGCGGGCATCATCGCGATGAGCTCGAACGGGCGCGGCGGCGTCGGTCTGGCATGGGGCGCGAAGGTCATGGCGATCAAGGCGGGTCAGTCCACCGGCACATTTACCTCCGCCGATATTGCCAAGGCGATCGATTACGCCAAAATGAAGGGCGCGGACGTCATCAATATGTCCTTCGGCGGCACAGAAAAATCGTACCTTGTGGAGCAGGCGCTGGCGCGGGCGTTCTCGTCCTGCGTGCTGGTCGCCTCCGCGGGCAACGACGGTCTGCCAACCACGGACGCACCGACGCAGTTTACGCAAAAAATAGATATTTATCCCGCGGGCTATCCCTATGTTCTCGGTGTTATGGCGACGGGCGAGGATGGCAAGCTGGCGGATTTCTCCAACTGGGACTATTACAGCAACGCCAACTGCGAATATGAGCTGACAGCCCCCGGCGTGGGCATTTTCTCCACGCTGCCCGGCAACCGCTACGCGCTCTGGTCCGGCACGTCGATGGCAGCGCCCTGCGTTTCGGCGGCGGCGGCGATCGTGCGCAGCTATCATCAGGATAAAGACACCTATTCCTCCCGCTTTATCATGGGACAGCTCGCCTCCGCAACACAGAGGACTACATATTATCGGGATGCCATCGGCATCGGGCATGAATACGCCGCACTGGATATTCTGCAAAGCTGCCTGAAAGAGCCGCGGCCGAATATCAACCTGCAGGACGTGTTCGCGCTGGACAACGCGCGCACGGATAACGAGATCAACGACGCTGACCGCATCATCGACGCGGGCGAGACCATCGACCTCGGCTTCACCGTGCGCAACCAGTGGGGGCAGACCGGGGACATCACGGTCACGGCGGATGCCATATCCGTCGGCGGCGTTGCCAATCCGTATGTGGAGTTTGTCACGCCCACAGTCACGCTGAAGCCGGCAGGCACATTCGGTGAATCCGACAACGGAAACGTGTGGGATGACGGGTATCTCACAAGCGTGACGAACCCCATCACCTTCCGGCTGCGTGAGGACACGCCGAATGACACGGAGATCTGCATCAACCTGACGGCGACCGCCGGAAACGGCTATGATATCAAGGATACGACCGTCTATGAGGCGGAATACCAATATACCTTCACTGTTCAAAACGGCCGCGCCATCCGCGGCGTGGTGGACAAGGACACGACGCTGAGCAGCAAATATTATTGGATCATTGAAAACACCGTGCACATCTCCGAGGGCGCGACGCTCACGGTAGAGCCGGGCACGCAGATACAGTTCTGGTCGAGCGATTATGAGGACACCTACGGCGGCAAAACCATGGCGGCGATCGTCAACGACGGCACGCTCAACATGATCGGCACAGAGGACAAGCCCATCTCCTGCTTCCCGGGTAAAGGGTTCTCCAATTATGTGGTGGAGATCAGTGGTAAGGGTGTGGAAACGCTGAAATACTGTGAGATCATTAACCCGAGATTGGGATTAACGGGACAAAGCACGGCAAGTACTGTAGATGTTGTAGATCATTGCCGGTTGACGCAGAATCAAGGGTATGTTATGAGACGGTATTTGAATGGTTCTTCCGTAAAGGATGATGCTTCAACTAACGCATTATATGTCTGGCAGCTCAGTAATTCTCTTATTTCTGGACTGCGTTACTTTGCTAAGTATTCTAATGCCAGCGTTTCGCTGTCAGAAAATACAAGCAATTGCTTTAATGACTGCAGCATTGATTTATATTCCTATTCTGATTATTCCAATATTGTCTCCACTGGAACAGTTTTTCTCCGAGCTAACGGCGGTGATGATGACAGGGTTAGGAAGATAACATTAAAGGGTGCGACAGCGGTTCCAAACTATGATAGCGCTTCAGCCATCGACAATGCTACCATCTGCACCTATGGTGGCTCGGAGCACCAGTATGTGTTTTTGCCGATAATGAAGGCAAGCGACTCTGCTATTATTGCGCAATATACATGGGCCAAGGCAATGGCAGAATTTATGGGCGGTACACTGCTGTGCCTCAGTGATCGAGAAGAAGAAGATTTTATCTATGAAAAAATGAACGAGCTTGCACAAAAAACGCGACCGGATGGCTCTACAGACGGAATCAACAGTTACGTTAATATAGGATACCGCCGACAGCCGGAAACAGGAGAATTTGCATGGGACGACGGTGGAAGCTACATTCCTTCAGTAACTTTTAGCTATACCGACAAACATGGTTATGCCTGCCTTTATGTTTTTAGCTACTATAGTGGCGGCTACACTAGAGAAGTTCGCTCTTCTGAAATACCTGGGGTTGGGTACAGCGACAACTATGATAGACCATATATAGTCCTTGAGCTTCCAACTGTTACAGAGGATGGTCAGACGCTGACCGAGGACGCGATCCGCGAACAGTTGAAAGCGTTTGATAAGGATGATCCGCTGTTTAACTATTGCACGCCCCAAATGACCAACTGCGCTATCCTCAATCCCGTTCTGAACACAAACCCGGAGAGCTGGGCGCGTATTACCGCGTCGAGCTATGACAGCAACATCCGCTGCTACAACCTCTCCGGCAACTACTGGGGCACGGAGAATGAAATGCTCATCAACAAGATGATCGTGGACGCGGACGACTTTGCGGGCACGCTTGGCGACATTGTGGAGCAGCCGACCCTTACGAAAAACGACGATCTGTCCGCGATCTATCCCTTTGTGCTGGACCTCACGGTCGAGGACGCGGACGGCAACACGGTCAGCACCGTTTCGCCCGGCGCAGCCTACACCGTGCGCGTGACGTTCAACCGCGATATGGATCAGACCGTGCAGCCCACCGTGACCTACGGCCCTGACGTGCCCTATACCGACTTTACTGTTCGCGGCGAGTGGGAAAGTGCCCGTGAATGGGTGGGCAAGGCGGTCATCTCGCCCGTGATGACCTCCGGCACGCAGTATTTTAAGACCACCGGCGGCCGCGCGGACAGCGACCCCTGGCTGGTCTGCGGCAACGACATCCTCCGCTACGCCATGACCGTCTCCACCACCGGCGTGCAGGCGATGCTGCTGCAGGCGTCGGGCGGCGCGAACAAGGTCGAGCTGAGCTGGGCACAGAACGACTATGACACGCTCGCGGGCTACAACCTCTACCGCTCCGAGACCGGCGCGGACGGCAGCTTCAAAAAGCTCAATACCGCCGTCCTGACCGACGGCCGCTATACGGACACTGCCGTTCAGCCCGGCAAGACGTATTACTACTACTTCACCGTGGTAAACACCGAGGGACGCGAGGAGAGCGCAAGGTCCAACACCGCCTCCGCTGCGCCGATCGACAACGTCGAGCCGGTGCTTGTGCACACGCCGGTCGAGTCCGCCCGCGCAGGGCGTGCGGTGTCGATCTCCGCAACAGCGACCGACAACATCGCCGTAGCGCGCGTCACGCTGCACTACCGCAAGACTGGCGACGCGAGCTACCGCACGACGGATATGGTCGCGACGGGCGTGAATAACGGCTATTCCGCGACGATCCCGGCGGACTATGTGACGGCGGCGGGTGTGCAATACTACATCACCGCGGAAGACGACGACAAAAACACCGCTTACTGCGGCACGGCGGAGCAGCCGAACCCCATCGCCGTGGACGGCAGCGCCTTTATTACCGGCATCACACCTGCCACGGTCAGCGTGGAGGGCGGCGAGACGGTCGCGATCCTCGGCGGCAACTTTACCGAGGACATGGTGCTGAAGGTCGGCAGCCGCGAGATCACCGGCTATACGCTGGTGGATAACGGGCAGATCACCTTTACCGCGCCCGCGCTGCCGATCGGCCTGTACGCGGTGACGCTGACGCGGGACGGCGTGCAGATCACCTCGCCCACCGCCCTGAGCTACACCGACGCGCAGGTCATGGCGCAGATCCCCACCAATATGAAGCTGACCTCCGGCGAACGCTATCAGATCCCGCTGTATCTCAAAACCAGAGGCGAAATGAACTCGTTCCACGCGGAGCTGGACCTCGGCGGCATGGCGTTCTCGAATCTGAGCGTCGAAAAGGCTGACAGCACGGCGGCGTATGGTCTGGAATACAGGCTGAACGGCAGCGTTGTGTCGATCAGCGGCATGGGCAGCGGCGATATTTCCGCGGCGGACGGCGCGCCGATGGTCTATATCAACCTCACTCCGTCCACGGTCACCGGCGACCAGACCTACACGCTCACGCTGCGCGAGGTGCGCTGCAACGGCGCGGCAGTGGAGTCGGTCATCAACGGCACAGCCGTGGTCCGGCCGAACTTCAGCCTGACCGCCACGGTCAAATACTACGCGACCGGCGGGAAGCCGGTGTCCGGCGTGAGCATTCAGGCGGGCGGCAAGAGCGGGCTGACGGATGAAAACGGCGAAGTTACGCTTACCGGCATCCCGGTCAGCAGCGTCACCGTGCGGGCGATTTTGAATACCGGCGCGGCGGACTATATCACCGCCAACGATGCGGCGCTGGTGCTGAAATACAGCGTCGAGGCGGAGGAGCTCTCCAAATATCAGCTTCTTGCCGCCGATGTGGACGGCAGCGGCACGGTCAATGAGCATGACGCCGCGCTGATCCTTCAGATGGCGGTGCGGAAGCTCCCGGCGTTCCCGGCGGGCGCGGCATGGCACTTTGACCCGGTGTCGCGTACCATGACGCTGGGCGGCGGCAACAATCCTGTTTCGTTTACGGCGATCCTGATGGGCGACGTGGACGGAAGCTGGGACGGGAGCAAGCAATGAGAAGGCTTTCGTGTATCGCCGCACTGCTGGCGGCGCTGCTGGCGCTCTGCGCGCCGGCCGCCGCCGAAGCCGCGCCGGAGCAGGTGGTCATCTGCTGCCGGGAGGAGGTTTACGCAGTCGATCTGGTCTATACGGTCTCGCCCGGTGCGAAGATCGCGCAGGTCAGCTTCCCGAACGTGGAAGGTCTGCTTGGTGAATGGAACTACATTGAGGCGGAGCATCTTCTGCGGATCAGTCTGGCTTCGGGTAAGCCGCTGGATCTGGCGTCCGCGCTTGCAGAGATCAGCGCGGACGGTGCGGGGCTGACGCTGCAAACCGTTTTGATCAACGGCGCGCGGTGGGCGGAGCCGGTTTTGGCGCACACGCCGAAAGCGGTCGCCGGAAAACAGCCGACCTGTGACCAGCCGGGTCTGAGCGATGGGAGCGTCTGCGTGGTCTGCGGCGTGGTTTTGCAGGCGCAGAGCGTGCTCCCGGCAACAGGTCCTGTGCTCGATGCGAGCGTGAACAGCGCCGGAGAGCTGCACCTGAAGGGGGCTCTTTCCGATGCGCAGACCGTGGAAGGGCGGCTGCTCGCGGCGGTTTACAGGGAAAGCGGTCAGATGATCGCCCTGTGCGACGCCAGCGCGCAGGATCCGAGCGCCATGGAGCTGACGATCCCGGACTGTGCGGGCGCTGCCTATGTCAGGCTGCTGCGGCTGCGCAGCGACTGGACACCGGCGCAGGTCGCAGTTGAGATCCCCATAGCATAACAGAAAAAATACCCCCACCGGCTATGCCGGTGGGGGTATTTTAATTGGCGAGGGTTTGCAGGGGGTCGGCGGATTCTTCGTTTATTTTTGTGCCGAGGTGGAGGTGCGGGGCGGCTGCCCAGCCAGATTCGCCGGTTTTGGCGACGATCTGACCCTGACGGACCGCGTCGCCGGGGGCGACGAGGAACTCGCTCAGGTGGGCGTAGAAGGTCTGCAAGCCGCCCGCGTGCGCGAGGGTGAGGCTGTAGCCGTTGGCGGCGTCAAATTCGGTGCTCAGCACTGTGCCGTCCGCCACGGCGAGGACGTTTGCGCCGCTCTCCGCCTCCAAATCGATGCCGTCGTGGAACGCCGACGTGCCGGTCAGCTCGTTCGTGTGCCAGCCATACGCCAGATTCACCGCCGCGTCCGCGTTTTCCAGCGGGAACACATAGGCAGGCTCGGGTTCGGGCTCGGGTTCAGATTCCGGCTCTTCTGTGGCGGGTTCGGCGGTGGGGACGGGCTCGACCTGCGGCGTTTCCTCTACAAACTCGACCTGCGCGGGCACGGGTTCGGGGGCGGGAACGGGCGGCTGGACCGCCTGCGTGGTCAGCGCACAGCCGAGCGCGAGGAATACGACCGCCGCGCACACACCCGCCCACACGGGCGCGCGCCGGAAGCGCAGAATGGCGCGGATGCGCGTCTCCGCGCCGCCCCTCACGAAGCCGCTGCAAAGCGGCGACGGGCGCGTTTTGCGCTGCGCCATGTCGAGGAGGGTCAGCGCGTATACCTTTTTGACGTCCGTGCCAAGCGCACACAAAACCGCCTCGTCGCAGGCAAGCTCCATGTCGCGGTTGGCGAGGACGACCATGAGCCACACGAGCGGATGCCACCAGTAGACGCACAGGCAGAGCGTCAGCAGGCGCTTGCGCAGGCAGTCGCGCCGCCGGATGTGCGCCAGCTCATGCGCCAGCACGAGCCGGAAGCGTTCGCTGCCCGCCGGAAGATCGTCTGGCAGCAGAATTGTCGGGCGCAGGATGCCGAAGGTAAGCGGCGCGCGGCAGCTTTTGGTAGTGCAGATACGCGGCACGCGCGTCAGACGGAACTGCGCCGCGAGCGCGGCGCACGGTATTTGCGGGGCGCTGGATGCGCGAAATGTCCGCGTCATACAGACACATCCGACTGCAAAATACAGCCCCAGCAGCGCCGCGCCGCCCAGCCAGATGAGCAGAATGGGAGAGACCTGCGCCGCCCCGGTCTGCGCCGCCGGTTCGGCAGCCGACACGAGCGCCGGGAACGGGAGCGCGTCCGCAAATGCCGCCGTCGTGCCGGCAGCGGGCGTTTTTTGCAGCAGATTCCAGACGCTCAGGTGCGTCGGAATTTCCAGCGGCAGCAGCAGGCGCGCCGCCGCGATGCACCACAGCGCGGGGAACAGCCGCCGCGGCAGGCGATTTTGCAGCGCCAGCCGCAGCGCGAGCACAAGCACGATCAGCGCGCTGCCGCCGAGCGCCGCCGCCAGCACACCCCTCATCCCTCGTACTCCTCCACGAGCGCCTTCAGCCGCGCCAGCTCGTCCTTGGAGAGCGAACGGTCCGACAGGATCGACGCAAACAGCAGCTCCGCCGAGCCGCCGAACACCTTTTCGACCAGCGTGTCCGCCTCTTCCTTCTGCGCCTGCTGACGGGTCAGCGTCGCGTGGCAGACGAAATTCGGCTCGTGCCGCTCGATCGCGCCCTTGTCGATGCACTTTTTGATGACCGTATAGGTCGTGTTTTTGTTCCAGCCGACGCGCTGCGCCAGTCGCAGCGACAGCTCCTTCGCCGTCAGGTCGTTCTCCTCCCAGAGCGTCTGCATGACCTTCCATTCCGAATCAAACAGCTTCATCGCGTACCCTCCTGTGATTCCTGAGTCCAGACTATCACAATCGTCTAAAATTGTCAAGACGGGTTGACAAAGCTGGACGATTATGATAGTCTGACGATAGACTATTGCAATAGTACAGCAAACGGAAGGGAGGGCAGTCCGCCTTTTACACAGGGAGCAAATGAGCGGGGAGCGCTGATTTTTGCGGCGCTCCCTTTTCAAACAGGAGGACTTTTTGCGATGAAAACACGAGGAATTTTTGCAATTTTATTGATTTTTACGATCCTTTTCTGCGGCTGTGCGCCGCGGGAGGTGACGACGCTGGAATTACCCAATGCGTCCGAAACGACCGCGGCGCTGCCCGCGCCGCCGTCCGCGCCGGAAGCGCCGGAGGTCGAAACAGCGCCGGAATCGACCGAGCCGGTCGTGCTGACGCTCGCCATCGCCGCCGACTGCCCGGTGCTGTTTCCGTTTGGGCAGATGTTCCGCGATTTTAATGACAGCCAGTCGCGCTATCGGATCGACTATACGATCTATTCGAGCAATGGACTGACCGACACGCAGCCGATGGAGCTGCTGCGCACGCAGATCTTGGCGGGCGACGCGCCCGACCTCTATGCGTTTTACACCGACGGCTATATGCCCACGCCGCTCACGCCGGAGCGTGTGGGCGTCGATCTGCTGCCGCTGGTGGGCGAGCTGGCGACGGCGGATACGCTCGTACCGGGGCTGTTTGACCTTATGACGGCGGGCGGCGCGCTGTATGAGCTGCCGCTCACCGTTGCGGTGGACACCGTCATCGCGCCCGCGCGGCTGCTGCCCGAACCGGGCGTGACGCTGGACGAGCTGGAGCAGGCGCGCGCGCAGATGCCAAGCGGCTGGACGCCGGTCGGCTCGTGGAACACGCCGGACAATCTGTTTGCCGGGTTCTGCACGGCATACTGCATCGGCGCGTACACCGACCGCGCGAGCGGGACGTGCGATTTTGCGCAGCAGAGCTTTTATGACTTTTTGACATGGTGCAAAACGTGGGGCGGCGACGGCTCAATCCCGCCCGCGCCGGAACAGGAGCTGCTGCGCATCTGGCAGATCGAGTCACTGGCGTGGCTGGACCGGCGCAGCGAGATCGTGCAGGAGCACTGGTTCGGCGAGCCGGAGTACACCTACGTCGGCTTCCCGACGGCGGACGGCAGCATCGGCAACGGCTACCGCGTCCGCACGTCGCTCGCCGTCAGCCCGCAGTGCAAGGATGTGGAGGCGGCAAAGGCAGTTTTGGAATACTGCTTTTCGTATGTGCAGGCGGAGACCATCCCGGCGAATTACGCGCTTTTGCGCGCGGAGCTGGGCGAGTACATCGCGGGCAACCGCACCGACTGGCGCGGCGAGGTGCAGCAGGTCAGCGAGGCGGACGCGGCGCAGTTTGACGCGCTGCTGCACAGCGTCTCGATCTTAGAAGGCATGGACGCCCCGCTGGCGCAGATCCTGCAGGAGGAAGCGTCCACCTGCTTTGCCGGAACGATCGGAGCAGAGCAGGCGGCGGAAAATATCCAAAATCGGGCGAGCCTTTACTTAAAAGAGCAGCATGCCGAATAAAATGAGCCCCCGTCTGCCAGCGGCAGGCGGGGGCTTGGTCAATCAGCGCTGGCGATCATGCGCTCCAGTTCACGGGCGGCGGCGCTGAGCGGGCGGTCTTTGCGTTTGACGATGCAGACGCTGCGCGGGGGGATGGGGGCTTCCAGCGGGAGGATGCGCACGGCATCGGACGGTCGGAGGAAATCCTGCGGGACGATGCCCACGCCCAGACCCGCCTCCGCCATGGGGATGATCTGGTCGGCGGTCGCCGCCTCGATGGCGGGATGGAACGGCACGCCGCGCGCGGCAAACACCGAGGCGTAAAACGCGTGCGACGCCGTGCCCGCGCCGAGCGTGATGAGCGGGTACGCCGCCAGCTCCGCGAGCGTGAGGGGCGCTGTATCCGGCGCGGGGAAGTCGCGCGCGCAGACGGCGACCTCCTGCACGGTCTTGACGTTCTTGTGCACCAGCGACGCGGGCAGGTCGATGGGCGTGGTCACGACGGCAAAATCCGCCGTTGTCTCGCGCAGCGCGGCGACCGCCTGGGGCGTTGAGAAATTGCTGATGCGCAGGTGCACGCCGGGATATTGCGTCTGAAACTGCTTGAGCACCGGCAGGAGCAGACACCGCAGCGCGCCCTCGCTCGCGGCAAGGAACACGCTGCCGCGCGTGAGGTCGCGGCTCTGCGTGAGCGCGCTCTCGCCCGCCTCGATCTCCGCGCAGGCGACGCGGACGTGCCGGTACAGTCCCTCGCCCTCCGGCGTGAGGACCATGCCGCGGTTCGTGCGCAGAAACAGCGGACAGCCGATCTCCGCCTCCAGATTTTTGATCGCGCGCGTCAGATTCGGCTGGTTGCTCTGCAAGATCTCCGCCGCGCGGGTCAGATTGCCGCACGCGGCGACCTGATAGAAAATGCGGTAATATTCGTAGCTGATATACATCGCTTTCCCTCACTTTGCTATCTCTTTTTGATATGTCTGAAATATTAAAAATATATTTTACATATTTCAACATTGTTCATATAATATCTGCGCTCAAAAGTCAAGGAAAACTTTTTGAAAGAGATCGAGGGTGCAAGGGTATGGAAAAAATGGTCATTTGCATCGGCCGCCAGTATGGCAGCGGCGGGCGCGAGATCGGCGAGGCGGTCGCCAAAAAGCTGGGCATCGCCTGCTATGACAAATGCCTCATCCAGAGAGCCGCGCGCGAGGCGGGACTTTCGGAAAACGCCGTGGCGGAATACGACGAACAGGGTGAAGAGCCAGTGTTTGCCGTGTCCGGCAACCCGTTTGCCGACAGCGCCGCACTGAGCGAGGCGTTTTATTCCGAAGAGGCGCGGGTGTTTGATGCCGAGCGGCGCGTGATCCTGGAGCTGGCGCAGAAGGAAAGCTGCGTCGTCATCGGACGGTGTGCGTCCGCGATCCTGCGCAGCGCGGGGCTGCATCCACTGTCGGTGTTCATCTATGCCGACGCCGCCGACCGGGCAAAGCGCATTGCCGCGCGCAACCTGCTTGGTGAAAAGCAGGCGATGCACAAGGCGCAGAAGGTCGATCGGATGCGCAAGCGCCACTTTGATTTTTATGCCGACACGCTCTGGGGCGAGCCGGAGAGCTATGATCTGATGCTCTCGTCCGGCGAGTACGGCATTGACGGCGCGGCGGAGATCATCGCGCGCGCTGCCGCACTGAGAAAGTGAGGGAATTTCCATGGATCGGTTTTTTATCTATGAGCTGTTGATGCTCGTGTTTTTGAATGTTGCCGCGCTGCTGTTCGCGCTGCATCTGCGGCGCAGCCAGGGTCATCATGTACTGACGGCGCGTTTACTCAGCCTTGCGCTGAGCCTGGCATTTATCTGCGGCACGGCGGCAAACTGCGCCAACGGCGTGCACGTTGTGCTGCTGATTTTGTCCATCCTCGGCATGGGCTTCTCCTGCGCCGCTGTGTGTACGGCGTTTGCCGAGCGCCGGGAGGATACTGCCCATGAATAAGGACCTCACGACCGGCAAGCCCGAAAAAGTTCTCTGGCAATTCTGCCTGCCGCTGTTCGGCAGCATCATTTTTCAGCAGCTTTATAACATTGCCGACAGCTTCGTCGCCGGCAAATTCATCAGCGACAACGCCCTCGCCGCCGTGGGCAACAGTTATGAGATCACGCTGATCTTCATCGCGTTCGCGTTCGGCTGCAACATCGCGTGCTCCGTGCTCGCGGCGCGGTATTTTGGCGCAAAGCAGTACCGCGACATGAAAACGATGGTCTACACAGCGCTCATCGCGAGCAGCGTGATCTGCGCAGTTTTGATGCTGCTGGGCGTGCTGCTGGCGGGCGGACTGCTGCGGCTCATCAAAACGCCGGACGAGGTCTTTGCCGACTCCAAGCTGTATCTCGACATTTACATCTACGGTCTGCCGTTCGTGTTTTTCTACAATGTGGCGACGGGCATTTTCTCAGCGCTGGGCGATTCCAAAACGCCGTTTATCTTCCTCGCCTGCTCGTCCACGTCCAACATCGCGGTGGATATTCTGTTCGTCACGGCGTTCAAGATGGGCGTGGCGGGCGTTGCGTGGGCGACGTTCCTGTGCCAGGGCGTGAGCTGCGTGCTGGCGCTGGTGGTGGTGTTCCGGCGGTTTGCGAAAATTCACACGGAGGGGCGCGTTTCCGTCTTTTCGTGGAGTCATCTGGGGCATTTTGCTGTGATCGCCATCCCGAGCATTTTGCAGCAGAGCTTTATTTCTATCGGCAATATCATCATCCAGAGCGTCATCAACAGCTTCGGCGCGGCGGTGATGGCGGGCTATTCCGCAGCCGTCAAGCTCAACAACATGGTCATCACGTCGCTCACGACGCTCGGCAACGGCATCTCCAACTACACGGCGCAGAACCTCGGCGCGGCAAAGTATGACCGCATCAAGGCGGGCTTCCGCGCGGGACTGAAGCTCGTGTGGGCGCTGTGCGTGCCGCTGGTGGCGCTGTATGTGTTCGCCGGGCGTCCGCTGGTGCACATCTTTCTGGAAAGCCCCACGGGGCAGGCGATGGACGTCGGCATCGCGTTTTTGCGCATCATCGCGCCGTTCTATTTCATCGTGTCCGCCAAGCTGGTGTCGGACGGCATTTTGCGCGGCGCGGGCCTGATGAAGCAGTTCATGGTCGCCACGTTCACCGATCTGGTGCTGCGCGTGGTGCTGGCAGAGGTGCTCTCGCGCACGGCGCTGGGCACGACGGGCATCTGGCTGTCGTGGCCCATCGGCTGGACGATCGCCATGGTGCTGTCCATCATCTTCTATTGCTCGGTCAAGTGGGAAAAGACCGCGGCAACAGTCCAGAATCCATAACGCTTACCTCCCCGCGCGGCGAGTGTGCCATACCCGTTCCCGTTTTCCCGCCGCGCGGCTCTCTTTCACCCCGCAAAGCCCCCGATGCAGACGCACCGGGGGCTTTGCCATGTTCTTGACATTCCCGCTTCCTGCCGTATAATACTTTTGAGAGGGGTGAGCGGATGAATGAGACGAAAACGCGCCTCGTGGGCGTGGATGTGTGCAAGTGCATAGCGATCGCGCTCGTGCTGCTGATCCACGCGTCGGCGGATGTGCTGACAGACTGCGCGCCGGGAAGCGGGAGCTTTCTGGAGGCGCTTTTGTGGAGCGCACCGGCACGCTGCGCCGTGCCGCTGTTTTTGCTGTGCAGCGGGGCGCTGCTGCTGGACGAGCGGCGCGAGCTGCCGCTCAAAAAGCTCTGGGGGCGCAACATTCCGCACCTGCTGCTGGCGCTGTTTTTCTGGGCGGCCGCCTACGCGTTCGTTCCCTATGTGCGGCACGGCGGGCTAACGCCCGAGGCGCTGCGCGGACTTTGCACCGAGCTTTTGTGCTGGCGGCATGAGGCGCATCTGTATTTCCTGCCGCTGATCTTACTGACGTATGCGCTGCTGCCCGTGACGCGCGCGTTTTTGCGGCGCGCGGACGATCAGACGGTACGCTACGCGCTCATTTTATGGGCGTTTTTCGGGATACTCCTGCCCACGGCAAAAAACTTTGGGCTTTTGGACAGCCTCGGCGGGATCGTGCGGCAGATGCCGCTCGCCATGCCGTGGAGCGCCGTCGGCTACACGGTGCTGGGCGACTATTTGCGGCGGAAGCCGCTGAGCGCAAAAGCCGCATGGGTGTGCATTTTGCTCGGCACGGCTATCTGCTTTGGCGGGACGCTGGCGCTGTCGCTGCGGGCAGGCAGCTTACAGGCGCAGCTTTTGGAGGGCTTTTCGCCCGGGGCGTGCCTGCTCGCCGCCGGGGTATTTTCGCTGTGTATGCGCGTGCGGCTGCCGGATCGGGCAAGCAAGGCGGCGAGCGTCGGCTCGCGCGCGTCGTTCTGCGTGTATCTCGTGCACATCCTCGTGCTGCGGATACTCTACCGCGCGGGACTGACCACGGGCATCTGCCGCCCGCTGCTGTCCGCGCCGCTGCTCGCCGCGCTGTGCGGCGTGGGGAGCTTTGCCGTCTGGCTGATCTTATCACGCATCCCGTGGGTGCGGCGGTGGCTTATTTGATAAAGAGGAAAGGTGCAGCAATGAAAGAGAACAGAAAACTTCTGCGAGAGGTGCTTGCAGATATTCGGCACGATATGACTGACGCAGAGGTCCTGGATCTGCTGGCAAACAGTAAGATCTCTGAAAATACAGCGGCGGGACGGGAAAAATATACGCTGGGGCAGCGCGCGGCGGACGCGATCGCAAAGTTTGCTGGGAGCTGGGCGTTCATTTTTTCCTTTACGGGCGTGCTGATCCTCTGGATGGTCATCAACACGCTGCTGGCGGCACACGCCTTTGACCCATATCCGTTTATTCTGCTGAACCTGGTGCTGTCATGCGTGGCGGCGATCCAGGCACCGCTGATCATGATGAGCCAGAACCGGCAGGAGGAAAAGGATCGCCGCCGCGCGGAAAATGACTATAAGGTCAACCTGAAAACGGAAATTATGATAGAGGACCTCTATGACAAGGTAAACGCCATCCTTGCCAAGCAGTCCGCGCTGGAAAAGCAGCTTCAGGCGCAGGAGGACGTGCTCCAGTCCTAACACGCCTTTTTTCGGCTAAAAAATGCGCCCTGTCCGGGTTTGGACAGGGCGCTTTTTGTATAAAGAAAACCACGTGTTAGACGCGTGGTTCAGAAGAGCCTATGGCGATGAGCAAAAAATCCTGTTAAG
>CAKUED010000003.1 GCA_934646005.1 uncultured Oscillospiraceae bacterium
GTCTTTTTCATCTGCGGCAGGCTCATGGGCTTTTCGCAGTGGTTGATCATCACGCCGACCGCACCGGCGGCCTTCAGACCCTCCGGCAGGATATCCGCGCAGCCGCGGCCTGGGCGGAGCGTGTCCATATACGTCGCCAGCACGAACAGGTGCTTCGTATTCTCCGCCACGCGGCGGACCTCCAGCGCCGGGCAGATGAACAGCACGTCAATGTCGTACTTTTCCGCTGCCGCGTCCGCCGCCCTGGCGTACTTCAGGAGCTTGTCGCCGTACACATAGTTTTTCGTTCCAACCTCAAAATACGGGGTGCGAATGACTGGTTTCATACTCTCAGGTTTCCTCCTTTTATAACTGCCGGATAAAACTGCGAATTTCCTGCAACCCGTCCAGCACGCCGAGCTCCAGCCGGTTCTGGATGCTGGCATAGCCCGGCAGCTTCGCAAGCCGGTCCTGCGCCGCCGCCTGCGCGCGGTCCAGCCCGCAGGTGTTGCACGGCTCAAACGCCAGCACATAGTCGTGGGACTTCATGAGCTTCCACTGTAACAGATTCGGCAGATTTTTCGTCTCAAACGATATATACGCGCCCAGCTCCAGCTCCTCGTTGTAGACGACGGCGCAGCCCGTCTCGCCGAAGCCGGTGTGCAGAAACAGCTCCTCGCCGCAGCGATCCTCCGGCGCGCGGAGATGTCCCGGGTCGGTGCTGCGGTCGTTCAGCCCCTGCCACCGCGTGCCGGACACCGCCGCGCGGCTGCCGGGCTGCACCAGCGGATAGCCGAAATTAAAGTGATAGAGCAGCATATACGGCTCTGCCTCCGCCTCCAGATTCGTGACGGTGTCGCAGATCTGCAAACTTCTTTCGTACAGCCCGGTCGTGATCTCGCGCCGGAGCGACAAATGCCGCCCATACAGGCACGTCTGGTGCATCTCGCCCTCCGCGCAGAGCCGATACTGCTCCTGCTCCCACCACGTCCGCACGCCGAACGTGCTCGCCGGGAGCTGTCCGATGCGCCCGTGCGTCGGGTACGCGCCGTCCAGCTGCACATGACCGCCGACGTTGTCAAGCCCGCAGGTCGCAAGCATCCCGCCTGCCCACTGGTGGACAAATTCGCCGTCCATGGGGCTAAAAAACTGCGGCGCGACCAGCCCGTTTTTGGACTGGAAGCTGAAATTGACGCCGCGATAGCTGAGATCATACAGATTCATCCCGCAGTCCGGGACGACCGTGAACCGCAGCCCCGCCGCGTTATAAAACTCCGCGATGCGCGTCCCCGCGGACCGTCCGCGCAGCAGCACAGACTCGCGGATGCCCGCGATCTGGTCGATAGTTCCGAGCTGGCGCAGCAGCGCTGTATCCATGCCGTGTTCCTCCCGTCAGCCGTAAATGGACTTGCGCGCGTCCTCGATCATGCGCAGGGCGTTGTTGCACATAATATCCGCAACATCCTCCCGGCTGAGGTTCAGAGCCGCAGCCGCGCGCTTGAAGGCAAGCAGCTCCTCATACAGGAAGAACGTGATCGTCTCCGCCTCCTCCGGCGAGACCTCGCGCAGGTGGCTGTCCTGCTTCGGGTCGCCGTAAAGTCCCGGCGGGACGAGGTTGATATACGTCCCGTTTTCCTCAATGCGCCGCATCCGCATCCGCAGGATCGGCATATCCGTGCCGTACAGAACGTGCTTCACGCCCGCGTGCCGGATGACCTCGGTGATGGCGTATTCGCAGCAGTTCGCGGTAAAATCGTACAGCAGCCCCGGCGCGCGGTCGAGCGTCTCGAACGCGTTTCCGATGTCCTGATGGGTATACGCCCGCCCGATGTGCGCGATGATCAGGCGGATGTTCGGGAACTCCTGCTCGATTTCCATGATCTGCGCCAGATTGACCGGGTCTTTGAGCCGACCGTTTCGCGGGATATGCAGCATGACGATCGCGCCCATCTCATCCATCTTTTTAAGCTGATTTTTCGGGAAAAAGTCAAAAATGCGAATTTCCGCCTCCGGCAGATATTTGGGGCTGAGATTCAAATACCCCTTGATGCCCAGAAAGCCGCCTTCGCGGATGCAGCGCTCCAGCTCCTCCGGCGACTGCTCCGGCGCGCTGAAATACAGCGCCGGAAAGCCCGTCCTGCGGGACGCCTGCGCAACATAGTCGTTCGCCTCGCGGCTTCTGCCGGAGTTGGAGAACATCAGCGCCCGCACCTCCTTGCCCGGCAGCAGCAGGCGGTAGGTCTCCTGTAAGTCCTCGATCGAGTTATCCGCCGCGACGAGGCTGGGCCAGGTCACCGTGCGCTTTGTCTCGCCCGGGGCTAACGGCGCGGGCGGGAAAAATTCCTTCAGCCAGACGTGCGTATGCACATCGAAAATTTTCTCCGGCAGAAAGTCCCGCAGCTCTTCCTCGTAGACCCTTCTGTCATGTTCCGTAACTGTAAATAGTGCCATTGCAGCAGTCCTCCGTTCTGCAAGTCCTCATGCCGGGTTTACGGAAGCTCCGCGAGCTTCTCCGCCCCGGCGCGATATGTTTTCTGAAGCGCGCGATATTTCTCCGCGCGCGCGGTATCCGGCAAAATGACCGTCTGCTGCGGCGCAAGCGTCCGAAAGCCCTCTTCCGCGTCGCGGTAGAGCCCGCTGCCGACGCCCGCTAAAATTGCCGCGCCGACGCACGGCAGGTCGGCGATCTCCGGGATGCGGACCGGGCAGCCGAGCGCGTCCGCCAGAAGCTGCCGCCAGACCGGGCTTCGGGACGCGCCGCCGGAGAGAATGATCCCCTCCGCGCCGGGCTGATCCCGGAAACCATCCAGCATCCAGGCGATCTGGAATACGACACCCTCCATCACGGCGCGCGCCAAGTCAAATCGGTCGTCCGACAGGTCCATCCCGACGAAGCTGCCGCGGGTAAAGCTGCCCGCCTTGCCGCATTTTCCGGCAAACGGATAGAAAAACAGTCCTTTTTCCGCCGCGGCGCGCGTCTGCGCCTCCGCGTTGATACACTCGTAGGAAAGCGCCTGCCCGTCCTCGCCGGAGGCGATGCTTTTGCGCAGCCAGTCGAGGCATACCCCGCCGGACGGCAGCGAGCAGAGCGCGCCCCATTTTCCGGGCACGGCCGCCGCCGAGACGGCAAGCCCGGAGGAAAAGTCCGGCTCGTCGCAGATCGCGCTCACCACCCAGCAAGTCCCCGAACCGATGAACACATCACCGCCCCGCAGCGCGCTCGCGCCGAGCGCCGCGGCATACTGATCGTGCGCACCCGTCACAAGAAGGCACTCCTCCGTAAGCCCCAGCGCCTGCGCGGCATCCGCTGTCAGCGTTCCGATGACGCTTCCCGCTCTTGCGAGCTCTGCAAGAGCCTCCTCCCGAACGCCCGCGAACGCAAGCAGCTGCGCGTCGTATTTTGCCGCGCGGATGTCGCAGAGCTGGTTGATGCCCGCGCTGGACAGATCACACACAGCTTTTCCCGTCAGCTTCATGGAAAGATAATCCGGCACGGTCAAAAACCACTTTGCCTCCGCAAAGCGCTCCGGCTCTTCCTCGCGCAGCCAGCGGAGCATCACCGCCGGAAGCGACGGTCCGAGCCCCCAGCCGGTTTTCTGGTACATCCGCTCCGCGCCGCCAAGCTCGCGGATAAACTCCGCCTGCTGCCGCGCGGCGCGGGTGTCGTTCCAGACGATTGCCGGGCGGACGGGGCGCAGCGCGCGATCGACCGCCGCCAGCGTCCCGCCCTGTACCGACAGGGCAAGCGCCGCGACCTGTTCGCCCGCACCCGGCACGCTGCGGCAGACCTCCCGCACCGTATGGCAGACCGCCTGCCACCAGTCGTCCGGGTTCTGCTCGCTGCGTCCGGGGGCGGGCGCGGCGAGCGCGTAGGATTCGTAGGCGCGGGCAAGCAGTGCGCCGCCCGCGTCAAACAGCAGCGTTTTTGTGCCGGTCGTGCCCACGTCGATCCCCAGCAAATATCGTTTCATGTTCGTTTTCTCCGCGCCCATCTCAGCGCACGACCCGTCCAGAGCCGTCGCCGCCCATCAGCGTCAGAACTTCGTTCACGCTGACAAGGTTATAATCCTGCTCGATGCTGTGCTTAAGGCAGGACGCCGCCGTGGCAAATTCCAGCGTTTTCTGATCGTCAAAGCCGTTCAGCATCCCGTAGATCAGCGCGCCCGCAAACGAATCGCCGCCGCCCACGCGGTTGACGATGTGGATCTTGTACTCTTTGGAGAAGTGCACGTCCCCGTCGTGATAGAGCATCGCCGACCACTCGTTGTCCGAGGCGGAAATGCTCTTGCGGAGCGTCGTGGCGATATAGGGGATGTCAAAGCGCGTGCTGAGCTGCCGCGCCACGTCGCAGTACCCGGCGTGATCCAGCTTGCCCGCGGTCACGTCGCTGCCCGCCGCGCGGATGCCAAAGACCTTTTCCGCGTCCTCTTCGTTGGCGATCAGAACGTCCACATACTGTAAAAGCTCGCCCATGACACTGCCCGCCTGCTCCGTCGTCCAGAGGTTTTTGCGGTAATTCAGGTCGCAGCTGATCTTCACGCCCTTTTTCTTTGCCGCTTTGCACGCCTGTACGCAGACGGCGGGGAGCGTATCGCTCAGTGCGGGCGTGATGCCGGTAAAGTGAAACCACGCCGCGTCCTCAAAAATGGCGTCCCAGTCATAGGTCTCGGTCGTGGACTCCGCCACGGCGCTGTGCTTGCGGTCATAGACCACGCGGGACGGGCGCTGCGCCGCGCCGCGCTCGGTGTAGATCACGCCGATGCGCTCGCCGCCGCGCGCGACGGCGTCCGTTCCGATGCCGAATTTCCGCAGCGACGCGATCGCCGCGTCCGCGATGGGATTTTCGGGCAGACGCGTCACCAGCTCCGCCGGCATCCCAAACTGTGCCAGCGACGCGCAGACATTCGACTCCGCGCCGGTAAAAAAGCACTCCATGCTGTCCGCCTGTATAAATCTCCGATAGCCCGCCGGCTCCAGACTCAGCATCAGCTCGCCGAAGCATACGATTTTTTTCATAGTTCCCCTCCGTTTACGCCTGTACGATGTGGACGGCAAAGCCCGCGATTTCTTCCTGCAAATACACGCACGTCAGCTTGCCCGCCGCATTATATTTTCTTCCTTCCTCGCGCAGCGGCACGCCCTGCTCCTCCAGCCAGGCGCACGCGCGCAACATGGAGCTTGTGCGAATGCCGATGTGCCCCTTTTCGCCGAGCCCTTCAAAGGCGTTGCATTCCACGGCGCTCCCGGCAAACACACACGCGCTGTGCGCCACCGGCTCAAGGCCAAGCAGCGCGCACAGGCGCTGCGCCGATTTTTCCGCCTCCGCGCGGTTCGGATGGTTCACGCCGACGTGCGCCAGCGAGAAGCCGAGCGCAATGCGCCGTGCCTTGCGGCAAATATCGCGGATGGCGTCAAAATCCTCCCGCTCCAGCAGCGCCTTCGGCGCGACAAAGCTGCCGCCGCACGCCGCGATGGAGGGGCTTGCCAGATAGCTGCCGAGCGTATCGAGCGTGATGCCGCCCGTTGGGAGATACCGCACGCCCGGGAACGGTCCTGTCAGCTCGCGGATGGCGGCAAGCCCGCCGCACGCTTCCACCGGGAAGAATTTCATCACGCGCAGCCCCTGGCTGTACGCAAGCTGGATCTCCGAGGCGGACGTGCAGCCCGGAACGACATCCACGCCGCTTTGCAGGCACAGCTCCACGATCTGCGGGTCATAGCCGGGCGAGACGATAAAGTCCGCTCCGACCTCGATCGCCGCCTTCGCCTGCGTGAGCGTCAAGATCGTGCCCGCGCCGACCTCCATTTCGGGGTGCGCCTGCTTGATGCGCTGCATCCGCTCCATCGCGCCCTCCGAGCGTGCCAGCACCTCGATCGCCGGAAGCCCGCCGTCACACAGCGCCTGCGCCAGCGGCAGCGTCCATTCGTCTTTTTTTACGTTCAAAACCGGCAAAACGCCGAGCTTTTCGATTTTTTTGATACTTTCGCCGTTCATAGTCTCCTCCTGCCCCCGCGTCAGCGCGCGATCTGGATCGTGATCGTTTTTTCCACACCGTCGCCCGTAATGCGAAGCTCCGTGGTCTTTCCGACGTTCTGCGCATCGGATGTTGCCTGCACCATGCCGTGTGCGTCGATCGTGCACACCGATGCATCGGCGACCTCAAATTGCAGCGCCGTATCCTCCGCGTAAAGCGGGGTCACATACGCCGTGATCTGATGCTTCTGCCCCAGCGGCACGAGCAGCGTCTGCCCGTTCTCCAGCTGCGTTCTGCCGTCGCTGTCCAGCACCGTAATGTCGTGCGCCGTGTGATCCTCTGCTGCGCAGAAGCGCGCAAAGGTATTTTCCGCCGCGTCCTTGCCGATGGCGTTGTAGCCCTTCTGGTTATAGTGGATGTTGTAGCAGCCCATATAGCCCCAGCCCTCGGCGGACTCATCAGGATAGGACTCCGTGCGCCCGATCTCCGTCTGCATCGTCACGAAGCGATAGCCCTCCGCGCCGCTGTAATTGAGCGCGAACTGCGCCGCGCGCACCGGCACAAGGTCCACGAGCTGCTGCTGGGCAACATTTTCCGCCGAGCTGACCGACGTCATGGCGCGCACCGGCAGAATGCCCAGAAATTCCAGCCCGACGTCTTTCTTGAAGCCCTCAAACATACTGATAAAGTCGTTTGCGTACTCCTCCGAGGTCATCAGCGGGTTCTCCGCGCTCACGGGCAGCCAGTCGCCGAGATATTCATAGTTCGGCGTGGCGTTCTTAAACGCCCAGGTGAACGTGCCGGGGCTGTAGACATACTCCTCGCACGTCTCGCCCTGAAGCCAGAAGGCATAGACGCGGTTGATCTCAAAGTTGGAATCCTCCGCGCTGAACGCCTGCTGGTACTCGCGGAAGCGCTCCACGGTCTGCGCGTAGCAGTCAAGCCCGAAGAATTTCAGGTTCGGGTCTGGCATCCACGTCTCGATCGGCGTGCTGCCGATCGCCGTTTGCAGCATCAGCGTTTTTTCGCCGGTCAGGTTATACCATTCCTTGCCGAGCGCCGGAGAAAAGCCGCTGCGTCCCTTGGAAAGATCGTACATCCCGGAGAACTGATACTCGTCATAGCTGTTGATAATATCGTCGCACCAGACCGTGCCGAGCTTCGGCGCGTCGGAGAGCGATTTCTGCTCATTGGCGTAGGAATAATAATCCGCGTATTCCGGCGGTACATCGTGCCAGCCGTAGGCGTTGCTCTGCCCGATGATGAGGAAAATATTCAGCGGCGCTTTGATGACGCGGTCCACAACGATCGTCTCGTGGACTTCATCGCCGAGATAGACCGTGACCGTGACCGGGCTGTCCGAAAGCGCCTTTGCCTTCATGCTGCCCGTCTCCGAGACGGAGATGACATCCGGGTCGGAGCTCTCAAAGGAAAATTCCGCGCCGTCCTCCGGCACAACGTCCGCAACATACTCATACACATCGGCGTACTGAAGCTCAAAGCCCTTCGCCGCGTCCTTTACGAACCGCACGGTATACACATTCTCCGCGTCCGCGCTGCGTACCGTCGCGCTTGCCTCGCCGCTGCCCGCCGTATCCGCGATGGTCGCCTGCAAGACCTCCACGGTAAGACCATTTTCGGCTTCGGCGCTGATCTTGGGGACGCGCGGTCTGCCCGCCGGGATCGTCACGGTATATTCGCAGACCTGCGGGTCAAAGTCGATCGTGTAGCCGCCGTCGATCTGCAAAGAGTTCAGCACCGGCAGTGCCTGCGGTGCGGTGTCCGTCGCCGCATCCGCCTCCGGCTGCGCCGGTTCATCCGTTTCCGCCGGGGCTTTCTCCGCAGCGCACGCCGCCAGACAGCAGATCGCCGCCGCGAGCGCCAGTAGACGGAGCAGTTTTTTCAGTTTCATATGCAGTCTCCTCTCATGTTCCCTTCTCATCTGAATCGGCGGATTTTGCCTGCGCTTTGCGCTTTTTCGCCGCCACCAGCACGATCACTGCCGCGAGGACCACCGCCGCACCGGCTGCCACCGGCACGATTGGGAACGCCGCGCGCTCCTGCGGCGCGATGACCTGCGCAAACTCCGCCTCATTGTAATACGCCGTAAATTCGCCCTTGCGGTATTGGAACTGCCCCATATCCAGCGTCGTTTCGGCATCCGCTCCGCCGGCGTTGATGATGCGCACGCCGGAGAGATCCGGCGTCCCGCTGACCGTCAGCCGGACGCTGCGCCCCGGCGCGCCCGACTGGCTCGAGCCGCCGGCAACGATCTTGCCGCGCACCGTGCCGCCCGTGATCTGCACGTCCACATCGCCGCAGAGCGTACTTCTGTTGTCGCTTCCGCCGCCGAAAATGCCCTCATAGGCAGCCGCCTCGCCGCCAAAGACGAGCTTTGTCCCGCCGCTGAGATACGACTCGTGCGAGCCGCCGACCACGCCGCTCCAGCTTCCGCCGAGCACCGTCAGATCCGTGCTGCCGTCCGCGGCGAGATTATAATAGCCGCCGTACAGCCGGGGCAGATATTTGCTGTATTCCGCCTCGTCCAGCGTCTGCCCCGCGTGGCAGAGCGTCACATGCACGCTCGGCTCAAAGACGGTCTTCTCCCGCCCGCAGCTGACATACGCCTGGATCGTCGAAATGGTGATGCTGGGCAGGATGGCATAGTCATAGTCAACGCAAAGGTCAATGTCAGACCAGACCGTCCCGATGTTCAGCTCCAGATTGACCGCCTGCTGCCCGCTCCGGCGCAGGATGAGCTGCGCGCCGTTCGTTTTTCTGTAATCCACGCCATCATAGCTGCTCGTCAGCGTGACGGTCTGCTCCGACGCCATCGCGGGCGCGGAAAACGGCGAGGTCGATGCCGTATAACGGCTGAGCGAGCGCCCGGAGATCAGCGTCACATCGTCGCACACAATGACTGTGCCGCCCGTGCCGGAGAGCATGGTCAGCGCCCGGAACAGCGCGCTGTCCGTGTAGCTGGTCAGCGACATATCCTCGTACCGCGCCGCGTTTCCGAGCGGTGTTTCCGGCGAAGCGCCGTTCCCCGTGCCCGTGTCGCTGATGTAGACGACCGGCGCACCGTCACAGCCCGTATAGTGGAAGTCCGTATCCTCCACAACTGCCTCGCCGAAGCCGAGCTTCGCCGTCAGTGTATAGTGATAGTCCCCCGCCGGAAGCTCCGTCAGCGCCGCGCCGTAGCTCAGCTCCGCCAGATCTGCCCGCAGCGAGTTCGGATACGACACCGCAGTCAAAACTTCATTCCCCTGCGCGTCGGTGATGACGGCGCGGAGCTGGAAAATGTTATAGTTCGAGCGCACCTGCCCGCTCATGAGCGCGTGGAAGCCCGCCTCCGGCGCAATTTCCACGCCGTCCGTCTCAAAAACGGGCTTTTCGGAGCTCTCGCGGCTGAACGCCTCCAGGGTCAGCGGGATAAAGCCGGTCTCATAGAGCTGGGCGAAGCTGTAGCTGTCCTCGTTCCAGTTCGTTTTGTACGAGCCCCGGTCATGGATCGCGGAGTTGAGCTCCAGCACCGGCACGGAGCACATCTCCGGGATCAGCGTCCCGTTGCCGTCCCGCTGCAAAACCGGGTCGCCCGTCACAAGCATGACGTGCTCGCTTGCATCGGCAAACAGGACGAAAAGGCTGTCGCCCGCGCGCAGCATCGCATAGCAGTTATAGATAAGCTGTTCGTCATTTGCGGCGAGGATGCTCTTTTTTGTGGCGCTGGAGCGGGTGTAGCCGCTATAGTCATACCCGCCGAGCGGCACAACGCCGAAGGCGCGGCTCTCCTCGCCGGGGTCAAAGACAAGCCCTTCCATCTCCAGATCACACAAAGCGCCCGCCCACGCATACGCCAGCCGGATCTGCCCGCCGCAGTCGCTGCCGGGCATCTCGTTCCAGGACGTCGGACCGGCGTAAACGCCGTTTTCGTCCAGCATCGCGGCAAACTGCTCAATATCCTCATTGCCCGCGATCGTATCCGAGGTATACGGCAGACCGCGGTACGTCACGCCCGCCTCATAGTAGAGGTTCGGCGACCAGCTCACCGCTTTGGTGAAATCAATATCCTGCGCGCAGGCCCATTCGATCTCCGAAAGCGCCCTTGCCCGCTCGACCACCTGTGCGCGCAGCTCGTCGCCCACGGCAGGCGGCTGCACGTCCGCCGCCTGCGCGCCTGCGCCCGCCATGAGAAGCGCCGCCGTCAGGCAGGCTGCCGCCAGAATGCGTAGTTTCTTTCCCATAGTCTCCTCCTTGTGCCGCTTCAGCCGCCCTCATGCGCCCGGCGGTAGGCGGCGTTGTTTTCCTCCCCCTCCGGGATCGACGCGAGATAGTCGTATACTTCCTGTTCGATCGCGGGGTTTCCCGCGGAATAGCTCGGGAGCAGCGCCGCCCCGGCGACCGCCGGATCGGTGCACTGCGTGTCGTTCCGCCACGCTTCCCTCTGCGACGGGTCGCGCAGGTCGGGGATCTGCATCGGCACGCCGCAGTTTAACACGCTCCGATAGGCGAACATTCCGGGCAGGAACATATCCAGCGCCTCATAGACGTCGATCACATCCGCGTTGCGGTTGCCGCGCAGCTTCTGCACCATGTGGTACATGATGTAATAGTCCGAGCTGCCGTGCCCAAAGCCCTCCGCCTCGGCGCTGATGCCGTCGGTGCAGTCCGCCTGCCCGGGGCACCACCAGTTATCCGCCTCATGGCTGTCACAGTTCGTGTACAGTGTTGTGATATAGCCCAGCATCGCGTCCTCGCGGGCGCTCTCCATTCTGCCCTTTGAGCCGTAGGCGGAGAACCAGATCGAGCTTCTCGATGGCCCGACGCCGTGCAGGCTTTTGATGTACGCGCCGTTTTCCAGCTGCACCATCTCCACGCCGTATGCACCCGCCTTTGCGCCCATGCGGTGCATCCGGCTGTTGAACGGACCTTCAAAGCCCGTCACGCGCACCGGGCGCAGCCCGGTGATATGCAGCAGCGGTCCGACGGAGTGCGTGCAGTAATAAAACGCGCTCATGGTGTTGCGCCAGTGGTCGGGGTCAGCCCAGGTCAGGCGATGCCATTCGGGCTCGCAATTGTGCATATACTCGCCCTCGCCGTATTCAAAGCTGCCGAGCGCGCCGTCGCGGTAATACTGCCGCAGCTTTCTGGTCGCGGGCATATAGCAGTAATTTTCCGCGTAGGCGTAGACCTTTCCGCTTTGCTCCACCGCCTCGATCAGCTCCACAGCCTCCTGCATCGTCTGCACCGGCAGCACCTCGCTGAGCACGTGCTTGCCCGCCTTCAGGCAGCGGATGGCATACGGCGCGTGCTCGTTTGCGTAATTCGCCAGCACAACGCAGTCCATATCATGCTGCAAAAACTGCTCAAATTCGGAGTAAAACGCAATGTTCCCGTCGCCGTAGAGTTTTTTTGCCTCTTCCAAGCGCGCGGGGGACTTGTCGCAGACCGCCACAAGCTCCGCGTTGCCCGCCTTGGCGCAGTAGTCCATCATGCACTTGCCGCGCCCCGCGCCGAGCACGCCGAAGCGCACGCGCGGCGCTTTGCCGCGCCGCAGGATCGTGCGGAAGGGCGTCGCGTCGTCATAGACCATCTGCGCGCTCTCCACGTCCGCCGTTTCCAGCGCCTGCTCCCAGCGGTCCTGCATCCCGATGTCGTATTCCACTGGCAGGAAGCCCTCGCGCAGATACAGCCGGATGGCAGCCGAGCGCCACTCATCCGTCGTCAGCTCCACGAGCGCCGCGCCCTTCTGCGCCAGATGCGCCAGCGCCGCGCGCAGAAGAATGCTGCTTAATTGCCTGCCGCGGTATTCCGGGCGCAGCCCCAGCATATGGATCATGCCCCTGCCGTTTTTCTGCACATACGCCGTGATCGTTCCGATGTGTGCGCCGTCGTGATCCAGAAAGAACAGGTCCTCCTCCGGCGTGATCTCCGGGCGCGCCGCGATCATCGTGTCATACTCCGCCAGCAGTCCGTCGCGGCAGCACGCCGCCCACGCCTCGCGGTCTGCCTCTTTCTGATAGCGCGACAGCGTGTAGCCCTCCGGGATGACCGATGCTTGTACTTCCAGCGTGCCGGGGCGGTACATTTTGAGTTGTTGCATATTCCCTCACTTTTTGATAAAAACGCTCGGCGCAGCCGGCGCCGCGTTGGTCTCGCTCAAGCAATCCTCTGCGATGCGCGGCTGCGCCTGTTAGGTGTCCGATATTTCGTTTTATTTGCCGGTTTTGCTGTAGCGGCGCTTACGCCCGAACAGCGCATAGCCGCCGCCCGCGAGCACGCCGGCCGCCACGACGCCGAGGACGATCTTCAGCGCGGTGCTCATGCCGCTCTTCGCGGCTTCCTCCGCTGCGAGCTCCTCCGTTTTGGTGTGCGATTCGTCATTCCGGCAGACGTAGCGGATGTAGCCCGCCTGCGTGCCCGTCGGCTCAACGCGCTCCGCCTCGACCCAGTCGTGACCCGTCGCCGGGATGATCTCCTGCTCGGTGCTCACGATCTCACCGCACACGCTGCATCGGATGACCGTCTCGCTGACGCCGTCCGTCTCGCAGCCCGCCGGAGTCACGATCTCGCGCTCCTCCTCGCCGCGGATGTGGACGTGCCCTTCCTCTGCCGCGTCGTTCGGCAGGCAGAGAATGGTATAGCCGAGCCCGTTGTGGGCGGTGCTGTAGTCCGAATAGATCTCCAGCTTCCACTCCACATCCATAAAGCTCTCATAATCCGGGTGCGTTTTTTCCGCATACGCGCTGACTTCGCCGCCGTTTTCCGCCCAGCAGAAGGACGCCGGGAGGTTGATGTCGCCCACGTCGCCGACCGCGGAGAGAATGTCGCTCCAGGTCGCGCCGCCTTCCAGCGTGACGACCGGCGTATCCGGGTAGCTGTCCGTCAGATCCGCGCCGCCGAGCTGCCATTTATACGACGGGCGGCCGTCCGCATCCGTGCCGGTCTTGACCAGCCGGAGCTGCAAGCCCGGATCTTCTGCCTTGAGCGTGTCGGCGTTATACGTCGGGATCGACTTGAGCGTATTGAGCACGATCTGCGCCGCCTGCTCGCGCGTGAGCGCGTCCGCAGCTTTGTAATCGTCGGGCAATCCGCGCGTCAGATGGTTGTATGCCGTAAACAGCCCGTCGTTGTTGTAGTTCCACGCGATGGTCACGATCGCCTTGCTCAAAAAGCTCGTGCCGGTGACCGTATCGCCTGCACCATAGCCGGGCGACCACGGTGCTTCAAAGCCCGGCGCGTCATAAAGCGCCTGCAGCACGCGGTTCGCCTCGGCAGCGGACAGCTTCTGCTGCCAGTCCGCGTTGCCGCCGTCCATGAGCCCGGTGCTCATCATAAGCTGCACCGCCTCGGGATACGCCGTGTCCACGGTGAGCGCGGTCTTTTGGGCTGCGGACAGCACCGACGCGCCGCCGCCGGACGTACCGCCGGTAGAGCCGCTGCTGTAATCCTCACCGCCCGCTTCCTGCGTGCAGACGATCTTATAGCCAAGCCCGGAGGTGTGCTCCGATTTTGTCGGGCGATGCGTCCAGTCGTAATCCGCGTAGACCTCGAGCTTCCAGCTTCTGTCCAGCAGCACGTCATAATCCGGGTGGATACGCTCGACATACGGCGTAAAGTCCCCGCCGTCCACCGAATAGCTGAAGAACGCCGCGATGTTGGCATCGCCGATGTCGCCGACCGCCGTCATGATGTCGCTCCACGTCGCGCCGCCGCGCATGGTCACAACGGGCGTATCGGCAAAGCTGTCGGTCAGCTCCACGCCCTTGCGCTGCCACTGGTAGATCGGGCGGTGCTTTTCGTCCTCGCCGGTCTGCACGAGCTTCAGCCCGCCGATCTCGCCGGAGGCGAAGCCGCCGTCATGCGCCTTGATGGATTCGATGTTATACGTCGGGATCGTCTTCATGATGTTGAGGACGATCTGCGCCGCCTGCTCGCGCGTGAGCGCCTTGTCGCCGCTGTAATCCTTCGCAAGCCCCTTGGGCAGGTGGTTATAGACCGAGAAGACCGGGTCGTTGCCGTAGTTCCACGCGACCGTCACGAGCGCCTTGCTCATAAAGCTGTCGCCGGTCACGGTATCGCTCTGCGTATAGCCCGGCTTCCAGCTCGCCACAAAGCCCGGCGCGTTATAGAGCGCCTGCAGGACGCGGTTTGCTTCCTCGGGTGTGATGAGCTGTTTCCAGTCCGCGTTCGACGCGTCCATGATGCCCAGCGCGCAGACGAGCTGCACCGCTTCCTTATAAAGCGTGTCGGCTTCGATCTTCGCCGCGCCGCCGCCGGAGGCTGCCTTGCTGCCGCTGGAGTGACCGCCGCCGCCCGTCGTGCCGCCGCTGCTGCCCGTGTTCAGGCAGACGATGCGGTAGCCGTAGCCCCAGGTAAACTGCTCAAAGCCGGTGAGCTTATGCTCCACGCTGTAGTCCGAGTAAATTTCCAGCGTCCAGCCGCTGCTGAGCAGTCTGCCGTAATCCGGGTGCTGCCGGTATGTATACTCCGAAAATGCCTCGCCGTCCTGCGACGTGCTGAAGAACGCCGGGCAGTTATAGTCGCCGATGTCGCCGATCGCCGTCAGAATATCGCTCCAGCTCGCCCCGCCGCTCATCACCTTGACCGGCGAATCCGCGTAGCTCTGCGTAAGATCCGCGCCATTGCGCTGCCATTTATACGACGGACGGCCCTGTTCGTCCTCGCCGGTCTTGACCAGCTGAAGCCCGCCGATCGTGCCGCCGCCGAAGGTGCTGTCATTTGCCTTGATCGTGTCCGGGTTATAGGTCGGGATCGCCTTGAGCGTGTTGAGCATCAGCTGCGCCGCCTGCTCGCGCGTGATCGCGTCCGCGACCCGGAAGCCGTCCTTCATGCCGCGCTGGAGATGGTTATAGCCGCTCCAAATTTCATTGTTGTTGTAATCCCAGCCGATGCTCCCCAGCAGTCTGCCGCGCAGCGCGTCGCCGGTGACAGTCCCGGCGTCGTCAAAGCGCGTGAATACCGGGTTATCGAATACCGCGTAGAATTTGTCGAGCGCCGCGTTCGCTTCCGCGCCGGTGAGCGCCTGCTTCCAGTCGGCATTTTCCTCATCCATCAGCCCCAGCGCGCTGACGAGCTCCACCGCCTCCGGGTAGTCCGTCGTCACCGGCTTTCGGACCTTGATGGTCAGCTCCGCCGCTGCCGTGCCGTCATCAAAGACGATCGACAGAGAATACACGCCATTGCTCAGCGTATGCAGCCACATCTCGGCAAACGTGATGACCAGCTTGCCATCGACCTCGTCCAGCGTATAGTTCGCGCTGTCGAGCGGTTCGCCATTCACCAGAATGGTTTGCAGCGCGCTCATCGGTTGGTTTGTCGTGATCTTTGCTGCGCCGCTGCCGGTCCACTGCGTGTTCCCCGCCGTGGGCGCATCGCCCTTCCGCGTCACAATGTCATAGTCCTTTGTGTAGAAGCCCTCGGCGTACCAGGAAAGCCCGTAGGAATCGTAAATTTCCAGCGTCGTGTCGGCTTCGCCAAACGCCTGCCCCTCGCACTCCTGACCGTGGTAGCGCAGCTCATACGCGTCCCCGGTCTCGGACCAGCGGTAGCCGCCGTGTCTTCCTGAACCGGCAAGCGCCGTGTTCAGACCGCAATTGTCCAGGATCGTACCCCAGGTCGCATCGCCCGCCAGCGCCGCCACCGGCGTGTCGGCATAAATGCCCGTCAGCGCCGCGCCGTCTCTGAACCACTGATAGGACGGTCTGCCCGCCGCGTCCGTCGTGCGCGCAAGGGTCAGACCAAGCGCGTCGAACTTGCACACCGTGTATCTGGCATACGCGCCGTAATTGATAACATACTGCGGCGTGCACCTGAGCACGTTCAAAAGCAGCTGCGCCGCCTGCTCACGCGTGAGCGCCGTGCCGTCCTTGTAACTCGTCAGTCCCTTTTTCAGATGGAAGAACTGCGTCCAGTTCGCATCCAGCGCGCCGTAGTTCATCGACGCGAACGCGTTGCGGAGCAGCCGGTCCGCCGTTACGGTCTCGCCGTCCGCGATGGCTGCCGCGCCGTAGCCCGCAAAGGTCTCATACGTCCAGCCGTAGCCCACGGGTGTGTACAGGAGATCCAGCACGACCTGATTCGCCTCCGCGGGCGTGATCTTCGCCTTCCAGCTCTGCTGCTCGTTCGTCATCATGCCGAGCGCGCTCAGAAGCTCCGTCGCCTCGGGATAGCTGGACGTGCCGTCGTCCGGCGTGTCCTCCTTCAGGCAGAGCACATCATACGCCTTTGTATGATACGCCCCGGCTTCCAGGCCGATCGCATAGGAGTCGTAAATTTCCAGCGTCCAGTCCGCGTCCTTGAACGCGGCCGCGTCGCTCCCGTCGCCGTGATAGTGCAGCACATACGGCGTAAAGTCGCCGCCGTTCTCCGACCAGCGGAAGAAGCCGTGCTTGGCGTTGTTTGCCAGCGTCTGCGTCAGACCGCAGGCATCCATAAGGTCGCCCCACACCGTGTCGCCCGTCAGCGTCGCCACGGGCGTATCGTCATAAATGCTCGTCAGCGCCGCGCCATTGCGATACCACTGATAGGACGGACGCCCGTCAGTATCCGCCGTGCGGACCAGCTCCAGCCCGAGCCCCGGGTCGTTCGCCTTGATCGTCGTATAAAGCCCCGACGCGCCGGTCACATACTGCGGCGTGCACTTGAGCACGTTCAGAAGGATCTGCGCCGCCTGCTCACGCGTCAGTGCCTCGCCCTCCGCGTACTCCGACAGTCCCTTTTTCAGATGGAAGAACTGCTCCCAGTTCTCGTCGAATGCGCCATAGTTCAGCGACGCAAAGGCGTTGCGAAGCAGGCGCTCCCCCGTCACGGTCTCGTCATCCGCGATGGCAGCCGCGCCGAAGCCGGCAAAGGTATTAAATGTCCAGCCGTAGCCGACCGGCGTGTACAGCAGGTCCTGCACGACCCGGTTCGCCTCCGCGGGCGTGATGGGGTCGGTCCACGCCTGCTCGTCATCCGTCATGAAGCCCAGCCCGCTTAAAAGCTCCATCGCCTCCGAGTAGTCGTCGCCGGTGCTCTGGTCAGCCGTCAGCACCGTGCCTGCAAAGATGGAGATCAGCATCGCCGCCAGCAGCAGACACACCGTAAGCCGTTTCATGTTCTTCATTCAAATCAATCCTCGCTTTTTTCAGTTTTTTGCACGCCTCCGCCGCGTGCCGGACTGATCGCTCTTGGTTCAAAGGTTCATCGGGTGCGGCGCAGCCGGTACTGTGTCGGCGTGCAGCCCATGTATTTCACAAAATTCCTTCGGAAGGTCGATTGTGAAACATACCCGACCGCCAGGCGGATCGCGTCCAGCGAATTGCCCGGTTCTTCCGTTCGCAGCAGCTCTGCTGCGCGCATGGTTCGGATGCCGTTGACATAGTCAACATACTTCATTCCTTTTTTCTGCCTGAAAAGCGCGGAAACAAAGGAAGCCCCGCGCGCGAAGCGCTCCGCCACGAATGACAGCGAAAGCTCCGGCGCAAAAATGTGTTCATCTACAAACGCGAGGATCGCCGTTTCATCGTCCTCGCCGCGCGCGGCGCTTTTTGCCTGCGCGCACAGCTCGTCGGTCAAAAGCTCCAGATAAAAGCCGACCGTTTTCGCGTCCGGGAACAGAAGCCGGTGCGCCTGCTGCCCGCCGCTGAGCAGCTCTTTGACGCCGTCGGCATAAAAGCAGGCAAGCTCGGCAGCAGATGCATGGCTGTGCTGCTTCACGCGGCTGCGCAGCTCGGCTTTGGCGGCCGCCGCGTCCCCGGCGCGGATGGCGGCGGAAAGCGCGCCGCCCTTTCCGTTTGTTCCTGATTTCTGGTTTGATCTGCTCATGCTTACCTCTCTTGTCCGAACAAGTCAGCACAGCTTTCGCTTATCCGCTGCCGCGGTCCGTTTTGAACCGCGGCTTTTGATTTGTCTCTCAGCCCTGCGCCTTCAGCCGGTCGTAGACCATCTGCCAGACATCGGTGAGCTGTAACATACCGATGCCGTTGAGACTGTTGACGTAGGTATTCCAGTCGGCATCAATATCCGCCATCCCCGTGATGAATTTATCGCGCCATTCGAGCCAGTAGCTCGTGGTCTCCGAGTTCACCTCATCGCGGAAATACGCCTCGTCGTCGGTAAAGATCGTCGCCTTGGGGACGGACGCGCTGATCCACTTGCTGTTTCGGATCTGCTCGTATTCCTCCAGATACCAGCTCCGGCTCTCCAGACACAGCTCCTCGGTGGTCTGGATGAACGGAAGCGAGATCTGCCCGATGCCGAGATAGAACGGATTCCATTCGCCGTTGGCGTCGGTGGCAAGCAGCTCGACCTCGCCGTTATCGTTATAACGATACGTCTCGCCCTCTTTGCCGTACACGCGCGCCCAGAGGATATTGGGGTCGGCGTACAGAACGTCCAGCCATTTTGCCGCCAGCTCCGGGTTTTCGCACTCGGAGGTGATGGCAGCGCCGGTGTTGCCGTAGGCGACCGTTCTGCGCACGAAATAGCCCTCATTGCCGTTCCATTCGGAGGCCAGCGGCAGACCCAGCGTATAGCACTCCGCCATGGGGTCAGCCTGCCCGCGCGAGGTCAGCGCGCCGTAGCTGACGGCAAAGCCGGAATAGTACACAAAGCAGCCCACGCGGTCATTGGCGATCTTTTCGCCCATATCGTCCGCGCTCATGTAGGAGATCTCGCTGTCGAGGATGCCGTCGCGGTAGAGCTGGTTCATGTATTTCAGGCACTCGCGCATATTTTCCGTCGTGTATTCGTTATACACAACGCCGTCCGCGTCCACGTCGAACGCGTCCCAGCCCTCGTACATTTCGAGGTTGAAGGCGTTGCCCAGCACCGACATCAGGATCGAAATGCTGGAGCTCGTCAGAATGATCTCGTCGTCCACGCCGTTGTGGTTGAGGTCGCCCGCCTGCTGCATTTTATAGAGCAGGTTCGTAAAGCCTTCGAGCGTCGTCGGAACTTCCTCGCCCAGCTCCTCCAGCCACTCGGTGTTATACATAAAGGTGATGTGCCCCTCGGTGGGGTTGAGCGTATTCGGCAGCGCGTAGACCTTGCCGTTCGGGTTTTCGATCAGCGTGAGAAGATCAACATCGATGCTGTCAAAATACGTCTGCGTGTTGGTAAAGCAGGTGTCCCAATAGGGCTTGAGGTCAATAAACACGCCGTTGTCGCCCGCGTTCTGCGTGGCGCGCACGCCGTTGGACATGATAATGTCCGACAGATCGACGCCTGCGGAAAGCCGTGTGTTGATGATCTCGTCATAGCCCGCGATGGGCGAAATTTCCCACTCGATATGCACGTTCGTGTAGTCCTCCAGCAGCTGCCAGAACCACAGGTCGTTCGACGGCGGATAATAGGTGCTGTTCACACCGTCATAGGTGCAGACCGTGAGCGTGGTCTTTTCGTCGCAGAGCCAGTGCTCGGAGAGGTCGCCCTCCAGCGAAGCGCCGCCGGAGATGAGCGCGGGATTGACCGAATCCTCCTCGCTGGTCTGCTTTTCGCCCGTCACACGGGACGAAACCGGGTCGTCCGCATTCTGCGTCCCGCTCCCGGCGCAGCCTGCCAGCAGCGAGCAGAGCATACACACCAGAAGCAAAAGCGCGATTCCCTTTTTCATTTGTTGCCTCCTCATTGTGAAGTTTTGTCTATATTTTCACGCGGTCTCAGCCTCCGCGCGTGCGGTCATAAACCATCTGCCAGACCTCAGTGAGCTGCAGCATGCCTACGCCGTTGATGCTCCCAAGGTAGGTATCCCAGTCCGTGTCCAGACTCGCCATGCCGGTCACAAAGCGGTCGCGCCACTCGTACCAGTAACTCGTGACCTCCGAATTGACCTCGTCGCGCAAAAGCGCCTCGTCGTCGGTGAACACATTGGTCTTGGGCACGGACGCGTCCGTCCATTTTGCGCTGCGCAGCGCCGCGTACTCCTCCAGATACCAGCTGTACGGCAGCTTGTCGCTGAGCAGCTCCTCCGTGGTCTGGATAAACGGCAGGGCGATCTGCCCGATGCCGAGATACCGTGCGTCCCAGCTCCCAAGCTCGCCGCAAAGCAGCTCCAGCGCGCCGCTCTCGGCGTTAAACTGGAAGGTCTCGCCCTCCTTGCCGTAGCACCGTATCCAGAGGATATTGGGGTCGGCATACAGCACATCCAGCCATTTGGCGGCAAGCTCAGGATTCTCGCAGCTCGCGGTGATCGCCGCGCCGGTGTTGGCGTAGGCGAGCGTGCGCCGCACAAAATAGCCCTCGTTGCCGTTCCACTCCGACGCGAGCGGAAGCCCCAGCGTATAGCACTCGCGCAGCGGGTCATCCTGTCCGGCAGAGGTCAGCGCGCCGTAGCCCACCGCAAAGCCGGAGTAATACACAAAGCAGCCGACGCGGTCATTGGCGATTTTCTCGGCAAGCTGATCGGCGCTCATATAGCTGATCTCCGAGTCGAGAATGCCGTCCGTATAAAGCTGATTCAGATACCGCAGGCACTCGCGCATATTTTCCGTCGTGTATTCGCTGTAGACCGTCCCCTGCGCGTCGGCACTGAACGCGTCCCAGCCCTCATACATCTCCAGATTGAACGCGTTGCCCAGCACCGACAGCAGGATCGACAGACTGGAGCTGGTCAGTACGAGTTCGTCATCCACGCCGTTGTGGTTGAGGTCGCCCGCCTGCTGCATTTTATAAAGCAGGTCGGTAAACTCATCCAGTGTCTGCGGGACGGATGCGCCGAGCTCTTCGAGCCACTGCGTGTTGTAGAGGAACGTGATATGCCCCTCTCTGGGGTTGAGCGTATTCGGCAGCGCGTAAATTCTTCCGTCGGCATTGCGGATATACGACTGAAAATCGACGTCGAGGGTGTCAAAATACGCGTTTGTATTGGGAAAGCAGGTGTCCCAGTAGGGCGCGAGGTCGATGAATACGCCGTTGTCGCCGGCATTTTTCGTCGCCCGCGCGCCGTTGGACATGATAATATCCGACAGATCGACACCCGCGGAAAGCCGCGTGTTGACGATCTCGTCATAGCCCGCGATGGGCGAAACGTCCCACTCGATGTGGACGTTCGTGTAGTCCTCCAGCGCCTGCCAGAACCACTTGTCGTTGGACGGCGCGGGATAGGTGCTGTTCACGCCGTCATAGGTGCTGACGGTCAGCGTTGTTTTCTCCTCGCAGAGCCAGTGCGGAGACAGGTCGTATTTCTTTCCGCCCATCGCCGCCGCAAGCGTCGGGTCTGCCATATCCGTCCGCGCCTCCTGCTTGCGCTCCGTCGCCTGCACCGCCTGCGCCTGCCCGTCCGCGCTCTGCGCGGGCTTTGCACAGCCCGCAAGCATCGACAGTGCCAGCGCCAGCACAAGAACGATTGCCGCTGCCTGTTTCATACCGCACTCTCCTTCCGTCGTCCCGTGGTTTTACGCCTTCACCGCGCCGATTATCAGTCCCTTTTCCAGATTCCCGCTGATGAGAGGATAGATCAGCATCATCGGGAGCACGGACACCACGATCACGGCGTACTTGAGCTGCAATGCCGACAGCAGCGCCGAGGCGTTGATGCTCATGGAGGTCAACGACCCGCCGACGCTCTCCAGCGAGTTCTGGATGACCACGCTCTTGATATACAGCGCCAGCGGCTGAAGCTCCTTTTTGCTCAGGTAGATCATGGCGCTGAAGTAGCTGTTCCAGTAGCCGACGGCATAATACAGCGTCAGCACACCTATGATCGGCTTTGACAGCGGCAGCACGAGCTGACCGAAAATGCGGAACTCCGACGCGCCGTCGATACGCGCGCTCTCGATGACCTCCTCGGGCAGGGACTCAAAATACGTCCGCGCCACGATGATGTACCACGCGCTGGTAAGCCCCGGCAGGACGATCGCCCAGCGGGTATTGTAGAGATTCAGAAACTTCGCCGTGACCATATACGACGCGATCAGACCGCCGCTGAAGAACATCGTAACGATAATGAAGCGCATGAACGCCCCGCGCAGACGAAACTCCTTGCGCGAAAGCGGATACGCCGCAAGGCACGTCGTAATTACGCCCAGCACCGTACCGACCACCGTATACCAGAGGGTGTTATAGTAATACGTCCAGATCGAGGAATCGGACAGGACCTTTTTGATCGCCGTCAGGTCAAAGCCCTTCGGCAGCAGATAGACCTGCCCGCGCGCCGCGGCGATGGGGTCGCTGATGGACATGCTGAAGATGTAGATCAGCGGATACAGCGTGATCGCCACCACGATGAGCACAAACAGAGCCAGCACAAGATCAAATACGCGGTCGCCCGCTGTTTTTTTGTATTTCAGCATCTTTGCACCTCAAATCAGAACAGCGAGGTCTCGGAGACCTTCTTCGAGCCCCAGTTTGCCAGCAGGAGCAGCACCAGGTTCACCACCGACGTAAACAGATCGATCGCGGCGGAATAGCTCATCCGCCCGTCGCCGAACGCCGCGCGGTAGGCATACGTCCCGAACACGTCCGCCGTTTCGTACGTCGTGGCGGTGTACATCAGCAGAATTTTGCCCGTGCCGCTCGCCATCATGCTGCCAAAGCGGAGGATCAGGCAGATGAGGATCGTCGGCAGGATGCACGGCAGCGTAATGGTGAAAATATTCTTAAACCGCGTGCTGCCGTCCAGCGCGGCAGCCTCATAGAGCGTCGGGTCGATGCTGGCGATCGCCGCCGTGTAGATCACCGCGCCGTAGCCGCAGTTCTGCCAGATGCCCGAGCCGATGTAGAGCGCCCGAAACCACTTGGGGTTGCCGAGGATCATCTTGCGGTCGCCGCCGAGCGCCTCGATCACGTTATTGACGATGCCGTCGTCAAGCGAAAAGAAGTTATTCATGATGGCAACGATGACGACGATCGAAATAAACCACGGCAGCAGGCTCACGTTTGCCGTAAACTTCCGCAGGCGCTTGGCGCGGATCTCGTTGAGCAGCAGCGCAAAGATCACGCTGAACGGAAACGCGATCACCAGCTCCTCCAGATTCAGCAGGAGCGTATTGCGCAGCAGCCGCGGGAACATACTGCTCTTTAAGAGCTGCTTGAACCACTTGAGCCCGACCCACTGCGTGTTCCCGCTCAAAAAGGGCGTGCCGACCTTATAGTCCTGAAATGCCATGCTGATGCCGAACATCGGCCAGTAGCAAAACAGGAGAAAATACACCGTCGGGATGAGCAGCATCAGCAGGAACGGCCAGTTTTTCCGCAGAAGCGTCTTCCATGATTTCTGTCCGGGTCTTTTCAGCGTTTCCGCCCCCGGTTTATGTTTCGTATCGTGCAAGGTAAACTCCTTCTTCCTTCCAGTATCGTCCGCTCATGCCGCGTATCGACGGCGTTTTCAACTTGTCCGAATAAGTATAGCATAACGGAATATCCCTTGTCAACGAACTCCACAAACACGCTTTCCGTTTTCACGCCATTTTTATTCAAACCATCAAAATTCCGCCTTACGGCATGACATGGACCACTCTCGGCAGCGTCTGCGGCTGACCGTAATGCGGCTGCGGCGCTTCGATGTCGTCACGGACGCGGTCGCGGTCCTCTTTCTTAGAGAAATCGGGAATATCGAGCTGGACGCTGTTGTTGAGCGCGCTTCTCCAGCCCAGAATGCCGACTGCGGAAAGCGCCGTCGCGCGGTAGACGTTCATAAACGGCTGCCGGTGATTCAGCAGGTCCTGCACAAAGTTCCAGGTGACAAAGAAATCGCTGCCGCCGTGACCCGCGCCCTGCGCCTTTTCGTCCAGCTCCGTCTCCTTCGGGGTGTACACATTTTCCGTATGATAGCCGCTGTTTGCATCCAGCGCCCAGGGGTTGATGGACAGGCGCACCTTCGGGTCGCCGCCGCGCACGCTCTCAATGTTGCCGTTTTCGCAGCTCAGACGATACCAGTTGCCCATCGATCCGAACATATTGTCGCCGCCGGCGCGGAAGATCACGCCCTCGTCCATTTCGACCAGCAGAATGCCGCCGCGGTCGCAGGACGCACCGGCGGGCGTTCCCTTGCGCTTGGACATCGCCATATTCGCCGTGACCTTGCCGATGACCTTGCGGGGCATCAGCCCGGTCGCCGTCATCAGCGGTGCAAGCGAATGCGTGCAGTAATAGGTGTTCGGCAGACCGTTTCTCCAGTGGGTCGGCTCGGGCATGATGGCGTTGTGCTCCTCCTCGCTCATCGGGTGCACATATTCGCCCTCGGCAAACAGCACATCGCCCACAACGCCGCTGCGGTAGAGCTCCGTGATCTCGCGGCAGGCGCGGAAGAACGGATAATTTTCCGCCAGCGCGTAGGTCATCCCCGTCTCCTCGACGCATTCGACCAGCTCCACGCACTCCTTGAGCGTGTACGCCGCCGTCGTCTCGCTGAGCACATTGATCCCGGCGCGCATCGCGCGGATGGCATACGGCGCGTGCTCGTTAAAATAGTTGCCCAGCACCACCGCGTCGAGCTTCATCGTGAGCAGCTCGTCAAAATCCTTGCATACCGTCACATTCTCCGGGCAGAACGGCAGCGCGTCCTTGATCTTCGATTCGTCCTTGTCGCAAATGGCAACGACCTCCGCCTCGTCGATCTTCTGAAGCGCCTTGATAAACGCCAGACCACGCCATGTTCCAAATACGCCGAAACGCAGCTTTTCCATGAACTTTTTCTCCTTTTGCTTCGCTCCCGCGGTCGGAACTGTCGGCAAAATGCACAGCTTTGTCCGACCTTCTGCGGGTAAATTTGGGTTAAAACCAACTTCACAATATCAGCATCAAAATGCCTTTGCAAGCGCCATTATTTCGCCGTGCCATTTTTACGCGGTCATGCAGCGCGCATTTTGCGGCAAAAAATTTCAAAAATACGGCGTTTTTTCATTTTTGGCAGTTGACGAACGCGTTTTGGGCGTGTATGCTGAAAGCACAACTTATTCGGATAAGTTGCTCGCTTCCACTATCACCCTCTGCGCAGCGCGCAGAGCGGACAACACGGAGGGATCTTATGAGAAAGATCAAAATTGGGTATCTGCCGCTGTATATCAAGCTCTATGACGACTGCGGGCAGGACCGCACGCCGCTGCTTGCGTACACGGACCACCTTGTCTCCCTGCTTGAGGCGCAGGGACTGGAGGTCGTGCGCCCGGCGGATCTGTGCCGCACGCACGAGGAATTTGACAGCGCCGCCGCGCTGTTTAACGCTGAGGACGTCGATGCCGTTGTGACGCAGCATCTGGCGTATTCGCCGTCGCTGGAGTCGATCGACGCGCTGCTGAGCCTGAAAGCGCCGATCGTCGTTCTGGATTCCACGCCGGACTATCAGCTCATCGCCGTCGCCGATCATAAAAACTGCATCGACAACGACCACGGCATCCACGGCGTGCAGGATATGTGCTGTATGCTGAAAAAGCACCATCATCCCTACACCATCTGCGCCGGTCACCCGGACGGCAGCAATGTGATCGAGCGCGTGGCTGGTATGTGCCGCGCCGCGGCGGCGAAAAAGGCGTTCCAGACGGCGCGCATCGGCTCGGTCGGCGGCTCGTTTACCGGCATGGGCGATTTTATGGTCTCCGACGAGCGCTGCCGGCAGGAGATCGGCGCGACCGTCCAGTATATGACCCCGGACGACGCCGCAACCTATCTTGCGCAGGTCACGGACGACGAGGTGGACCGCGAGCTCGCGCTCGACCGCGAGCAGTTCCGCGTTGAGGTCGCGTCTGAGGAAAACTACCGCGCCGCGACGCGCGCGGGGCTTGCCGTGCGCAAGTGGATGCAGGCAAACGCGCTGACCGGCTGCACGGTGAACTTCCTGACGCTCGATGGCTGCGGGCTGCCGAAAATGCCGTTTGCCGAGTGCTGCAAGCTGCTTGCCCGCGGGCAGGGCTACGCCGGGGAGGGCGACGTTCTGACCGCCGGTCTCGTCGGCGCGCTGGCGAGCGTCTACCCGAACGTGACGTTTACCGAAATGTTCTGCCCCGACTGGGAGCAGAACGTCATCCTCCTGAGCCACATGGGCGAGAGCAATCCACGCCTGACGCAGTGGACGCCGTTAATGACAGATATGCGCTTCCGCTACAATAGCTGCGGCGACACCGTGGCGCTGTACGGCTGCTACCGCCCCGGCAAGGTCGTCTATGTCAATCTCGCACCGATGGACGGGCATTTCAGCCTCATCCTCAGCGAGGGCGAAATGCTGGACTGCGGGCTGATCGACGGCGCGTACCGCCGCAACACACAGGGCTGGTTTCGCCCGTGCAAGGCGCTTGCGCAATTCCTGGAGGAATACTCCTACGCCGGCGGCACGCACCACTCCGCCATGGTCTACGGCGCTGATATTGCCGAGCTGCGTGCCTTTGGCAAGATGATGGGCTTTGAGATCCACGAGATCCGCTGACGCCCTGCCATACTGAATATTAAATAATGGAGGAATGATCATGAACCACCGATCCCGTTCGCTTCTTGTACTCCTGCTCTGCCTGACGCTGCTGCTTGCCTGCGTATCCGGCTGCGCATCCGGCGAGGCTGTCTCCGACGAGACGCTAGAGCCCGCCGTCCAGCCCGAACCGGCAGAGGAAACACCCGAAACCGAAGACCCCGCGCCCGCGTTTGAGACCCCGTCCATCGTCGTGGCGGAAAAAGAGCCGGTCGTGCTCCCCGAGCCGATCGTCCCCGAGCCCACGACCGCCTATCCCGAGGCGCTCGCGCTGCTCACCTATCTCTCCGCCCTCACCGAGGAAGACGCCGCAGCCTATGACGCGCCCATGACCGGCGAACAGGCGGTCCGTGCGCTCGGCGTGCTGGGTCTCAGCGACTCCGGCATCTCCGCCGCCGACACAAGTGTCACCGGCGCGCAGATGCTCAGCGCCGCGCTGCGTCTGCTCGGCTATCCCGCGATGGACGAAGCCTCCGCCGTCTCGCAGGCGGAAGCGCTTTGCCTCACCCGCGGCTTCTGGCAGTTTGACGCCTCCGCCGCGCTCACCACTGAACAGGGCGCAAACATCCTGCTCAGTGCTCTGCAAACTGACACCGTCAGCGCCGACGGCACGTCCACCGGCGAAAAGCTCGCCGCACGCATGGGCGTATCGCACGTCGTGCTGACCGAGTACGCCGAGCCGTTCAACCGCCCCGGCAGCACCTGGGTCTCGGCTGACACCGGCGAAGCCGTCGTCGGCGAGTTCACCGCGACCCCCATCGCCGTTTTCGGCGATACCACAAGCTGGTGCGACCTTCTCGACGCGATCGGCTACGCGAAGGATGATCCCGCCAATGACCAGCACATCCCGAAATACTTCCGCAACTGCGTGGACGGCGGTCTGCTGACCGAGCGTTTCTGGAAGCATCACAACGGTGACGACGGTCACAGCGAGTGCGCCAACGACTTTACCGGCGGGCAGGACGCGATGCTGGAGGTCTATGAGATCGACAGCTACGAATACCGCAACGTCATTATGAACACGTTCCTCGGCATCAGCGACGAAAAGGGTCTGACCATCTACGGCTTTGAGCGCGCGGAATACGGTCCTTACACCGACGAGACCCGCCCCACCGCCGGCGCGTACATCACGCACAGCTACTGGAACGCCTATGGTATGGGCAATGGCTATGAGGTCGTCGGTCCTGCCGACATCCGCACCGGCACGCTGGAGGGCGGCAACATTCTCACGACCACCATCGACGGCGTCGAATACACCAACGGTCAGTCCTACAGCTACGGTAAAAAGCTGACCACCGCCCCCGCGAACGCAGGCAAGGAATATAGCTTCCTGTTCGACCGCTACGGCTTCCTGCTCGGCTGTATGGAAGCATCGTCCGACTAAATTATATGAAAGGCGGCTGTGCGCTGTCTGTGCCAGATAGCGTACAGCCGAATGGTAAATTTCCATGGCATACCGGCATCTTGCCTATGAAGACGTCAAAGCCTTCTGTATAAAAGTCTTTCAGGGCTACGGCTTTTCCAAAACTGAAAGCGAGCAGATCACCGAGGTCCTGCTGGAAGCGGACCTGTCCGGCATCGAGTCGCACGGCATCCAGCGTCTGACCCGCTATCATTTTGAAATTCTCTCCGGCTTTGTCAAGCTGGACGCGTCGCCGGAGATCGTCTGCGAAACGCCCATCAGTGCCGTCGTTGACGGTCACGACACGATGGGGCAGCTTCTCGGCGTCTACTCCATGAACCTCGCCATCGAAAAGGCGAAAAAGACCGGCGTCGGCATCGTCAGCGTCCGCAACGCCAACCACTACGGCATCGCGGGCTATTACGCGAATATGGCGGTCAAACAGGATATGATCGGCATCAGCATGACGAACGCTGAATCCATCATGGTGCCGACGTTCGGCAAGGAGGCGGTGCTCGGCACGAATCCCATCGCCTTTGCCATGCCCGCCGATCCTGTTCCGTTCTCGTTTGACGCTGCCACCACGGTCGTCCCGCGCGGAAAGCTCGAAGTTTACGCAAAACGCGGCAAGCCCCTGCCCGACGGCTGGGCGCTGGACGAGACCGGGCATCCGAGCACGGATTCCGAGCGTGTGCTCGCCAACATCATCCACAAAGCCGGCGGCGGCATCCTCCCCCTCGGCGGTGCGGGCGAACTCACCAGCGGCTATAAGGGCTACGGCTTCGGCATGATCTGCGAGATCATGACCGGCATCCTCGCCTCCGGCAAGACCTCCAACCACGTCAACCGCACGCCGGGACGTGTCGATACCGCGCTGAACTTCGTTGCGCTGGATTACGGCGCGTTCGGCGACAAAGCCGCCATCCGGGCGCATATGTCCACCTTCATGCAGGAGATCCGCGACTCGCAGAAAGCCGACGGCGCGGACCGCATTTATATCCACGGCGAAAAGGAGCACGAGCACCACGCACTCGTGCTGCGCGAAGGCATCCCGGTCAACGAAAAAACCTATGCCGAGATGACCAGGATCGGCGACTATACCGGCGCTTCCGCCCTCCTTCCGCAATACATCGACTGACGCGCCATCCCGGCATCCGCAGGAATCCCCCTTCCTGCGGATCGCGCGTTTTCCGGCGATACGTTGCACTTTTACGCAAAACACCGGCTTTTGGTTTACAACAGATGTAATTTTTGGTATACTTAACAAAAAAGCAGGAGGACATAAGCATACATGAGCAGCCGAACCAGCATTGAGCCACTGTACATCCAAGTTAAAAACGATATACTTTCGCAGATCCTGAGCGGCTCCATCAAGGTCGGAGACAAGCTGATGTCCGAGAGCGAGATGATGCAGCATTACAGCGTCGGGCGCGTCACCATCCGCGCCGCGCTGGCAGAGCTGGCGGTGACGGGATGCCTCAAAAAAGAGCAGGGGCTCGGGACATTCTGCGTCGCCATTCCCTCTGCGGAAAAGCGCCCCGATATTGACGTGCTTCTCAACTGCAACGACACCTATATCGTCCCGTCCCTGCTGATGGGCATCAATACCGTCCTGGAGGCGGAAAACTGCGATCTGCTGCTGCACGATGTGCGGGGCTCGTTTCAGGAGACCGGGCGCATCCTCGAGAGCATTTTGCAGCGCGGCACTGACGGCGTCATCATCCAGTACCCCCGGCAGGAGGACGGCGCTGAGCCCGTTCTGCCGCCGCTGGAGCGTCTGCGCCAGCTGGAAATTCCCGTTGTGACGCTCTGCGGCTCGCTGTCCGAGAGCTGCGCCTCTTTGCAGATCGACGACCATTACGGCGCACATATCGCCGCGCAGTATCTGCTCGACTGCGGTCACAGCCGCGTTCTGGCGCTCTTTCCCGAGACGGATTTCGGCGTGGAGGCGCGCTTTGAGAGCACCCGGAGCACGCTCGCAGCCTCACCCGGCGTCAGCTTTCACTCGCTGCGCACCAGCGACGTCTCCGGCGACGCGGAGCGGCTTTTGCAGCTGGTCGTACAGACGCGCGTCAGCGCCATCATCTGCTATAACGACTTCTACGCCGTGCAGTGTATGCACGTTTTGCAGGAGGCGGGCTACCGCATCCCGGAGGATATTTCCCTCATCGGCTTTGACGACACGCCGCTGTCCACCAGCGCCGTCCCGCAGCTGACCAGCGTCTCCCACCCAAAGGACCACATGGGCAGCGACGCGGCGCACACCATCCTGCACTGGATGCGCGGCAGCGTCACCAAGCCCTCCAAAACCATCTACCGCCCGGAGCTTGTCATCCGCCAGTCCGTCTGCGACCTCCGCAGCCGCTGATACCGCATCCCCAATGCCGCCCCAAATGGGGCGGCATTTTTTATATCAGGCAACCGGCTTTATGGGGGCTCTATGTTCTGAAAAGAAAGCACATTTTCTGAATTGCCGGATGCGCCATCTGGGCGCATAATATAAGCATACTCAGAACATTTTACAGCCGCGTGTGCCGGAGGAGGAAATCCATGAACATTCAGCTCATTCAAATTCCGCCGCTTCAGAAATTTCGCCCCACCGACTCGTTTTTTGACCATACCGAGCTCCGCGAGCAGACCGTGCTGCGCGGGGAGCGGCTCTGCTATCAGGTCTGCATCCGCTCTGACGCCCGGCAGTCCGTGACCGTCTCGCTGGAAAGTGCGCTTGCCCCATACTGTAAGCTCTATCTTGTAAAAAACGTGGTCATGGATGTGCCCGCGCGCAGCGAAAACCTGCGTGGGGAGGACTACATCTCTCTTGAGCCCGGTCTCATGCCCGATCTGCTCCTGCCGGTCGGCGAGCAAAACCGGGAGCTGTTCCTCTCCGACACACCCACCGTTTTCTGGGTCAGGGCGGATATTCCGCAGGAGCTCCCGGCAGGAGACTATACGATCCGCCTGCGCCTGACCGCTGCGGACGCACAGTCGCCCGATGACCATGCGGAATCGGTCATGCAGCTGCACGTCCTTCCCGCGCAGATGCCGGAGCAGCAGCTCAACTACACCCGCTGGCTCTATATCGACTGCATCGCCGTGCAGCACCATGTGGAGATCTTTTCGGAGCAGCACTGGCAGCTCATCGACAAATACATCGCCGCCGCCGTGGACGTCGGCATCAATATGATCCTCGTCCCGGTCCATACGCCGCCGCTCGACGTCGCAGTCGGGACGACGCGCCCCTGCGTACAGCTCGTAGACATTGAAAAATGCGGGGAAAGCTACCGATTCGGCTTTGAACGCCTGCACCGCTTCCTCGCCATCTGCAAGAAAAACGGTATCCGTTATTACGAGATCGCGCACCTTTTCTCACAATGGGGCGCGAAATGCGCGGCAAATATCCGTGTGACGGAAAACGGAAACAGCAGCTATCTGTTCGGCTGGCACACGCCCGCAAACGATCCCGCCTACATGGCATTCCTGAAGCAGTACCTCGCAGCGGTCTGCAAAGAATTACAGCAGGAAGGGATCGGCCGGCAGACCTACTTCCACATCTCCGACGAGCCGTCTCTGGAGGCGATCGACAATTACCGCAGCGCGGCGGAGATCATCCGTCCGCTGATCGGCGACTGCCGGACGCTGGACGCGCTGTCGGACTACGCGTTTTACGAAAAAGGACTGGTGGAATGCCCCGCCACATCCATCGACCATATTCAGGTCTTTCTCGATCACCGTGTGCCCGATCAGTGGCTGTATTACTGCTGCTTCCCGGAGAGCGTTTACGCAAACAGCTTCCTCGCCATGCCGCTGCGCAGGACGCGGATGCTCGGCTTTCTGATGTACAAATACCAGATCTGCGGTTTTCTGCACTGGGGCTTCAATTTTTACAACTCCATTCTGTCGCGCTATCCCATCAACCCCTATCTGACCACATCCGCAGACGGCGCGTTCGCGTCCGGCGACCCGTTTATCGTCTATCCGGGGCAGGATACGGTCCTGCCGTCCATGCGCGGCGAGACTATGTACGCGGCGATCCAGGATATGGACCTCTGCCTTGCACTGGAGCGCCGGATCGGTCGGGACGCCGTGGTGCAGATGATCGACGAGGCGGCAGGCTATGACGTCCGCTTTGACCGCTACCCCAAAAACGACCGCTATCTGACGGAGCTTCACGCCAAAATGGTGCAGCGCATCAAGCAGGAGGACGCAACATGAACAGGACTTCTTTCCGCACCCTCGGCACGATGCTCGACTGCTCGAGAAACGCCGTGCCGAATCTGGAAACACTCAAAAAATGGGTAGAGCTGACCACGAGCCTCGGCTTTAACACGCTGCTTCTCTACACCGAGGACACCTACGAGCTTCCCGATGAGCCGTATTTCGGCTATATGCGCGGGCGCTATACACAGCAGGAGCTACGCGAGCTGGACGCCTATGCCTGCGCGCACGGCATGACGCTCATCCCCTGCATCCAGACGCTGGCGCACCTGTATGCCATCAAGCGCTGGCCGGAATACTGGCAGCATTTTGACACGGATGATATTCTGCTGGCGGACGATGAACGCGTGTACCTGCTCATTGAGCATATGTTCCAGAGCCTTGCCGCGTCGTTTTCCTGCCGGACGGTGCATCTCGGCATGGATGAGGCGGAGATGCTCGCGCGCGGGCGCTATTATTCTCAGCACGGCGACTGTGACCGCCTGCAATTGCTGCTCCGGCACTTAAGGCGCGTCTGCGCGATCGGCGAAAAATACGGCTTCCGCTTCCTTATCTGGTCGGATATGTTCTTCAAGCTCGCCACCGGCGGGCAGTATTACGACGACCAGATGCAGATCGACGAGCGCGTGCGGGAGCAAATTCCCGAAAATGTCGAGCTCGTTTACTGGGACTATTATTCTGTGCAAAAGCCGCACTACGACGGGATGCTTCGGGCGCACCAGAAGCTGAAGGAGAGTACCTGGTTTGCCGGCGGGCTCTGGAAGTGGACAGGCTATGCGCCGCACAACGGCTACAGCATGGAGATCACCAAGGCGGCACTGGCGAGCTGCCGCGAGCACGGCGTGCAGGACGTCTTTTTTACCATGTGGGGCGACGACGGCGGCGAATGCTCTCCCTTTACGCTCCTGCCGTCGCTGTTTTACGCGTCTGAGCTCGCCAAAGGAATGGAAGATGACGCCGCCATCCGCGAAGCCTTTGCACAGCGCTTTGGCGTCGCGTTTGACGATTTTATGCAGCTCGACCTGCCGGGAACGCGCAACGCGCTTACGGACGGATACCGAAATCTGGATAAGCTGCTGCTGTATAACGACCCGTTCATGGGCATGATGGACAAGACCGTCCTGCCCGGCGAGGGTGCGCAGTTCGGCGTCTGCGCGGAGCATCTGGAAGCGTTGGCAAAACTGCCGGAGTGGGGCTATCTGTTTAAGACGCTCGGCGTGCTGTGCCGGGTGCTGGAGGGGAAGGCGGAGCTGGGGGTGCGCGTACACGAGGCGTACCACAGCGGTGACAGGGACGCGCTCCGCGCGCTCATTCCCGATCTTGACGAGACGCTTCGCCGCCTGGAGCGATTCCACGCCGTCTACCGCGCGCAGTGGATGCGGGAAAACAAGCCGCACGGCTTTGACGTGCAGGACATCCGCCTCGGCGGACTGATGCAGCGGCTGAAAACCTGCCGCGCGCGGCTGGATACCTATTGCAGCGGCGGGCTTGACCGATTGGAAGAGCTGGAAGAAGAACAGTTCGACTTCTTTGACGGCGGCAGGCGCTGCCCGACGCCGTCCTTTACGCCCTGGGGGCTCATCGCCACGGCAAATATCGTTTACAACACAGGAATGCTTATATAAAGGAGGGGTTTCCATGACGGAACAGGCGCTCCGGGCGCTGTTTGATGCGCTCAGTCAGGAGGAAAAGATCGGGCAGCTTCTTCAGCTTGAAGCCGGATTCTTTGCGCAGTCCGATTTTCAGACAGGTCCGGCGGCGGAGCTTGGTTTTCAGGCGCAGGATGCCGCGCTCTGCGGCTCGGTCCTGAATCTGCGCGGTGCGGAGGAGGCAAAGGCAGTGCAGGCGCGGTTCATTCGGCAGCACCCGCACCATATCCCGCTGCTTTTGATGCTGGACGTGATCAACGGCTATGAGACTGCCTTCCCCATCCCGCTGGCGCAGGCGTGTTCGTTCCGCCCGGAGCTGACGCAGGCACTGTGCGCGGCGGCGGCACGGGAAGCCTCTGCCGACGGACTGCATGTGACCTTTTCGCCGATGGCGGACCTCGCCGCCGACTGCCGCTGGGGGCGCGTGATGGAGTCCTCCGGCGAAGACCCGCTGCTCTGCGCCGCGTTTGCCGCCGCGGCAGTCCGCGGCTATCAGGGGGACGATCTTGCGCACGGCGGCACGCTTGCCGCCTGCGGAAAGCATTTTGCGGGCTACGGCGCGCCGCTCGCGGGCAGCGAATACGCGCAGGTCGAGCTGAGTCCCGCAATATTTCAAAGCGACTATCTCAGCGGCTACCGCGCGTGCATCGACGCCGGGAGCAAGCTGATGATGACCGCGTTCAACACCGTGGACGGCATCCCCGCCAGCGGCAGCAAGTCGCTGCTGCGTGATCTTCTGCGCGGGCAGCTCGGGTTTGCGGGACTGCTGATCTCCGATTACAGCGCCATCGCGGAGATGATCCGGCACGGCTGCGCGGAGGATCGCCGCGCTGCGGCGCGGCTGGCGCTGGAAGCGGGTGTGGACATGGAGATGGTCGGCGTCTGCTATGTGCGTGAGTTGGACGCGCTGGTGCGCGATGACACGATCTCACAGTGCCTGATCGACGAGGCAGCGTGGCGCGTTTTGAAGCTGAAAAACGATCTTGGTCTGTTTGAAGACCCCTACCGCGGCGCGAACGCAGAAAAATTCCGCGCCTGCGCGCAGGAAAACCGCGCGCTTGCCGCGCAGGCGGCGGCAGAAACGTTCGTCCTGCTCAAAAATGAGGATGATCTGCTCCCGCTGGGGGCGCAAAAAGTCGCGTTTATCGGTCCGTATGCCGAAAGCCGGGCGCTGCACGGCGCGTGGTCGTTCTTCTGCCGCGAGGCGGATAGCGTCAGCATCCGGCAGGGCGTGGAGACACTCGGAAAGACAGCAGCATTCTGCAAGGGCGCGCCGCTGCTCGCCCCCGGGGCGATAATTCCCGGCTTTTCCGCCGACTATGTGGAATCCGAAACAGAAGAAACGCAGACTGCGCTGCTGCGGGAGGCTGTCTGTGCGGCAAGCGCCGCCGAGACCGTCGTCCTCTGCCTCGGCGAGCAGCGCCTGCAATCCGGCGAGGGCGGCAGCCGCGCCGAGCCAGTGCTCCCCGCGCCACAGATGCGGCTGCTGCGCGCCGTGCACGACGTCAACCCAAACATCGTACTGGTTCTGTTTGCCGGTCGCCCGCTGGTCCTGCGCGACGTGCTCCCGCTCTGCAAAAGCCTTCTCTATGTCTGGTTTCCCGGCTCGATGGGCGGTGCTGCCATTGCGGAGGTCCTGTACGGCAAAAAAGAGCCGGTCGGACGGCTGAGTATGAGCTTCCCGGCATTGATCGGGCAGTGCCCCATCAGCTACCGGGCACTGAACACAGGTCGCCCCGAGTCGATCGTTACGACCGGGCGCTTTCACAACGGCTATCAGGACTGCCCGTCCACGCCGCTGTTCCCGTTTGGCTTTGGGCTTTCCTACAGCACATGGCAGTGCGGTCCTCTGACGGCTGACCGTGCCGCGTTTTCCGCCGGGGAGCACATCGTGCTCACCTGCACCGTCCGCAACACCGGCAGCCGAACAGGCAGCACTGTTTTGCAGCTCTACCTTCAGGATGTCTGCGCCAGCGTCTGCCGTCCCCGCCGCGAATTAAAAAGCTGGCGTCATGTGACGCTCGCGCCGGGCGAGGAAACGGCGGTATCCTTCGAGGTCACAGAGCAGACGCTGCAATTCTACGATCCTGACGGCGCGCTGCGCGCCGAGGCGGGCGAGTTTCGCGCGTATACCGGGTTTGACTCCGGCACGCAGAACGCCTGCACGTTCTATTTTCAGTAAGGAGGCTTTTCCATGGCGGTCACACGGCTTCACGCGGAGGATTACGAAGAATTTCTGGATTTTATCGATCAGGTATTTTCACAGGATCTCATCCGCGTCCACTTTCAGGAGGATATGCCGCTGCTTTTTAAGCCCGACGAGGCGCATATGCAGATGCAGTACGCCTACCGCGACGAGCGTGGGCGCATCCGCGCGGCGATCGGCGTGATCCCCTACACCTACCGCGTCGGCGGCGAGGACTTTGCCGCCAGAACCATCACCAACGTCGCCACGCACTACCGCTGCACCGGGCGCGGCTATATGCAGAGCATCTTCCAGCAGGTCTTTGACGATCTGCGGCAGGAGGGGGCGGACTTCGCCGTTCTGCACGGCAACCGCGAGCGCTACCGCCACACCGGCTTTGAGATGGCAGGCTCGTGCGATGTGGCGCTGTTTGAGGCGTACAACATCTCCAACCGCAAAAAGCGCGGCGAGCGCTACAACTTCACCTTCCGGCAGCTCACGGGCGAGGATACGGAGCTCATCCGCCGCTGCCTGGTGCTGTTTGACCGGGAGGGGCAGCACTACGTCCGCACGGAGCAGAATTTTCTGGATTTCCAGCGGATGTGGGAGGGGCGTGCCTACGCCATTTTTGACCAAAACGCCGAATTTTGCGGCTATCTCAACTTTTACACCCGCTTCGGCACGGCGATCCGCGAACTGCTGCTGACCTGCCCCGCGCAGGCGGCAAGCATCGTCTACGCGTTCATGCAGGCGCAGGCGCTGGAGGAGGTCGCGGTATATCCGTCGCCATTCGACCCGATTCTCAATCGGAGCATTTACGAGGCGGCGGAATATGTCACGAACGGGCAGACGACCCGTCTGAATCTGCTGCGCCCGGAGCGCTTTTTGCAGGCGTGTCTGGAGCTCAAGCGCCGCAGCGGCGCGTATATGCCGCAGGGCGAGCTGGTGCTGGAAAGTGTTCTGGGGCGGCTGCTGATCCGCAACGACGGCGCGTTCACCGTCCAGAAAACGGAGCGTCCCGCCGGTCTGACCCTTGCGCAGGATGAGGCCTACGGTCTGCTGTTCGGACCGTCGCCGCGCGTCTTTGCGCCGTGTTCCGCGCAGCTCGGCGCGCTTGGCGCATGGTTTCCGCTGCCGTTTTACATCCACTTTACCGACCTGTATTAACGCAAAAAGCGCCGGTTCGTCACGGACCGGCGCTTTTTGTATTTTATGCGTTTTTCTCGCCGAAGTAATTGAGCATCATCTCCGCCAGTACCGCCGAGCCGCTGGCGTTCGGCTGCCAGGGGCTGTACCACGGGTCGGTGGAACAGTAGCGTTCCGACGTTACGAACTCTGGCGTCATGCCGTATTGCAGGCTCGCCATCAGGCTCTTTTCCGCCTTTTCGCGCTCGCCGCGCGCCTGCCAGACCTGCATCCAGAGGTATTCGTTCTGGAGCGTGTAATACACATCGCCGTAGCCGCCGAAGTAGCCCTCGTCGCAGTAGCAGGTGCAGCTCGTCATAATGCCGGTCAGACCGTTCTCCAAAATCCGCCCGGTGCGGCGGTAAAATGTCTCCATCTGCGCAAACGCATGGCTGTTCGCGCCCACAATGCCATAGCAGACCAGATACGCCGGGATCGCGGAATGCGGATAGCGCTCCGAGTCCTCAAAGCTGACGCCGAGCATATGCTGGCACATAAATTCCGCGTCCGCCTCGTGCCCTTGATACTGCTCCGCAAAAATGTCCTTCAGGATCTGCAGATATGCCTCGCCCTCATCGCGGAGCGCCTGCGCCTCGGGATCGTCAAAGGCAGCGAATGACTCCGCCATGCGCAGGATGCCGCCCGCGTTGATCGCGTCGGTCGTACACCAGAACTGCGCCACGTCGTCCCAGTCGCAGCCCTTTCCGACCGGGAAAAGTCCCTTGCAGAGGCTGACGCCGTCTGTGGAGGATTTTTCGCGCTCGCGCCGGATCCAGCCCAGCATCCGCAGCATATACGGGCGGAAATACTGGAACTCTTCGCGGCTGCGCGTGATGAGCAGCCGGTTTGCCATCATATTGAGGACCGACCCGTTCATGCAGCCCCACTGCTGATGGGTGCTGCAAATCTTGCCGTCGTCCGGGCCGCCGTTCTGCATCCAGCGCTCAAAGAGGTAGGTATAAACGCCGTAGGTATATTCCGCAAGACCGACCCGCTCCAGCGCCATGACCACCTTATCCGCCTCCGACGGCCAGATGAAGCGTCCAACGTCGCCCTGCCGCGGCACGACCAGGTCGCTTCCGCGATAGTGGCACAGCATCTGCATACACTGCGCCAGCAGATGCACATACGCCTCGCGGTAGACCGGCACATCCGTGTCCGGGTACACCGTGATCTTGTCGAGAATTTCACGCCAGCCCGCCGCGTGCGCAGCCTTCTGCGCCGCAAAATCAAATGCGGGCGCGTCCGCATACGCGCGGAAGGACAGCTCTGCCGTCGCACTTTCATGCGCCGCCAGATCGAAGTCCAGATGGAAATAATCGCACGCCTCAAATTTGATGCCCGTCCGTCCGCCGCATACCCAGCGGCTGGTAAAGCCGTTCAGGTTCTGAAGCCGGATGGAGGTCTGCTCGTCGTCGTGCGCAAAGGTCTCGCCGCCGGTCCAGGTGCGCTTGAGCATATACCAGTTCTTCACGTTCGGGTAATAGGGCGTGTAGCCGGTGTCGTGCTCGTTCATCATGTAGCTTTCGCAGCCCGTGCGCGGCAGAATGCCGATACAGTCCCGGATCGCCCAGTGTGTCGTGTTCGTCGCGGTAATGCGCGCAAACAGCGCGGCGTTGCGCTGATGATCCGAGAAAACCTCCAGCCGCAGCTCAATATCGCCGTGGCTGACGACCGTATAGGCAGGTATCCCGCCCTGAACAGGCAGAAACTCCGTATTTCTGTAATCGACCTGTTCCATCTCCTCTCCGCGCAGGACGATAAAGCCGCTCCCGTGCTCCCGGATGTGGCGGTGATCGTCGGCGATGTCCGAATTGGTCACCTTAAAATCGGGCCACAGGATCTGTAGCCGCTCGGCAAACGGCGGATGCAGATAAATTTTATTGGTACGTGGTCTTTCCCATGCAGGCTTGCTCATAATGCGCTCCTTTCAGGTTCGGTTCGTTCCGTTTTTCGTGCGGGGCAGAGGGTAAAGGCAAACTGGATCTGCTTTTCGTTCAGTCGATAGCGCTCGGCAAGATCAGGTCCGCACGACGCGCTTCCAAGCCCGGAATCCTTGTAATCGATGCGGACATACGAGCGCGCAGGCGGCGCAAGCTCCTCAACGTGCCCGGCACACGCCAGCTCGTGTGCGGTATACGGGAGGACCTGAAACTCAAATTCTTCCCCTGCAAAGCGGAGCGCTTCGTCCACGATCAGCTCCCGCGCGCAGATGTGGTTGCCGTGTTCCTGCGGGCGGACATAGGGGACAAATTCCCGCGCCGCGCTGCTTGTATGCCAGTCCACGCGCCCGTGGTGGCGGCTGTCGCAGTAGCATTCCTGCGGTCCCATCGCGTAGTAGCGGAACGGTGCATCCGCCCCCGCCAGCGGGAACGTAAAGCCCAGACGCGGCAGCCACACGGCGTTTTCCGCCACTGTGCCGTTCAGCGTATAGCGGATCGTGCCGTCACGCAGGATCTCCATTTTCAGTTCATAGCGCAGATACGGTCGGCGGGAGATGCCCGCCAGCGCGCCCGTAATATGGATCGCGCCGTCATGAATGCGCACCTCGTGGACATTGTTGAAGGTATGTTCCAGATTTTCTCCCTGCCAGCCCGTCTGCCCCGTCCAGAGCGGGAGCATCCGCTTTTCATTGTCGATCGGCGCGCGGAAGGCGTCGAACCGCACCGCATCCGCAAGAAGCTCCCGCCCGCCGATGACAAGCCCTGACAGGTTGCCCGTCCGGCGGCTGATCGCATAGCGGAAGCCGTCGCCCTCCGCAATGATCTCCTGACCGCTCTCCCGCAGCGCCGCCGCCTCACCGCGGCAGCCCTCCGCAGCGGCGGACACCGGCAGGCGCACCTGCGCCGCGGCAAGCTCCGCGCCGTCCGTGCCGAGCAGGGTCACATCCAGATACACGCCGAGCCGGCAGCGCTCCGGCAGCGTACAGCCGAGACCTATTCCCATCGTTTTTCCGGGCGCAAGCTCCGGCGTGAGCCGCCGCTCGTGCACGCACACGCCGTCGGCGAGCACGCGGCACAAAAGCTCCATTCCGGCGTAGTCCGTAAAGTCGTAGCAGTTGGTCACATACAGCCGCCCGCTCTCCCACCGCACGCGCATCGGTGCGTAGGTCGCCGCGATCTCCAGGCTGCCGGATTTGAGCTCCCGGTCCGCCGTCACCATCCCGTCACAGCAGAAATTGCCGTCGTGCGTCTTTTCACCGGGGAAATCGCCGCCGTAGCAGAGCCTCCCGCCATAGCGGACCGCGTGGTCGCACCATTCCCAGATGCACCCGCCGACCAGCTTCGGATGCTTCAAAATCACGTCCCAGTAGTCCCAAACATCGCCCGGACCGTTGCCCATCGCGTGCGAATACTCGCACAGAAACACCGGGCGGTCACACTGCGGATCGTTTGCCAGCTCCTCCAACTGCTCAATTGGCAGATACATCCCGGAGAATACGTCTGCAAGCGCACCGTCGCCGCTGCGGGACTCATCCTCGCAGTGCGAAAGCCGCGTGCTGTCGCGCTCGCGCAGCCAGGTGAGCACCTTTTTCTGCGCCTCGCAGTACGCCGATTCATTCCCGACCGACCACATGATCACGCATGTGTCGTTCTTGAACCGCTCCAGCGTGCGGCGCATACGCTCCAGATGCTCCTGCTCCCACTGCGGCACATTGCCGGGCCAGTCGGGCGCGTGATTGTCATAGTGATAGGGCACGTTCGGGTTGCGCTGGATAAAACCGTGCGCCTCCATATCGTTTTCCAGCACAACGTAAAAGCCCAGTTCGTCCGCAAGCTCGGTCAGGTACGGCACGGGCGGATAATGCGACGTGCGGATCGTATTGATGTTCAGCCGCTTCATAAGCAGCAGGTCGCTGCGAATTTGTTCCGGCGTAATGACCCAGCCGCCGTCAGGCGTTGTGTCGTGATGGTTCACGCCGCGCAGCTTGACGGGCGCGCCGTTGATGAGAAGCTCCCGCTGCGCGGACACGCCGACCGTGCGCAAACCGAAGCGCCGCCGGATGATCTCGCCCGCACAGCGCAGCTCCAGTGTATACAGATGCGGCTGCTCTGCGTTCCACAGCTTCGCGTCCGGGATCGTGATGGTCGCGCTGCCGTGGCACATCCGCTGCGCGATGACCCGGATGCCGTCCAGTATCCGCACCCTGGCAGGGCGGTCTGTCGTAATTTTCACGCTTTGCAGATCGGTCAGCAGTGCAAAGTCTGTCAAATGCCCCTCCGGGCGGCGCAGCAGATACACGTCGCGGAAAATGCCGTGAAAACGGAGGAAATCCTGATCCTCCAGATAGCTCCCCACGCACCATTTATGCACGCGGATGCGCAGCGTATTCTCCCCCGGATGCACCAGCGCGGTCAGATCAAATTCCGCCGGAAGATGGCTTCCCTGCGTAAAGCCGGCATAGTGTCCGTTTACGAACACCTCCGCGCAGGAGCAGACGCCCTCCAGCATCAGATAGGTGCGCAGCGCATCGTCCGCGACCTGGAACGTCCGCTGATAGATCCCCAGCGGATTCTCATTCGGCACATAGGGCGGATCGACCGGGAAGGGATAATTGACGTTGGAGTAATTGGGCGCTTCATAGCCGTGCAGCTCCCAGCAGGCAGGGACGGGAATTTCCGCCCACTGCTGCGGCTCTCCGGCGGCGTCGCCGTCGGGGAAAAATGCAAACTGCCACGTTCCGTTCAGCAGTTGGTGCTGCGCGCATCCCTCCGGGATGTAGTGCGCACGCGGCGGAAGCCGATTCTGCGAGGTATGCTGCATATCCTCATAATATCGCATGGCGCGTCCCCCTTTTTACTGCGGTTGTACCATATATTGCATAAATATCAGGCGAAGTCAAGGTAGGATTTGTGCTGAGATCGCAAAACAAACCGGGTTATTGCCCCCGCGCTGCTTGACAGAGAAAATGCCTTGCGGTAGAGTAAAACCATAAAAGAAGGGGGTGCGCTCATGGCTCGGCACGCGATCCGGCTCAATACCATCAGCAGCCGTTTTACGCTGATCGTTTCTGTTGCGGTGATCGGCTGCATGTTCCTGATCCAGATGACGTTTTACTCCATTCTGCGCACAACTCTGGAAGATCACGGCAGGTCCACGATGCAGGTCGCCAATGAAAGCATCGAAATGACGCTGGAAAATAACTATAATTCTCTGCTGCAAATCTCCCAGCTCATGGACACCTCCGGCATGATCGGGCACGAATTTATCCAGTTCATGCAAGCGGAATCCTATATGCAGAAGCATGACACCATGCTCTCCGTGGACGAGCTGCTGACCACCGCCACCTTCTCCGCCGGGAGCAACCTTGCCATCTATTATGACACCGTTCTGGACCTGAACTATCTCAGCGGCTATCAGCCCGTCAAAACCTCCTTCCGCCCCGCGCAGCTGCCGGCGATCCAGCAGACCGGCTTGCTGATCTTTCACGCCGTGCACACCTCACAGAGCCGGTTCAGCAACATCCCCGTCGTCTCGCTGCTGCGCGGCACGCCGAGCTCCGCCAACAAAGATTTAGCGGTGTATGTTGAAAAGCCGGTCGATCTGGATATGCTCGTGGACGAATACCGCAAAAGCTACGGATACGACCTGATCTTTCTTCAGCTCGACGACAGCGGCGCAGTGCTGTATTCCTCCAGCGATGCCGTCCCCGCCGGGACGCAGCTGACGGACATTGCGGAGTCCGCCGAGCTGTTTGGACGCTGGGAGGAATATTTCTGGTCGCGCCGCGTGGGAAAATTCGGCGCGCCAAGCGTTCTGCTCGCCTCGCAGGCGAGCATCTACCGCAGCGTTGACCTTCAGCTCCGCCACTTCCTGCTGGCGGTCCTGCTCAGCGCGGTCATGATCGCCGTCGCTGTATTTCTGCTCAACCAGCTCGTCATCAAGAAAAACCGCATCTTGCAGCAGGAGATCCAGCGTGTCGGCGAGGGCAACCTCAGCAAGGTCGCAAACCGAACGGGGCTGTATGACTATGACCAGCTTCTGGACCGCTTCGACTGGATGATCGAGCAGCTTCACGCGCAGATGTGCGCCGTCGAGGCCGCCGAGCGGCGCAACAGTGAGATCGAGCGGACGATCCTCTATTATCAGATCAATCCGCATTTTCTTCTCAACTCGCTCAACTCCGCCTACTGGCAGGCAAAAATGAACATCCCCGGCGGCACGGACCAGTATATTGCCCAGCTGACCGGCATCCTGCGCTATTCACTCGGCAAGGACACCGCCCAGCCGACACTGCGCAAGGAGGTGGAAATTCTCCGATTGTACCTGCAATTGCAGGAAAAGCGCTATGATTTCACCTACGCGCTTCAGGTCGAGGACGGCGCGTATCTGGATATGGCGACGCCGCGCCTGTTTATCCAGCCGATCGTGGAAAACTCCATCGAGCACGGGCTGGATATTGGCGACCACATCGACATCCGCGTGTGCCGTGAGGGCGATTGGGCGTGCGTCCATGTGCGGGACAACGGCGTCGGCATGAGCGCGCAGACGCTGGAGCAGATCGAGCGGAACATGGACGCGCACGACAGCTCCGCCGGGATCGGTCTGCGCTATGTCAAGACCGTCCTGTCCGCGATGTTCGGCGACCGCGCGCAGATCCACATTGAAAGCACCGTCGGCGGCGGCACGCGCGTCACGCTCCGCCTGCCGATCGATCCCGCGCCGCAGGAGCGCGAACAAAATGCGGGAGGAAGCAGCAAATGATCAACGTTTTGATCGTCGATGACGACCGTTTTGCCCGGATGGGGCTGATCTCCATGATCCCCTGGGAAAAATACGGCATGAAGATCGTCGGCGAGGCAGCCAACGGCAAGCGTGCGCTGGAATTTATTCAGCAGAACCCGGTCAATCTGATGTTTGTGGACATCGCCATGCCGGTCATGGGCGGGATCGAGCTGATCCGGCGCGTCAAAGAAGAATTTCGGCAAATTCATTTTGTTGTGCTGACCTTCCACGAAGAATTTGAGTATGTGCAGGAGGCGCTCCGCCTCGGCGCGCTGGACTATATCTCCAAGGACAAAATGGAGATGGAGGACTACAACGACATCATGCACCGCATCCGCAAGGGCATCGCGGAGGATAACGCCTGCTTCGAAACGGAGGCGGAAAACGAGCAGCTTGCCGCGCTGGAGCAGGCGCTCGGCGGCGTTTTGTGGCTGTATGACAACTATCAGATGGACCTCGCCGCGCAGCTTCTGCAAACGGGCTATATCCATATGCGCTCACTGGAAAAGCTCCTCGCCGCGGTCATGGCGCGCATCAGCGCCGACACGCAGGTACAGTTCGGTCATGTGCGGCATCTGGAAAACGCGCAGGCGGCGCTTGCATACCTGCGCGACTGCCGCGAGCAGTACCGCGTGCAAATTCTTGCGCAGAGCAGCACCGTGCACGCGCGGCTGATGATGGCGGCGGAATACATCTGGCAGCACAGCGCCGAGCCGATCCAGGCGACGGATGTCGCCGATTCTGTCAACTACAGCCGCAGCTATTTTTCCGTCAGCTTCAAGAAAATTCTCGGTATCACCTTCAACGCCTTTGTGCGCCGCGAGCGCATCCGCAATGCCATGGAGCTGCTGCGGAGCACCGCGCTCTCGCAGTCCGAAGTCGCGCACCGGTGCGGCTACGGTGACACGAGCAACTTCAAAAACGCCTTCCGCGAGGTCGCGGGCTGCTTCCCCGGGCGCTACCGGGCAAATTGTTCTGAAAATAGAGAATAGAGCGCATCATGTGCCCGGAATGTTGGGCAGATTGAACAGGCAGCACTGTTTTTGACCCTTCATTTTTGTGGTAGTATGATAGTATCCAAGGCGGGTATTCCCTTATACAGCTATCGGGGCGATGCCTGCTGCGTTCGCTATCAGAAATGAAGGAGGAAAAGAAATGAAAAAGTTCATCGCATTACTGCTGGTACTGGTCATGGTCCTGAGCCTTGCCGCTTGCAGTAAGACCCCCGCCGAGACTCCCAACGACACCAGCGCCAACACGGCGACCGACGCACCTGCCGCCGACGGCAGCGTCAAGCCGGCGGAAGAGCCGGAGAATCCAAACAAGTATTTCACACAGTTTGACGAGCCGTTTGAGCTGCATATCTGCTACGCCGTCGGTTCAGATGCCATTGATACTCTGGAGGGCAATGACACGGTGGAGGATAACTTCTACACTCGCTGGCTGCTCAATGAGTATAACATCAAGATCGTGTTTGATTGGACCGCCTCCAACGCCGACTACGATCAAAAGCTCGCCATGGCAATCTCCTCGGATACGTTGCCTGATGCGTGGACGTGCAGCCCGCAGTACTGGAAGGCTGCGGCCAAAAACGGTCAGCTTCGCGATATTTCCGAGGATTATGAGAAGTATGTCTGCGATGGCATCAAGGAGATCTACGCGCCGGTCTATGACCGCTTCCTCGAAGCCTGCTCCTATGACGGTGAGCTGAGCTGCCTGACGGGCATGACGGTCTCGACCGAGGGCGTCAGCGTTCTGATGATCAACCAGAACTGGCTCGATCAGCTCGGGCTTGAAGTCCCCAAGACGCTCAGCGACGTTGAGAAGGTCGCCAAGGCATTTAAGGAAGCCAAGCTCGCGGGCAACGCCACCGTCCCCATCCTTGGACCGTCAAACGCCAACCGCCTCTATTCCACGTTTAACGACAGCGCGAACTGCGTGATGGGTCTTGATGCCGTGTTCGGCGCGATGGGCGCATACCCCGGCTTCTTCTATGAAAAGGACGGCGGCATCGTCTACGGCTCTCTGACACAGGAGACCCGCGACGCGCTGGAGCTGCTCCAGAAATGGTACGCCGACGGGCTGCTCGACCCGGAGATCGGCATCCGCACCACCGGCTGGGAGCCCATCAACTCCAACAGCTGCGGTATGTTCTTCGGTCAGTGGTGGGACATCGGCTTCGGCAACCCTGCTTCCTTTGCCAACGACCCCAGCGCCGACTGGCGCGCCTATCCGATCTACAACGACAAGAGTGACTGGACCATCAAACTGCCCGATGTCACTGCGGGTCAGCGCCTCTGCATCAACGCCAATGCTTCTGACGATGCGGCGCGTGCCGCGATCATTGTTTTGAATATACTCGCCAGCGAGGATGCCAATGATATATATACCAGCACGCAGGAGGATATTGCGTGGTATCCGCTCCGCCTAAGCATCGCACCCGAGGACTTTGTTGACCGTGCCTACGAGCACTGCCTTGCTGTTCTGAACGGCGAGGAGGACATCGACCTGTACAAAGGTGATTTGGCATACAATGAGGTTTGGCAGTCTTCCCATTATATCCACGAAATCATCCCCAACTACACCCCCGGTCAGGAGCTTGGCCGCAAGGACTTTGTCATCTCTGACAGCAACGCCAACTGGCAGGCAATCTACTCCTGGCTGATCGGCGACAAGCCCTACGCCACCGTCGAGCCAACCGAAGCGGTTTACCCGGTCGTCAGCTATCTGACGCCGTCCATGGAGCTGTACTGGGACAATCTGGAGTCCGCCGAAAAGTCCATGATGCTCTCCGTCATCACCGGCGAGAAGGACATCAGCGCATTTGATGAATTTGTCAAGCAGTGGTACGCCGAGGGCGGTCAGACCATCCTGGATGAGGTTGCAGCCGAAGTAGGCTGACGTATTGCCCGGAGCAGTCCGGTTTTTGCCGGGCTGCTCCGCTCCTTTCATCCATCCGGCGCGCGCCTTACGCCGCCGTAACGAACTGTATTACGTTGGGAGAAAACAATCATGTCCAAAAAAAACTCTCTCAAGCCACCTGCACCCCGGCAGGTGCGCATCGGTCGCGCGTGGGAACAGGCAAACTACTGGATCATGTGCCTTCCTGCAATCCTATGGCTTGTATTTTTTCATTTATATCCAATGCTCGGCAACTGGATCGCCTTTGTGGATTACACCCCCAAAAAGGGGATCTTCGGCTCGACCTTTGTCGGTTTGCAGCATTTTAAGTATCTGTTTTCCCTCAGGGACGTGCGCAACGTCATCTCCAACACCGTGATCATCGCGGTCGCAAAGATCATCCTGAACCTGTTCGTCCCGCTTATTTTCGCGTTGATGCTCAACGAAGTACGCAACGTGCGTTTCAAAAAGTTTGTACAGACGATCGTATATCTGCCGCATTTTATCTCGTGGGTCATTCTGGCGAGCATTCTCTCCAAAATCTTTGGATATACCGGCGTCTATAATTATATTATGGGTCTGTTCGGCAAAGAGCCGCAGGTGCTGATGTCCAACTCCGGCTTCTTCCGCTGGTTCATCATTCTCGGCGAGGTGTGGAAGGAATGCGGCTTTAACGCCATCATCTATCTCGCCGCGCTGACGTCGATCAGCCCGAATCTCTACGAAGCCGCCGCCATTGACGGCGCGAATCGCTGGCAGTCGATGCGCTCGATCACGCTTCCCGCGCTGCGCCCGACAGTTGTTTTGCTCGCAACGCTCGCCATGGGCAACGTGCTCAACGCCGGCTTCGACCAGGTCTTTAACCTCTATAATCCCATGGTCTATGGCGTCGCAGATATTATCGACACCTGGGTCTACCGCATCGGTCTTGTCAATATGAACTACTCGCTCGGCACCTGCGTGGGACTCTTTAAGTCCGCCATCAGTATGCTGCTGCTGACGACCTCGTATGCGCTGGCGTATAAATTCGCGGACTACCGCATCTTCTGAGGAGGCGGCGAGACTATGGTTGAAAATCGAACAAAGACCGCAAAGGTCGCAAACGCGGTCATGTACGCGCTGCTGGCACTGGTCGCGCTGAGCTGCCTGTATCCGCTGTGGTACACGCTCTGCCTCTCCATCTCCAAAAAAGCCGCCGTGGACGCAGGCTGGGTCTCCGCCTATCCGATCGGCTTTTCTCTGGCAAACTATAAAAAGATCGTCTCCGACTCCGTATTCCTGAACTCCGTCTGGATCTCCGTGCGGCGCGTCCTGATCGGCACACCGCTGACGCTGGCGGTCATCGTACTGGTCGCCTATCCCATCTCCAAATCCGCCCGGAGCTTCCGCGGGCGCAATTTTGTGATCTGGCTGCTGGTGTTCTGTATGCTCTTCGGCGCGGGGCTCGTGCCGTGGTATATCAGCATGGTCAAGCTGAAGATGATCAACAACTTCTGGGGTCTCATCCTCAGCACGGGTCTGCCGATCTATTACGTCATTCTGGTCATGAACTTTTTCCGCAGTATCCCGAAGGAGCTGGAGGAAGCCGCCATCATGGACGGCGCGGGGCAGTGGCGGCTGCTGATCGACATCGTGCTGCCGTGCTCCCTGCCGGTGCTTGCCACGATCACGCTGTTTGTCGGCGTGAACTACTGGAACGAATACTATAACGGTATGCTGCTCTCCACGACTGACACGTTCTATCCGCTCATGACCTATATCAAGTCCCTCGTCATCCCCATCAACACCTCCGTCAGCATGACGCCGGAGCAGCTTAAGGAGATGGCAAAGCTCTCAAACGACGGACTCAACGCCGCCAAGGTGTTTGTTGCGCTCGTTCCGATGCTGGTCATCTATCCATGGCTTCAGAAATATTTTATCAGCGGCATCATGATCGGCTCTGTCAAGGAGTAACACACTTTAGTAACCGCTGATTAAATCGGCAAGAGTTATCAGCGAGAGATTTTGGCACAAATGAAAGTTTGAAAAACGCAGGAATACTGTATGTATTTCAAGTTTTTCAAACTGCACAGTTGGGGCAAAAGATCCGCTGATAACCGCAGGTGATTTGATCAGCGGTTACTTTACAAGTACATAGAAAGGAATATCTATGCTGAACATCAACACCAAAGGGAACTGGCGCCGCCCGTTCACACCGAAGCGCTATCTGCACGGACCGTTTTCGGAATACCTCTACACGCTCTGGGCGGATATGAAGCTGCTGTGCGGTCCTGTTGTGGAAAAGACCTGCGGCTATCGCTCCGCAGGCGTCAAGCTCCTGCTCGGTCAGGAGCTGGTCAGCCCGAATTTTGAGACGGTGCAGACCATCGCGCGCGAGGACGGTCTGCCGCTGCACGCGCTGCGCTATGAAACGCAGGACATCCGCATCGACATGGAGGCATTTTGCAGCACCGGCTCGCGCGTCCCGAGCGGCTTCTTGAAGCTCACCGTGACGAATCGGACGCACCGAACGTATTCCGATCAGCTTGCGCTCCTGCCGCGCACCGGCAGAGAGGATCACCTCGTCGGCATGGAGGTGGACGGCTACGCGCATTTTGACGGCAACGAGCTCAACTGGGGCTTCCTCGAGACGAACTGGGAATTTACGGACGGCTGCCGGATGAGCGACGGCGAATATGAAATTTTGCTTGGCGACTGCGATTTTACGCCCATCTGGCAGGGCGACGAGGACGGGCTCGTCTGGTATCAGCGCAGGCTGCTGCGCCTTGTCTATACGCTCGCCCCGAAGCAGAGCCGCACGCTGACGCTGCGCCTGCGCCCCGCCGCCGGTGCATCGGAGGCTTTCTGCTATGACACCGAGCGCGCGGCTGCCGAGGATTTCTGGCAGCGTCAGCTCGCGCGCATCCACTGCGTCCCCGACAGCGAGGCACATCTGGACATTGTCCGCAATCTCACCGTGCAGTCGCTTCAGATGTTCTCCTACCCCGTCGGAAAGGACTATGTCCTCGCCCGGCAGGGCGGCTTGCAGCGCATCATCTGGCCGGCGGAGGCGTGGGAGTTCCTCGTCATGCTCAACAAAATGGGGGACTTCGGCGAATACACCGAGACCGCGTATGACACCTATTTTGACGTCCTGACCGTCTCCGGCGGCGCGGACGACGGCTATCTCGCCGCCGCCAACGGCTGGGCGTGCCACACCGCCGCGGCGGTGCTCGCCTGCTCGGATTATCTCATCTGCTCCGGCAGCCGCCGCGTCTACGAAAAATACGCCGAAAAGCTCTACCGTGCCTTCTGCTGGATGCAGCGCAAACGCCAATCGACCTATGAGATGGACTGCATCGGCAAGGGCATCTTCCCGCCGATGAAAAGCAGCGACTGGCCCGGCGAATACCAGAGCTGGTGCATCACCGACTGCACGAATCTGCAAGGCTACGACCGTCTGGCAGAGGCGTTTGCGCAGTACCGCGACCCGCGCGCGCAGGAAATTCGTGACGCGCACACCGACTATATGACCTGTATGCGCAGGCTGCTGGACGCGGAGGTCGCCAAAAACACGCGCGGCGACGAGATCCTTCTGACCAACAAGATCGGCGTCGAGCTGACCGATCCGCCCAGCGGACCGTATTTTGACGACGGACCGCGCGATCTGCTGCTCGCCGGTGTGATGGACGCGAACAGCGAGACGATGGAAAAAGCGGAGCGCTATTTCCGCCGCCGCGGCTGTATGCGCAACGGTCTGACGGGGCTGATGAACGACGGTCTCATCTTCCAGGGTCATAATGCCGACCCGTGGGCGGGGCATACCTGGTATACCTCCTCGGGCGACAAGGGCTGGTTCTTTGCGTGGCTCAAGCGCGGCGAGCACGAAAAGGCGCGCCAGACGCTCGAAGCGCAGATGTATTACGGTATGACCGATGCCTATTACATGATGGAGCGCTACGCCGACAACGACCCGTATTGGGTTCCCTGGTGTCCGAACGCCAGCGCAAACGGACGTCTACTGCAGATGTTGTTCGCATTCTACGGCGAAAAGAAGATCTGAGCAAAAATCGCGGTATGCTTTCCGATGGAAAGCATACCGCGATCGTAAAATACAGATAGTTCGAGGAGATCGTCTATGGATATTTCTGAGATCGACCAGAATTATAAGAACATTTTCCGCTCCGCGGGCATGACGACCTATTCGGTCAATGAGCCTCCGTTCGCGCTTTACGGGCTCTGCCGCGAACCGGGCGAACAGGATTTTAAGCGTCTGCTGCACCGCTTTGCGCAGACGCTAAAAAACGACACGCTGCGGCTTTTGTATCGGAACACCGCCGGGCTTCGCGTCCGCTTCCGCACGGATAGCCGCCGCATTCTGCTCAAATGCGAGCTGCCGGAGGTATGCAGCACCGCCGACATGGCGCTGGCCGGCAGCAGCTGCTTTGATCTGTACGCGGACGGCAGCTATGTAAATGTCCTGCTGCCCGGTCTTGATCTGGACGGCTACCACGCGGAAAATCGCATGGGCAAGCACGGGTACAGCTCTGGATACGAATTTCCCGACAGCCGGATGCGGGAGATTTTGATCCATTTCCCGCTGTATAACGACGTCAGCGCGGTCTATATCGGGCTGGACGAGGGCGCGCAGCTGCTGCCCGCCTCGCCGTATGCCCACCAAAAGCCCGTCGTCTTCTACGGCAGCTCCATCACGCAGGGCGGCTGCGCCTCGCATCCCGGCAACTGCTATTCCGCGATGCTCTCCCGGCGGCTGGACACGGATTTTATCAACCTCGGCTTTTCGGGCACTTGCCGCGCCGAGCCGGAGATGGCGGAGTACATTTCCGGGCTGGATATGCGCGTTTTTGTCTATGATTACGATCACAATGCGCCGGACGCGGACTTTCTGGAGCAGACGCACCAGCCGTTTTTTGAGATCGTGCGCAAAAAGCAGCCGGAACTGCCGGTCATCCTCGTCAGCGCTGCGGATGATTATTTCCCGGATTGCCTGCGCCGCCGGGATATTATCCGCCGGACCTATGAGCGCGCCGTCGCCGCCGGCGACCGCAATGTCTATTTTGTAGACGGGCGCACGATCTACCGCAACATCGGCAGGAGCGAATGCCTTGTGGATGTCGCGCACCCGAATGATCTCGGCTTCTGGTGCATGGCGAATGCGATCGAGCCCGTGCTCGCGCCGCTGCTCCGCTGATCGTTTATTCTTCCATATCTGCCGCGCCGGTGTCCAACTCCGGCGCAACCTTTTTGAATACCTTCCACAGCATCCGCGAATCCAGATACGCCGCCAGCGCAAAGCCGATCAACAGCCAGACGATGAGCACCCGGAAAAACACCTCCGGCACGACCAAAAACAAGATCACCGGCAGCAGATTGAGCACCGCCATCAAAACCGTCCGCGGCAGATTTGCGATGCTCAGCAGCAGCGCGTTGCGGATCGTCTGCAGAACGCCGTCCCGAAACATCGCCACATACGCGAACACATACGCATAGACGAAGATCAAAAGCAGCAGCGGCAGCAGGCAGATAAACGGCATGACCGCCGAGCCCGGCAGCACGCCGCTCAGAAGCAGCCACAGATTGACCGCGCACAGCGCCGTCGGGATCAGCAGGACCAGCCAGACGAGCGTCGCGGGCTTAAATTCCCGCCGGAAGGTCCTGAAAAAGTCCCGGATGACCGACGCATCCGCCTGCGCCGCGATGTTCAGGCACACGCGGTACAGCGCCGTCGTGGCTGCGCCCGCCGTCACGACGGGGATGCACAAAAAGATCCATAAAATATTCAAGATCATCAGGTCCGCCACGCGCGATAAAAACCGCATCAGCGGCGCATCCGGGTCAAACAGACGACTCACAAAAATCCCTCCAAGATCGATCCCGCCGCCAACATCTCATCCGGCGGCTTCCTGCCACAAGTATACCATACAACCGCACACTTTGCACCCGTGTTTGCCAAACTGCGAACGTTTTGCATACCCTGTCTTGAAAAGCACTTCGCGCTGCATAAAAACCGCCGCACGTCAGGGAACTCTGACGTGCGGCAATTGCTTGATATATTGAGATCGATCACGCCGGCTTAATTTCTGTCCGGCAGCGTGTGAGGGTGCTGTTTGTTTGGAAGAGCACCTCGGCGGTTTCGGCTTCGGGGGCAAGCAGCGAGAAGCCCGTGTCGGTGGGGCAGGCTTCGTAGGTCGTGCCGTTTAAGAGGACGTAGATGGGAGAAGTTGCGTCCGGGGACACGCTGTCGAGCGTGGCGGTGTAGCGGGCCAGACCGTCCCAGTCGGAGGCGGTTTTGGTGAGCTTGATCGTCTGGTCGGACAGCGCGGCATCCTCCGCCGCGATCTCGCGCGTCGGGGCGGGCAGCTCCGGCGGGCGCGTGCACAGCCAGCGCAGATTGCGCTCGACCAGCTCCACCGCTAAAACGTCCGGCTGCGCGTCATCCAGCAGCGACAGGTCATACGGCATGGCGCGCGAGAACGTCGCCGCGCCGAACGACTCCGCCAGGTCCTCATGCAGCGCGTTGCCGAACGAGTCGCGGAACAGGAGCAATCTGCCCGCCGCCGTGCTGGTCGTGCGGATGAGCTGATCGTCCGCACCGCGCACGTCGCCGCCATACGAAAACGTCCGCGCACGCGCCAAATTCAGCCCTTCCTCCTGCCGTTTGGACGCGGGATAGAGCATCTGATACAGGTCGCCGGTGTGCCCCTGCATGGAAAACGCCTCGCTTGCCAGCGTCCCCTCGCGCCCCAGCGCGCGCAGGATCTCGTCGTGCGCCAGCGCCGAGCCGTAGCCGTTCCAGTGGCTGTCCGTGCGGTAATACGTCAGCGCGTCCGCGCCCAAAAGCGCCCCGCGCACGTCGCAGTACGCCACCTGCTGCGCGTCCAGTGCCGCAAGCAGCCGGTCCAGATCGGACGCGCTCTCGGCGCGGATATAGCGCGTGGGCATCGCGTCCGGGTAAAGCGTATTTTTATTGGGCGCGCAGACAAACAAAAACTGCGCGCCATGCGCTGCGGCGTACTCCTGCACAAGGTACAGATTGCGCGCCGCGCACCAGAGCTCGCGCTCCGTCATCGGGTTGCTGCCGGTGTAATCGCGCAGCGTGTCGGCATAGTAGAGCCAGCCGTCCGCACCGAGCAGAACGTCATCCACCGCGGACTGATGAAACACCACCGCCTGAAGCTGCGCGTCGGCGGTGATGAGCTCCTGCCGCAGCCCAAACGTATCCGCAAAATAGTCCGCCGCGTCGGACAGCACATCCCAGTTGACGCGCCCCGCAGAGATCACGCGCGGCTTTGCCGCCGGGCGCTCATTCGCCCCCGGCGCGGACGGTCCTGCCAGCAGAAACACCGCCAGTGGGATCGCGCAGAGCGCGAAAAACAGGATGCAGAAAATGCGCCTAAATCCGTTCTTTTCCATGGAAATTCCTCAAAATGCCGCGTAGATAAACGGCTGGAACGCCCCGGCGCTCATCGCCATCAGGCACAGCGCAAACAGCACCAGCGCCAGCACGCCGCGTACAATCGCCGCACCGCGCGGGGACAAAATTTTCTTCCAAAGCGCTCCCACCGGCAGGCAGAGCAGCACGCCGAGCGCGCACAGGGTAAGCGTCCGCGCGTTCAGCGCAGCCGCCAGTGCCGCGCGGCAGGCTTCATTTGCCGAAAGGCCCATGAACATCGCCCGCATGAGCGCCGCCGCCTGTGAAAGGTCCGCCGCGCGGAACAGTGCAAAGCCGAGCACGACCACAAGCAGCGCGTAAAGATGTCCATACCAGCGCCCGCGCAGCTTTTGCGGCAGCTTCAGCGCCGTCTCGACACAGCTCCACAGCCCGTGCCACACGCCCCAGAGCAGAAACGTCAGCCCGCTGCCGTGCCACAGCCCGGTCGCCAGAAAAACGACCATCTTATTGCCCATCGTGCGCAGCAGCCCCTTGCGGCTGCCGCCGAGCGGAATATAAAGATAATCCCGAAACCATTCTGAGAGCGAGATATGCCACCGCCGCCAGAAATCCGTGATGCTGCTTGCGCAGTACGGGTCGCGGAAATTTTCCGGCAGGCGCACGCCAAACAGCAGCCCCAGCCCGATCGCCATATCGCTGTAGCCCGAAAAATCGAAGTAGAGCTGCAAGCAGTAGCACGCCGCGCCCGTCCACGCGCACAGCGCGTCATAGCCCGTCTGCCCGTACACGGCGTTTGCCAGTTCCGCCGCCGCAGCGGATAGTAAAACCTTTTTGAACAGCCCGCCCGCAAAGCGGCAGATGCCGTCATACGCGTCGCCCCAGGTCGTTTGGCGCGCTTCCAGATACGGCTGCACGGCGGAGAATTTCATGAGCGGTCCGGCGGTGAGCTGTGGGAAAAACGTCAGATATTGCAGCACGCGCCAAAAGCTCTTTGTGCCGCTCTCCGGCGTGCGGTACACATCCACCACAAAGCTGATCGCCTGAAACGTGTAAAACGAAATGCCCAGCGGCAGCGCGCCGAAATACTTATACGCCCCCAGCACGGCGAGATCCAGCACGATGCACCCCGCCAGGATCGCCCGCCGCCCGCGCGTGCACGCGCAAAGCCACCGCCCCACGGCGTAATGCAGCACGCACGAAGCGAGCAGCAGCGGCAGATGCCGCAGGTCGCCGAAGGCGTAAAACACCAGCCCCGCCGCGACCAGCAGCGCGTTTTTGAGCGCGGGCTTCCGCAGCAACGCATACAGCGCCGCCGTCAGCGGAAGAAACGCAAACAGAAAAATCGGGGAAGCAAAGTTCATGGGAAGCTCCTCATGTGGCTTTAGGGGAAATAATATCGGAATCCGTTGTAGAGACCGTCCTCGCCCTCCGACATACGGAACGCATCGATCGCGCCGCGGTCGAACTGATAGAGGTAGGCATATTCGAGCTGCACGTCGTACAGATACGTCCCGTCCGCCTCGTCGATCATCGTCCACGCGTGGTCATTATCCGCGCGGGACTCCTGCCCCGCGACGACATACGCCTGATAGCCCAGCCGCCGCGCGCAGTACATGAACAGCGCCGCAAAGCAGTAGCAGTTGCCCTTGCCCTGCCGCAAAAACAGCTCCGCCGCGTCCTGCGCCCAGTCGGTCGTACCGGCGTCGTAATGCGCCGCCGAGAGATAGCGGTAGTTGTCGCGGATGTAGTCAAATGCCGCGTGCAGCTTGTCCTGCGCGGGCGCGCCGGGATCGTCACAGGCGGTCAGCAGAAGCTGCGCAACACCTTCGTCGATCTCCTCGCTGCCGCTCGTGTAGCGCCCGTCCGCGTCAAAGGTCAGGTAGCCGTCCGCGCCGCCTGCCAGCAGCGTGAGATCGTCCTGCACGTCGTACAGCGCGCCGCCGTCGTCAAACAACCCCGCCTCCGGCGATAAAAGCGCATAGCCGTCCTCGCCGGTGTGATAGTAGAGGCTATCGCCGCAGCGGTTCACGCCGCGCACAAAGCGGTATAGCATGCCGTCCGGCTGAAAATACAGCAGCAGCCCGTCCAGCTCCGTCAGCCCGGATGCCGTGACCGGCTCGCCGCCGGAATAATAGCGTGCCGCGCCGTTCTGCTCCGCGATGCCGTCCGGGATCGTTTCCGGCTCATCGGGCGCATCGGCGGTCGGCTGCCCGGCGGGTTCGGTCGAAATGACCGGCTGCGCGGGCGTTTCCGTCACGGCGGTAGGCTCATTCGCCGCGCTGCATCCGCACAGCAGGAGCGCCAGCAGCAGCGCGGGCAAAATATGCCGCATTCTCATTCCGCGCCCTCCTGCGCGCTCGGCGCGAGGGTCTCGAACGCCGCCTGCAGCGCCGCGCAGTCCTCCCCGGCGGGGTAGATGGCGCTGACGCACCACAGCGCGCCGTCCACTTCCACGAGCTTCACGCGCGCGTCCACATCCGGCGCGCCGCCGTAAGCATCCGCGTGCAGCGCCGCGTCATAAACGCCGTCGCTGTCCTCCAGCACCGTGACCGCAACATCGTCGGTCGCGGGCGCAGCATAATAATACGCCTGCAATACGCCCACGCAGATGCGCGAAAGCTCAGCGTCCTTCAGCATTTTGAGCGTCGCGTTCAGCGGCTGCACATCCAGCCGCGCCGTCTGCCCCTCCGCCAGAGGCAGCAGCGATTCGAGCTGCCCCGAGCGTGTGGGATGGAGCTGCGCGTCGTCATAATAAAGCGTCAGCGCGCCGTCTGCGAATTTCACCGATACGCCCTCCGGCGTCTGCGTATCCGCAGGCGCATCCGGCGTAGCGGGCGTCGTATCGCCCGGCGTCTGGACGGTCTGCGAGGTCTGCGCGTCCTGCGGCACATCGCCCGGCGTGCTGCCGGAAATATTCTTCACCTGCCGCACGATGAGGATCACGCTCACGGCAACCAGAACCAGCGCCAAAATCAGCAGAAAATACGGCTTGTGCCGCTTGAGATAGCGCCCCGGCGTGACTTTTCGTTCGTTTGCCATAGTCAGTTCCTTTCAGCCGTCAGGCTCTCCGGCGCGTCTGTCCGGCAGTACAGCGGGAACGCGTTGCGGTCCTGCGCAAACAGGATGATGGACTTCATGTCCCGGTACAGAACGTCTGAGGTCGCGTAGATGAGCCCGTCGTTGCCGGTGTCGGTCGTGCGGAGCTGATCCCAGTCGCGATAGCGCCCCGGCTGCACATAGGGGTCGGCGACGAGGAAGTAGCCCTTGCCGTCGATCTCGGTGTAGTCGCAGAGCACCATGTAATGCTCCTGACTGGTAAACGCGCCGCTCACCACATGGATGATGGCAAGATAGCCCTGATTTGCGATCTGGTCGGCAAGCACGGACATATCGACCGCGCTCTTCTGATAGATCGTCGGCGCTTCCAGCGTTGTGCCGTAGCGCTCGTATTCGAGATTTTTATAGTACCGGGCGATGCCCTCAAAATACTCATTCGGCAGACCGTAGCTCACAGGGTAATCGTCCTGAAGCGCATAGGTGCGCATCCAGCGCGGGGTGATCTCGACCTTGTGATAGGTGGAGAACACCATCGCCGCGCACGCGCAGCCGCAGCCGCGGTCCTTGAGCGTTGCGCCGTTGCCTTCAAACTCAAAAATCTCGCCCGCCCAGTCCGGGTCGGTCTGCGCAAAGTAGTAAAGATCGTCCACTTTGCCGCTGCGCGTGACCGTGCCATAGGTGCGCGACTGCGTCAGGCGGTATTTGTACATCGCCTCAATGTCGTGCCGCATATCCTCGCTCAGCGTCGGGAGCTGCGAAAGCAAAAACATCGTCAGCTCGTCAATGCAGGGCGTTTTGTCCTCCAGCCCGCAGAACAGGTAGATGGTGCTGAGAAGCTCGGCGAGGTGATCGTCAAAATACGTCTCCACCGGCTCGTCCGCGCGCACCTGCGTGTAGGTGACGAACTCGTTTTTTGGATACGTCGTGTCAGAGTAGAGTGCGCGCTTGACCTCGCGCACGCGCGCGTCCGACTGACCGGGCTGGATGGCATACTCCGACTCGTCGTAGCGCTCGACGATATAGCGCGGCAGCAGCACGCGGTGGAACGAAACGCCGTCATATTCAAACGTATCGCTGCCCAAAACCATCGGCTGCCGCAGCTCGGCAAGGATCGGGTCGGTGTACGCCTCGCGCATGGCAAGTGCCGGAGCGCAAAGCGAGCACAATGCCGCCACCAGCAGCGCCAGCGCCGTCAGGCGGCGAAAAGCCGTGTGTTTCATAGAACCCCTCATTTCAGCTCTGCGGCATCACATCGTAGACGCTCTCCGAGCCGTCCACGTCGCGGTAGGTGTATACCGTAAATCCGTCATACTGCCACTCGCCGTCCTCGCCGTCGCCGAGGCAGGAGGAGGCATAGCTGCTGCTCTGCGGCGCGCCAATGGCGTCGGTCAGCGCGGCAGCGTCCTGCCCGATCATGCTCTGCGCGGTCTCCAGCGGATCGGCGTCCTTGCCGCAGGCGCACAGCGCCAGCGCCAGAACGAATGTCAAAACCAGCGTCAAAAACTTTTTCATAGGTCCTCCTAAAACTCGCTGTAAATAAACGCGACGCCCTCCGCGTCCGAAACCAGCCACACCACAAAGATCGCCGCCGCCAGCAGCGCGCAGGCGAGCGCCAGCGCGTACCAGCGGGAAAAGACGAGCGCTTTAAGCCGCGCGCCAAAATTCTGTAATCGCTTTGTCAACGGCAAGCCACCCCTTCCAGCCAAGATGCATGGTGTCGCACAGGAAATACGGCTCATACTCATACGCCGTTAAGTCCAGCAGCGTCACGTTGTCATACTCTGCGGCAATTTGCCGCACATTTTCGTAATATTCGCTCCGCTTTTCGGCGGAAAAGCCCGTGTAATCGCTCCATGTTCCGTTCAGCGGCACATGGACGAACAGCACGTCCAGCTCCTTTGCCGCGCACACGTCAAACAGGCAGCGCAGATCGTCATATTCCGGCGACTGCGCGTAGCTGAGCGCTGCGTCCTTGTCCTTCTGCTGCGCGAGGCGGCGACCGACGTAGGTATTATAGTAGCCGTCCTCCATGTAAAACTCGTTGCCCGTGACCATCTGCTCCGCCTGCAAAAGCGCGGCGGTTTCCTCCGCCTGCCAGTCGATGTCGGCGGACGCGGCGGTTTTTTCGGCAGGCGCGGCAGCGATCGCCTTGCGGGCAGAGACGAGGTCGCGCGTATCGAGCAGCCACTTTGACAGCGCGGAATAGGGCGCGAGCAGTGTTTCGAGCGCGGCGTTTTCGCTTGCCGCCGCGCGGCTCATGAGCCCCGCCGCCGTGTGCGTTTGAAGGCTTGCGCCGTACTGTGCATTATATTCGCAAATGAGCTGCTGTACGCGCGCAGCAAGATATTGGCGCGACGCCTCGGGCAGCGTTTTGTCGGCAAGGAGCGAGAGCATCTGCTGCTCCGAAAAATTCGCCATAAACAGGTCCGGCGCAATGCCGTCCGGCACATACGACTGCGGCGCGGTGATGAGCACGACCTGCTTCCCTGTCAGGCTATCGCCCGACGCGGCGATCGCCATCGCGTGCACGAGCGACTGGCACGAGCCGCGCCCGATGAGGTCCACCTGAAAGCCGCAGCGCTTGCCCGCGAAAAAGTTCGCCGGGTGCGTGCTGATCTCCGTGGTTTTCAGCTCGCTCGAGCCGAAGATCGTCAGCGTGTCGGGGGACTCTGCCGCCGCTTTCATGAGATACTCGCCCGTGATCTTCTCCGGGACGGGATCGTCCCCGAGCGCAGACGGGTAATCCGGCATCGTTGCCTCCAGCCCCCAGCGCACCAGCGCCAGCGCCAGAACCGCCGCGAGCAGACACGCCAGCGCCCTGAATAAAGCCTTTCGCATCGCTTATCCCAGCAGCGCGGCGAGCTTTGCGGGCGTGGAAATTTCCTCGCGCGTCAGATTTGCAACATCCAGCTTCACCTGGAACTGCTCCAGCCGCACCAGCAGCTCGACCAGCCCGAAGGAGTCGAGAATGCCCTCCTCAAACAGCTCGGTCTCCGGGGTGATCTCCCCGTCGTCCGCGCCGGTAATGTCGTTCAGAATTTCAATGATCGTATCCGTCATAGCATTTCCTCCTAAATAAGTCGTCCCGAAAACAGCAGCAGCCCGAAGCTGAACAGGTGGAACGTCACCGGGATCAGCAGCCACGCGGCGGCCGGTTTTTTCTTGAATTTCTTAAAGCCCTTGCACTGCGTATCCAGCACGTCGTTCAGGCACATCAAAACGCCGTGGTACGCGCCGTAGATGAGGTAGCCGGGCGTGAGCCCATGCCACGCGCCCATCACGAGCATCGTCAGAACATAGCCGAGATACGAGCTCGTGCGGCGGCCCTTGAACCATTTTTTGCGCAGCGCCGCCATGCAGAAGCGCGTGTACACATAGTTGCGCAGGTAAGTTGACAGCGAAATGTGCCAGCGCGACCAGAAGTCCTTCATGTCGAGGCTCAGGAACGGGCAGTTGAAGTTGTCCGGCTGCTCGATACCCATTAAGTACGCCACGCCCACCGCCATGCGGCTGTAGCCGGCGAAGTTGAAGAACATGAAAAACGTGTAGCCGTACATATAGCTGAGCGTCGCCCAAAAACCGCTCTCCGGCAGCGGCGAAAGCCAGAACTGCCAGATGAGGTTGCCAATGACGAAGTTATAAAACGCACCCGTCATCAGCCGCCACAGCCCGTTTTGCAGCAGCACGCGGTATTCTTCGCCCGTGCGCACGCGGCGCAGGTCCGCCGCAAAGCGGCGATAGCGGTCAAGCGGTCCTGACGAGACGGACGGGAAAAAGAGGATAAAGCAGCTCACATCAAGGAAATTCAGCTCCGTGATGTAGCCGTCGTAAATTTCGATGAGCACCTGCACCGCGCGAAACGACATATAGCTCACACCCAGCAGCGAGACCACCCGCAGCGGCGGAATCCACAGCGAGAGCTTCACCAGCAGCAGCGGCGCAAGGCTCAGCACCAGCGCCAGCCACAAGATCCACCGCTGCGGCGCGCGGGCGCGCAGGCGCAGATAGCCGAAGAGGACTGCCGCCTGCCAGCCCCAGAACAGGACGAGCGTCAACAGCTTCGCCGGGCTGTCAAAAATCAGCACCAGCATCACCGCCGTGACGATCAGCGTGCTGCCGCGCAGGCTCTTGCCGCGCAGACCGCGCACGACCGGGGCGATCATGGCGATCAGAAGTACCAGAAAATAATCAAGGCTGCCGAACGGGCTCATACCTGCCTCCCATCCCGGCAGCCGTCAAAGCTGCGCGGCGAGCTGTTTTTTATCGATCTTGCCGTTGGTATTCAGCGGGAAGGAATCGACCGCGAGAACTTTGCGGGGGATCATATAAGACGGCAGATACGCCGCCAGCGCAGCTTTGACGCGCCGCGCCCGCGCAAGCGAGCTCTCGCCGTCCGGCTGCTCCAGCAGCACGAAGGCGGTGAGCGCCGTGACCTTGCCGTCCTGCATCACCGGCAGCACGGCGGCGCGGGCGATGTTTGGGAGCTTGACGAGGTTATTTTCCACGTCCTCCAGCTCCACGCGGAAGCCGTTGAGCTTGACCTGACTGTCGAGCCGTCCGAGGTAGTAGATGTTGCCGTCCTGCATCCGGCAGAGGTCGCCGGTGTGATAGCCGCGATGCCCGTCCGGCGCGGTGAAAAACGCGCGCGCGTTCAGATCGGGGCGGTTTAAGTAGCCGGGGCTGACTGCATTGCCGATCAGCAGCAGTTCGCCGTCCTGCCCTTCCCCCAGCGCCTCGCCCTTTTCTCCGGCGATGACCGCCCGCACGTTGGAAAACGGCGCGCCGATCGGCAGCGGCGCATCCGCCGCCAGCATCTGCGGCGTCATCTCCGCGCCCGTCACCAGCACCGTCGCCTCCGTCGGACCGTAGGCGTTCACGATGGGCACGCCCGGAAAGCGCCGGAACATCTCCGCCGCCAGCTTTTTTGTCAGCACCTCGCCGCAGAACAGAAACTGGCGCACGTTCGGCAGCAGCTCCCTTGTAAACTGCGCGGACTGCACGCAAATTTCCGCCAGCGACGGCGTGGACACCCACTCGTCGATCTGCGCCTCGCGCAAAAGCGCAAACAGCGCGTGCGGGTCGGAGAGCGTCTGCTTGTCCGCCGTCCAGAGCGTCATGCCCCGGCTGAGCGCTTCATACAGCGCGCAGACCGACACGTCAAACGAATACGAAATTTCATTCAGGAACGCCCCGCCGGGCTTCATGCCGTCAAACCAGACGCGCACGCCCTCGTGAAACGCCGCGAGGTTTCCGGCAGTGATCTGCACGCCCTTGGGCTGCCCCGTTGAGCCGGAGGTGAAGAGGATATACGCCGTCTGCTCCGGGGCGATCCAGTCCGCGCGCGGCGCAGCTTCGCACGGCTGCGCAAAAAGCTCGTCCAGCGCATCCTTTTTCAGCACGCGCCGCGCCGAAAGCGCCGCGCCGCAGAGGTCCACGACCAGCTCCGGCTGCGCCTGCGCGATGATCTGTTCCACGCGCTCCGGCGGGAACGTCGTATCGACGGGGATGTAGCCCCGCCCCGCCTTCAGCGCGCCGAACATACACGCCGGGATGGCGCTGTCCTTGTGCCCGTAGATGAGGATTGGCGCAGTGCTGCCCGGCAGCTCGCGCTTTAAGTACGCCGCGAATGCGTCCGCGCGGCGGTCAAGTGCCGCGTAGCTGACGCGCTCGTCGCCGTAAACGATCGCAATGCGGTCGGTTTTTGCATATTCCGCTAATTTTTCGAGAATGAACATTGGCGCTTCCTCACTCGTCCCACTGGTGCGTCTGCCGCAGAAGCTCGGCGGACGCCATGCAGTAATCGCGCGGATTCTCGGCAAAATGGCTGCCGTACAGCGGGTCAAAGTAGCACCCGCTCCCGCCGACCACGGCGTAGACCCACGCGTGATCGACCGGGGTATCGTCCCCCGCGCGCACGAACGTGCCCTGCACAATTCCAGCCTCGTAGCCCATGCGCCGCAGCAGCACCGCCATCAGCGCCGCCTGCCCGTCGCAGTTGCCCTTGCGCTTTTGTAAAATTTCCAGCGCAAGCATTTCGGTCAGCTCGTCCGTAAAGCCGCCCGACGTGTCCGTCGTTCCGGCTCGGTAGGTGATGTCGTTGCAGACAAAATCATACACGGCGGCGAGATTTTCTGCCTCCGATGCTTTTGCATCGCAGCGCTCCTGCAAAACTGCCAGAACTGCCTCATCCAGCGCCGCGTTCCCGCTGGCAGCACCCGCGGGCGCATACGGCGTTTCCGCGCACGCCGCGCAAAAAACGCAAAGCACCAGCACCAGCAGCAGACAAACTGTCCGTTTCATAGCGATCACTCCGCGCGGTGCGCGCTTGTGATGCCGATGGCGCACACCGTGTCGTTCTGAAGTTCAAAGTAGATGGACGCCGGGAGCGTCAGATCGTCCGGCGCTTTCAGCGCATACGTCAGCGTGATGCCCGCCTCGGTGTAGGTGCTCCCATACGCCTTCTCCACGTCCTTCCGGCTCGAGCCGATGGTGATGCCCCTGGACGTGGTCACGTCCGCCGTGCAGTACAGCTCCATCAGGCGGTCGGTATCGCCGTCGGGGTAGGTGTAGAGGATGCAGTTGGGATATTCATAGGTCTTGTCCATGCCCGTGTAGACGCAGGAGATCGCCTCGGAGTAGGCATAGTCGCCCCCGAACGCGTCCAGCAGCACCGCCACATCCGCGCCGGTGTCGGCAGAGACTCCCGACACGGTCAGGCTCAGGTCCTTTTCCGAAAGCGACGCTTCGCCGCAGGCGCACAGCGCGCACAGCACGGCGGCGATCAAAACGATTGCGATGACTTTTTTCATTGCCCGCTCCTTACTCCGCATCGACCACGGTCTCCACGCCGTTTTCGACGTAGGTAAAGACCGTCAGCCCGTCATACGTCCAGATGCCGTCGTCGCCCGGGCCGGAGCAGGATTCCTCATACGTCTTTTCCAGCGGCTCGCCAAGCGCGTCCACCAGCTCCGCCACGTCCTGATCGACCAGCGACAGCGCCGTGTCCAGCATGGAGGGGGCGGATTCTTCATCGGCGACCTCTTCCGGCACGGCTTCCGCCGCCACTTCCGGCTGCGCCTCCTCGGCGGGCGTTTCCACGACCACGGGCTTTGCCTCCGTGGGGTTCTTCACTTCCGTCGTCTCCGCTGCCTGCGCGGCGGGCTGCGCGGCGTCCTTGCCGCAGCCAGTCAAAGCTGCCGCCGTCAGAATCAGCAGGCAGGCCATCCAAAAACTCGCAATTCTTCTCTTCACGTTGTTTCTCCTACCTTATCTATATAGAGTCAGTGCTTCCAGTATCGCGCGGGCGCGTTCTCATACGTCACGCCGAACGCGCTGTAGATGCCGTTATCCAGCCCCACGCGCAGGTTGTAGTTTTCGATCTGCGGGTCAAAGATGCGCGTCTCGCCGTCCAGTTGCAGCTCCACCCAGCCGTGGGCGATGCCGTTCCAGTTCCAGCTGTAGGCGCATTCGCCCACGATCGCCTCCGCCCGGTAGCCGAGCTGCCGCGCGATCAGGCAGAACGCGGCGGTAAAATTATAGCAGTCGCCCTTGCCGGTCGTGAAAATTTTGTCGGCAAATTCCAGCAGTCGGTCGTGCGGGATGGTCTGGACCTCCGCGCCGTAGGCGGCGTTGCGCCCCAGATAGCGCAGCGCGCGCACGGTGCTGTAGCACGCGCGCAGCTTTTCAGAGCGCGTCATGCCGGGACTTGTGCAGGAAGCGATAAATTCGCGCACCTCTTCGTCTACGGTCTCACTCCCGCAGGAGTAAAAACCGTCCGCGTCAAACGTGTACTCGCCCACCGCGCCGCTTCGCAGCAGCGTGCCGTCCGCCTGTGTGAAGATCACTTCGTCCCCGCACCGATGCAGCGCGCCATCGGCGTAAATGCGTCCGTCGGCGCGATAGCGGAAGTAGCGCTCGCCGTCAAAATCCAGCAGCCCGCTCCCGCGCACCGCTTCGCCAGTTTCGTCTACCACATAGCCCACGCCGCCGCTGAGGTATACCCCCGGCGCGCGCATGAGCTGGTCGAGCGACCCATCCGCCCACAGCTCCGCGCCGTCCTGCGCGGCATAGTCGTGCGGCAAAATCGCCTCGATAATGTCGGCGTAATATTCGTCGTCCTCCGAAACATCCAGCAGCAGCGTATACTCCGCCGCGTGAATCGTCTCTGCATCCGGCTCGCGTCCCAACGCGCGGCACAGCAGCACCGCGACCTGCGTGCGGGTCAGAAATTCGTCGCCGCTGTCCTCTGCATCCGAAAGCAGCCCATCGCACGCGCTTTGCAGCGCCTCCGGCGACTCCAGTGCCAGCGAGACCGCCTCTAAAAAGTCCTGCACGCGAATCGGTTCATCGGGGGAAAACAGCCACTGCTCCTCCGGGAAATACGGCGCGGCAGCGCACACAGCGCCATAATACCAGCGCTCCGGCGAAACGTCGCCATACGGACACTCGGCATCCGTCGGAGGCGGCAGTGCCATATCCTCCGCCGTCAGATTGTAGAGGATCTGCGCGCATTCCGCGCGCGTGAGCAGCGCATTCGGGTAAAAAAAGCCGTTGTTGATGCGCATAAAGTGGCGGTGAAAGTCCGTCGGCTGCGGGCGCATCGTCTCTTCCGCAGAAGTATCCGGCGCAGCCCCCTGCGCCGCGACCGGCGTCTCCGCCGTCTCCTCCACGGGAGCGCTTGGCGGCGCGGCGGCATGGCACGCGCAAAGGGTCAGCAGCAGAGCGGTGAGCGCACCGCAGAGCCAGCGGCGGTCAAGTTTCATAGCTTCGCGGGGTGTCCCCGTCCTTTCCTCGATTGGATGCGCGCCGGCGGCAGCCGATAACACGCGCATCGTACATAATCAGACATATAGTAGCATTTTCCCCCATAATTATCAAGGTTTTTCACGCAAAAAGCGCCCCCGCCCGGCGGCGGCATTTTTTTCCCGAAGGACCGTCCTGTAAAATTTCTGATATTTTTCAAAATTCACTATTGACATTTCCGAACTATTGAATATAATTCAGTAGTGTAAGGATTCGATATGAAAGGAGCTTCTCATGAACACACAATATAAAAAGGGTGTGCTGGAGCTTTGCGTGCTGTCGCTGCTGCACCGGCGCGACTGCTACGGGTACGAAATTTCCGACTACCTCTCTGCGCACATCGACATCGCCGACGGCACGGTCTACCCGATCCTGCGCAAGCTGAAGGCAGACGGGCTGCTCACCACCTATTTGCAGGAGGAAAGCGGCGGACCGCCGCGAAAGTATTACAAGCTCACCGACCTCGGGCGCGAGACCTACCAGTCCGACCGCGCCGAGTATCTGCACTTCGCACAAACCGTGAAAACGCTTTTGGAGGATGAAGATCATGACGAAACTTGAATTTATGAACCAGCTCGCCTCTGAGCTGCACAAGAGAAACATCGCCGACGCCGCCGACGTGCTGGAAGAGTATGAACAGCACTTCGCCTTTAAGCTCTCCGACGGCTACTCGGAAGAGGAAATTGCCGCCCGCCTCGGCGACCCCGCCGACCTTGCCGCGCAGTTTGAGCCCGCGCCGCAGGGAGCAAAGCGCCGCTCCGCCGCGCTCACCTGGCTGTGGCTCGGCTGGGTGGATGTCTTCTTCGGTCTGTTCGCCATTTTACTGCTGGCGTTCGGCATCGTTCTGGCAGCGTGCGTGGTCAGCTTCGGCGCGGCAGGTGTGTGCCTCATCGGCAATATCCACACCGTGTCCTTCCTCACCCTGCCCGCCATGCCCTACTGGTGCGGCGCGATCCTTGGGCTGAGTCTGCTCGCGCTGTGCGCGCTGTCCGTTTCCGGGTGCGTCTGGTTTTTCTCGTTCTTCCGGCAGATCATCCGCGCCTATTCCCGTTTCCATCAGAATATGCTTGCCCCGTGCTACGGCGCGCTGACGCTCCCCGCGCTGCCGCTCGCGCCGCAGAGCTCCGCCAAGGCAAAGCGCCGTCTGCGCCGCCTCGCGCTCATCTCGCTGGCGTTGTTCGCGGTCTGCTTTGTGCTGTCGTACGTCGTGTGCGCCATCACCGCCGGTTCTGTCCAGTTCTGGCACGTCTGGGGCTGGTTCGTAAGTTGAAGCCGCTCCCGTTTCCTCGACTGAATATTAAAATGCTCCCGGATACGTTTGCATCCGGGAGCTTTTTGTTTGATTATGGTTCGCAGACAACGCCGCCGGTCACGATCACTTCACCTTGACCGCAGCAGATGGCGTCCAGCCCGCCGGGGGGTGATGACCCCGCCGCCGTCTACCGGCAGCATCGCTTCATCGTCACGACTCCTTTTCTGAATTATGCCGCCGGAACGGTCAGCTTCGGCGTCAGCGGGCAGCCATCCTGCGTCATAAACAGGCACACCGTCCCGCCCGCGCGGATCGTCAGGCTGAACGTGCCGTCCTTGACCGCGCACACCTGCGCGTCCAGCAGCCGCGCGCCGTCATACACCGCTGCAAACACGGTGTCGCCCGTCGCCGTGCCGGAAAGCAGCAGCACATCGCCGCTTTCCTCCGCGCGCGTGACCTCCAAGGTCTGCCCGTTCAGCTCCGCGCGCAGGCTCACCGTCAGCGGAATGCAGACCTCCGCGTCCAGATAGCGAATTTTGATCTCGCCCTCGCCAAGCCCCTGCGGGTAAAGCACGCAGCAGTCCTTCAGCGAGATTTCCGCGCCGTCCGCCCTCAGCGTGATGCCGGACAGGTCCGGCGTCTGCCCCGGCTGCACGGCGCTGACCGTGCCGGCGTAAGTAAGCTCCCCGACCTGCTGCGAAAGGTCGCGGTATTTGGCATTCAGCCGCTCCGCGAGCGCCTGCGCCTCGCTCGTTTTGCCGTAAACGACCTCGACGCCGGATCGTTTGAACGCAGCATAGTCAATTTCATGCTCGCCCTCGAGCACCAGCATCGTCAGGTTTTCGCAGTTCGAGAACGCGCCCGCTTCTACGCCAACGCCGTCCGCCAGCGTCACAACACGCAGACCGTTTTCGCCCGCAAACGCGTCCTCGCCGACGCTCTGCGCCAGCTCCTGCGTCACATACAGCGCCGCCTCGGTGTTTTTCTGATCGAGCAGCACCGCCGCGCCGTCCTCCCACGCGCCGTCTAAAAAGCGATAGCCCTTCAGCACGCCGTACTGCAGCACATCGTACTGCGTGCTCTGCGCACTGCTCCGCCGCGCCGGCGCCCGCATACTGTATACCGCCTGCGAGGGCGCGGCACGCTTTGCCGCGCGGATATAGTCCGCAAAGCCGCACTCCTGCTCCAGCCGGTCGCGCCAGACAAGGCATTCGTCGTGATGATAGGTATCATCGTCGTCCGTGCGCAGCTCTGCCGCCGTTTCCAGCAGGATGCACCATGCGCTGCGCTTTGCCTCGTACATCGTGCGCAGGTCCTGCTTTTCCTGCGCCGTCGCGCCGTTTATCAGCAGCTCCTGACACACCTGCGCGTGCGCGTTCGTCATCTCCTGCGCAAAGCACGTCAGCAGCAGCACCTGCACATGCTTGCCCGCGTCCGCGCGCCCGGTGAGCCTGCCATATGCCGCGCCCATGACCTCCATCAGCGCCTCGTAGCTGCCGAGCTGCCCCGTGATGGCGCTCCCGGCGGCATTTTTGACGGCGTCCGCCAGCATTCCGCCCGTTTTTTTCAAAATGAGCTTCTGCGCCTCGCGCGCGAGATACGTCCCGATCTGCCCGTTCTCGATCATATCGAGCCGGCGCTCGATCTCCCAATACAGGTCGCCCGTGGGCGGCAGATAGTCCCGCATCGTTTTCATCGCGTCCGTCTGCATATTGGCGTATTGCAGCACGGTGATGAGATACTTGCCGACCAGATCGGTCGTCTGGGCAATGTCTCCCCAGTTACCCGTGGTCTTGAACGACTCCTTCAGCAACGGCAGCGACACCGTCAGGAAAAATTCCACCGCACTGCGGATCAGCCCCATATCCCACGGGATGTCATACGCCTCGCAATACGCCTTCACAGCGTCCAGCATCTGCTGCGTCGCCTTCAGATCGCCGCTGTAATCCAGCGTTTTCATGATCCCGATGAGGTCCGCCGCCGCCTTTGCCTTCGCGCCGGTCTCATGGAGGGTATAGTCCAGACACATCCGTCCGATGAGCAGGTCTGCCGCCTCCTGCACGAACGTGTCCTTGGTCACGTTCAGCCCGGTCAGCAGCCTTGTGAACTCTCCTGCACTCAGCGTCCACGCGTTTTTGGACGCATAAAACAGCGATGTCAGCAGCTTGCCCTCGTCATATTTTCCGCAGTAATACTGCACCATCGCGTCCACCGACCCTGCCGCGCCGGAGAAGATCGTGCCGATGGGCTGCGCCTGCGTCAGCGCGATGGGGTATTTCTCCATCAGGTCGTTCGTGGACAGCCCGTCCAGCGTAAAGCTGATGCTGATCGGCTCGGTGTTATACACCTGCGACTGATCCGTGCGCGCCAGCGCGCTCGTGTCGATCGTCACGGTGTAGCGGTCGCCCTCGAAAAATTCATCCGTCAGCCGAAGCCTCACGGTATTGCCCGCGCTGATGACCTCAAAGCCCGGGTCGTCATACTCGCCCGTGACGGTGATCCTGTCGGGGTTCACCACGGCGATGGGGCAGCCAAAGCGCAGCGTCACCGAATCGGTCCGCTCCGGCACTTTGACCGCGCCGTCCTTCGGGCTGGACGAGACGAGCGTGATGTCCGTCCCGGTGTCCTCGTTTTTCTCATAGTGATACGTCCACTGCAAATCGCGCAGCAGGCAGTTTTTAGAATAATTTGTAACACCCTTGGCGGAATACTCCACATACATCACGCCGCCGGTCACTTCCGCCTGCGCCAGACCCTTTAATTGCATGGCATCCGTTTCGGAATACAGCGGATACAGCACGCCGTCCAGACCGATGAAGCCGTGCTCCCCGGTCTCGAAATTCTGACCGTAAACGCCGAAGGGCGTGGAAGCCGGCGACCAGTTGCCGTCATCCCCGGTTATGATGCTTCGCTCGCCGGTTTTCGTCATCGTGCCGTCCGGCGCGATGAGCACCGTATGCCCGCCGACCAACCGTCCGTAAGCAACGCCCGTGATGTGCGCCTTTGAGGAGAAGTAGTCCTCCAGCGCATCCTCCTCGCCGAGCATCTCCCCATCCAGCGACCAGAGCGTATAGCGCGGAGGGCTGTAAGCGCCCACATTGACATTGCGGCGGGCAGCGAAATACGCGCACTTCCCGTCCGGCGCGCTGACGCTCGCATACTGCTCCGGCACGAGCTGGCGGCAGCCCTCGCCCAGCACACCCACTTTTCCGTCGCGCTGTACGATCATATAATCCTCGCCGCCGTAGCTCACCATCTGCACCCCGTCATAGCGGAACGGCGTGATCATCCCGGTGCGCCGGTCGGCGACGGCATAGCGCCCCGTCGCGGGATTGCAAATTTTGATCCACTGGCAGTCGTCCCGATAGCTGCACAGCTCCGCCGTCAGCCCCGGCGCGCTCACATAGCGCCCGTCAGCGTTCAAAACGCGGCTATTCGCGCAGTCCAGCACGAACTCGCGCAGCCGCGCGCGGTCGGTCTCATGCAGGCTGCCGTTTGCGTCCATATAATAGGGCGTGGGCTCATAATCTTTGAAAGCCGTGACCGATTGCAGCCCGCCGTCAAAGTCGCTGCGGATGGTCAGCGAGCCCTTGCCCTCCTCATCATCCCAGCGGATGCGCATCTGACCCGCCTCGTCGATCCAGTAATGGACAGGGGTCTGCCAGCCGTCCGCCTCCTTGCGGGCATACGCGCGTCCCTCTATGAAGTTTCCGATGCTGGCGTAGTCGTGCGTGAGCATATTGCCGAGGTTATCGTACATCCAGGCATTCACAACGCTGTCCTTTTTGAACACGCCGCGATTGGGCGCGGCAAGATGCGCCTCGTTAAATTCCAGCGGCACGATGATCTTGCCGTCCAGATCTGCCGCGCCGACCAGCTCGCCGCTTTGCAGCAGGATCATGCTGCCGAGGACGACATTGCGCTGCTCGTTCTCAGACAGCTCCAAATCGCCGCGGCAGCCGTATTGCAGCTCGGTCTGCTGCCCCGTCAGCGCGTCGTATTTCCCGGGCAGCAGCTCGCGCGTGCGGGCGTTGTAAAGCTGCAATTTCTGGTCTTTGGTCATCAAAACCAGCAGATTTTGAATCTCTTCGCCGCCCCGCTCCTCTTTGACAAGCGGAAAAATGCCCGTATACTCCGGCTGGAGCAGCACACGGCACTCGCCGTCCATCAGACCCCAATAGCTCGTGCCGTCAACATCTGCATAGTAGGCGCTCAGTCCGTTTTCAAACTGCCGCCCCGGCGTCACCTGACGCTCGCCGTCCGACGGCAGCGAGTACAGCGCAAAGCGCTCCGAGTCCAGCGCGATCCGCGCCCCGTCCCGAATTTCCGCCGCCGACGCCACCGTAACAGCAGCCAGCAGCATCACCGCCGCCAAAACCACCCGGAGTGTTCGTTTCATAGCGATTTTCCTCCTACTTTTTTCTCATACCCAGTATATAATACCCCCGCCTTCGCGTCAACTGCGAGCCAAAATGGAATCGTTGCTGTAGGGGTCGATGCCGCGCTCTCCCCGGCAGAATGCAATCGCAAAATTGCACAATGTTCGGCGAAACCGCACAACGTCCTGTAGGGGCGGACGACTCTGTCCGCCCGATGGGGCAACGGCAAATTTGCCGCAATGTAACATAAAAATGTAAAATTCTCCGATACACCGTAGGGGAGGGGTTCTACCCCTCCCGCGCGGTACAATGTTGCGAATATGGGTGCACCAATGCGAAATGGTATGCACCCGTAGGGGCGGACGCCTCTGTCCGCCCGTAGGGCAACGGCAAATTTGCCGCAATGTATCGTAAAAACGGGCGTGCCCCGTGCGGGTCGATGTAGGCATCGACCCCTACAAACGTTATACGGATTCGCATTGGTACATTCGTTCTTGCAGGCGCGTCCCGCCGGGCGGACAGGGTCGTCCGCCCCTACAGGTGCATTTGATTTCGCATTGGTGCATTTCAATCTGTGCCATGATACCGCGCGGGCGGGGTAGAACCCCGCCCCTACGCATCATCGTGGTTTCTCACCTCAAATAAACTTCCCCGTTCTGCTCTCCTTGCACTCCTTCACCCGTTCGGGCGTTCCGGCGCAGACTAACTCGCCGCCCTCCGTGCCGCCGCCGGGTCCGAGGTCAAGGATGTAATCCGCGCTGCGGATGACGTCGAGATCGTGCTCGATCACCACGATCGTCGCGCCGCGCGAGAGCAGGCGGTCGAATACGTCCAGCAGCGTCCGCACGTCCAGCGGATGCAGCCCGATCGTCGGCTCGTCAAAGACGAACAGCGTATCGTCCTGTGCCCTGCCGAGCTCGCTTGCCAGCTTCAGCCGCTGCGCCTCGCCGCCGGACAGCCCCGGCGTCTGCTCGCCGAGCGTCAGATAGCCCAGCCCCAGCGATTCCAGCACGCCCAGCCGCTGCGCCACCACCCGGCGCTGCGCGCACGCCTGCGCCGCCGTGGAGACGTCCATGTCCATCAGCTCCGGCAGCGAGCAGACCCCGCCGCGCGCGTCGTCCAGCACGAGCTCGCCCGCCTCTTTTCCGTAGCGCGAGCCGCGGCACTCCGGGCACGGGATCTCCACGTCCGGCAAAAACTGCACATCCAGGTCAATGACGCCCGTCCCGTCGCACATCGGGCAGCGGAGCTTGCCGGTGTTATACGAAAAATCGCCCGCGCCGAGTCCGCGCCGCTTTGCCTCCGGCGTGGCGGCGAAGAGCTTTCGCAGCTCGTCGTGCACGTTGGCATACGTCGCCACGGTCGAGCGGACGTTGATGCCGATGGGCGTTGCGTCGATGAGCTTGACCTGCCGGATGCCCTCGGCGCTGACCGCGCGGACGTGCTTCGGCAGCGCCGCGTCCGCGCGCTGCGCCGTGATCGCCGGGATGAGGCTTTCCAGCACAAGCGTCGTCTTGCCCGAGCCGGACACGCCCGTCACCACCGTCAGCCGCCCCTTCGGGATGCGGATGCTCAGAGGCTTGACCGTGTGAATTTGCCCCGTTTGCAGCGTGATCTCGCCGCGTTCAAACAGCGCGCTTTCTTCCGCGCGCACGCGCCGCACCGCCGCCCTGCCGCTTAAAAACGGTCCGATCTGCGACGCGGCGTTCTGCTCGATCTCCGCGACTGTCCCGGTCGCCACGACCTGCCCGCCGTTTGCGCCCGCGCCCGGACCAAGCTCGATCATCCAGTCGGCGCAGCGCAGCAGCTCCGGGTCGTGATCGACCAGCACCACCGTGTTGCCGTCCGCCACCAGATCGTGCATCACGCCGCGCAGCCCCGCGAGATTCGACGGGTGCAGCCCGATGGACGGCTCGTCCAGCACATACAAAACGCCCGTCGTGCGGTTGCGCACCGCGCGGGCGAGCTGCATCCGCTGCCGCTCGCCGGTCGAGAGCGTCCCGCTCGCGCGGTCAAGTGACAGATAGCCAAGCCCCAGCTCCAAAAGCCGCCGCGCCGCCGTCTCAAACGACTCGCAGATGACCTCCGCCACCGCGCGCAGCTCCTCCGGCACGCTGTCCGGCACGCCCGCGACCCAGGTCGATAATTCCGAGAGCGTCATCCGGCACGCCGCGTCCAGCGAAATGCCCCGCAGGCGCGGTGCGCGCGCCGCCGCCGACAGGCGCGACCCGCCGCACTCCGGGCACGTCTCCTGCCGCAGGAATTTTTCCACGCGCTTCATGCCCTTTTCGTCCTTGACCTTGGACAGCGCGTTCTCCACCGTGTAGATGGCATTATAATAGGTGAAATCCAGCTCGCCCGCGTCGTTGGAGCTTTTGGATTTATAGAGGATATGCTTTTTCACCGCCGGGCCGTGGAACACGATGTCGCGCTCTTCCTCCGTCAGCTCCGAAAACGGCACGTTCGTCCGCACGCCCATCGCGCGGCACACGTCCGTCATCAGCGACCACATGAGCGTCCGCCACGGCGCGACCGCGCCATCGTCGATGGACAAACTCTCATCCGGCACAAGCGTCGCAAGATCCACCGTGCGCACCATGCCCGTCCCGTCGCAGCGGCGGCACGCGCCCTGTGCGTTGAACGCCAGCTCCTCGGCACTGGGGGCAAAAAATGTCTCCCCGCACACCGGGCAGCGCAGGGGCTTGCCCATCGCAACATTTGCCGACGCGGGCACATAGTGCCCGTTTGGGCAGCGGTGCTCCGCCAGACGCGAGAACATGAGCCGCAGACTGTTCAGCAGCTCCGTCCCCGTGCCGAATGTGCTGCGGATGCCCGGCACGCCGGGTCTTTGATGCAGCGCCAGCGCCGCCGGGACATACAGCGCCTCGTCCACCTCCGCGCGCGCCGCCTGCGTCATCCGCCGCCGCGTGTAGGTGGACAGCGCATCCAGATACCGCCGCGAGCCCTCGGCGTACAGAACGCCCAGCGCCAGCGACGATTTGCCCGACCCCGACACGCCCGCGATCGCCGCAATGCCGCCCAGCGGCACGTCCACGTTGATGTTTTTGAGATTGTGCACCCGCGCCCCGCGAATTTTGATCCTGTCGATCATAAGAATCCCTGCTTTCGGTCTGTTTTCCCCTATTTTACCGCAAAATTCCCCGCCGCGCCACCCGAATTTTCCGGGCGGTAAAAACGGGCGCGCACCAGAGGTCTGGTGCGCGCCCGCTTCTCTCTTTTCTCACTATATAGATATTGTTTTTAACCTTTGATACCGCCCGCGTTCATGCCCGCCTGCAGTTCCTGACTGAAAATGCTGTAAACCAGGATGGACGGGATCATGACGATGACCAGTCCCGCAAACAGCGCGCCCCAGTCGGCGGAATACTGCGCCGTGGCGGTGAGCTGATTGAGCCCGACCGTGAGGGTACGCTTTGCCTCGGAGGGGATGAAGGTCATGGCGTAAATATAGTCGTTCCACGTCCACAGGAAGTGGAAAATGCTGATCGTGACCAGACCCGACCGCGCCAGCGGCAGCATGATCTTGAAAAATGTCTGCGTATGCGTTGCGCCGTCGATCTTCGCCGCCTCCATAAAGTCCATCGGCATCGTCTCAAACGTGTTTCGCATGATGAGCACGGAAAACGGCAGCGAATACGCCGTGTAGATGAGAATCAGACCGAGGTGGGTATCATACAGCCCCAGCTTTTGCAGATTCAAAAACTGCGGGATCGTGCCCATCACGAGCGGCATGAACATACCCAGAATGAACACGGTGCTCAAAACGCCCGCACCCTTAAATTTATAGCGGCTGGTGATGTACGCCAGCATTGCCGCGAGAATGTCGGTCAGCACGAGCGACGCGGCGACGACAAAGACGGAGTTGAGGATATTCCAGCCGAGCTTGGCGCGCTTCCAGGCGTTCACGAAATTCTCAAAATGCAGCGACTCCGGCAGCGCCCAGACGCTCTTATAAAACTCGCCGGTCGTCTTGAACGAGGACATCAGAGTCCAGAACATCGGATAGATGACAATGACGGCATACACGATCAGGCAAAGATAGATGACCGCTCTGCCGATGCCCATTTTCGGTTTCAAATGTCCTGCACCTCCTTAATACTCATACGCTTCCCGCTTGGTCAGCTTCATCACGAGCAGGCTCATGAGGGCGATGACCGCGAACAAAATCACGCCGATGGCAGAGCCGTAGCCATAGTGCCCGAATTTGAACGCCTGATCGTACAGATACGTCGTCATGACCTCGGAGGCGTGGTTCGGTCCGCCCGCAGTCACCACGCGCACCAGCGCGAACGTCTTTTCAAAGGCGTTGACAACAAAGTGGATGAGCGCCGTGCGGAACGTGCCCCAGATGAGCGGCACGGTCACATGGACGAGCTGCCGCCACTGCCCCGCGCCGTCGAGTGTCGCGGCTTCGTAATAATCCTCCGGCACGCTCTGGATGGCGCTGATGAACAGCACCATATAAAAGCCGATGTACATCCACGACTGCGGCGCGACCAGCGCCGCCATCACGACCTTTTTATCGCCCAGCCAGTCCTGAATGAGGGAGCTTAATCCCAGAAAGTCCAGAACACCGTTTAAAAGACCGAACGACGGATTAAAAATAAACATCCACAGAACGCCCACGACCACGATCGACAGGGTGTTCGGGAAGAAATAGACGATACGAAAGAACCCTGTGCCCTTGATCTTCAGTCTCGTAAAGCAGACCGCGAAGAAAAACGACAGTGCAAAGGTCACGAGGGTGCACCAGAACAGGAAAAAGAAGTTGTTGCCGAGGGCTTTCCAGACGATCTTATCCTGAAAAGCCTCCTTAAAATTATCCAGACCCACAAAGGTCATCTGCCGGCTGTAGCCGGACCAGTCAAAGAGGCTGTACACAAATGCCTGCGCAAACGGGAGCAGATAGAAGATGCCGTATACGATGAGCGGCGGGAGCAGGAAGCACAAAATAAAGCCGGTCCTGCGCCAATCCCGGTGCTTGCGTGGGTTGTCGGGTAAGCGCTTCTTTGTTGTGTTCGCCATGCGTGTGACCTCCTGTTTTTTTAAGAAGTACCCCGGTCGGTCAGTACCGACCGGGGTACAGAAAGGGGGGACGATCAGATAGCCAGGGATCAGCCGGCTACATACTTGGTAATGGAATCGTCGTTGCGCACCGCAGCGGTGGCGTCCTCCATCTGCTGGCAGAACTCGGCGGCGTCGATCTCACCGCTGACAAGCGCGGTCAGCGTGTTCTGATAGACATCCCACCATTCCTTATACCAGATCTTTGCCAGCGGGTAGAGCATGGTCGCTTCGTCCGCGGCGCTGAAGGCGTCGATGCTGAAGTCGCTCATGACCGAGCGGACCGCTTCGCTGTTGGAGACGTAGTACGGGGAGACGATGCAGCCGTTCTTTGCGTTATACACCGCGGACTGCTCGGAGTAGTAATCCTGCAGGAACTCGCCGATCCAGTCCTTGTTCTTGGCGGCGGCGGGGAAGCAGATCATGTTGCCGGCGGTGGTGACGAACTTCTCGTCGCCCGCTTTTTCGACCGGCGCGTGCATGACAGACAGCTCAAAGCCCTCGGGCCAGTTGCCGTCCATTTCGACCTCCAGCCACGAGCCGACACAGATCATGGCGATGTTGCCGTTGATGAACTCCATCTGCGAGCCGGTGTGGTTCATGGAGTTCATGCCCTCCACGAGGTAGCCCTGATCGCGCATATACTGGATGCGGGACATCGCTTCCTGCACGGGCTCGGACACCCACCAGCCTTCTTCCATGTTGTTAAAGCGGGTGTATTCCGCAGCACCGTCGCCGATGGCGCAGATCATCGGGAAAACGAACGGGCTTGCGTAGTAGGGATACATGCCCGTCCAGGCAAAGGGCGCGATGTCCGTCGTGCTCTTGATCTCTTCGCACAGGGCGATGAACTCATCCCACGTTTCGGGGACGGACCAGCCGTGCTCCTCGAACAAAGCTTTATTATAGCAGATATTTTCGGTATTGACAGAGGCAAGCGTCAGGTAATTTGCGCCATTCACCTTTGTCGAGTCCAGCACGGAGGGGTTGGCAACGTCATAGACCGTTGCGCTGCCGCCGTTCACCGGCAGGGACAGGTAGCTGGTAATGTCGGTGTACGCGCCCTCGGAAGCAGCCGCGAAATGATCGAAGAAGTTCTCCTGGATCATGGCGATGTCGGGCGGGTTGCCGGCAACGAGCATCGGCTGGAACACTTCGTGCGCCACGGTGTTATACTCCAGCGCAACGTCCACGCCATATTCCTCTTCCAGCATGGCGACGGCTTCGTTTGCCATCTCACCGTTGCCGGTGCCGGTCCAGAGAATGCTCAGGGACATGTTCTTTTCGCCCGAAGCGTCGGACGCGTCAGGCGTATTTTCGCTTGCGGGGGTCTCGGGGGCAGCGGGCTCGGCAGCGGCGTCCTGCGCGGGCGTCGCGGCATCCTTGTTGCTGCTGCACGCGACCACGGAAAATACCATGACCAGCGCCAGAAGCAGTGCGAGTAGCTTTTTCATTTTAATTTACCTCCTTCATGATGCGATGAAAATCACCATGCACTTAGTATACTTTCTAAATTAAGTTTTGGCAATGGTGATTGTTGAACAATTCCGCATCGTTATTTTGGTGTATTTTCACAATGCAATTTCCACAAATTCCTATTCACTATTCAGAAGCGTCCGCAGCTCCATCAAAAATAGAAGCAGCTTTTGATAAAACCGTCCTTGCGTTCCACGCTGTCCGCCATGCAGCGCGCGATGTCCTCCGCCTGATATTTGTGGCTCATGAGCTTGGAGAGATCGAACACGCCCGCCTGCATCATGGCAATGGTTTTTGGCCAGAAGCGCTCATACGCGCGCCCCGTATCGAGCGCGGGTGAGGTGTGGATGAGCCGCTGCCCGCGCAGATGCCCGAGCTTTAAGTCCACGGTGCGCAGCTTTCTGTGCCAGCCGAACATATAAATGTCGCCCGCCATGCCGCAGCTCTCCACCGCCAGATCCAGCCCCGACTGCGTGCCGGAGCACTCGATCACCGCGTCAAAGCTGCCCGAGCCGCGCGAGCGCAGCTTCTCCATGCCCGCGCCGTCCAGCAGGATCGTCTCCCACGCGCCGCATTCCTTCGCCTTTTGGCAGCTAAACGGCTTCACGTCCACTGCCACGAACTCCGCCAGCGGGTAGCGGCTGACGAGCTGCGTCATCAAAAGCCCCATAAAGCCCGTGCCGATCAGCAGCACGCGGTCGCCGGGGCGGATATTCATGTGCCACGTCGCGTTCACGATCGACGCCGCCGGCTCTACGATCCAGTTTGCGAAGTCGTCCATATGATCCGGCAGCCTGTACGCCACGTCCGCCGGACCGATCACGCGCTCGCTCCACTGCCCCATGTACCAGCAGGCGGCGACATAGTCGCCCTCTTTCAGGTGCGTTACACCCTTGCCGGCGCGCGTGACCTGATGCACCGCCTCGTGCCCCGGCACCATCGGATAGCGCGGATGGGTCAGATCGCCGAGGTACAGCGAGACCTCATGGGTGCAGACCGCGCCGCAGACGGCGCGCGTTTCGATCTCGCCCTCGCCGGGGTCGCCGAAATGGCGTGTCACGACCCTCGTGCCGTGGTCGATCTCCTCCTGCCGCGTCGGCTTGTAGTCCTCCGCGGGCAGCAGCTCGCGGCAGGAGATTTGCCCGACCTTTTCCAATACGATGGAACGCATAAAAATCCCTCCGTTACTTTATTGTGTGAATTTTATACTATCTTTCCTGCTGTCCGACTGTCAATCTCGTAATTTGACCAAATATCACTGCATCGTTTTGGCGCAATTGACGATTTTGCGCGCGCCAGAAACTTTTTTTCGCTTTCCCCTTTACAAATCCTCGCCCGGAAAGTATACTTACTTTACTCACGAAACAAAGATATGCTGATTTTGCTCTTCTGCGTACCTTGCCTAGCTGCAAAAACAATGCTATAATAAATGGTAACTACATTATTGCGTATTTTGCAGGAGGACATCGTATGGAACCTTCCTTTCTCTCGCACTCCGACGCAGCCCAGCGCAACCGAAACAGCATTCTGCATTTTATCAAGCGCAATCAGCCTCTCTCCCGGACCGACATCTGGGAAGGGATGCCCATCAGCCGCGCATCGGTGACGCAGGTCATCCGGCAGCTTGAGGAGAGCAAACTTGTGCTCGACGTGGGCGTGGGTGACTCCACCGGCGGACGCAAGCCGCGATACCTGACCTTTAACGGCGCGGCAAAAAAATTCTACGCCTTCGACTGGATGTCGCAGCGGCTGTTTCTGCTGGACCTGGACGGGCACATCCTTTGTGAAAAGTCCATCCAGTTCGACCGGGTCATCAAGCCCGCCGCATTCGTCAGCGCCCTGTCCGCCGCCATCCGCGAGATCGCCGCGCAGGCGCTCTGCCCGGAGGCGGACATCATCGGGCTCTGCCTGTCGCTGCCCGGCATCGTCGATTTCCGCAGCGGCAAGGTCATCTACGCCGTCGAGCTCGGCTGGCAGAACGTCCCCATTGGTGATACGCTTCAGGAGGCGCTGGGGATGAACGTCTACGTCGAGCGTCTGAGTAACGTGATGGCGCTCGGCTGCAACGGGCTGGAGCACGCGCAGCAGGCGACGCATTTTCAGTTATTCCTGCTCAGCAGCGGCGGCATCGGCGTTTCGTCCGTTTTTCACCATAATTGCCAGCACGGCGCAAATTATATGCACGGCGAGCTTGGTCACATCAAGACCGACGAGGATATCCTCTGCTCCTGCGGGCAGCGGGGCTGCCTCGAAGCGGTCATCGCCGACCGGCTGCTGTACTCCGGCGGCGTGATGACGCAGGAGGTGCTCAATTATCTCTCCATCGGCATCGCCACCGCCATCAACATCTGCGACATCGGCTACGCCGTCATGGTCGGCTCGTATGTCGATCAGATGACGCCCGCGCAGCGCGATGAGCTCTCCCGGCTCATCCGCGACAAGGTCACAGGACCGCATCTGCGCGAACTGGAGCTGTTTTTCTCCGATCAAACACGGGAGCTGACGCTGAGCGGTATGTGTACCTACACCTTTGACCGCTATTTCTCGGTCGATTAGCGTCAGTTAACAAGGGCACACATGGTTTTCCCGGGTCTAAACGCCGCCTGGCTGTGTTATTCTCGTTGGCGGGCGTCAGCCCGCCTGCCTCGGCTGCCTTGCCAGCCGCCGTTTATCCTCCGGGAAAACTCGAAGACCCGCCGGGCGTCCCGGCGCGTCATTGGCAAGGCAGAGGACGCAGGCTTGCCGTCGCAAGTCAAGGACGATAACGCAGCAAATGGCGTGCCGGGGCGTCCTGCGGGCATATGTGCCCTTGTCAACTGACGCTAACTTCGCATTTCAGACTTGTCATATCTTCGGCAGGAGCTTCCCTGCTGTTATTTATGAAAATTAAATACTTTAGGCAAGTAGGAGGTTTGACAAATCGCTATGTATGAAGAATACAAAGACCTGGCCAAACGAATCAGAAAGAATTGTCTGTATATGTGTTATGTAGGTCAGGGCGGGCACATCGGCAGTATGCTGTCCATGGCGGACATCATGGCCGTCCTGTACGGCGGCAAAGTTCTCAAATTCGACCCCAAAAATCCCAAGAATCCCGACCGTGACCGCTTTATCCTGTCAAAGGGTCACGCAGGCGCTGCCGTGTACGCAACGCTCGTGGAGTTCGGCTACTTCCCGAGAGACTGGATGGGCACCTATTACTGCGATAACGGCAAGCTCATGGGGCATATCAGCCATTACGTCCCCGGCGTGGAATATTCCACCGGCTCGCTCGGGCACGGTCTGAACGTCTGCACCGGCATGGCGCTGGCTGCCAAGGAGCAGGGCAAAAAGCACCGCGTGTTCTGCCTGATGTCCGACGGCGACTGCAACGAGGGCTCGACCTGGGAGGCGATCATGTTCGCCGGTCAGCACCATCTGGAAAATCTCATCGCCATCGTGGACTATAACCGCATCCAGGCGCTGGGCTTCTCCAAGGACATCTGCGACCTGGGCGATTTCGCCAACCGCGTCGCCATGTTCGGCTGGGCAACGCGCACCGTGGACGGGCACGACTTTATGGACCTCGAAAACACCTTCACCTCTCTGCCGCTTGAGCCGGGCAAGCCCAGCTTTATCGTCTGCAACACCATCAAGGGCAAGGGCGTTTCGTTCCTGGAGAACACCGTCAAGTCCCATTACTGGCATGTGACCAAAGAGGACATGGAAGCGGGCTACCGTGAGTTGGAGGGCTGAGAAATGAGAACTGTTTTTAACAAAACGCTGATCGAAATTGCGGAAAAAGACCCCCGCATCCATATGGTCCTCGCGGACATCGGCTACGGCGAGATCGAGGGCTTTGCGAAAAAGTTCCCGGAGCGCTACTATAACTGCGGCGTCATGGAGCAGCATATGACTGGTGTCGCCTGCGGCATCGCCATGGAGGGCGGCATCGCCGTCACCTACTCCATCGCGAACTTCCCCACCCTGCGCTGCCTGGAGCAGATCCGCAACGACATCTGCTACCACAATGCCAACGTCAAGATCGTCAACATCGGCGGCGGTGTCTCCTACGGCGCGCTGGGCGTGTCCCACCACTCCACCGAGGATATTGCCATTCTCCGCGCCCTGCCGAACATGGTCGTCGTCGTCCCGTGCGACAACATCGAAGCGGAAGCCGCGACCCGTGCGGTGTTTGAGTATGAAGGACCTGTGTTCTATCGCTGCGGCTACAAGAACGAAAAGGACATCCACCACACCGACGCCAAGGGGCTGAATTTTCAGCTCGGCAAGGCGATCACCGTGGAAGAGGGCAGCGACTGTACCGTGATCTTCTGCGGCCCGATCGGCTTTGAAGCGCAGAAGGCGGTCATTGCCGCGCGCGAAAAAGGCATCAATTGCCGCCTGATTTCCATGCACACCATCAAACCCATCGACAAGGAAGCCATCGTCAAGGCGGCGCAGGAGACGGGTCGGATCATCACGGTCGAAGAGCACAACCTCTCCGGCGGTCTCGGCAGCGCGGTAGCGGAGGTGCTGATGGACGAAGGCTGCGGCGGCGTCAAGATGAAGCGCATCGCCCTGCCGGACATCAACGTCCACCAGGTCGGCTCACAGCAGTGGCTGCGTGAATATTATCACCTGACCGCTCCGTATATCGAGGAAGCGATCGTCAATATCTGCAAGTAATTACAAAGGGGAGCGCGCCGCGCTCCCCTTTCTTACTTAATGAAATGAGGGAGGAAACCAAATGGGACGTTTAGAGGGGAAAATCGTCGCCATCACCGGCGCGGGCGGCGGCATCGGACGCGTTGCGGCGGATATTTTCGCCAGAGAGGGCGCGACCGTCTGTATTCTGGAGCTGAATGAAGCCACCGCCAACAAGGCTGCCGCCGAGATCCATGCCGCCGGCGGCAAGGCGGCGGCGTACGTCGTGGATATATCCGACCGCGCGTCCGTGGAGGCGGTGTTCCGGCAGATCGGCGAACAGCACGGCGGGCTGGACGTACTCTACAACAACGCGTCCGTCTTTCTGGGCGGACGGGACGCGGGTGTCGCCGAGCTGGACCCCGCCGTTTTTGACCGTGTTGTAAAGATCAACCTCTACGGCACGTTCTACTGCGCAAAATACGCCATCCCGCTGCTGAAAAAGCGCGGCGGCGGCTCGATCATCAACACAGGCTCGTCCGCCGCCGTCACGGGTGTCCCCGGCAGCGACGCCTACACCGCCACCAAGGGCGCAACGCTCGCCATGACCCGCTCGATGGCGGTCGAATACGGCACATACAATATCCGCACGAATATCATCTGCCCCGCCGCCATCCAGACACCTATGGTGGGCGAGAGCAACCTCTCCGACCCCAACTTTGACGATGCGTTCTTCCGTAACCGCCTCGCGCCGCTCCACCGCTGGGGAAAACCCGAGGAGATCGCCAACACCGCCCTTTTCCTTGCAACGGACGGCTCGTATATGAACGGCGCGGTCCTCGTGCTGGACGGCGGCATCACCGTAAACGGCAACGTCAATAAAAACGGCTTATAAGCATTCCGCACCCGCCCGGGCAGCAAAAACCGCCCGGGCAAAAATTCCGCTTGACAAGTGAACGGTCGTTCACTATACTATCGGTGAACGATCGTTTACTAATTGGAGGACACCTATGATGGACACCCGCGAACAGATCCTTTATGCCGCGCTGCGGCTGTTTGCGCGGGACGGCTATGAAGCTGTCTCCGTCAGCCGCATCGCCGGAGCGCTCGGCATGACGAAGGGTGCGCTTTACAAGCACTACGATGACAAGCGCGCCATTTTTGACGCCATTGTCGCCCGCATGGAACAGCGCGACACCGAACGTGCAGGCGATTTTGACCTGCCGGAGCGCGCGCGCTGCGAGGATGAAGCCGCCTACCGCGCCGCGAGCGGCGCGCAGCTTCTGGCGTACAGCATGGCGCAGCTTCGCTACTGGACGCAGGACGAATTTGCCGCCGACTTCCGCCGCCTGCTCACGCTGGAGCAGTACCGCAGCCCGGAGCTGTCCGCGCTGTATCAGCAGTACCTCGCCGCCGGACCACTCGGCTACGTCGCCGACCTGTTTGACGCCCTCGGCGTCCCCGATGCGCCGCGCGCCGCGGCGGCATTCTACGCGCCAATGTTTCTATGTTATAGTATCTGCGACGGGTCGGACGACCCGGCAGCCGCGCTCCGGCAGGCGGACGCGTGTCTGCGCGCCGCGCTCCCGCCGCAGCTCCAAGGAAAAGAGGAATCACTATGAATTATCCCCGCAGTGAAAAATACTGCACCCCCGCACTCCTACAGAAGATCATGGGGCCGAACCCCGTCAAGCTCGAGGAGGAGCTGCTTCTGCACCACCGCATCCCGCAAAATGCCGTCGTGTGCGACCTCGGCAGCGGTCAGGGACTGACGTCCGTGTTTCTGGCAAAGGAATACGGCTTCACCATCTACGCCGCCGACCTCTGGAGCGACCCCGACGAAAACCGCGCCTTTTTCCGGCAGATGGGGCTTAAGGATGCACAGATCATCCCCGTCAAAGCCGACGCGGAGGCGCTGCCGTTTGCGCCGGAGTTTTTCGACGCCGTCGTCTCGACGGACTCCTATAACTATTTCGGGCGCGACGCGCGGTATCTGGACGAAAAGCTCCTGCCGTTCGTAAAGCCCGGCGGACTGCTGTACATCGCCGTGCCCGGCATGAAGCGCGACTGCCACGACGCACTGCCGGACGCGCTGCTCAAATCTTGGACGCCGGAGCAGCTCGACTACCTGCACGACGCCGCGTGGTGGCGGGCGCTGCTGGCGCAGTCGCACGGCGCGGACATTCTGGACGTGTCCGAAATGCGGTCCAATGAGGAGGTCTGGGCGGACTGGCTGGCACAGAACAACGAATACGCCGCCGGTGACCGCGCCGCCATGGAAGCCGGCGGAGGTCAGTACCTCAACTTCATCCAGATCGTCCTGCAAAAGAAATGATGCGCAATGCCCCGAGCACGAAAGTGTTCGGGGCATTTTACAAGAAGAATACTTGTCGGATGTTCTCGGCTGTGGTATGATACACACACAAACAAATGGGAAGGACATCATGCCATGATCCACGGTTTTATCAGAGCCTGCGCTGTTTCGCCCGCGCTGCGCGTGGCAGACTGCGCCTATAACGCCCGGATGACCATTGAGGCGATGCAGCGCGCGGCAAAGAGCGGCGTGCAGCTTGCCGTATTCCCGGAGCTGGGGCTGACGGGCTACACCTGCGGCGACCTGTTTTTGCAGCAGCCGCTGCAAAAAGCCGCCGAGGCGGCGCTGTGCGACATTCTGGATGCCAGCCGTGAGCTGGAGCTTGTCGCGCTCGTCGGGCTGCCCGTTGCCGTCTCCGGCAAGCTCTATAACTGCGCCGCCGTCGTCTGCCGCGGGCAGCTTCTGGGGCTCGTACCCAAGACGCACATCCCGAACTACGGCGAATTTTACGAGCGCCGCCACTTCTCCCCCGCGCCGCGCGTCACGCAGAGCGTGCCGTTTGCTGGTCAGACCGCGCCGCTTGGCACAAAGCTGCTGTTCCGCTGTGCGTCCATGCCCGCCTTTACGCTCGCGGTCGAAATTTGCGAGGATCTCTGGGCGCCGCTGCCGCCGAGCACGGCGCACGCCCTCGCGGGCGCGACCGTGATCGCAAACCTCTCCGCCAGCGACGAGACCGTCGGCAAGGCAGACTACCGCCGCGCGCTCGTCAGCCAGCAGTCGGCGCGGCTGCTGTGCGCGTACCTCTACGCCGACGCCGGGCACGGCGAATCGACCACCGACATGGTCTTTGCCGCGCACGACCTCATCTGCGAAAACGGCGCGCTGCTCGCCGAAAGCAAGCCCTTTGCCTGCGGCTACGCCTGCACGGAGCTGGACCTTGAGCGGATGCTCGCCGAGCGCTGCCGCAACACGACCTTTGAGCCGCTGGATGACCGCGAGTATTGGGTGGTCGATTTTGACCTCCCGCTGCGCCGCCTCAAGCTCACCCGCCCCGTCTCGCCCACGCCGTTCGTCCCCGCGGACGACGCCGCGCGCGCCGAGCGCTGCGAGCTGATTTTGGAAATGCAGGCGGACGGGCTTGCCAAGCGCATCGAGCACGCGCACGCCAAAACTGCCGTCATCGGCATCTCCGGCGGTCTTGATAGCTGCCTTGCGCTGCTCGTCGCGGTGCGCGCGATGAAGCGGCTGGCGCGCCCGATGACCGACATTCTCGCCGCCACCATGCCGTGCTTCGGCACGACACACCGCACGCGCTCCAACGCGCAGCTCCTGTGCGAGCTGCTGGGCGTACAGTTCTGCGAGATTCCCATCGCCAATACCGTCCGCAGCCACTTTGCCGACATCGGGCAGAGTGAGGACGTGCACGACGTAACGTATGAAAACGGTCAGGCGCGCGTGCGCACGCTCACGCTCATGGACCTTGCCAACCGCACGGGCGGCATCGTCGTCGGCACGGGCGACCTCAGTGAGCTCGCCCTCGGCTGGGCGACCTACAACGGCGACCATATGAGTATGTACGGCGTCAACGCCGGTGTTCCCAAAACGCTCGTGCGCCACATCGTCCGCTACGAGGCGGAGAGCGCCGCGTCGGAGGAACTGAGCGCCGTCCTCCTCGACATTCTCGCCACGCCCGTCAGCCCGGAGCTTCTGCCGGCGGATGAAAACGGCGAGATTGCACAGCAGACCGAGTCGCTCGTCGGACCGTATGAGCTGCACGATTTTTATCTCTACTATGTTCTGCGCTTCGGCTTCTCCCCGGCAAAAATTTACCGTCTGGCGCAGCGCGCGCTGTCGGAGCGCTATTCCAATGAAGTGCTCCTGCACTGGCTCAAAAATTTCTACCGCCGCTTCTTCCAGCAGCAGTTCAAGCGGAGCTGCCTGCCGGACGGACCGAAGGTCGGCTCGGTCACGCTCTCGCCGCGCGGCGACTGGCGGATGCCGAGCGACGCGTGCGCGTCCGCATGGCAGGCGGAGCTGGACACGCTGAGCGCGGAAGGCTAATAGATTTTAAGGAGGATTTATTATGCAGCTTCCCTGTGAAAAAATGATCATCGCCGTTCTCTCCGGCGACGACGAGGCGGAGGTCGTCCGCGACCTCACCGAAAACGGTTATTACGTCACCGTTCTCAACTCCACCGGCGGTTTTCTCAAGCGCAAGAGCGTCACGCTGATGATCGGCGTGACAAAAGACCGCCTGCCCGCCGCGATCGAGCTTTTAAAGCAGCACGGCGGCGTGCGCAGCGAGACGGCGTTCATCCCCATGCCGGTCGAGAGCGGTCTGCCGCCCCAGCCTGTAAACGTTCAGGTCGGCGGCATCGTCGTGTTCGTCCTCGATGTCGATGCCTGCGAAAAATTCTGACCCCGGCAGTATCCCGAAATAAAGCGCGGCGGCTGCGAGTTTTCGCAGCCGCCGCGCTTTTTGAGAGAGGAATATGATCAGATCTTCGATTCCTGAATGGTCTTGATGATCAGCGGGGTGAATTTGTCCATCAGCACCTTTGTGCCGATGGTGATGCGCAGGTGCTTTTCCTCGTTGCCGGTGAAAATGCGGATGAGGTAGCCTTCCTTTTCCACGACCGCCTTGATGCGCTCCACGTCGTAGCCGACGAGCTTGATGTACACAAAGTTTGCGTCGGACTCATACGCCAGAATGCCGGGCAGCGCGTTGAGCTGCGCGGAGAAATCCTCGCGCGTTGTCAGCAGCTCCGCTGTCACGCGGTTGTAATATTCGGTATCGTTCAGCGCGGCGATCGCCATGCGTTTATTGATGTGCGGCAGGCGGTGCAGCGGCAGGTCGAGGAACAGCACGTCCTTCAGCCGCCTGGAGCAGAAGCCGTAGCCGATGCGCAGGTTCGCAAGCCCGTAATACTTGGAGAACGTGCGGGAGAAGACCACGTTGTCATACGTCTCGATGATGCGGCGCACGTCCAGCGTATACGGCGCAAAGCCGAGATACGCTTCGTCCACCAGCACCAGCGTGTCCGGCAGCGCGCGCAGGATGCGCTCGATGTCCTCGTCCGCCATCTTGTTGCCGGTGGGCATGGCGGGCGTGGTGATGAACAGCAGCTTCGGATGGTGCTCCTTCGCCAGCCGCAAAATCGCCTCCACATCATGCGCGCACTTGCGCTCGCCCTCCAGAATGGGATAGCGCACCACGTTCAAAAACTTGTAGTTCGCCAGACCCGTGTAGTAGCTCCAGCCCGGATCGGGCATGAGCACGGTATCGCCGCGCTTGGTGAAAATGCTCAGGATCGACTTGATGTTCTCCGCCGAGCCGTTGTTCACAAACAGGTTTTCCGCCGGGATGCCGGTGTGCTGCGCCAGCGCGTCGATCAGCTCGTCGTGCTCGTTCGACTCGTAGAGGTACAGGTCCTCCATCGTCAGCTCCTTCAGCGTGTCCAGGCACTTCGGCGACGGACCGTAAAGGTTCTCATTATAATGTAAGCGCCCGGTCGTCTGCTCGGTCGGCACGCCCGCGTAGCGGCTGATGCCGCTATAATCGTCAAAAAGCGGATGTTTCTGTTCCATCATTCTGTCCCTTTCCTGATAAATATCCTGTGTTTTAGGCGGCGCCCGCCCGGTTCTCCCTGAATCACGTTTTCATGATAACACTAAAATGACCGACTGTCAAGCAAAATTCAGTCATTCATTCATTTTATATCCCGTATGCGGCGGTTTATTCTGCGTTTCATCGCAAATATCGCGCATTTCTGCACATTTTCGCCAGGAGTGGCTTGCGTATTCCGTCAGATTTTACAAAATCGTTCACGCGAATCTGGATAATCCGCCAAATGTTAAACGTAAACACGCAAATCATCAAAAAATGATTGACTACGTGAAATTTCCGGCGTATAATTTAGTCAATCTTTCAATCAAATGCGCCATAACTGGCGGTTTGCCTGCCGGAAGAGGAGGTACTACTATGAAAGTCATCGAACCCACGCAAAAACAGGACGGGCTGCTTTCGCTGCTGCTGATCGGGCACGGCGGACTGCCGCTGGGGCTGCTGTCGTCGCTGAAAATGATCTCCGGCGATGAGCGCAACGTCACCGCGCTCTCGTTTGAGGACGGCGACGATCCCGACGCCTTTGGTGAGCAGATCGCGCACGCGCTGGACGCCGCGCCGGACGGCTGCCTCGTTCTGATCGATCTGATGGGCGGTACGCCTTTCAATCAGTTCTGCCTCAACCGCCGCGCAGAAAACTGCCAGGCAGTCTGCGGCGTCAATCTCGCCATGCTCATCGAAGCGGCAAGCGCGCGCGAATACAGCCTTCTGCCGGAGCTTGCGCAGATCGCCGCCGAAGCGGGTCAGATTGGCATCGTAGACGTCATGAAGCGTTTGGCTGAAAAACGGAAATCCTAATTGCCAAGCAAAAAACAAGGCAGCGCCGCGCGCGGGGCTGCCAAAAAGAAAAGGAGAGAAAAAAGATGACACTTTTGCAAGCGATCCTTCTGGGCGGCATCTACTGGCTCAGCTATTGCGGCTTCGGCTGTCATTCGCTGAACCTGCTGGTGCTCCAGCCGCTGCCGGTCTCCGTGCTGGTCGGTCTCATCCTCGGCGATGTGCCCACCGCCATGATCATCGGCGCGACCATTCAGCCGATGTACCTCGCGCAGACGCAGGCGGGCTGGGTCATCACCAATGACACCGCCGCAGCCGGCATCATCACCGCGTCCGTCGCCATTACGGGCGGTCTGAACGTGGAGAGCGCCATGACCGTCGCCGTGGCGGTCGGCATCGTGATGTGCCAGCTCACCAACGTGCGTATGACCGTCGGCTCGCTGTGGAATCAGCTCACCGACAAGTACATCGCCAAGCGCCAGTATGATAAGCTGTGGCTGTCTACAGTCATATTCCCGAGCCTGTTCAAAATTCTGCTCTACTGGGTGCCGATGACGCTCGCGCTCTACTTCGGCGCGGAATCCCTCGGCTTCTTTATCAACGGTCTGCCCCAGTGGCTGCAAAACGGTCTGTCCGCCACCGGCAGCCTGATGCCGATCGTCGGTATGTGCGTCGTCGCCTCCGCCATCGGCAAGAAGGGCTACTTCCCGTTCTTCATCGCCGGCTTCTTTGTCGTTGCGTTCACGGGACTCAGCGGCATCGGCGTGGCGCTGCTGGCAGTGTTCATCGCCTACTTCGAGTTCCGCTGCACCAATAAGGATAATGTTTCCCTTGACTTTGCCTCGATGAAGGGGCAGAATAGTATTGGCAAGCTCACCAAGGGCGACCTCAACCGCGCCACGATGCGCCTGCTGTACTTCTACACCGCCGGCAACGGCTACGAGCGCTATCAGGCAAACGGCGTCGTCGCCACCATGTTCCCGCTGCTCAAAAAGCTCTATAAGGGTCAGGACGACGAAATGCAGGCGGCAATGTCTCGTTCCGCCGAACTGTTTAACGCAGAAGACATGACCGCCGCGCTCCCGATCGGCATCGCCCTCTCCATGGAAGAGCAGAAAGCCGACGGCGCGCCCATCGAAGGCGACATGATCTCCGAGACCAAGGCGGCGCTCTATCCCCCGATGGCAGCCCTCGGCGATACGCTCAACTGGGCGACCATCGTCCCGATGACGCTTGCCATCCTCTGCCCGTACGCCCTCGGCGGCGCGTGGTGGCCCGGCATTGCCGCCGTCATCATCACCACCATCCTGTGTAACTCTCAGGCGTTCATCCTCATGCACTGGGGCTATAACCTCGGCTCGAAGGCGATCAAGCAGCTCGTCTCGTCCGGGATGATGGACAAGATCATGTCCTTCTTCACCGTCATGGGTATGTTCGTCATCGGCGGCATGACCTCCAGTCTGGTCCATGTCTCCACCCCGCTGACCATCACGGCGGGCGACGCGGTGTTCGGCATTCAGGCGGACGTGCTCGACGCGATCGTCCCGAATATCCTGACGTTCGCCGCCACCATGATCATCTACCGCATCCTGCGCAAGAAGAATGTCTCCGTCATCAAGGTCATCCTCGGCGTCGTCGTGGTGGGCGTTGTTCTCGGCGCACTGGGCATTCTCGCGTAATTTATCATCCCGGGAGGTTTGACTATGATCTCATTACTTCGTGTTGACAACCGCCTGATCCACGGTCAGGTCGCCACCGGCTGGATCTCCAAGAGCGGTGCGTCCAAGATCGTCGTGATCGACGACAAATCCGCCGCAAACGAAATGCTGCGGGACGTGCTGGAGCTCGCAACGCCACCCGGGATCGCGCTGGAGGTCTACTCCGTCGCGCAGGCGGTGGACGCCTGGAAGCAGGACGAATTTGGCGGCGGCAAGGTGATGGTCATCTTCAAGTCCATCCCCGGCGCGTTTGAGGCGTGGAAAGGCGGCTTTGCCTTCACCGAGCTTCAGGTCGGCGGCACGGCAAACGGCGCGGACCGCAAGGTCTTTGAGGGCGCGATCTCGCTGAACGCCGAGGAGTATCAGATGCTCCAGCAGATGGCTGCCGGCGGCGTGGCGATCACCCTCCAGCAGACGGTCCAGACGCACATCACCAACTGGGCAGATGCTGCCAAGCGCTTCAAATTCTAACCCGTTCTCAGTTTATGCGGGAGCTGTGTGTCTCCGCACGCGGATGCACACAGCTCCCGTTTCATACGCGCCGCAAACCGGCGCGGCAGGAGGCTCACCATGATCTATCAGGGCATTGCCATTTCCCCGGGCGTCGCGGTCGCGCCCGTCTGCCGGTACGTTCCGGCGCAGATGACCGTCACGCAGCAGCACACGGAGGATGCCGCGCAGGAGCTGCAAGCCTATGAGGCGGCGCTCGCCGCGGCAGCCGCCGCACTGGAAGCCGCCTACGAAACCATGAAAGCCGCATCCGGCGAAAACGCCGCCATTTTTGAGGCGCACCTCGAAATTCTGCGCGACATCGCCATGGATGAAGAAATACGGGACGCCATCGCCTGCGGCGATACCGCCGCCTGGGCGGTCGAGTGCGTCTATTCGCAGTACGCAGACCTCATCGCAGGACTTGACGACGAGCGGATGCGCGAGCGCGCCGCCGATCTGCGGGACGTGAAAAAGCGCCTGCTGGACACGCTGCTCGGAGGCGGCGGCACAACGCTTGCCGACCTGAAAGAGCCGTCCATCGTCGTGGCGCAGGAGCTCATGCCGTCCGACACCGCCGCGCTCGACCCCAAGATGGTTCGCGCCATCGTGACAGAATTGGGCGGCGCAACGTCGCACTGCGCCATTCTCGCGCGCAGCCTCGGCATTCCCGCCGTCTCCGGCATCGCGGGGCTGCTGGACGCGTGCCGCAGCGGCGAGCTTGCCGCCGTGGACGCTGCCGCCGGAACGGTCGAATTTTCGCCGGACGCGTCCAGCCTTGCGCAGTACGCCGAAAAAGAGCGCGCGTTCCTTGCGCAAAAGGCGCTCACCGCGCAGTATCTCAGCCGCACTCCCTTCTTAAGCGGCGGCACGCGTGTGCTCACCTGCCTGAACATCGGGTCGAGTACCGACGCGGCGCTGCAATACGCCGAACACAGCGACGGCGTTGGGCTGTTCCGCACGGAATTTCTCTATATGCAGTCCGACACGCTCCCCGACGAGCAGGCGCAGTATGAGGCTTACGCCGCCGTGGCAGACCGCTTTGGCGACCGGCAGGTCATCCTGCGCACGCTGGACATCGGCGGCGATAAAACGCTTGCCGCCCTCCCGCTGCCGCAGGAGCAGAACCCCTTCCTCGGCGAGCGCGCGCTGCGGCTGTGCTTTGCCCGACCTGAGCTGTTCAAAACGCAGCTTCGCGCCATTCTGCGCGCCGCCGTGCACGGCAATCTCGCCGTGATGTTCCCGATGGTCGCCAGCCTCGACGATCTTCGCCGCGCGAAAGCGCTGCTTGCGGAGGCTGCCGAAGAGCTGCGGCAGGCGGGTATCCCCCACCGCGAGGATCTGCCCGTCGGCATCATGATCGAGATCCCCTCCATCGCGCTGATGGCGGACGCCGCCGCGCGGGAGGTCGATTTTGCCAGCGCCGGCACGAACGACCTGTGCCAGTATCTGCTGGCGGCGGATCGCATGAACCCCGCCGTCGCGCCGTATTATCAGTCGTTCCACCCCGCCATGTTCCGTCTGCTCGACGGCGCGGCACGCGCATTTACCACCCCCGGAAAGACGCTCAGCGTCTGCGGCGAAATGGGCGGCGACCCCGCCGCCGTGCTGGGGCTTCTGAGCCTCGGCATCCGCAAATTCAGCATGAACGCCTCGTCCCTCGCCGCCGTCAAACGCGCCGTACTGCTCACGGACGAAGCGTCGCTTCCCGACCTGCGCGAGCGCCTGCTCGCCTGCACCGATGCACAGAGCGCCGAGGCGCTCCTGCGCGCCCAGCTTGAAAATTTGAAGGAGAAGTAAAAAATGCTCACCAGAGAAGTGCTCATCAACAACCCGTCCGGGCTGCACGCCCGCCCCGCTTCCGACTTTGTCAAAGCCGCCGGGCAGTTCCATTGCCGCATCCAGCTTCGCAAATGCGAAGAAGGCGCGCGCCCCGTCAACGCCAAATCCATCGTCATGATCCTCTCGCAGGGGCTCGTCCAGGGCACGCGCGCAGAGCTCATCGCCGACGGCGAGGACGAAGCCGCCGCGCTGGACGCCCTCACCGCGCTCATCGAAAGCGGCTTCGGCGAGTAACTGTTTTTCCAAAAACGGTTGCAAATCCCGCCATTTTTGGCTATCATACGTATAGTACATGATGAAATCGGAGCGGCAGTATGAATAAGAACGAAGTGCGTATGCGCGAGGAGCTGGAATCCCTCCTGAAAACCAACGGCGGCGTGTCCACCAAGGAGGCGACGGAGCTTCTGCGGGTGTCCGAATCCACCGTCCGCCGCCTGTTTGACAAGATGCAGGCGGATGGCGAAGCTGTGCGCGTATTCGGCGGCGTGCGCTACGCCAACACCGCCACCAAATACCAGTACGACGTCACGCTTGAGCGCCAGCGCAAGGCAAAAACGCAGATCGGCAAGCTCGCGGCGTCCATCATCACCGACAACGACTTTGTCTACATCGACTGCGGCACGACCACCATCCACCTGTGCGAGTTCGTCGTCGAGCGCATCCACCGCGGCGAGCTGACGGGCATCACCGTCGTGACAAACTCGCTGGCGCATCTCGAAATTCTCAACAAAAGCTGCACCACCATCCTCACCAGCGGCATCTACAGCGCCGACCGCAAGAGCTTTGCGGGCACGCTGTGCGAGTCGTTCCTCTCGCAGTTCCATTTCAGCAAAGCCTTCCTCGGTGCGGACGGCTTCTCGCTGGAGGACGGCTTCTCCACCTCCGAGATCGAGACCGCGCACCTCACCGGCGTCGCCGCCGCGCTTGCCGACTCGACCTATGTCCTGCTCGACAGCACCAAGCTCGGACGCCGCTCGTTCGTCGTCTACGACAAATTTGAAAGCATCCGCAACATGATCACCGACAGCGCCATCGACCCCGATACCGTCGCCGCACTGGGTGAAAAAAACGTCCGCGTGTTCATCGCGGACTGAAAAGGAATTGGATATGACCCCGGAATGTTCTGCTCTCCCGCGCGCCGTCCTGTTCGATATGGACGGCACGCTCGTTGACTCCACCGAAATGTGGTTTCGCGCGCCGGACGAACTCGTCCGCCAGCTCGGCTATGAGCCGAAGCCGTCGCTTTATGAAAGCACCTTTCCGCTCGGCACGATGGAGATCGCGCAGTTTATTCACGACGATTACCATACACGCCAGAGCGTGGAGGAGATCTTTTCGTGCCTGGACGCGCGCCTGTACCGCTATTATGCGCAGGAGGCGGCGCTCAAGCCCGGCGGTGGGACGCTGGTGCGCCGGCTCAAAGCCGCCGGTGTGAAGCTCGCGCTCACCACCGCCACCATGGAGCGCTACGCGCGCCCCGCGCTGCAATGCACGGGCGTGGACGCGCTGTTCGACCTCGTCCTCACCACCGACCGCGCGGGCTGCACCAAAAATAGCCCCGAATTTTTCAAAACCGCGCTGCGGCTTTTGGATGTCCAGCCGCACGAGGCGTGGCTGTTTGAGGACGCCGCGTACTCCATCCGCACGGCAAGGGCGCTGGGGCTGCACACCTGCGGCGTTGCCGACCCCGGCGCGGAATTTGACCAGCCCGCTGTCCGGCAGGCAGCCGACTGCTTCCTCGATACGCTTGCGGACTGGCGCAAGCTCCCCTTCGCGGACAAATTATGACAGAATACCCCGGCAGCACGGACGTGCTGCCGGGGGTATTGTTTACAAATCTGCCTTTTCAAACCGCTTCGCGGAGCGCCGTGCGGCGAGAGCCGTCAGCCCCGCGTAGACGAGCAGCCCGCCAAACAGCACCGGGAGCTGCTGTACCTGCCCGGCGATGTCGTAGCGCTCGCAGACCGTTTTCATATACGGCACGATGTGCTCCAGCACCTCCAAAACGCAAATGCTCAAAAACATCACGATGCTCGACACGATGAACGGCTTTCCGAGGTCATAGCCGTTTTTGTAGTGCATCGGCAGAAAAACCGCGTTGAACACGCCCAGCAGCACCGCGCCGAAGCCGAGGAACGCGCAGTTTGCCTCGATCCCGACGGCGTTCTGGATGCCGTACCCCGCCCGCACAAGCATAAACGGCACGCAGCACACAAGCTGTAACAGCTCGATCTGCACCACGGTCCACACGCGGGCGTACACCATCTGCGCCTTTTTTACCGGCAGCAGGAGCATATACGCGATGTCGCGGTTCTCGCGCGCCGCCTGAAAGAACAGAAAAATGCCGAGCGTGGTGTAGAAAAACGTCACATAATACGGATAATTCGGCACGAGCACCAGCGCGCTGAGCGCCAGAAACAGCAGCGGCACGGGCATCATCGCCAGCCGCCATTCTTTTTTCATCAGCGCCTTCATGCTTCCGCCTCCCGCTCCAAAAATACCATCAGCTCTTCCAGCGTCGCGGGGCGCACCGTGCAGCCCGCCGCCGTCTGCGCATCCTGCGCGCGCACCAGACCCTCAAATTCGCCACGGTGCTCGCGGCAGCCGGTCATCGCCGCGTCCAGCGCCGCCGTGCGCTGCGAGGACTCGCCCGTCACCACGCGCCACTGCGCCAGAATATCCTCCCGCGCGCCCGCCAGCCGCACCCGCCCGTTTTGCAGGTAGGTGATGGTGTCGGCGCATTTTTCAAGGTCCGACGTGATGTGCGTTGAGAACAAAATTGCCGTCCCCCGCTCCGAGAGCGTCAAAAACAGCTCCAGCAGATCGTCGCGCGAGACGGGATCGAGTCCCGACGTCGGCTCATCCAGAATCAGCAGCTCCGCCCGGTGCGACAGCGCCAGCGCGAGCTGGAATTTCACCTTCATGCCCTCCGAAAGCTCGCTCACGCGCTTGTTTTCATCCAGCGAAAACCGCCGCAGGCGGTCCTGATACGCCGCCTCGTCCCAGTCCGGGTAAAACGCGCGCGTCACATCCGCAAGCTGCCGCAGGGTCTTTTTGGGATAGTACCCCGCCGTGCCCGACACATAGCCGAGCTTTTTGCGGATCGCCAGCTCCTGCGTGTCCATGTCCATACCGAAAAGCATAATTTTGCCCGCGTCGGGATGCACGACGTGCAGCAGCGACTTGAGCGTCGTCGTTTTGCCCGCGCCGTTGCGCCCGATCAGCCCCATGATCGTGCCGGGCTGCATGGAAAACGAGACGTTTTCCAGCGCAAACGCCGGATAGCGCTTGCACAGCCCCTCAACCCTCAATACTTCCATCGTCCTGCTCCTTTGCCATGTCCCACAGCCGCTCCGGCGCGGCGAGCGAGGCTTCGCTCACCAGCGCGATGCCCCGCTTTTTGTCCGCCATCAGCAAAAGCTGATCGCCCGGCTGAATGCCGAACAGCTCCCGCGCCCCCTTGGGGATCACGATCTGCCCCTTTTCGCCAACCTTCACGATGCTCAAAAACTTGCCCTTGGGATATTGCAGCCCCATATCGCCCCTCCGTTCGTATCCGAAGTATAACTTTTCGCACTCAGTATAACACCGAATACCGATTTGTCAACCTATAAAAATCGGGGCGGAGAAATCCATCCAGCGGGGCGGGACCCCTTTTAATTTTTCTTATTATTTGACGACGGCATTTAAATCCACCCGCCCCTTGCGGGGCGGGACCTCGGACTATTACAAGATGTCAAAAACCGCCTGCAAAAACGGGTGCGAATGCGGCGAGTCCAGCCACGCGCGCAGCGTCTGCAAATATAGGTCGTGCGCTTTCTCGTTGGTGAGCGCAACATATTTCAGATAGTCGCAGAGCGGATGTGCAGCCAGTCCGCTCGCCCGTCCGCCGGAGTCCTCCGTAACAGGGATCAGTATTTTCGGCTCGGTTTTTTCCACTTTTCGCGCCGAAAGGTGCGGGTCGATACGGCGTAGCTGCAAAACGCGATCGACCAGCTCAAGGCGCTCTGCCCGCTCGTGCTTGAGGAAATTTCCATGGAATCGCTGCGCGGCGAGGAAGGCACGGGTGCAAAGGCGTATTTTGATTTGTTCGATGAGATGATCCTGCAAAACAAGGTGGTAGTCGTCCTCCGCCGCGTTGCTGCTCTGGATCACCGCAAACTGCGCCGCCTTCCGGCGGTCATTCCCTGCCTCCGGCGAATATTTCCCTTGACTTTCCCGTCCAGATGTGCGTATACTGGTATCAGAGGAGTTAGCGTCGGCGGCGTTTTTGCTGTCAACCTCAGCATTGAAAGCCTGGGGGGCACTTTCTCTTCTCTTTTTTTCATATGGAACGTATACACGAACTCTCCATCCTGCCGCTCCATTTCCCGCAGCCGCTCGCCCTCGGCGTCTACCTCGCGGGTCATCTGCCGCCACGTTTCGCGCCGCTGCTCCTCCTCACTCAGCGCCGGCGCGTCCGCGTCCGTCAGCTCCGACGCCCGCTCCTGCATCTCTGGCGAAAATTTCCTGTTGACATTTTTACTCTCTGAGCGTACTCTACCAGTAGAGGAGCTTTCCTGTATGGCGCTTACGGCACTCGTGCCTGCGGCGGCGGGGGAAAGCTCTTCTTTTGTTTCTGCGTTCACCGGCGTCATGCCTGTCATGTCATAGAACACATACTTCCCCGTATCGGTAATTCCGACCACGGTCGTTGCCACATATTGATTGCGCCCCGCGCGGATCAGCACATCTCCGTGCAGGAAGTCCACTAAATCGTCCGTTCGTGGATGCTTCAGCTTCCCCTCGTGGGGAAGCTGTCGCCGCAGGCGACTGATGAGGGTTCGTCCTTGACCTCCATATCCTCCGGCAGCCATTCGTCCCGCTTGACAGCTTCCGCGTTCTGTGCTACGCTGTCTCCAGCGGAAGGCATTTCGAGGTATCCACGTTCGCCGGCTTCAGTCGGTTGGGATGCAGCAGGAGAAACGCCTTCCGTTCTTCCGTCCCCATACACAAAACCAGCGCCGCCCGGTTGGGCGGCGCTGGTTTCGTATCTTAATTTACTTCGCAAGCTCCCGCGCAAATTTGGCGAGATAGCCGTTGACTTTCTCCGCGTCCGCGTCCATCGCCACGGTGCAGTTTGTTGCGCCGTCGGGGGCGACCACAGTCTGACCGAGATGCTCGCCCTCGTCCAGACAGATGGACACCCGGTGCTCCTCACAGCGGAACCAGTCGGGGTGCGAAAGCATCAGCACGCAGATCGCGTCGTGGATGACCATGCCCTCCAGATTATGCACAGTTTTGTATACATCCGCATAATCATGCAGCATTGTGGGGACGATCCTGCCCAGCCGCGTCGCACCGGGCTGCGGAATGCTGCTGCGCGGCAGGACGCATTCATGCGTGGCGTCCAGCCCCACCATCGTGACGTGCACGCCGCAGGAAAAGACGAACGCCGCCGCTTCAGGGTCGGCTACGATGTTAAATTCGGCGTATTTTGTCGCGTTGCCGCGCCTCACGCCGCCGCCCATGATGAGCACGTCGCGCACCAGCGGCACGAGCTCCGGGTATTTTTGCAGCGCCAGCGCCACGTCCGTCAGCGGTCCGAGCGAGACCAGCTCCAGCGCGCCTGCATATTTTTTCACCATCCGCGCGGTAAATTCCTCCGCGTTTTCGGCGCAGGCGGCGAGGGTCGAATATTCCTCAACGTGCCTGCCGAGCCCGCTCTTGCCGTGGATATTCGCCGCGGTGCGCGCGGGGCGGCAGAGCGGCTTGGCGCTGCCCGCCAGCACGGGCACGTCCGCGCACCCGTTCAGCTCCGCGCACAGCAGCGCGTTGTTGACGGTCACATCCAGCCCAACGTTCCCGCTCAGGCTCACGATGCCGCAGACCTCAAACGCCGGGTCACGCAGGAGCATCGAAAGCGCGATGAAATCGTCGATGCCGGGGTCGGTAAAGATCAGTAACGGTCTGACTGCCATGAAAATACACCTCCATCTTGGTCTCATTTTACACGATCCTGTCATTTTTGCAAGCCATGTCTTGCATTTTACGCCAAAAAGTATATAATAAAAACCAGAAATCCAGAAAACATCGCGAAACGTTTTGCGAAAAATTGTGAAAGGGTGCGAAATTATGAGTGTTGACATGACAAAATGGTGTGAGATCGCCAAAAAAAATATCCACAATCGCCCGGCGGTGGCTGGGCGCATGGGCGGCAAGATCTGCATTGTGACCGGCGCGGCACAGGGCTTCGGCAAGGGCATCGCCGAGGAGCTGTATAAGGAAGGCGCGACGGTCGTCATCGCGGACATGAACGAGCCGCTGGCGAAGCGGGTCGCGGAGGAGTTCGGCGAGCGCGCCGTTGCCATCGCGGTGAACGTGTACGACGAGGACTCCGTCGCCGCCATGGTCGGCAAGACCGTGGAGCTGTTCGGCGGGCTCGACCTCATGCTCTCGAACGCGGGCGTGGTGCGCTCCGGCCCGATCGCGCAGGTCGAAAAGAAGGACTTTGAGTTCGTGACCAACATCAACTACACCGGCTATTTCCTCTGTGCAAAATACGCCGCCATCATCATGCAGGCGCAGCACGAGGCTGACCCCGAGGCGATGTTCGACATCGTGACGCTGAACTCCAAGTCTGGTCTCGAGGGCTCGAACAAGAACTTTGCCTACGCGGGCTCGAAGTTCGGCGGCATCGGGCTCACGCAGTCGTTCGCGCTGGAGCTGTGCGCGTACAACATCAAGGTCAACGCCGTCTGCCCCGGCAATTTCCTCGACGGCCCGCTGTGGTCCGACCCTGAGCGCGGGCTGTTCGTGCAGTACCTGAACGCTGGCAAAGTCCCTGGTGCGAAAACAGTCGCCGATGTGCGGCGGTTCTACGAGGCAAAGGTCCCGATGAACCGCGGCTGTCTGCCCATCGACGTGGCGCGCGCCGTCATGTACTGCGTGGAGCAGAAGTACGAAACAGGTCAGGCGATCCCGGTAACGGGCGGGCAGGTCATGCTGAACTGAGCGTTTTCGCAAAATCAAAATCAAGCCGTAGGGGCGGGGTTCTACCCCGCCCGCGCGGAATGCACCCAGAAAACCGCACAACGAACGGCGACCTCGCAAAATCTCTGTAGGGGTCGATGCCCACATCGACCCGGCAGGATGCAATTGCAAAATTGCACCCGCCATCGGCAAAAACGCAAAATGTCCTGTAGGGGCGGACGACCCTGTCCGCCCGTGGGGCAATGGCGAATTTGCCGCAACGTATCGTAAAATCGGATATGCCCCATGCGGGGAGAGCGCGGCATCGACCCCTGCAAACGGCGTGCGGATTCGCCGCAAATCGTGCGATTTTGCGGGTGTACCCTGCCGGGCGGACAGAGACGTCCGCCCCTACAAAACATTGTACGAGGTCGCCGTTCGTTGCACGAATTTGTTGGTGCATCCTGCGCAGGAGGGGCAAGCCCCTCCTCTACGTTACGACTAAATAATTACTTCTTCACTATTCACTATTACCTATTCCCTCAATTCGCCCCTCCCCTACGTTACGACGAATTACGATCTTTTTCAAAGAGGAAACTACCATGATCGACATTGCCATTCTCAACAAACTGAACGCGCCGACGGCGGACGAGCGGCTGGCAAATCTGCGGGAGGTCTGTGCTTCTGCGCAGTTCCCGCCGACCGTGCCGCAGTACATCAACAACCACATCCACACGACGTATTCCTTCTCGCCCTACTCTCCCACGGCGGCGGTGTTTGCCGCGCGGATGGAGGGGCTGTGCACGGCGGGCATCATCGACCACGACTCCATCGCGGGCGCGCGGGAATTTCTCGCGGCGGCGCAGCTCGTGGGGATGCCTGCGACAGTCGGCATGGAGTGCCGCGTGTCGATGGACGGCACGGCGCTCGCCGGTCGGCGGACAAACAATCCCGATCAGGTGGGCGTGAGCTACATGACCATCCAATCGGTCCCGCACGACCGCATTGACGAGGTGCAGGCGTTTTTCGCGCCCTACCGCGCCGCGCGCCATGTGCGCAGCCGCGCGATGGTCGAAAAAATCAACGCGCTGCTGCCCGGCATCAAGCTGGACTACGACCGCGACGTGCTGCCGCTGAGCGAGGCGGCGGAGGGCGGCGGCGTGACGGAGCGGCATTTAATGTACGCGCTCGCCATCGCGATGGTGAAAAAAGCCGGGAAAGGGCAGCCGATGGCAGACTATCTCGCGTCCATCGGGCTTTCGCTCTCGGAAAAGCAGCGGGCGCAGATGCTGGACACGGCGTATCCCTTCTACGAATACGATCTGCTGGGCATTCTGAAATCGGCATTCGTGCCGAAGGTTTACATCGACGCGACCGATGAATGCCCGAAGGTGGCGGACGTGGTGGCGCTGTGCGCGCGCGTGGACGCGCTTTTGTGCTACGCGTATCTGGGGGACGTAACCGCGTCGGTCACGGGCGATAAAAAGGCGCAGAAATTTGAGGACGACTATCTGGACGACGTGATCGCGTGCCTGAAGGCGTGCGGCATTCGAGCCGTCACCTATATGCCCACGCGCAACACGCCCGAGCAGCTCGCGCGCCTGCGCGCGCTGTGCGACGAAAACGGGCTGTTTCAGGTCTCCGGCGAGGACATCAACTCCCCCCGCCAGTCGTTCATCATCCGCGCGATGGAAAACCCGCTGTTCTCGAATCTCATAAGCGCGACATGGAAGCTCATCGAGCACGAACAGACTGGGGCGAGGATCGTATGATGGACGGTCTGCGGCTGCGCGATTTACGGGAGGGCCGCGACCTGACGCAAAAGGAGGTCGCCGCTGTGCTCGGCATCGACCAGCGCGTCTACAGCAATTATGAGACCGGCAAACGCGAAATCCCAGCGCGGCTGGTCATAAAACTGGCGGAGCTTTACGGCACTTCGACGGATTATATCTTCGGCAGGACGGCAGTGCGCAAGCCGTATCCCGCAAAATAACCAGGGCGGACGCAGAGCTTCTGCGTCCGCTTTTTTTGCTTGTGAAAAACGCAGGCGTCGTGTATACTGAACGTGGAAGAAATAAGCATTCGAGAGGGAGGAACACGCATGAAAAAACGTCTGATCTGTCTGCTTTTGGCGCTGGTATTGTGCCTGTCAGTGCTGCCGGTGAGCGCCGGGGCGGAAGAAATTGACCCGGACGCGGTCTGGAACAGTCTGAAAAATTCACGGCTGGTGTGCAGCTCGCCGATTTGTCACCCCACCGCCGCGATCACGCTCGTCCTGCCGGACGGCGTGACGATGGACACGCTGACGGATCTGGGCATCCGCTTTTACTGGTGGCACGGCAAAGGCGGGCAGCAGGCGGCGCACAACGCGTTTGCCTACACGCCGACCGACGAGGACGCCGGGTACGCGGTCAGCGTGATCTTCCTGCGCACGCAGGAGAACGGCTATGACGATTATCTGCCCACCGCCGCGTCTCTGACGGTCGAGCCCGGGCGGCTTGTAACGTGGGTCGCAAACAACGACGACGAGCCGGTCACGGAGCGGCTGCCGCTCGGCACGGCGCTCACCGAGCGCACGCCGGAAAAACCGGGGTACTTTTTCGTCGGCTGGTACACAGATGAGGCGCTGACCAAGCCGTGGAGCTTCCGCACCGGCAAGCTGACGCGCGACATCACGCTCTACGCCAGGTGGTTTGAGCAGGGCGCGGCGCGCACCACACCGCTCGACCTGACGGGGGCTCGCGTCAGCTTCACCTACCGCAATGGCTATCCCGGCAGCTTTGACCCTGCGGCCGGCGGCATTTCCGTACTGGATAACGCCGAGGGCTGGGGCTGGGACGCGAGCACGAAAACGCTGACGCTGCAAGGCGCGAGTATCGAGAGTACGATCACGCTGCCCGGCGGCGCGGCGCTTGCGGCTGTGGGCGAAAGCACCGTGACCGTCACGCCGACCGGCGGTGCGAATCTGGACGCGGTCCGCTCGACCGGCAGCCTCACGGTGCACGGCGACGGAAAATTGAACATCGTGCAGCGCGGCACGGAGATCGCGCCCATGCAGCAGATCCGCGCGCTGGCTGTGGAAAACGGCACGCTGACGATCCGGGACACGGCGCTGAACATCGAGCTCGGCACGGCGGCGCGCAGCATCGGCATCGCGGCAAAGGCGCTGCGCGCGGAGAATGCGGAGCTGCTGATCCGCGGCGGCAATGCCAGCGGTGGAAATGACGCGCTTTCCGCCGGGATCGTGTTTACCGGCAATGCGTCGCTCGCAAGCAGCAACGTGACCATCTTCGCGGGCAATGCCGGCGGCAAAAGCGCCGGTATCCTCAGCGGGTCCGGCAGATCCGCCGACCTGACGCTGACCGGCGGGCATCTCGACGTGCGCAGCGGCTATGCGGACGACACGGCACGCGCCATCGACCTCAGCGGTGCGCTGCGCGCCACGATCGGCTCCGGCGCGAAGGTCCTCGCCAGCAATTCCTCGACCGACTCCCCCGCCATCACGGCGGCAGCCGGCGTGTCCGGCTTTGACTACGGTAACGGCGTGGACGCCGAAAAGAGCACCGCGCAGGCGGTTTATGCAAACAAGGATCATGATATGACGCTCACGCTCACCGCGCAGGCAAACTCGTCCGGCGGCAGCAGCGGCGGCAAGACACAGCCGGTCGTGAAAATTCCGATCACATCCGGCGGCGTGCGCGACGACCTGTCCGGCACGATCACGGGCGGCAGGCTGACCGTCACGCCCATCGGCGACATCACGCTTCCGGGCGCGGATGTGAACATCGGCACGCGCTTTACCGGCGACTACGACACGACCGTCCTGCCGAAGGGCCTCGTAAATCAGCTCCCCGGCAAAAATTCTCTGACCGTGGACGGGCAGAATGGCACGCTGGCGATGAACGGCGACGTTCTCAATGCACTGAAGGACGCGCCGCTGGACATCATCTTCAAAAATGACGCCGACAGCCGCGCAGACGCAACGCCCGCGCAGAAAAAGGCGCTGGAGTCTATCGGCGCGGCAGCGGCGGCGGACGTCGGTCTGCGCCAGAACGGCAGCGACGTCGATCTCGGTGATCTGAAGATCGACATTGGAAATCTGAAACTTGGCAATATCAGCGCCGACGACCTGAACATCGGAACCGCCAACTCCGGCAAGTCGAAGTTCGGCGATACCGACCTCGGCGGGCTGAATTTTGACATTTTTGACCCCGGCAAGCTGATCGGCATTGCTATGGAGAATGATCTGGACCTGAACAGCGACCTGCCGCTGCTCGTCATCAGCCCGCGCCTGTCGCGTGAGCAAAAGGCGCAGCTCATCGGCGGCGCGAAGGGGCTGTACATCGCGCCGGACGGCAGCACACAGGAAACTCCGCTGTTTTCGAACAGCCTCGGCGGGCTGTCGCTGCTGACGACGCACCTGTCGCTCTACGCCATCGTCCCGGCGGAATGCGAGCGCGGCGCGGCGTGCCCCGTGGCATCGTTCCGCGATCTGGACGCGGACGCGTGGTATCACGACGGTGTGCACGCCTGCGCGGTGCTGGGGCTGATGCAGGGCGTGGGGGATCGGACGTTCCAGCCGGACGGTGTGCTCACACGCGCGCAGTTCGTGACGATGCTCTGGCGCTTGACTGGCGAGGCAGGCGTCAATGGCGATGAAATTCGCGAATTTTCCGATGTCGGCTCGGGCTGCTATTACGCAGCGGCGGTGCAGTGGGCGGTCGCAAACAATATCGCCGCCGGCACGTCCGCCACGACCTTCTCCCCCAACGCGCCCATCACCCGTGAGCAGATGGCGGCAATGCTGTTCCGCTGCGCGGTGTATGACGGACTGACAGCGGTGGCTCTGTCCGAAAATCTCAGCAGCTTCCCCGACGTGCAGCAGCTCAGCGACTGGGCAATATCCGCCATGCAGTGGGCGGTCGGTGCAGGGATCATAACCGGCACGCCGGACGGCGCGCTCGCCCCGCAAAAAAACGCCACCCGCGCCCAGGCAGCGGCGATATTGGCAAGATATTTGAAGAAGTAAAGCAAAAACCCCCGGTGGAGGAGCAAAGCTCCCCCGCCGGGGTCATTTTATGCCGCACCAATGCAGAACGGTGTGCACCCGTAGGGGCGGACGACTCTGTCCGCCCGGCGGTGTGCACCAGCAAAATCGGACGCACCAATGCGAATCCGTGCCATATTTGTAGGGGGCGACGCCGCGCTCTCCCCGCACGACGACCGTTTTTACGATACGCTGCGGCAAATTTGCCATTGCCCCACGGGCGGACAGGGTCGTCCGCCCCTACAAAATGTTTTACGTTGTCGCCGATGGTGCGTACAATTTTGCAGTTGTGTACTGCCGGGTCGATGTGGGCATCGACCCCTACAAACGGATTGCGTATTTGCATCGGTGCATTCGTTTTTTGTGGGTGTGCTGTGCCGGGCGGACAGAGTCATCCGCCCCTACGGGTGCGTGCCGTTCCGCATTATTTGCGGCGTTGTACCGGCGGGAAAGGCGACCCTCCCCCTGCATTACGGCTAAAATTATTTGCTTACGTCTCCTCCAAAATCTTCCCATCCACGGAGATCGTCACGACCTTCCACGGGACGAACTTGCCGCTTGCTTGCAGCGCCGTTCTGGCGGCGTGCTCCAGTCCTCCGCAGCAGGGGACCTCCATGCGCACGACGGTGACGCTCTGGATGTTGTTCGTGCGGAAAATTTCCGTCAGCTTCTGCGCATAGTCCACGCCGTCGAGCTTGGGGCAGCCGATGAGCGTAATTCTGCCGCGCATGAATTTCTCGTGCATCCGCGCATAGGCATAGGCGGTGCAGTCGGCGGCGATGAGCAGCTTTGCGCCGTCAAAATACGGGGCGTTCACAGGCACGAGCTTGATCTGACAGGGCCACTGCATAAGCTGTGACGACGCTTCCGCCGCATGTTCGGCGGGTGCGGACGGGCGCGGCTGCATCGTGCGCAGGCGCTGACCGGGGCAGCCGCCCTGCGGCATCGCCTTTTTCTGTTTGGCGGCAAGCACCGCCTGCTCGTCATACGCGGGCGCTTCGCGCTCGACAAAGTGGATCGCGTCCATCGGGCACGCGGGCAGGCAGTCGCCCAGCCCGTCGCAATAGTCCTCGCGCAGGAGCTTCGCCTTGCCGTCCACCATGCCGATCGCGCCCTCATGACACGCCGCGGCGCACGCGCCGCAGCCGTTGCATTTTTCCTCGTCGATCTGAATGATCCTGCGTACCATTTTACTTATCCTCCTGCTTTTTCCGGCGCGCGGCGGCGGCTTCTTCCTTCTGCTTCGCCGCGATCTTCATCATCGTTTCGTACATCTCGTCGCCCACGCATTTGCGGGCGTATTTGCACCACTGGACGCAGCTGAGCGTGTCGTTATAGACCGTGAAGCCGCAGTGCTCACACCGCATTTCGGTGTCGGTGGAGAACATCTCGATCTCATGCCCGCACTGGGGGCACGTTTTGTCGAGGATCGTCGGGGTGCGGGGCTTTCCCTGGCAGCCGTCCATGATCATCGTACATCCCTCCTTGACCTTGTGGTCATAGTATAGTATACTGGCGTCAGGATTTTCGTGGTCAAAACAACGAATTGAGGTTTTTATGGAGCTTTCTGATTTTTCTCTGTTCGCGGGACTGTCAAAGGACGCGCTTGCGTGGCTGGAAGCGCACGCGGCGCGTCTGCGGCGGTATGAAAAGGGCGCGGTCGTGCTGCACGCCGGGGACGTGACGCGCCAGCTCGGGCTGGTGCGCTCGGGCTGCGTGCACATCGAAAACAACGACCTGTGGGGCAACCGCAGCATCCTCGGCAGCATGGAGGCGGGCGGCGCGTTCGGCGAGACGTATGCGCTCGGCGGCATTCCCATGATGGTGGACGCCGTGTGCGCCGAGCCGGGCGAAATTTGGCTGCTGGACGTGCAGACGGCGCTGCGCGCCATGCCGCCGGAGGGTAGCCGCCGGCTGACGGAAAATCTGCTGCGGCTGTGCGCGCAGAAAAATCTGGCGCTGTCGGAACGCATTTTCTGCACCGCGTCCAAAACGATCCGCGGCAGGCTGCTGACCTATCTCTCGGCGCAGAGCGTGCGCGCGGGCGCAAAAACGTTCCGCATCCCCTTCGACCGCCAGCAACTCGCGGACTATCTGAATGTGGAGCGCACCGCACTCTCCAAAGAGCTCGGCAAAATGCGCGACGACGGGCTGCTGGACTGGCACAAGAACGTATTTACACTCAAGGCGGACTAAATTTAGGAGAAATACCATGAAGCAACAGCATTTGTTTTTTGTTCTGCTCACGCTCGGCATTCTCTGGATTCTGACCGGCTGTCAGAAGAGCCGGGAGTTTCAGACGGTTTTCCCGCTCGACGCGGCGACGGTCAACGAGACGCTGACCAAAGCCGGGCTGCCGGGGATCGTCCGCGAGGATGAGACGTATTCGCAGCAGGAGGGGCACGTCAGCTACACCATCCGCCGTGCGCCGGAAAGCCCCGATGAGCCGGAGGACGGCGTGTTTGTGGCGAGCGCTTCCAGCGTCCAGCTCACGGACGGGCGGCTGCTGTACACGACTTTTGTGCAGCACAGGGATTCGGATGAGTTTCAGTGGTCAGACTGGAAGCAGCAGCTCGCATTTGCCGCGATGCTCTACGGCGGCTTTGCGGACGGGGAGGCGCTCTATCAGGCATTTGCCGAACAGGGCGTGCCCTCAGATGGCGAAAATCAGTGGGAGATTGATCTCCCGGAGGGCTACTGCCGCGTCAGCTACGGCGCGAAGGACAACAAAACGTATGATGCGGACGGCTTCGAGGTCCATACCTACACCGCGACCCTGCGCGTAGACATGTTCGAGACGCGGGCGCTGTATGAAAGCCTGATGGCAAGCCACCAAAACTCATAAAAAATGCGCCCCGAAGCCTCGCTTCGGGGCGTTGCGCTTTATTCTGGCTCTTTCAGCAGGCTGTCGCCTGCCTTGTAAATGTCGCCTGCGCCGACGGTGAGGATGAGGTCGCCGGGGCGGGCGTTTTCGCGCAGGAAGCGCGTCACGTCCGGCAGCCCCGGGCAGTAGACGCTGCCCGGGATCTGCGCCGCGAGGTCCTGCGAGCTGACGCCCACGGTGTTGGACTCGCGCGCGGCATAAATGTCGGTAAGCACCGGCAGATCGACCGTTTTCAGCTCCCGCACAAAGTCGCTGAACAGCGCCTTGGTGCGCGTGTAGGTGTGCGGCTGGAAGGCGCAGATGATGCGCTGATAGCCCATCGTGCGCGCCGCCTCAAGCAGCGCGTGCATCTCGCCCGGGTGGTGGGCATAATCGTCGTAGACGTCCGCGCCGTGGTAGCTGCCCTTAAACTCCATGCGCCGCCCCGCGCCGCGGAACTGCGCCAGCGCCCGCGCCGTCACGTCGCCGGGGATAGCCGCGCGCCACGCCACGGCGCACGCCGCCAGCGCGTTCATCGCGTTGTGCCGCCCGATGACGGAAAGCGTCAGATGGCAGTACGGTTCGCCGCCCGCCAGCACGTCAAACTCGCTGAAATTCTCGGAGAAGTTCGCACCGTATACATCGTTTTCCGGCTTCATGCCGAACGTAGTATACGAAAGCCCCGCCAGCGCCTGATGGGTGTTCGCGTCGTCGCCATTGGCGATGATCTGCCCGTCCTCCGGCACAAGCTCGCAGAAGCGGCGGAATGACGCCTGCACGTCGGCAAGATCCTTGAAAAAGTCCAGATGATCCGCCTCAATGTCCAGCACGACCGCCGTGGTCGGTGAAAAATTGAGGAAGGAATTGCAGTATTCGCAGCTTTCCAGAATGATGGTGTCGCCATGCCCCACGCGATGCCCCGCGCCGAGCAGCGGCAGATAGCCGCCGATCATGACCGTCGGGTCGCGCCCGGCTTCCAGAAAGATATGTGTCAGCATGGACGTGGTGGTCGTTTTGCCGTGCGTGCCGGACACGCAGATGGCGCTGCGGTAGGCGCGCATGATAAAGCCCCACGCCTGCGCGCGCTCAAAAATAGGCAGCCCCGCCGCGCGCGCCGCGGCGATCTCAGGGTTGTCGTTATGGGCGGCGGCGGTGCGGATGATGCACTGCGCGCCCGCGATATTCTCGGCGCTGTGCCCGATGTGCACGGTGATGCCCTTGTCGATGAGCTCCTGCGTGGAGACGGACGAATTCATGTCCGAGCCCGTGATCTCCATGCCCATGCTGCGCAGCACCAGCCCCAGCGGGCGCATGGAAACGCCGCCGATGCCGACCAGATGCGCGTGCATCCCCGGGCGCAGGTATTCCTCAATGCGATTGCCAGACGCCATAAAAATTGCCTCCAAAATTCCGCGCTTGCAAGTCGGCGGAACACTTCTTATAATAATAGATGCCGCAAATGCGGTATCGCCAAACATTTTAGCAACGGTTTATTATTATATACCGTATCGGCTGATAATACAAGGAATTTTTGCAGCTTTCTGTGGAAAGGAGTGGTGATCGTGCGCAGACAGCCCGATGAGATCCTTGCCGCGCTTGAGGGCGCGGGCTTTGCGGCGTATTACGTCGGCGGCTGCGTGCGTGACGCGCTGCTTGGACGCGAGACGCATGACTGGGACGTCACGACGTCCGCCCGCCCGGAGCAGGTGCTGGCGCTGTTTGACCATTGCGTGCCCACCGGCGTGCAGCACGGGACGGTGACGGTGCTGCTGCCCGGCACGCAGGCGGAAGTCACGACGTTCCGGCGCGACGGCGCGTATCTCGACAGCCGCCACCCGCGGGAGGTCTGCTTTGTGGACGATCTGCGTGAGGACCTGCTGCGCCGCGATTTTACGATCAACGCTATGGCGCGTGACCTGCGCGGGCGGCTTTTTGACGTGTCCGGCGGGCGGGAGGACCTGAAAAACGGCGTGATCCGCTGCGTCGGCGACCCCGCGCGGCGCTTTTCGGAGGATGCGCTGCGCATTCTGCGCGCATGGCGCTTTTCGGCGCAGCTCGGCTTTTGCATCGAGGACGCGACGCGGCAGGCGGCGCTGACGGGCGCGGCGGCGTGCGCGCGGCTCTCGCGCGAGCGCGTGCGGGACGAGGTGGAAAAGACGCTCCTTTCGCCGCGCCCGGAATTGCTGCGGGAGATGATCGAGGCGGGAATGCTGGCGGCGTGCGGGCTGACGCACTGCCCGCCGCTGGACGGGCTCGCGGCGCTGCCCGCGGACGCGTCCCGCTGGGCGGCACTGAAGCTGCGTGCGCCGGAGTTTGACCCCGCCGCCATGCGCCTGCCGGCAAAGCTCTGCCGCCTCATCGAGTGCTCTGCCGCCGCGTACAAGCCGCAGCCGAACGCGCTGGTGCTTAAGAAGCTCATCGCGCAGGAGGGCTGGGCAGTCGCGGAGGTGTGCGCGGAGCTTGCGGGTGCGCAGGCGCTTTTGGAAGGCGTCCGCGCGTCCGGCGACTGCGTGACGCTGCGGCAGCTTGCTGTGACGGGCGCGGACCTTCCGCAGCTCTCCGGCGCGGCGGTCGGCACAGTTTTGCACGCGCTTTTGCAGCACGTTCTGGCGCACCCGGAGGACAACACCCGCCCGCGTTTGCTCACGCTTGCAGAAAAAATCGCAAAAAAATAATTTGCAGTTGATTTTTTGATTCGCAGGTGCTATAATATCCGAGCAACGGAGGCTTAGCTCAGCTGGTTAGAGCGCATGCTTCACACGCATGAGGTCACTGGTTCGAGTCCAGTAGTCTCCACCATAAAAAGAACGGCTACCCAGCGGGTAACCGTTCTTTTTATGGTATGGCATTCAGACTGCTGGACTCGAAAGGCGGCTCTTAGCAACGTGCCGGTGGCACGTTGCAACCGCCGCGGCTTTTTCCGCAGAAAAAGCGAGTCCAGTAGTCTCCACCAAAATCGGCGATCTTCGCAAGAAGGTCGCCGATTTTACTGACTACTTCTTCACTATTCACTCTTCACTAAAAAACACGGCAGAGCCTCAATCGGGGCTCTGCCGTTTCGTTTTTCTTTAGCTATCCGCAGTTACAGGTAAATCTGTCTCGTCGTGCATTCTGAAATCGAGCTTGTAGGGCGCTTCCAGGCTGTCTGCGTCCGGGATGCCTTTGGCGCGCTGGATGGCGTACCACAGATCGGTCACGCCGGTGTCGCCCTCCCGAATGTCCGGGATCACGAGCCCGCCGTCCTGCATCAGAATTTCCTCCGCCGCATCCGTCTGTCCCAAAGCGAACAGCGCCTTGGCGCGCAGGAAGCTGCACCGCGCGTCGCTTCCCTGCGCCAGCTCCGCGACCTCGCGGTACGCGCCGCACGAAAGCAGCAGCGAGAGAAGACTTCTGCGCAGCCCCGGCTGCTCCGGGTGCATTCGCAGGGCGCGCAGCGCGTGGCGGCACGCGTCCTCGCGCAGGTTTTTCTGGAAGCAGACCTCTGCCAGCGCCGTCAGCGCCCACGGCGTGGGCGTAAGCTGGACGGACTGCTCCAAAAAGCGCTTTGCCTTGCTCCAGTCGCGGCGCGCCGCCGCCATCGTACCGAGCTGAAGCCCGGTCCACCAGCTCGCGCCGTTGCGGCGGGCATACTGCTCCAGCAGCTTCCGCCACGCATCATCCGCCATATACGATTCCGGCGGCTGCTGCGGATCGACGGGCAGCGTCGGCTGGTTATCCAGCACTGCAAGCCACGGCGCTGCCGCGCGCTGCAGGTCTGGGGCGTTTTCGCTGGAGAGCGGACGGAAGTCCAGATGCTCCGGCAGAAAGTGCTCGCCCACCTCCTGAAGCTGCCGCCGCTCCTCGAGCCAGCCGAAGCAGCTCCCGTCCATGCGCTTTTCCGCGCGGCTGCAGGCAAGGCTTCTTGTCTCGCGCAGCTCCTGTTCCAGCCCGACATACTCCGGCGTCTGCTGCAAGGTCTCGCAGACTGCCGCGTCCGCGTCGTCAAAATCGCCGCGCAGTCTGCCGTTGTCGTCATTCATTGCGCCGTACAGCTCGATCCACTCCCAAACAGCGTTGGGACGCATGGGCACGCAGCCGTACTGCGTTTTCAGGATACCCGCCTGAATTTCGCAATAGTTCCCGCCGTGCTCCGTCAGGTGCTCCTGCCAGTGACCGCCGCCCTGGCTCTGTCCCCAGACGAAGAGCTTTCGCCCGCAGAGGCGGGACGTCGATGCCTGAAGCAGCGCCGGTGCGTCTGTCTGCGCATAGCAGACATAGTGCGGCTTTTGCGGGTCAAGGTCGTAGAAATAGTCCCGCGCAACGGGCGTGCGCACCGGGTATGACACGTCCTGCCCGCGCAGATACGGCATCGGCGGCTTTTGCAGCGTGCCGTTCAGATAGACATACGCCGCGCGGGCGGGCACGATCACACGGTTCTCCGCCGCCTGCGGGACGGCGATGTTGCTCCACCAGTACATCGGGATCTGGCGGCTGCGCAGGTTCGTGATCCGCATCCGGCAGTGCAGGAAGCGTCCGCCGGGCGGGATGTAGAAATCCATCTGGTAGCAGATGCGGCGGATGCGTTCATACTCGTACATCCGCAGGACCTGCATCCGCTGCCCGTTTACGGTCTGCTCCAGAACGGCGGTGTGCAGCGGTGAGCAGGTAAACGGGCTGTGCCCGACGATCCCGGCGTTCCACTCCACGCCGCCGCTGAACCACGCGCTGCGCTCGGCAAGGTTGCAGAAGCGGATGGCGTCGTTCGTATAAAGCAGGTTTTTGCCGCTTTTCTTGTCCGTCAGCCGCCAGAGGCGTCCGCCGAGCTCCGGCAGAAATACTGCGCGCAGCGCTTCGTTTTCTACAATGGCGACGCGGTACGGCAGCCACTCGAGCGTGCGGTCATAGTCGTCCTGCGGCAGATACGGCAGGATGCCGGGGATCTGCCCGTAGCCCACAAAAACGCCCTCGCTGTCAAAGCTGTGCTCGCGCGTGCGCTTTTGCACGCCGCGCGTTGCAAGCAGCGGCGGCGCGCCGCAGGCAGGTCCGAGTCTTGCGCTGCGCAGAAGCTCCGTTTTGATCGTCACGGTCGAAGCGTGTTGATTTGTGTTCATCTGTCCGCTCCTTTATCCCTTGATGCCGCCGATGGTGATGCCGGACGTCAGCTTGTTCTGCACCAGCGCATAGAAGATCATGGTCGGCAGCATGACGATCACAAGCCCCGCGAACATCGCGCCCCAGTCGGTGGCGTAGCGCTGCATCTCCATCAGGTTTTTGAGTCCCACGGAGAGTGTGCGCTTTTCGGGCGTGGAAAGGAGCGTCAGCGCCAGCGTGTATTCATTCCAGTAGCTCATGAAATTGAACATGGCAACGGTGATGATGCCGGGCTTGCACATGGGCAGCACGATGCGCAGCATCGTGGAAAAATACCCGCAGCCGTCGATCCGCGCCGCTTCCTCATATTCCCTGGATATGCTCTTCATAAAGCCGGAGAGCAGGTAAATGCTGAACGGCAGCGTCTCCGCCGCGTACACGACGCACAGCATCGCGCGGTTATCCAGCGCGTGCATATCCTTGAGCTGCAAAAACAGCGGCACAACGATGTAGCTCGTATTGATAAACAGTCCTGCCAAAACTGCCAGATTCAGCAGCCGCGAGCCCACGAAGCGAAAGCGCGAGAGCGCATACGCCGCCGGAATGCCGAAAACAAACAGCAGCGCCATCGAGCCGACCGTGATCATCACGGAGTTGAGCAGGTAATCGCCCATGTTTGCCTTCTGGAAGGCGTTGACGTAGTTTTGCCATTGCAGCGACTGCGGCAGCGCCCAGGGGTCGGTCAGATATTCCGCGCTGGTTTTGAAGGATGAGATGATCGCCCACGCGATCGGGATCACCACGATCGCCGTGACCAGCAGAAATACCAGGCGCATGAGGCCGCTGGATGCCGAGGTTTTGAGTTTGTTGATATTCATAGCTTCCGCTCCTCCGTCAGTCGTCGCGCTTTGTCAGAAGGTTAATGACCAGCGCCAGCACCAGCGAGAACACAAAGATCACCGCTGCCACCGCCATGGCGTAGCCGAAGTTCGAGCTGGTGAACGCCTGCCGGTACATATACGTCAGCAGCACGTCGCTCTTGCCGTTCGGACCGCCGTTGGTCATCACGCTGACGAACAGGAAGCTGAGGTTCATCGTCGCCGTGATGAAGAAGATCAGCGTGATACGGACGATCTCCCACATCATGGGCAGCGTGATGGTAAAAAACTGCTGGCGCCTGGACGCGCCGTCCAGCTCCGCCGCCTCATACAGCTCGGGCGAGATCGAATCCATGCCCGCGATATACATGACCATGTAATAGCCGAACGCCTGCCAGACCATCGCCGCCGTCACCGCGCCGAGAACGGTCTTGCTCTCGCCCAGCCACGCGTGCGTCCAGTTTCCAAGCCCGACGGCGCTTAAAAACGAGTTCAGAATGCCGGTATCCGGCGCGTAAATATTGCGGAACAGCGTGCCGATGACAACGATCGACAGCACGTTCGGGAAGAAAAACAGCACGCGGTAGACATTGCGCTCGCGCAGCTTTGTGCGCGTCAACGCATACGCCAGAAACAGCGAGATCACCAGCGTCACGGCGGAGCTCACGAGCAGGAAATAGACCGTGTTGCCGAACGCGTCCCAGAAATGGTCATCTTTAAACAGGCGCGCAAAATTGTCGAAGCCGACAAATTCTTTATTTAACGACAGTCCGCTCCAGCGGAAGCCGGCGTTTACGAAGATCTTCACGCTCGGATAGAGCATAAAAACCGCGTAGATCACAACAAACGGCACCAGGCAGTACAGCAGGAAGCCGGTTTTTTGCCATTTTGGATGATGGAGAATCTTTTTCAATCAGGTCACCTCTTCTATGCCGCGCACACACGCGCGCGGCAGACAGAGAGCGGCTATGGGCGCATCCCATAGCCGCTCTTGGGATGGTTATTTCTCGCCGGTCAGCTTTGCGAGGTTCATCAGTGTCTGCGCAAGCTCGGCACGCGTAGCGCTGCCGGCAGGATCGATCCTGCCGCCGCCCTTGCCGCTCATCAGTCCGGCTGCCTTTGCCCAGGACAGCGCGTCGCGGGCATAGGTGCTGATCCTGACGCGCGACAACGAGACGATCTACTCCATGAGCCGTCTGGTCAGCAGCCCCGCGCGCGAGGCGGCGCAGCAGTCGGACTATGAGCACATTGCCGGCTTTGAGGGCAACCGCCTCTGGTTCTTATCCGACGTGTTCCCCATGCAGACCGCCGTGCTCGCGCAGAAGGTCGCGCACATCGGCACGGGCGAGGTGTATGGATACATTCTAATTTATATGGATACGTCGTTTCTCACGCTCTCGTCCGGGAGCGGAGCGACCGAATCACGCCATCTGACGCTGGTCGATCCCTTCGGCAATGATCTGCGCTTTACGGGCGAGGATTATTCCGAGCAGGAGCTGCAATCGCTTCAGGCGATCACCCGCGAGCCGCAGCAGCAGGCGATGCGCGTATTCGCAGGCGATCCGCAGTTTTTCATCTGCTATTCCTCCGTGTCGAGCCTCGACTGGGTGCTGGTCTCGTCTACGCCGTATTCCTATCTGATGCAGCCGATCAGCGCCATGCGCTACAGCGCCGTTGCGCTGGTGTTTCTGCTTTTGATCCTGTGCCTGCTCATCTCCAGGATCATCATCGGCAGCATCACGCGTCCGCTCAACAACATGATCCAGTGCATCCGCGAGGCATCCGAAACGCGGTTTGAGCAGGAGCTCGTGGACAACGACCGCGACGAGTTGAGCTATCTTGCGCAGGCATACAACAGCATTTTCCGGCAGGTGCAGGAGCTGGTCGTGCAGATCCAGCGGGAGCAGGCGGGCAAGCGCAGCGCGGAGATCCGTATGCTGCAGGCGCAGATCAATCCGCATTTCCTCTTTAACACGCTTGACAGCCTGCGCTTTACCGCCATGATGAGCAACGCCAATTCCGTCAGCGACGGTCTGGCGGCGCTTTCGCACCTGCTGCGCAGCTCTATTTTGCAGGACGACCCGTTTATTTCCCTTGCCGAGGAGCTCTCCAACATTCAGGATTATCTGACCATCCAGCGCATCCGGCAGGGCAGCAGCATCCTGCTGCAAACCGAGCTGGACGATGACGCGCCAAACGCGCGGATCATGAAGCTGCTGCTTCAGCCGATCGTGGAAAACAGCGTCATCCACGGGCGGCGGGATGAGGAGGAGCTGCTCATCACCGTCAGCGCCCGCCGGGAGGGAGATATGCTGCGCGTCATCATCCGCGATAACGGCTGCGGCTTCGCGCCGCAGGAGGCGCTGCCCGGCGAGCGCAGCCATACGTTCGGCATCGGGCTTTCCAATGTGCGCGAGCGCCTTGCGCTGGAATACCGCGACCGCTTTACCTTTACGATCGACAGCGCGCCCGGGCAGGGCACGACTGTGACCATCACGCAGCCCTATGACCCCATTGCCGCCGCCCCGAAAAAGGAGTTCTGACGAGTATGCTCTACCGCGTTTTAATTGTTGACGATGAAAAGATCGTGCGCATCGCGCTCAAGTCCATGCTGGACTGGGAGCAGGAGGGCTTTGCGCTCTGCGCCGTTGCCGGCAGCACGGATGAGGCGCTGCTGCTGATCGAAAAGCACCGCCCGCATCTGGTAATTACGGACATTGAAATGCCCGTGAAAAACGGTCTGGAGCTGATGACGCAGGCGCGCGCGAGCGGCTATATGGGCGAGTTTCTCGTCCTGACGAATCACCAGCGCTTTTCCTATGCCATTAACGCCCTGCAAAACAGCGCGCTGGATTACCTCATCAAAACCGACCTCAACCGTGACCGCCTGCGGGAGGCGCTGCGCGCCGCACGGCAGAAGATCATCGCGCGCCACCCGCTCGACGAGGCGGACGCCGGTGCGCTTGCCGCCGATACGGACGCGGAGAGCGTCCGCACCTGCCTGCGCGCCGGTCCCAGCGGCGGGCTGTTCACCACGCGCTACTGTTTTTTGTACATTTTCCTGCGCAGCCGCCTGTCCGGCGAAACGCTCCACATTCAGCCGGATACGCTGAAAAACATCGTCGGTGAGACCGGCGGCATCGGCGCGCAGCCTGTATTCACCCTGAGCTGCGACCGCTGCATCATCATGCTGCCCGCCGAGGATGCCGAGCGGCAGGCGCAGCAGCTCACCGCTTCGATCACGCGGCTGGTGCGGCTGTATATGAATATGGAGTGCAGCTTTCTCCTGACCGCGCCGGTCGGCAGCCATGAGGCGCTGACGCACGAGCTCGTGCTCTGCCGCAACGCCGAGTTTTTGAGCGTCTATTTCGGCTTTCAGACGCTGTTCCACGCCGCGAAGATCCGGGACTATACCGCCGAGCCGCCCGCGTTTCGCACGACGTTTCTGGTGCTCAAGTCCGCCATCGCCGCCAGCGATTACGCCGCCGCGGAGGCGCACTTTCACCAGTACCTGCTCATCTGCCGCGACAGCGGTGTCGATCCCGCGCGCACGGCGCAAAACAGCGTCGATCTGCAAAATCTCATTCTGATCGACAATTCCATCTGGATCGAAAACACCCCGCCGACGCACCCGGCGGAGCGCCAGCCCTACCGCACGCCCGTCACGCTGGCGGAGCACGAGCGCGCCATGCACCATGTGCTCCAGCTTGTGCAGAAAAGCCGCCCGAACTTTCTCTCGGGCAGCTACCGCCCGGAGATCCGCCAGATCTGCGGCTTTGTGCAGGAAAACGTCTGCTCGCACATCACGCTCAATACGCTCAGCCAGAGCATCAACATGACGCCGAATTATATCAGCCGCCTGTTCAAGCTCGAAACGGGGCTGAATATCGTGCAGTATATCAATTACATGAAGCTGGAGCGTGCAAAGGACATGCTGGCAAATACCGCCGACAGCATCAAGCTCGTCTCGCTGCACCTCGGCTTTGATGAGCCGTCCTACTTCAATAAGCTCTTCAATAAAACCTACGGCATGAACCCCACCGAGTACCGCAAGCTCCTCCAGCAATACGGCTACACCTCCTCCGCCCCGGCGGAAGCACCCCGAAATCCCAGCTGACCAGACAAACGCCCGCTCCAACAGGAGCGGGCGTTAAATTTTACACAATATAGATTTTACTTATACGTCAACCTGCATTATACTGGTCACAGAATTGGGAGGTGTGCTATGCGGAAAAAGTCCGTTTTGGGGCAGTTGTTTTTATCCACGCTCTGTCTCAGCGCGTTTACGTTCGGCGGCGGGTATGTGATCGTTTCGCTGATGAAAAAGCGTTTTGTGGATGAGCTTCACTGGATCGACGAGCCGGAGATGCTCGATCTGATCGCCATCGCGCAGTCCTCGCCCGGGTCGATCGCCGTGAACGGCGCGATCATCGTCGGCTACAAGCTGGCGGGGCTGCGCGGCGTGCTGGTCGCCATTTTGGCGGCGATCCTTCCGCCGTTTCTCATCATTGCGGTCATTTCGCTGTTTTATCAGACGTTTCGCAGCAACGTCTACGTCAGCCGCGTGCTCGCCGGGATGCAGGCGGGCGTGGGCGCGGTGATCGCGTCGGTCGTGTGGGACATGGGCTCGGAGATCGTGAAGAAAAAGAGCGTGCCGTCCATCGTCATCATGATCGCGGCGTTCCTCGCCGCGTGCGTGTTCAAAATCAGCGTCATCTACATTATCCTCGGCTGCATCCTCATCGGTGTGGTACGGACGCTGCTGGCGGGGAGGAAACGGGCATGATCTATCTTCAGCTTTTCTGGAGTTTTTTGCAGATCGGCGTGCTGAGCTTCGGTGGCGGGTACGCGGCGATGCCGCTCATTCAGGAGCAGATCGTCACGCGGCACGGCTGGCTGAGCGTGTCGGAATTTGCCGACCTCATCACCATCTCGGAAATGACCCCCGGACCGATCGCGGTAAATTCGGCGACGTTCGTCGGCATCCGTGTGGCGGGGCTGACCGGGGCGCTGGTATCGACGATCGGGTGCATTCTGCCGTCGTGTGTGCTGGTGACGCTCATCGCGCGGCTGTACCTCAAATACCGCGACCTGCACGCGCTGCAAAGCGTGCTCGCGTCGCTGCGCCCGGCGGTCGTGGCGATGATCGCGTCGGCGGGCGTGCTCATTATGATGAACGCGCTGTGGAGCGGCGACGTTACGCTCGGCGGCACGAATTGGGTGATGGCAGGCATTTTCGTGCTGTGCCTCGTCCTCCTGCGCCGTACAAAATGGAGTCCTATCCTCATCATGGCACTGGGTGGGGTGGTGAATCTGGTGTGCGGATTTGTGGGAGTGGGATAATGTACATTTGAGCTATTGCCGCGTTTGCGGCGCGCCAAAGCCTCCCTTGTGTAAAGGGAGGTGGCACGGCGAAGCCGTGACGGAAGGATTGTGCGGTACGCACCGGCAAAATGGGACGCACCAATGCGAATCCGCAGAATCTACCCCTGTTGCGTAGGGGCGGGGTTCTACCCCGCCCGGCAGCACGCACCTGCAAACACGAATGTACCCCGGCGAATCTGTACAATATTTGTAGGGGTCGATGCCCACATCGACCCGGCAATACGCAATTGCAAATTTGTGCGCATCATCGGCGCAAATGCAAAACGTCCTGTAGGGGCGGACGACCCTGTCCGCCCGTGGGGTACGACCATTTTCGCCACAGGGTTTCAATAAAACCCGAACGCCTACCGCGCGGGTCGATGTGGGCATCGACCTCTACAGACGGATTACGGTTTCGCATTGGTGTGTACGGGTTTGCGGGTTTGTGCCGCCGGGCGGGGCAAGCCCCGCCCCTACGTTACGACGAAACGCGCTATAGCTCAAAAATAAGAACCCTTCTCCTCATCAGTCCGCTTCGCGGACAGCTTCCCCTCAAGGGGAAGCCTTGGTGCGGTGCAAAACCGACCCACGTACAAATTCACTATTACCTATACAAAACCCCAGGGCAGGCTTCGCCTGCCCCGGAGGATGTTCTTGCTCCCGGCAGAGGCTGCCGGGTTTTTTTCTTAGCCGCAGGAATTGCAGCCGCAGGTATTGGTGCTGACGCAGCCGCAGGTGCGGCGGCAGTTGCAGCGGCAGCAATTGCAGCGGCAGCAGTTACAGCCGCAGCCGCAGGTCGAGCCGGTCGAAGGATTCGTCGCGGTGGTGCTGACGCCGGCGACGGCGGCGGTCGTGCTCGTAGTCGAGCTGCCGCTGCTGCGGCAGCAGGGATTGCAGCAGGACTGCCCGACAAAATTCGGGAAAATGATCCCGCCGTACACGCTACAGGAATTACACATAGCGGAAAAGCCTCCAAAAAAAAAGATGTCACGGAGCTTGACGCTCCATGACATCTTATGACCCGTTGCGACAATTTGTGCTTACCGGCGTGCGCCGCCTGCTTGCGGCGAGCGCGCCGAGCGCGGCGCTGTGTCCTGACCGCCGCTCTGCAAACCCCGCACGGGCGGGACGACCGGGTCGCGCAGCTCGCGCGTCACGTCCGTCTGTTCCTGTTTCATCGCGTTCACCCCGGACTTAGTGTGCGCGCGCGGGGCAGGATTATTCTTTTATCATCTCACACAGCTCGCCGAAGCGCGCGATGATCCTGCCGTAATTCTCGCGGCGGTGCGGCACGAGGCAGCCGGAGCAGTCCTTGATGCCGCTCTCTGTAAAGCTGCAATTGCCGCCGCACTTTTTACCCAGCGCATACAGCGGGCAGTAGCAGAACAGGCAGTTGAAATTTTCGGGGTCAGCGCCCTTGTGGCACGGGAAAAATTCGCACTCCCGATTCTGAAAAAAGGCGTAGTGCTTGCCCTCCCAATACTCTGACATTTTCTTCACCTCACTCGCAGCTTTTCGGTCCGCGCGGGATCGGGGGTAACGAACAGCGTGCGGTAGCGGTCGTAGACGACCATCCCGGGCTTTGCGCCGTTCGGCTTTTTGACGATGCGCGCCTCGGCGCAGTCCACGGGGATATTCTGCCCGCCGCTCGCCTGAGAATACTGCGCGGCGAGCATCGCCGCCTCGGTAAACGTCTCGTCGGGCGGCGTTGTGCCGCCGCAGAGGATGATGACGTGGCTGCCGGGGATCTTCTGCGTGTGCAGCCAATAGTCCGTTTTTGCCGCCGTTTTGAGCGTGAGCTGGTCGTTCTGAACATTGTTGCGCCCGACAAGGATAGTATAGCCGTCGGACGACAAAAACTCCATTGGGCGGCTGGGCGGGAGCTTTTGCTGCTTTTTGCCGCGCTGCTCGCGCAGATAGCGCCCCGCCAGCAGCTCCGTGCGGATCTCCTGCACGTCGCGCTCCGACTCGGCGCGCGAGAGCGCGTCCAGCACGCTCGCCAGATACGCCGCCTCCTGCTCGCCGGAGGCGATCTGCCCGGTGAGCACGCGCTCGGCGGTCTTTGCCTTTTGATAGTCTTTATAGAACTTCGCCGCGTTCTGCTGCGGCGAGATGGCGGGATTGAGCGCGATGCGGACGGTTTTCATCTCAGGGTCGTAAAAATCCGTCGCGTCCACAAATGCCTGCCCGCGCGCGATGGCGTGCAGGTTTGCCGTGACGATGTCGCCCATGCGGCGTAAGTGCTCGCGGTCCTTCGTTTTTTCCAGCTCCGCGCGCTGCGCCTGCAATTTGCGCAGGGCGCGGCTGTGGAGCGTGGTGAGCGTTTTGCGCAGCGCCTGCGTTTTGCTGCGGATGCGCTCGGCGCGGTCGCGGTCGGCGTAAAAGCCGTCCAGCAGCTCCGAAAACGACGGCAGCACGCGGCACTCGCGCAGCGCGCCGTACTGCGTGATGGGCAGGCACGAAAAATCCTTCGGCGCGCCGTCCTGCAAAATCAGCACCGGCTGCGGCGGGACGCTCTCCACTGCACGCAGCAGATCGTAGAGCTTTGCCGCCAGCTCCGCGCGCGCAGTCTCGTCAAACAGGGAAATATCCGCGTCCACGCTGCCCGTCAGGCGGAAGGCAAGCTCCCGGCAGACGAGCGGACTGATGCCGCCGAAGGTCTCCAGCAGCCAATCGCACAGCGCCTTCTGACCCGGAACGCCCGCCAGCAGCGTGCGCAGCGTATCCGCGTCGGTCTGCATCGCGTCGCGCTTGCCCTGCCCGGGCGGCAGATGGTAAAACAGCCCCGGCAGCACCTGCCGCTGCTCCGACATCTCAAAATCCACGCGGCGCATACAGTCGATGATACGCCCGTCCTCGCCCAGCAAAATGAGGTTGGAATTGCGCCCCATCAGCTCCAGCACCAGCGTCTTTTCGCTGCTCTCGCCAAGCTCGCCCGTGCAGGCAAAGCGGAGCTGCACCAGCCGCTCCATCGGCGGCTGGGTAATTTCGAGCAGCCGTCCGCCCGTCAGGTGCTTGCGCAGCAGCATACAGAACATCGGCGGCTGCGCGGGATTTTCCAGCGCGCTCTGCGTCAGGTGCAGGCGCGGATGATTGGGCGACGCGGACAGCAGCAGCTTTGCCTGTGCGCCCGGCGCGCGCAGATGCAGCACCAGCGTATCGCGCGACGGCTGCTGCACCTTATCGACGCGGCAGCCGGCAAGCTGCGCGGAGAGCTCGCGGCGCAGCGCCGTTAAAAACAATGCGTCAAGTGGCATCGGCTTCCTCCATGGTCTTTTCAAACAGCTCGCTCAGGCGGTCCAGCCGCCCGGCGAGGTACAGCGCGCCAAACAGACATTCCAGCCCCGTCGCCTTGGAATATTCCTCGTGCGTGGCGTTTTTGGGGATGGCATGGACGTGCGCATTGCGCCCGCGGCGATACTGCGCCAGCTCCTGCTCATCAAGTAACGGCAGCATTCTGTCCGCGCGCCGCGCCTGCGCCCCGGCGCAGACATAGCGCACCGTGGCGCGGTGCAGGTCCTTGCACGTCGCGCGCCCGGTCTCGCACAGCCATGCGCGCACGAGCAGCTCAAACACCGCGTCGCCGCAGTGCGCCAGCCCCAGCGCGCTGATCTGTCCGATCCTCCGCGTGTCCATGCTGTGGTGAAATTGATCCTGCAAGGTCATTCCCTCCATTTGGGTCGTCACCGATTATTCCGCCGATTTTGCGCGGCTTCTTGCGCCGGAGCGGCGGCGGCGACGGCGCGTGCCGGAGCGGTGGCGCGGCTTTGCCGCGGCAGACTCATAGCTCTTTGCCGCGTCGCAGTCCGGCTCATACGTCAGGCGGTTGACCTTCAGCGTGCCGTCCTCCTCCGCGAGCAGCCGCACGCGCACGAGATACGCCCCGTGCTCCGGGCAGGTGCATTTCATCATAAAGCGCTTTCCCGGCTGGCGCACCCAGCGCGAGCCTGCCATCTGCCCGCCGCAGACGGGGCAGCGGTTCTCGCCCCCCGCCATTGCGCCCAGCGCGGCGGTCTTGTCGGCATAGCCGCGGAACACATGGCGGTCGATACAGCCGGGAAGCTGCTCGCCGGTGACGCTGTTCTCGTGCGACTGCTTCGTCCGCTCATAGTCTTCCACGCCGCGCGCGAGATCCAGCCGCGCGCAGATGAGCGCGGTGTGATATGCGTCACCAAGTGCGTCGTGCGCGGGGCGGCTCGGCTCGATGCTCATCATCTCCATCGCCGTTTTCAGCGCCCGCTGCGGCATCGCGCCGTCGGTCTGCACGTTAAATATAAGCTGCGCGTTACACCAGCGGCTGACCCAGTCGCTGTCCATCGCGTACAGCGCGAGATTTTCCTTCAAAACCGCAATATCGTCAAAGCCCCAGGTGAGGAACACACAGTCCTCCCCGCACCAGGCGCGAAAGCGCGCCATCGCCTCGGGAAACGGCACGCCCTCCGCGCGCAGCCGCGCGTCCTTGATGCCGGTGAGCTTGCTGATCTTGCTGTTCATCTTCTTAAAATATTTCGGTCGTATTAAAATCTGGAACTCATCGGCAAGCTGCTGATCCTCCCGCACACGCACCGCGCCGATCTGCACGATCTCGCCCCGGATGGGCGACGGCAGCGGCTGACGGGCGGCGGACGAACCGGGCCACGCCTGATTCCACTCCATATCCAAAATAATGTACTGCATTATGCTCTGCTCCTTATCCTATTCCGTGTTATCGTATCACAATCCGGGGCGCGTGTAAATGTTTTTCCGCCGGACAGGCGCAAATTGCACGAACCCGGCATAGAATACCCGGAGAAATGACTGGAAAGGCGGCAGAAAAATGCCATTTTTGTTTTTAAGTCCCTCCACGCAGTATTTTAACCCCTATGTCACGACCGGCAGCGAACAGCTCTGGATGAACCGTCTGGCGGACGCGATGACGCCGTATCTGCACGCGAGCGGCGTGAACGTCACGCGCAACGATCCGGACGGCAGCGCCGCTGCGTCCATCCGGCAGTCGAATGCCGGCAGCTACGATTTTCACCTGGCGCTGCACTCCAACGCCTCGCCGGAGGCGCGCGCGGGGCAGTCGCGCGGCATTGACCTCTATTATTTCCCCACGAGTGAGGCGGGACTGCGCATGGCGAACATTCTGGCAGATAACCTGCGCCCCATCTATCCCCTGCCGGACCTTGTGCGGGCGCTGCCGACGCTCACCATCGGCGAGGTGCGGCGCACGCGCGCGCCGTCGGTGCTGGCGGAGCTGGGCTATCACGACAATGCGGACGATGCGAACTGGCTGACGGAAAACCTCGACACCATCGCCGCCGCGCTTTCCGAGGGCGTGACGCAGTATTTCGGGCTTCCGTTCGTCGCGCCGGGAACGCCGCAGGCGGGCACGGTGCGCACCGGCGGCTCATCCCTCAACCTGCGCGAATACCCGCTCGCGGACGCGGCGGTGCTTGCGGAAATTCCAAACGGCGCGCAGATCACGATCCTCGGCGGGTATGACAGCTGGTACACCGTGGAGTATGGCGGGCTGTACGGCTTCGCTGCCGCGGCGTACATTTCGGCCGACGCTCCATCTTGACACAGATTATATAATAGTAATTGAACCAAAGAAAACGGAGTACATCGCATGAAAAAACGAATTTTGATCCCGGTGCTGCTGCTCGCGCTGCTGTGCGGCTGCGCCGGGACGGCAAATACACAAACCGCCGCGAGCGGCATCGTCTGCACGACGCAGCAGCTTGCGGATCTCACCGAACGCGTGCTGGACGGCACGACGGCGGGTGAGAGTACGCCGGTCGCGTGCGTCGTCACCGAGCCGGTGTCGTGCCTGCACGACTATACGCTCAGCGTCCGGCAGATGCAGCTTTTGGAAAATGCCGCCGTCGTGATCGAGTCCGGCATGGGGCTGGAGGACTTTATGGAGGACGCGCTGCGCGCCTCTCACTGCACGCGCATCACCGCGTCCGCAGGCGTGGCGGCGCTGCCGTCCGATGAAGACCCGGACGAGCCCGACCCGCACCTCTGGCTCGCGCCCGAAAACTGCGCGCAGATGGCGCAGACTATCGCGGACGGACTGGCGGAGCTCTACCCGGAGGACGCGGCGCGCCTGCGCGAAAATGCGGCGGACTACGCCCGCGAGATGGACGAGCTGCAAGCCTACGGCGAGCAGCAGCTATCCAGCCTCTCCTGCCGCCAGCTTGTGACGTTCCACGATGGATTCTCCTATTTTGCCGACGCGTTCGGTCTGGAAATTGCCGCGGCGATGGAGGTCGAGGCGGGCAGCGAGCCGTCCGCGAAGGAGCTGGAGGAGATCGTACAGGTCGTGCGCGAAAATGCCATCCCCGCCGTCTTTTCCGAAACGAATGGCACGCAGGACGCAGCGCAGCTCGTCGCGCGTGAGACCGGCGCGGACGTTTTTGTGCTGGACATGGGGCTATCGAACCCCGACGCCATCCGCAACAATATCGACACAGTAAAGGAAGCGCTGCAATGATCCCATTCAAACACAGCCACACCGGCGACTGCGAGCACGCCTGCTGCCTGCGCGTGGAGGACCTGTGCGTCCAGGCGGGCGGCAGCCCCATCCTCTCGCACATCGACCTGCATATGCACTGCGGGCAGCTCGTCGCGCTCATCGGTCCGAACGGCGCGGGCAAATCCACGCTCATCCAGTCCATTCTGGGGCAGCGGGACTATACTGGCAAGATCACGTTCCACGACTCGCACGGGCGGCAGACGAAGCTGCGCATCGGCTATGTGCCGCAGAGCCCGCGCTTTTCCCCGGGCGATCCCATCAGCGTGCTCGACCTGTTCACCTGCTGCATCAGCCGCCGCCCGGCGTTTTTGCGCCCGACGCGCGCGCAGCGCGAAAAGGTGCTCGCGTGCCTTGCCAATGTCCACGCCGAGGCGCTCATCGACAAGCGTGTCGGCACGCTCTCCGGCGGCGAGCTTCAGCGCGTGCTGCTGGCGCTGGCACTCGAGCCCATGCCGAATATGCTCATTCTGGACGAGCCGCTTTCGGGCGTGGACGTGGAGGGCATGACGCTGCTGATGGATATGCTGGACGAGATCCGCCGGAAATTCGACCTGTCCATTCTCATGACCACGCATGATTTTTCCATGCTCGAGCGCTACTGCGACCATGTGGTGCTGCTGCGCGGGCATATCCTGCGGCAGGGCACGCCGCTGGACGTTTTGAACTCGGACGAATTTGCCGAGGCATTTCACATGACGGGAGGCGGCGAGGCATGAACATCTGGTACGCGCTGTGCGACTGGACGGGCGCGGAATTTTTGCAGATGACGTTTATGAAAAACGCGCTGCTGGCGGTGCTGCTGCTCGCGCCGCTGTTCGGGCTGCTGTCCACCATGATCGTCACGGGCAAAATGAGCTTTTTCTCCGACGCGCTGGGGCACTCCGGCTTTACGGGCATCGCCATCGGCGTGCTGTGCGGCGCGGCGTCTCCGATGCTGTTTGCCGTGGGGCTGGCGGTTTTGCTGGCGCTGCTGTTTTCGTATGTCCGCGTGCGCACGAATCAGGCGGCGGATACGCTCATCGGCGTGTTCTCCTCCACCGCCGTGGCGCTGGGCATTTTCATCGCCACGCTCGGCGGCGGCAGCTTTACAAAATTCAACCGCTACCTCATCGGCGACCTGCTGTCCGTCACCCCGGCGGAGCTGGGGCTGCTGGCGCTCGTGCTGCTGGCGGTGGTCGTTTTGTGGGTGCTCGCGTCCAACCGGCTGGTGCTCACGGCGGTGCACCCGCAGCTTGCAGGCTCGCGCGGCATCTCGTGCAGGCGCTATGAAACGCTTTTCACCGTCTGCATCGCCGTGGTCGTGACGCTGGCGATGAGCTGGGTGGGGCTGATGGTCATCAATTCCCTGCTCGTCCTCCCCGCCGCCGCCGCGCGCAACGTGGCGCGGAATTTGCGGCAGTATCACCTGATCTCCGTCTGCGGCGCGCTGGCGTGCAGTCTCGCGGGGCTGCTCACGGCGTATCAGCTCGGCTGCTCGGCAGGCGCGACAGTCGCGCTTTACCTTGCCCTCTTCTTCGCCGTCACCTTCTGCCTGCGAAAAAAGGCGGCATAATGAAAAACGAGCGCCCGGAGCATAACGCTCCGGGCGGTTTTATATGCAAAATCTATCCCATTTGCCGTAGGGGCGGACGCCTCTGTCCGCCCGGCAGGACGCACCTACAAAAACGGATGCAACAATGCGAAACCGTACCACGTTTGTAGGGGTCGATGCCCACATCGACCCGCACGACGCACGACCGTTTTTTACGAAACGTTGCGGCAAATTTGTTGTTGCCCCACGGGCGGACAGAGGCGTCCGCCCCTACAGAACGTTTTGCGGTTTCGCCGATGGTGTGTGCATTTTTGCAATTGCGTATTGCCGGGTCGATGTGGGCATCGACCCCTACGGAGATTTTGCGAGGTCGCCGTTCGTTGTGCAATTTTGATGGTGCGCCCTGCGCGGGCGGGGTAGAACCCCGCCCCTACGCAAATTGGGCGGTTCACTCCCCCGCGTTCTGCGTATGCCACAAGCCCGCGTAGATGCCGTTTTGCTCCAGAAGCTGCTCGTGTGTGCCGCTTTCAGCGATCCTGCCGTCGGCGATGACGAAGATGCGCCTTGCGCTGCGGATGGTGGACAGACGGTGGGCGATGATGAACGTGGTGCGGTCCTTTGCCAGCGCGTCGAATGCCGATTGAATTTTCGACTCCGTCAGGCTGTCCAGTGCGCTCGTCGCCTCATCCAGAATGAGGATGGGCGGGTTTTTCAGGAAAATACGCGCGATCGAGATGCGCTGCTTCTGCCCGCCGGACAGCAGCGTCCCGCGCTCGCCCACATAGGTGTCAAACCCGTCGGGCATGGCGAGGATGTCGTCGTAAATTTCCGCCTGCTTCGCCGCGGCGACGATCTCGTCCATCGTCGCGTCCGGGCGGCCGTAGCGGATATTTTCCAGAATGGAATCGGCAAACAGGAACACCTCCTGCTGCACGATGCCGATGTGCTCGCGCAGACTTTTCTGCGTGATGGCGCGCACGTCGCGCCCGTCGATGCGGATCGCGCCGCCCGTCACATCGTAAAAGCGCGGCAGAAGCTGGCAGAGCGTCGATTTGCCGCCGCCGGACGGTCCGACGATGGCAACGGTCTCGCCCGGGCGCACGCGCAGGCTGACGTCATGCAGCACATCGAGCTCCTGCTCATACGAAAAGCTCACATGGTCGATCTCGACCTCACCGCGCACCGTATCCAGCGTCACTGCGTCCGGCGCGTCCTGAAGCGTCGGCTCGGTACGCATGACGTCGATAAAGCGCTGCAGGCCCGCCGTGCCGTTTGCGAACAGCTCCGAGAAATTCGCCAGCTTGCGGATGGGGTTGACGAACGTCGTGATGTAGAGCGAGAACGTGATCAGGTCGGTGTAGTCCATCCGCCCCTGCATGATGAGCGCGCCGCCCACGGCGATGACGCTGACCGACAGGATGCTCACAAAAAACTCCATAATGGCGTTAAAATAGCCCATTTCCTTGTGAAATGTCCGCTTGGAGCGCTTGAAAACGTCGTTGGAGGCACGGAATTTATCCTCCTCCAATTCCTCATTTGCAAACGCCTTGGCGGTGCGCATCCCGGACAGGCTCGACTCGATGTCGGCATTGATGACGCCGACCTTCTGCTTGACCTGCCGCGAGGCCTGCGACATCGCGCGCCGGCGCGCCATGATGACCACGACGAAAACCGGGATGAGCACGGCGACCACCAGCGCCAGCCGCCACTCGATGGTGAACATGATCGAAAGCGCGCCGAGGATGGTCACGCCGGAGATGAACAGGTCCTCCGGACCGTGGTGCGCCAGCTCCGTGATCTCAAACAGATCGCTCGTGAGCCTGCTCATGAGCTGCCCGGTGCGGTTGTGGTCGTAAAAATCAAAGCCCAGCACCTGCATATGCGAAAACAGCGCCTCGCGGATGTCCGCCTCCACGCGGATGCCGAACGTATGCCCCCAATAGCAGATGACGTAATAGAGCAGCGACCGCGCGATATATGCGACCACGACCACCGCCATCACGGTAAAAAACGCCGTGAACGCCCGCTGCGGAAGCAGGCTCGTCATGCACCAGCGGGAGATGAGCGGATAGGCAAGGTCAATGAGCGCCACGATGAGCGCGCAGAGCATATCCAGCGCGAACAGGCGGCGGTGGCGTTTGAAAAAATGCAGAAAGATCGACAGCGTGCTTTTGCGCTGATAATCGCGGGTGGTCATAGTGCTCCTCCTGAAAACGCGGCGGCAAAGCCGCGATGCTGCCCTTATCATACGCAAACACGCGCCGCTTTGCAAGCCTGCGTTTGCAAAATCAGGTGCGGCATGGTAGAATTTCGCCAAAGAGAGGACGTGAGCCGATGGTCGAAATTTTGTATCAGGACGCGCAAGTGATCGTCTGCTGCAAGCCTGCGGGGGTATTATCGCAAGGAGACGACGCGGACGCGATGCCCGCGCTGCTGCGGGCACAGTGCGGCGGGGACATCTTCCCGGTGCACCGGCTCGACCGCGTGAGCGCGGGCGTGATGGTCTACGCCCGCACGGCGCGTGCGGCGGCGGCGCTCAGCGCGTCGGCACAGGCGGGACGCTGGCGGAAGGAATATCTGGCGGTGCTCAGCGCCGTGCCCGCAGAACCTGAGGGTGTTTTGGAGGATCTTTTGTATTTTGACCGCGCACGCGACAAGAGCTTCGTCTGCAAGCGCCCCCGCGCGGGCGTGAAGGCGGCGAGGCTGGCGTATACGGTCGTCTCCACCGCGCAGGACGGCAATCAGCGCCGCGCGCTCGTGCGCGTGCGCCTGTTTACCGGCAGGACGCATCAAATTCGAGCCCAGTTTTCCTCCCGCGCCCTTCCGCTTCTCGGCGACGGCAAATACGGCGGCGGCGATAACCGCTGCAAGACCGCCCTCTTTTCCGCGCATTTGCAGTTCCCGCACCCCGAAACCGGCGAAGAAATGACGTTTGAAGCAAAGCCGCCGAAGGTGTTCCCTTGGACAATGTTCGAGCTTTCGTCGTAACGTAGGGACGGGGCTTGCCCCGCCCGGCAGCACTAAATTGCAAATATGACCGCACCAATGCAAAAATGAACGCACCAAAGGGGCGGACGACCCTGTCCGCCCGTCAGGACGCGCCGCCATTTTCACGAAACATTGCGGCGAAACCGTAAATGCCCAACGGGCGGACAGAGGCGTCCGCCCCTACAAAACACTGTGCGAGGTCACCGTTTGTTGTACAATTTTGATGGTGCACCCCGCCCCTACGCTGGTTTGATGGATTCTACGAGGTTGCCGAAGGTGCGTGCAAATTTGTTATTGCCTGCTGCGCAATCCTTCAGTCGCCTTCGGCGACAGCTCCCTTTACACAAGGGAGCCTTTGGCACGTCCAAATCTGGTGGGTATACACAAACCCCCGGACAGGGCTTCCTGTTCGGGGGTATCCGTCATTTCTGATCCTTAAAAAACAGCAGCGAGAACCACGTTACGATATTGCCGTTGAAAAAATCCAGCCCGCATTTTTCTGCGAGGTCGGTTGCCAGGATGCCGTGGCTTTCGATGCAGGGGAACATCCGCTCGGGGTGGCGGCAGGGGGCATCGGGCCAGGCGCAGTGCTCGCAGACGGCACATGCCTCGGTGGACAGGACCATCACCTGCTGGTTTTGCTCCCGCAGCAGCGCGGCGACCTGATGGGCGATGGCCTCGTGCGGGGCGCGGGTGGCAAGCGTTTCGTCGATGTTGGCGATGTCGCTGACCTCCGTCACGGTGGTGATGACGAGCGCTTCGGGATAGGCGAGGCAGCGCGCGCGGCATTCCCCGACCGTCCCGACCGCGGGCGGGCACGCCCAGGTGGTGTTATACATCGGGCACTCCTGCTCGCAGATGGTGCGCACGCGCTGGGTGAACACGATGTCCTTCGTATCCACATACGCAAACTGAAACAGCGGCAGCGCCGCCAGCGCCTGCTCCAGCTTATCCCGATCCAGCATTCCGCCGCCCCCTCTCGTTTTTTATATTGTAGCCGGTTCAAGACGGCACGTCAACCGGCGGCGCATAAAAATACAGCACACAGTACTGGTGTGTGAGAGTACTGCGTGCTGTTTGCACGGCTTGCGCCGCGCTGAAAAATGTGATATACTGTTCCCCAGCATATCAGTAGCTGCCCGGATGACAAGCAACAACTCTTTACGCTGCGATCATACCGCAGATGGGCAAAAATGTCACCCTACCGGCTGTTCCGGCGGGTCAATTTCTGCGAGAGAGGCACTCTACCGGCAGTAGAATTTCCAGTGATACCAAGGCTTTCAGGAAGGAGCGGGTTTGCTTGAAGGTTGAAGAGACGACCATGCGGCGAACGATCGCAAAAAATATCACAGCCTACCGCAAGGCGCATCACGACACGCAGGCAGACCTCGCGGAAAAGCTCAATTACTCCGACAAATCCGTCTCCAAGTGGGAGCGCGGCGAGAGCTTGCCGGATGTGTTCATTCTGGCGCAGATCGCCGACCTGTACGGCGTGACGGTGAGCAATCTGATCGGCGAGGTGGAAGCGCCGAAAAAGGCAAGGCCGTATTACCATCTGTTCATTTATCTGCTGTCGGTGGCGATTGTGTTCGTGCTGGCGACGATCTTATTCACGGCGTTTACCATCGCGGAAGTGCCGTTCCCGGCGTGGATGTTCTTTGTGTACGCCGTGCCGGTGGCGTCGATCGTGTCGATCGTGTTCACGAGCCTGTGGTGGGGCATCTGGCAGCAGGCGGCGTCGATCACGGTGCTCATCTGGACGCTGGGCGTGTGCCTGTTTTTGTCGTTCCCGCAGGTGGGCAAGCTCTCGCAGATCTTCATCGTGTGCGCGGCGGTGCAGGTGCTCGTCGTGTTGTGGGAGCTGTTCCGTATGTTCCGCAACAGAAAATGACCTTCTCCGGGCGCAGCCAAGCCGCTGCGCCCGGTTTTTGTGTAAATATGGGGATGTGTCTTGAAAGCGCGGAAAAACTGTTGTATAATAAATTGATTTTTTGGAAAGAAGGAGTTTTACCATGAGCAAGATCGCAATCCCTGCCGGGTACAAAGCGCCGCTGAGCGTATATGAGCTTCAGCGCGCCATCGAATTTATCAAGAGCAATTTCCAGGTCAATCTCGGCAATGCGCTCAATCTGCGCCGCGTGTCCGCGCCGCTGTTCGTGGATGAGAACTCCGGGCTGAACGACAACCTCAACGGCTACGAGCGCCCGGTGAGCTTTGACATCCCGGACGTCGGCGCGCAGGCACAGGTGGTGCATTCACTGGCAAAGTGGAAGCGCCTGGCTCTCAAGCGCTACGATTTTAAGCCCGGCAAGGGTCTGTTCACCGACATGAACGCCATCCGGCGCGACGAAGAGGTCGATAACCTCCACTCCATCTATGTCGATCAGTGGGACTGGGAAAAGGTCATCACCCGTGAGGACCGTAACGAGGCATACCTGCGCCGCACCGTGCGCGACATCGTGGGCGCGGTGTGCGAGACGAACGATGCGCTGGGCATCGCCTTCCCGAGCCTGCATACCAAGCTCGACCGCGAGGTATTTTTCATCACCACGCAGGAGCTGGAGGACAAATACCCCGACCTCACGCCCAAGCAGCGCGAAAACGCCATCGTGCGCGAGCATCACACAGTGTTCCTCATGCAGATCGGCGGCAAGCTCCGCTCCGGCAAGCCCCACGACGGGCGCGCGCCGGACTATGACGACTGGGCGCTCAACGGCGATATTCTGGTGTGGAATCCCGTGCTGGAATGCGCGTTTGAAATTTCGTCCATGGGCATCCGCGTGGACGAGGCGTCGCTGGCGGAGCAGTTGAAGCTCGCGGGCTGCGAAGAGCGGCGCGAGCTGCCGTTCCACAAGATGCTGCTCGCTGGCGAGCTGCCGCTGACCATGGGCGGCGGCATCGGGCAGAGCCGCGTTTGTATGCTGATGATCGGCACCTGCCACATCGGCGAGGTGCAGTCCAGCCTGTGGGACGAAAACACCCGCAAGACCTGCCAGGATGCAGGAATTTTGCTTCTGTAATATAGTTGAATTTTTGAAAAGAGGAGTACAAGATGGAACAGCTCATCCCCGTTCGTTCCCTGTTTCAGAACCCCGCCGCGTATGACGGCAAGACCGTGCAGATCGGCGGCTGGGTGCGCAATCTGCGCGCCAGCAAAAACTTTGGCTTTATCGTCCTGTCGGACGGCACATATTTTACGCCCGTGCAGGTCGTCTACGGCGCGGAGCTTGCGAATTTCGCCGAGATCTCCAAGCTCAACATCGGCGCGGCGGTCATCGTGACCGGCACGCTCGTGCTCACGCCCGATGCCAAGCAGCCCTTTGAGGTGCAGGCGGCGACCGTTGCTGTGGAAGGTCCGTCCACGCCCGATTTCCCCATTCAGCCCAAGCGGCACTCGATGGAGTATCTGCGCACCGTCACGCATCTGCGCGCCCGCACGAACACGTTCCAGGCGGTGTTCCGCGTGCGCAGCGTCATCGCGTTCGCCATCCACAAGTTCTTCCAGGAGCGCGGCTTTGTGTATGTGCACACGCCCATCATCACCGGCTCTGACTGCGAGGGCGCAGGCGAAATGTTCCAGGTCACGACGCTGGATATGAACAACCCGCCCCGCCTTGATGACGGCACGGTCGATTACTCCAAGGACTTTTTCTCCAAGCCCACGAATCTGACCGTTTCGGGTCAGCTCAACGTGGAGACGTTCGCCATGGCGTTCCGCGATGTGTACACGTTCGGTCCGACGTTCCGCGCTGAAAATTCCAACACCACCCGCCACGCGGCGGAGTTCTGGATGATCGAGCCGGAGATCGTGTTTGCCGACCTCAGCGACGACATGAAGCTCGCCGAGGATATGCTCAAATACGTCATCGCCTACACGCTGGAAAACGCCCCGGCGGAGATGGAGTTCCTGAACCAGTTCGTCGATAAGGGGCTTCTTGACCGGCTGCACCACGTGATGACGTCCGATTTCGGTCACGTCACCTACACCGAGGCGGTCAAGCTGCTCGAAGAGCACAACGACAAGTTCGACTACAAGGTCTTCTGGGGCTGCGACCTGCAAACGGAGCATGAGCGCTACCTCACGGAGCAGATCTTCAAGCGCCCGGTGTTCGTCACCGACTACCCCAAGGAGATCAAGGCGTTCTACATGAAGCTCAACCCAGACGGCAAGACCGTTGCGGCGATGGACTGCCTTGTGCCCGGCATCGGCGAGATCATCGGCGGCAGCCAGCGCGAGGACGATTACGACACGCTGCTCCAGCGTATGCACGAGACGGGTCTCAAGCCCGAGGACTACAAGTTCTACCTCGACCTGCGCAAATACGGCACGGCGCGCCACGCGGGCTTCGGGCTCGGCTTTGAGCGCTGCGTGATGTACCTCACCGGCATGGGCAACATCCGCGATGTACTCCCCTTCCCGCGTACAGTCAATAATTGCGAACTTTAAGCAAACGAAAGAGCCTCCGACCGGGCAGGTTGGAGGCTCTTTTTTGGCGGTTTTCACGATTTTTGCAGGGGATATTTACATATTATTCACAATGCGCCGCTATACTGGGGACACAAAATAAAGGTAGCACCGCACAATTCGGCGGGCGCAATTGCGCGGTGCTGCCTGAAGGTATAAGGGGCGAAAGATCATGGCGGACACGACTGGGGTCAAAAAGAAGAAAAAACTCAAAAAGCGCTGGTTTGTGATCGGCGGCGTGGTGCTGGTGATCGCGGCGCTTCTGATCGTGCCGCGGCTGCTCGGCGCGGGCGCGGCTGCGGCGGTGCTCCGCCTGAGCGACACCACGCCCGTCAGCCGCACGGACCTGCGCAGCACCATCTCCGCCAACGGCACGGTGGAGAGCGCGGACGCGACGAACGTCTACTCCACGCTCGCCCTGCCGGTCAAGAGCGTGGCGGTGGAGGTCGGCGATTTTGTACACGAAGGCGACGTGCTGGCGGAGCTGGACGGCGAGGGCGTGGAGGATCAGATCAGCACCCAGCGCGCCAGCCTCTCTACCGCGCAGGCAGCGGGCGGCGCACAGCTCAAGAGCGCGCAGGACAGCTACAATACCTTCAAGCAGTCGCTCGACGACGGTCTGAACGCGAGCCTGCTTGCCGCGCAGGCGCAGGTCGATTCCGCGTGGGAGGCGTATGAAAAGGCGCAGACGGCGCTCGAGCGCTACGAGCGCTCGCTGGACGAGGGCGAAAACACGCAGCTTCTGAGCGCGAAAAGCTCCCGCAATCAGGCGCAAAGCGCACTGGAGAGTGCGGAAAATGCGCTGGATTCTGCGCAGGCGGCGCGCGACGCGGCGGCGATGACGCTGGCGCAGACGGGCAACGCCTACGCGACCGCGCAGGAGGAGCTCAAGGTGCTGGAAGCCGGAACGCCGGAATATACCGCGAAGGAGGCGGAGGTCGCCGCGCTGAAGGCGGACAATGACGCCGCGCTGAGCGCCTATGAGGCGGCGGAGGCGCAGTGCAGCGCGCTTGAGCGGCAGGTCGATTCTGCATCGGACGCCTACCGTCTTGCCAAGAGCGCATACGAAGCCGCCGAAACGGGCGCGGACGACGCGCTGGATGACTACCGCGACGCGGTGGACACCGCGAAGGACGCCTATGACAAGGCGACCAAAAATCTGGAATCGACGCAGCGAGCGGTCGGCGGGCAGCTTGAAAGCTACTCCAACGCCGTGCAGTCGGCACGCGCGGGTGCGAGCACCGCGGTCACGCAGGAGTCGATCGCGCAGCTTGAAAAGCAGCTCGACGACGCGACCATCACCGCCCCCTGTGACGGCACGGTCACGGCGGTCTACGCGACGGTCGGCGCGAATGGCAGCGGGCTGCTGTTCGTGATCGAGGATCTGGACGATCTCGTCATCAAAACGACCGTCAAGGGCTACGACATCGGAAAAGTCGCGATCGGGCAGAAGGTCGCCATCCGCTCCGACGCGACGGGCGACGCGGAATTTGACGGCAGCGTCAGCACCATCGCCCCCACGGCGCAGAAAAATGCCTACGGCGTGACGAGCGCCACGGGCAGCGACGCGCTGTTTGACACCGAGGTCGCCGTGAACAGCACGAACACCGGGCTTCGCATCGGTCTGGAAGCGCAGCTCGATTACATTCTCGAAGAGACGAAGGACGTTCTGGTCGTGCCGTATGACGCGGTGTATCAGAACGATGACGGACAGACGTGCGTACTGACGGTCGAGGATCTCGGCGGCGGCAAGTATACGCTGCACGAAGTGCCGGTCACGACCGGGATGGACGACGATCTGGACATCGCCGTGACCGGCGACGGCATCGCCGAGGGCGTGCGCGTGGTGCACGCGCCGGATAACTACCGGCTGCTCGTCGGTCAGACGCTCACCGCGGCGTCGCAGCAGTATGAGATGTGGGCGGGGATGATGGGATGAGCGAGGGCAGGCAACTGATCCGTATGCGCGGCATTTACAAGCGCTTTAACGTCGGACTGGAAAACGAGCTGGAAATTCTGCACGGCATCGACCTCGATGTAAACGAGGGCGAATTTGTGTCGATCGTCGGCGCGTCCGGCTCGGGCAAGTCCACGCTCATGAACCTCATCGGCGCGCTCGACCGCCCCACCGAGGGCAGCTACTGGCTGGACGGAACGGTCATTGAGGACGCGGACGACCGCGAGCTGTCCGCCATCCGCAACCGCAAGATCGGCTTTGTATTTCAGAATTTCAACCTCATCGGCAGAACGAACGCACTGCGAAACGTCGAGCTGCCAATGCTCTACGCGGGCGTGCCGCAGAAAAAGCGCACCGAGCGCGCGCAGATGCTGCTGGACATGGTCGGCATGGCGGACCGCATGACGCACCAGCCGAACGAGCTGTCCGGCGGGCAGAAGCAGCGTGTCGCCATTGCGCGCGCCATGGCAAACGACCCCGCCATCATTCTGGCGGACGAGCCGACCGGTGCGCTGGACAGCAAGACCGGGCGCATGGTCATGGATCTCTTCCACCAACTCAATCGCGAGCAGGGCAAGACCATCGTGCTCATCACGCACAATCGCGAGCTTGCCATGGAGACGCAGCGCGTGCTCACCATGCGCGACGGCGTGCTCAGTGAGGAGGCTGCCTCATGCGTCTGATGGAAAATTTGCGCATCGCGCTCGAGGGGCTGCGGGCAAACAAAATGCGCGCGCTGCTGACCATGCTCGGCATCATCATCGGCATCGCCGCCGTCATCGGCATCCTGACCGTGGGCGACGGGCTGTCCAACACCATCACCAGCCAGATGAGCAGCTTCGGCGCGTCCACCATCTCGATCTCCCTTCAGCAGAAAACGAGCCAGCTCGACATGAGCGACATCAGTTCCATGATGGTCCAGCCGGAGGACGGCGACCTCATTACAGACGATATGATCGAGGAAATGCTCGCGCGCTACAGCGCGGACATTGAAGCCGTGGGGCTGACGGAATCGGTCGGCAGCGGGCAGGTCAAGGACGGGCGGCTGTACGCCAACGTCTCGGTCAGCGGCGTGAATGACGGCGCGTTCACCATCAACGACGTTGATCTGCAAGCCGGACGCTTTTTGCAGCAGAAGGACTGCGACGGCGAGCGCAACGTGTGCGTCGTGAGCGACAAGCTGGTGCAGAATCTGTTCGGCGGTAACACGCAGACGGCGCTCGGCAGTGAAATTTCCGTGCAGCTTCGGAGCGACCGCGTGCGCCTGCGCATTGTGGGCATCTACACCTACAAAGCCTCGGCGTTTACCATCAGCACCGCGTCGGATAAAGACCTTTCCACCACGCTCTACATCCCCGTCACGACTGCCAAGCGCCTGACGGGCGCGGCGGACGGCTATTCCTACTTCACCGTCATGGCGGCGGCAGGTGCGGACAGCACGTCGGTCGGCACGCAGATCAGCAATTTTATAAACCGCTATTACCGCAATAACGACAATTACCGCGTGACCTCCATGAGCATGGAGAGCGTCATCGAATCGGTGGACAGCATGATGAGCAAGCTCTCCATCGCCATCTCGGTCATCGCCGCGATCTCGCTGCTCGTCGGCGGCATCGGCGTGATGAATATCATGCTCGTCTCGGTCACGGAGCGCACGCGCGAGATCGGCACGCGCAAAGCCCTCGGCGCGACGAACGGCGACATCCGCGAACAATTCGTCGTGGAGAGCATCATCATTTGTTTAGTCGGCGGCATCATCGGCATCCTGCTCGGCGCGCTGCTCGGCTACGTTGGCAGCTCGCTGCTCGACGCCCCCAGCCTCCCCAGCGTCGGCAGCATCGCCCTAGCGGTCGGCTTCTCCCTGGCGGTCGGCGTGTTCTTCGGCTACTACCCCGCCAATAAAGCCGCCAAGCTAGATCCTATTGAGGCGCTGCGGTACGAATAAACAGATCCCCGCCCGGAAGATCTCCGGGCGGGATTTTATTTGCGCCGCCGCCTCATTTCGTCGTAATGTAGGGGCGGGGCTTGCCCCGCCCGCGCAGGGTGCACAATTAAAAATGCACAACGAACGGCGACAACGCGACCTGCTCGTAGGGGTCGATGCCGCGCTCTCCCCGGCAGAACATAGTGGCAAACCTGCACAGACCATCGGCAAAACTGTACAACGTCCTGTAGGGGCGGACGCCTCTGTCCGCCCGTGAGGCAATTACAGGCTTGTCGCAACGTTTCATAAAAACGGCGGTTTGTACCGCACGGGTCGATGTGGGCATCGACCCCTACAAACGTGGAACGGATTCGCATTGGTACATCCGTGTTTGCAGGTGCAATTCTGCCAGGCGGACAGGGTCGTCCGCCCCTACAGGACGTTTTGCGTTTTCGCCGATGGTTCGTGCAATTTTGCAATTGCATCCCGCCGGGGAGAGCGCGGCATCGACCCCTACATTACGACGAAATCGCGCAGCAAACTTGCTCATTGTAAATCCCCCCATTTCGTGCTAAAATAACGCAAACGAACTTTGGGGGGGGCAATCTTATGGGCTCTTTTTTCCGGCGGCTGGTCACGCCTTGGCGGATGGAAGCGGAATTTTCTTCGCAGGAGGAATTTTTTGCGTTCCTGCGGCGGTATAACCGCGTGGTGGGCGCGGTGCGGACGGTGCTTTTGCTCGCGGCGGCGCTGGTGCTGCTCACGAGCTACGCGCTCGATCTCTACAAGATCAATTTGATCGCCGCCGGCGCACTGGCGCTGGTGCTGCTCATCTCGCTGCCGGTGCTGCAAAACGAGAAAAAGCTGCCGAAGGAGGAAACAAAATCATGAGCTTTCTGCCTGATCCCGTCCTCATCGCGCGCCTGTCGCGCGCCGCAAAATAAGCTGCACAAACGGGACGCCGCAAGCGGCGTCTCTTCGTTTTTTCCGATCTGACCCTATAAAATAGAATCAATATGGCGATATTCAAAATGCCAGTTCTCTGCTATCATACGGGGGAGCTCAAAAAATACCATGAAATGAGGCATTTTCCATGAACACCCGGCTCACCCGCCGCATCTGCATCAGTGCGCTGATGGCGGCACTCATCTACGTTTTCACCGCGTTCCTGCACGTCCCGAGCTACACCGGCTACACCCATATCGGCGACGGCTTTTTGTTTTTGGCGGCAAGCCTGCTGCCCGCGCCCTATGCCATGGCAGCCGGCGCGATCGGCGCAGGTCTCGCTGACATCCTGTACGGCTACACGCTCTGGTTTCCCGGCACGGCGGTCATCAAGGCGCTGACGGCGCTGTGCTTCACGTCTAAAAACGAGAAGCTCGTCTGCAAGCGCAACCTGCTGGGGCTGCTGCCCGCGCTCGTGCTGTGCGCCGGGGGCTATTACCTTTACAATGCGCTCGTCATTTCGCGCAATTTTGCCGCGCCGCTGGCGGAGATCCCCGGAAACCTCGTGCAGTGGGCGCTGAGCAGCGTGGTATACGTCCTGCTGGGTCATGTGCTGGACCGCGCGGGGCTGAAAAAACGACTGGGAGAGATTTAAAATGACCATCACCTATCCGGTACGAAACGGCATCTATGTGAACATGACCAACCGCTGCCCGTGCGCGTGCACGTTCTGCCTGCGGCAGCACGGACCGAGCGTCTACGGCTCTGACCCGCTGTGGCTCGAACGCGAGCCGACGGTGGAGGAGGTCGAGCAGGCGCTGGCGGCGTGCGAGCTTTCCGGGAAGGAAGAGGTCGTGTTCTGCGGCTACGGCGAGCCGACCGAGCGCCTGCCGGAGCTGCTGGAGGTCGCCGCGTGGCTCAAAGCGCGCAGCAGTATTCCCATCCGCATCAACACGAACGGTCTTGCAGACCTCATCTGGGGTGAGCCGACCGCGCCGTGGCTGGCGGGCAAGATCGACTGCGTGTCCGTCAGCCTGAACGCGACGAATGCCGAGGAATACCAGAAGGTGTGCCGTCCGAAGTTCGGCATCGGGTCGTATGACGCGATGTTAAAGTTCACGAAGGAGTGCGCGCGCTACGTCCCGCACGTCGTGATGACGGTCGTCGATCAGGTCACCACGCCGGAGGAGCAGGAAAAAGCCCGCAGCATCTGCCGCGCCGTCGGCGCGACGCTCCGCATCCGCCCCTACGAAGCCTGAGAATATGAGCAAATCCTCGCCGCGTGTGAACGCAGCGGGGATTTTTTATTTCTTTCCGGGCTTGACGCATTCGTCTGCCGCCAACGGCGCGGTGATCGCGCCGTGCTCGCGCTCAAAGCTCTGGATGTTTTGCCGGATGAGCACCAGCACATGGCTGTTGACGCTCCGCCCCTCGTAATCGGCAACATACGCCAGCTTTTTCAGCATTTCTTCTTCCATGCGAATGGATACGCTCTTCACAGACATGACACTCACTCCAAATTAGATATATTGTGTATTTATTTTATGGAGATTTTGTGGTATTCTGTTCTAAATAGATACATGGTATATCTATAATATGAATGAAGGCTATCATGGTGGAGACTGCATATTTTGTAAATCATCCGCGGCGAGTGTCTGATCTGCGCCAACCGCACCTACCAGAGGCGGAACAGGCATATGCAATCGTGCAGACGGTCACGCTGCGCCCGATCGACTACGAGAACTTTTCTGAGGACCTGCTCGCTGACCGGGCGTTTTGAACGCCGCTTGCGCAGCGCGGCAAGGTTTTGCAATGCATTTTTGTGACAATGCGCGGCGCATCCGACGGCATTCTGGTCGTGCCGACCGACAACGAACACGTCCGCTGTGCAGCATATGTCGCGCTCTCGCGCTTTTAGCAGCAATACAAAAGGGAGGGGTGATTCCCTCCCTTTGCGTGCGTTTTATTCATCATCCTCATCGAACGCGTACTCGTTCAGCTCCGGGAAATCCAGAAATTCCGCCAGCGTCATGCCGAACGCGAGCGCGATGCGGTGGAGCGTCGCCACGCGGGGATTTTTCGTCAGCCCACGCACGATGTTATCCAGCGTGGACTGTTTCACGCCGCTGATGCCCGCCAGCCGGTTGATGCTGATCCCGTGCGCGCGGCAAAGACTGCGAATGCGCTGCACATAAAGCTGCGAATATTCCACACGCACCACCTCCTGACGAGCTACCCGTTTATGGGTTGATGCTATCATAACAGGCAGTACGGCAGGAATTACCCGAATACGGGTTGACAGGTGCGTTTATTTTTAATAAAATAGAATTACCCGTTTTCGGGTTTTGTGTTAGGAGGGGCAGGCATGGCGGATTATCAGAAAATGTACGCGATTTTGTGCTGCGCGATCGATGACGTGATCGAGCCGCTGGAAAGGATTCCACTGGCGCATGATGCCGCACAAACACTGCGGCAAGCATTGTTGGAAGCCGAGGACGTGTATGTCAGCCAGCCGGACGCTGTGCAGTTGGTGTTCCCGAAAGCCGACGAGTGGAGATAGCGCCGCATTGCAGGCACGTCCGTTTTTTACGAAACGGTGCGGCAAACCTGCAATTGTCCAACGCTTGCATTATCATATCAAGTGCAGCACATGACAAAAGAATCGTGGCTGGGGGAAGCCTTGGAGGCGCAAAAACCCGGGAGGAACTTGTGTTCCTCCCGGGTTCAGCTTTTATTTTTGCGGGTGCTTTTCAAAGAAGATCTTCAGCCCGCCGATGAGGGCGGCGTTGTCGCGGACGTCGGGCAGACCCGACGTTGCGATGCTGCCGATCACGCAGCCGCCGCGCAGGCGCAGCGGGAAGCCGCCGCCGCAGTCGGCGTAGTCCATCGGGTCAAGGCGCATATCCTCCAGCATCGTCACGCCGCGGGATTTCAGGTCGGCGGCGATGCGCATGGTGCTGTGCTCCGTCACGCGGACGGTGTTGCGCTTGCGTGCGAGCCACTGCTCGTGGAACGCGCCCGTCCCCTCGGGGTAATAGCGGAACACGAGCGTGCCGTTGAGCTCGATCTCCACGGCGATCGGTCCTTCCATCTGCGACGCAGACTGCACCAGCGCGCAGCCAAGCTCCCAGACGTCCTTACGGGAAAAGTCGGAAAAAACGTAGGTCTCCTCTTCGCGGATGCTCTGCTCCAGCAGCTCTTTGTAATCCATGGCGCGGTCTCCTTTTCGGTTTTTTCTCATCTTATCATACCGCCCTCCAAAATGCAAACGGAGCGGTCACAAAACCTGTGACCGCTCCGCCCGGCTCAGTTTGCCATGGACTGCATGGCTTTTTCCGCCTCGGATTTGATGGTGTTCGCCGCGTCCTTCGCCGCGTGGTAGACCGGGCTGCTCTTCGGCAGCATCATCGCGCCCAGCGCGCCGATGGCAACGCCCGCGCCCATCGTGAGCACAAACGATTTGACCTGCATTTTCATCGCCTCCGCAGTTAGTATGCGGCGCGGCGCGGCAAAAAACCGCAGTAAATTCTGTCTGCGCCTCTGGCGCATTGCACGCGCTCGAATTTTGTGATAAAATATCCAAAAAGGAGCGTGAATGTTATGGGCATCGACGAATTACAGGCGAAGATCCGCAAGCTGAAAAACCCCAGCATCGTGGCGCTGTGCCCGGAGCTGTCGCTGCTGCCGCCGCACCTGCTGGCGCAGGCGCGCGCGGAATTGGGCGATACGCCGGAAGCGGCGGCGGAGAGCTATCGCCGGTTCTGCTTTGCGATCCTGGACGCGCTGGTCGAGAGCGTCCCGGCGGTGAGCGTGGAATCGGGCTGCTTTTTCGCGCTCGGCGCGGCGGGCGTCGCCGCGATGCAGGACGTGCTGCGCTGCGCGCGCGAAAAGGGCTATTATGTGCTGCTGGACCTCATGCGCTGCGACCTGCCGCCCGCGGTGGACGCGCTGGCGGAGAGCTGCTTCGGCGAGCTGAAGATCGGCGACGCCGCCTTCACGCCCTATCCCTGCGACGGCGTGATCTTAAGCGCCTATCTTGGCAGCGACGGCGCAAAGCCGTTCACAAAATTCTGCGCGGCGGGCAAAACGGTGTTCCTCATCGCGCGCAGCTCCAACAAATCCGCGCGCGAGGTGCAGGATCTGCTGTCCGGTGACCGTGTGGTGTACCAGGTGATGGCGGACCTCGCCATGCGCTGGAGCGGCGATCTGTTCGGGCGCAACGACTATTCGCAGATTGGCATCGTCGCAGGCCTGACGAACGCGCCGGTGCTGCGCTCGCTGCGGCAGAAATATGACCGGCTGTTTTTGCTTGTGCCGGGCTTCGGCACGCAGGGCGGCGCGATCCGCGACACGCAGTACGCCTTTGACCGCCTCGGGCACGGCGCGGCGATCATGGCGGGCAGGAGCATCCTCTACGCATACCAGAAGCAAGGCGGCGACGGCACGGATTTTGCCGAGCAGGCGCGGCTGGCGGCGGAAAAAATGCGGACGCAGATCCTGGGCTATGTGACGGTGCTGTGAGCATGAAAACACGAATTTTTCTGGTGCGCCACGCGGAGGCGGAGGGCAATTATTACCGCCGCTTCCACGGGCAGTATGATTCTCTGATAACGGAAAACGGCAAGCGGCAGATCGAGTGCCTGCGCCGCCGCTTTGAGCGCGAAGAGGTGAACGCCTGCTACGCGAGCGACCTCTTCCGCACGCGCAAGACCGCCGAGGCGGTGTGGCTGGCGAAAAATCTGCCGCTGCGCCCGGACGCGCGCCTGCGCGAGGTGGCGGCGGGCGTTTGGGAGGATGTGCCGTTCGGCTGGCTGGAGGAATATGACGCGGAGAATTTTGCCGCGTTTTCCAAAGACCCCGTGCACTGGCACGTCCACGGTGCGGAGCGCTACGCGCCCATGACGGCACGCTTTCTGCGGGCGCTGGACGACATCGCGCGTGAAAACGCGGGCGGCTCGGCGACGGTCTTTTCGCACGCGTGCGTGCTGGGACGGGCGCTGCGCGTGCTGACCGGCGGCGCGCCCACGCCGTATTGTGACAACACCGCCGTGTCGCTTCTGGAATACGAAAACGGCGGCTGGCGGATCGTGTATCTCAACGACGCCTCGCACATCCCGGAGGCGCTTTCGACCTTTGCGCGGCAGAAATGGTGGCGGCGCGGCGGCGACAGCCGGGATTTTAACCTGCGCTATACGGAGGTCTCTCCCGGCTGCTGGGACGCGATCCTGCGCGACCGCGCCGTCGGGCGCGTGGCGGTCGATCTGGCGACGGGCGAGCTTCTGACGCTGGAAATGGCGGAGGGACACCGCGGCGTCGCCCTCGGTCCGCAGCTCCTCGGTCAGGCGATCAGCGCCCTGCGCAAAAGCGGCGTGCAGACGACCAGCGCGACCCTCCCCGCGTCCCACCCCGCCGAGCATTTCTTCCGCGAGCAGGGCTTCGAATCCCAACAAACCGGCTCGCAGGTCACATGGACAAAAGACCTCCGCGTGCCGAAATTATAAAAACGCAGCCCGGGCATCAAATGCTCGGGCTGCTGAGTGTTTCAAAAAATAATTTTTGAAACACTTAATCCGCGTACTGGCTATACAGCGCCACATGGTCGTAGACGGTATACCAGCTCGTCCAGGCGTTGGCGGTGACGCAGATGCATTTGCGGCCCTTGGGGCTGACGCCGTAGCTGGCGCAGCAGTTGCCTGCCTGCGCGGTATAGCCGGTCTTGGCGGCGATGATCTGCGCGCCGTTCAGCTCCTGCCCCTGTGCGCGGACAAGGAATTTGTTGTACATCTCCACGCCGTCGGGGTGCTTGTTCGTCGGGGGCGTGGTGTAGCGCGCGGTGGAGAGCACCTCGCGGCAGAGGTCGTTATCGAGCGCCGCCTGCAAAATGACCGCCATGTCGCGGATGGTGCAGTAGTGATCTTCGTTGTGCAGTCCGCTCGCGTCCACAAAATGTGCCGTGGTGAGACCCAGCTCCTGCGCCTTTTCGTTCATGAGCTCGGCAAAGGCTTCCTCCGATCCGGCGATGTAGATCGCCAGCGCCTCGGTCGCCTCCGCGCCGGAGGGCAGGATCGCGCCGTAGATCAGCTCGCGCAGCGGCACGTCCTCGCCGTCCACAAAGCCCGCCATCGTCAGGTCCGCGAGGTAGATAGGGTCAATGATCGCCTGCGTCATGCGGAACGTGTCGTCCAGATCGTCAATTTGCTCGCACGCGACGAGCGCCGTGAGAATTTTGGTCATCGACGCCGGATAGATCTTGGCGTCTGGGTCTTTCTCGCAGATGACGGTGTTCGTCTCCGCGTCGATGAGGATCGCCCCGGCGCTGTACAGCTCCAGATCGAGCGTGCGCGTCTCGTCCGTCTCGGCGGCGTAGGGGTCGGTTTTTTCGCCGGACTCCGGCGGCTGCGATTCATCAGACGGCGCTTCGGCGGGCGGTTCTTCCGCCGGTGTTTCCTCCGTCGGCACTTCTTCTGATGGCTGCGCGTCCTCGGCGGGCGCTTCCGACGCTTCCTGCGCGGGGGCTGGCTGCGTCACGGGTTCTGCCTGCTCAGACGACGGCTGGATGGTGGTGCTGGCGCTGTAGTGCATCATCCGTACCACCAGAAACACCACGCCCGCCATGGCGGCGGCGATGAGAAGCAGCAGCAGCGCCGTACTGACGGGGCGGCGGCTGCGGGTCGTTTTTTCTTCCTGGGGCATATTCATTCCTGCTTTCGCGTTAGTAGCCATATCATATCACAGTTGCGCCTCGCTTGCAAATTTCTTTTGAAAAATTCAGAATTTTCGGAAAACGTCGCCAAAACGCCGTCATTCTACTGGGAGTAGAATGCGCGCAAAAATCGTAGAACGGCATTTTTCGATCCGTTCTGGTATTTTCGCGGCGCGGCTGTTAAAATGACAGCACTATAATACCCCAAATTGTACATTCAGAAAGGACGAGTCCCATGAGTCAGACGTATCAGATCTTTACCGATTCCTCCTGTGACCTGCCGCAGGAGCGCGCGGACGCATATGACCTTCACGTTGTCCCCCTCACCGTTCAGATGAACGGCAAAAGCTACCGCAACGAGCTGGATGGGCGTGAGATCGCCTTTTCCGACTTTTACGCCGCCCTGCGCGCCGGTACGCCCGCGTCCACCAGCGCCGTAAACCCGGAGGCGTTCCGCGCGGAGATGGAGCCGGTTTTACAGGCGGGCATCGACATTTTGTACATTGGTTTTTCGTCGGGACTGAGCACGACGTATCAGTCCGGCTGCATCGCGGCGGCGGAGCTGCGCGAAAAATACCCCGAGCGCACCATCCTCACCGTGGACAGCCTCTGTGCCTCGCTCGGTCAGGGTCTGCTGGTGCACCACGCCGTGCAGAAGAAAAACGCCGGCGCGAGCATCGAAGAGCTCGCGCAGTATCTGGAGGACAACAAGCTGCACCTGTGCCACTGGTTCACGGTGGAGGACCTGATGTTCCTCAAGCGCGGCGGGCGCGTCTCGGCGGCGACGGCGCTGCTCGGCACGGCGCTGCAGATCAAGCCCGTCATGCACGTCGATAACGACGGGCATCTCATCAACGTCAGCAAGGCGCGCGGGCGCAAGGCGTCCATCTCCGCGCTCGTTGACCGCATGGAAAAGACCGGCATCGACATCGCGTCGCAGACCGTTTTCATCAGCCACGGCGACTGCCAGGCGGACGCGGAATACGCCGCCGAGCTGATGCGCACGCGCCTGGGCGTCAAGGACATCCTCATCAACTACGTCGGTCCTGTCATCGGCTCGCACTCCGGTCCGGGCACGCTGGCGATCTTCTTCCTCGGTTCTGAACGCTGAATACGGAACATCTGCGCGGACGCTGCGGCGTCCGCGCTTTTCGTTGACACGCCGGGGCGCGGATGGTATCATACTTCTATCCAAAGCTCAGGAGGTCGTGCCGATGATCCCCATTTTGCTCGTTGCCGCCGGAACGGTGCTCGAGACCGCCTTTATCATGCAGTCCTACCGGCAGCGCAGCGGCATGAGCGTGCTGCTCAAAACGCTTGCCTCGTGCTGCTTTGTGCTGCTCGGGAGGTACTGTGCGCACCTGCGCGAGGGCTCAGCGTTTTCCGATTTTGTCCAGCTTGGACTGCTGTTCGGGCTGCTGGGCGACGTGCTGCTGGCGCTGCGCTTTTTGTGGCAGAAAACGCGCACGGCGTTCTTTTTGGCGGGTACGGCGGCGTTTTTCACCGGGCACGTCTTTTATATTCTGGCGATTTTCGAGCGCAGCCCGGACGCGTGGATGCTCGCCATTCCCATCACGCTCATCGCGCTGGGCGCGGCGGCGTTTTATTCCCGCGCCAATCAGGTGCGCGCGGGGCGCGTCACGCCGTTTGGCGTGGTGTACATCGGCGAGGTGCTGTTTATGACGGCGTGCGCGCTGTGCGGCGCGTTCCAGACCTCCGACCGGGCGCTGTTCCTGTTTTTCCTCGGCGGGCTGTGCTTCTCGCTGAGCGATAATATGCTCGTCGCCCTCTCGTTCGGCAAGGAGGATCACCCCTACCGCAACGCCGTACTGCACATTCTGTACTACATGGCGCAGATATTGATCGCGCTGAGTATTTTGTTCCAATGAGGAAATCGCCCGCGTCAACATGACGCGGGCGGTAATTTTTTGTGCTGCATCGCGTTTTGCCGTAAAGTAGGGGAGGAGCAGGGTAGGTAAGAAGGAATAGTGAAGAGTGAAGAAGTGATTGTTTTGCGTAGGGGCGGGGTTCTACCCCGCCCGCGCACGGTGCACCATCGAAATTGTACAACAAACGGCGACCTCGCAAAATCTCCGTAGGGGTCGATGCCCACATCGACCCGGCGGTGCGCAATCGCAGCATTGCACACACCATCGGCGAAATCGCACAATGTTTTGTAGGGGCGGACGACTCTGTCCGCCCGTGGGGCAATTGCGGATTTGTCGATGGGTTTCGTGAAAACGGGCGTGCGTCGTGCGGGTCGATGTGGGCATCGACCCCTACAAACATTGTACGGATTCGCATTGGTGCATCCGTGTTTGCAGGTGCATGCCGCCGGGCGGACAGGGTCGTCCGCCCCTACGGGTGCGTGCGTGTTCGCATGGGTGCACCTAAATTCGTGACATTGTACTGCGCGGGCGGGGTAGAACCCCGCCCCTACGCAAATTTGATAGATTCTGCGAAGTCACCGATGTGCATCCCGGCGATTATTTTGCCATTTTCTTTTTCCGCCCTTTCTGCTATACTATTCCCAGAAGTGGAGGGGTGGATATGCCCGAATTTTTGCCGGTCTGCCGCGCGGATATGGACGCGCGGGGCTGGGCGCAGTGCGATTTTGTTTATGTCATCGGGGACGCGTATGTCGATCACCCCTCGTTCGGGCACGCGATCATCTCGCGCGTTTTGGAGCACGCCGGGTACAAGGTCGGCATTCTCTCACAGCCGGACTGGAAAAATCCCGACTCCATTGCCGCGCTCGGCGCACCGCGGCTGGGCTTTCTCGTCTCGGGCGGGAATATGGACTCGATGGTGAACCACTACTCCGTGTCCAAAAAGCGCCGGCAAGCCGATGCCTACACCCCCGGCGGCGTGATGGGCAAGCGCCCGGACTACGCTGTGGTGGTATACTGCAACCTCATCCGGCGCACGTTCAAAAACATCCCGATCCTGATCGGCGGCATTGAGGCGAGCCTGCGCAGGCTGGCACACTACGACTACTGGTCCGACAAGCTCAAGCGGTCGATCCTGCTCGATTCGCAGGCGGACCTGCTGCTCTACGGCATGGGTGAGCGTGCCATCGTGGAGGCGGCAAACGCCCTGAACGACGGCATGAACGTGCGCGACCTGACCTACATCGACGGCACGGTCTTCCGCGCGGCGAGTGCCGACACGCCCGTCCCGTCCATCCGCCTGCCGGACTACGCGAGCCTTGTAAAAGACCCGAAAAAGTACGCCGAGAGCTTTTACCTGCAATATACGAATACCGACCCGTTCTCCGCCAAGCAGCTCATTGAGCCGTATTCCGAGCGCGAGTTCGTCCTCCAGAACCCACCGCAAAAGCCGCTTTCACAGGCGGAGATGGACGAAATTTACGCCCTGCCCTACTGCCGCACCTATCACCCGAGCTATGAAGCCCTCGGCGGCGTGCCCGCCATTCAGGAGGTCAAATTCAGTCTGGTGTCGAACCGCGGGTGCTTCGGCGCGTGCAGCTTCTGCGCGCTGACGTTCCACCAGGGCAGGATCGTGCAGACCCGCAGCCACGAGTCCATCGTGCGCGAGGCGGAAGCAATGACGCACGAGCCGGATTTTAAGGGCTATATTCACGACGTCGGCGGGCCGACGGCGAATTTCCGCCACCCCGCGTGCCAGAAGCAGCTCACGAAGGGCGCGTGCCAGAACCGGCAGTGCCTGTTTCCCGCGCCGTGCAAAAATATGGACGCCGACCACTCGGATTACCTCGCGCTGCTGCGCAAACTCCGCGCGCTTCCGAACGTGAAAAAGGTGTTCATCCGCAGCGGCATCCGCTTCGACTATCTGCTCGCCGACCGCTCGGACGCGTTTTTCCGTGAGCTCGTGCGCTATCACATCTCCGGGCAGCTCAAGGTCGCGCCGGAGCACGTCTCCGACCGGGTGCTCGCCGTGATGGGAAAGCCCCGCCACAGCGTGTACCTCCAATTCCTCGACCGCTACAAACGGATCAATGAGCAGGCGCGCATGAAGCAGTTCGTCGTGCCGTATCTCATGTCCTCGCACCCCGGCTGCACGCTGCGGGATGCCGTGGAGCTGGCGGAATATCTGCGCGACACGGGACATCACCCCGAGCAGGTGCAGGATTTTTACCCCACGCCGTCCACGCTCTCCACAGTCATGTATTACACGGGGCTTGACCCGCGCACGATGCAGCCGGTGTATGTGCCGAAAAATCCGCACGAAAAGGCGATGCAGCGGGCGCTCATGCAGTACCGCGACCCGAAAAATGACGCTCTCGTGCGCGAAGCGCTGGAAAAGGCGGAGCGGACGGACCTGATCGGAAACGGACCGAAATGCCTCATCCGCCCGCGCAGCAAGAACGCGCCGTCCGGCAGGGCGGCAAAGCCCGCAAAAAAGCCGGACGCGCCTGCAAAAGCTCGCGCGCCGCGTCAAAATGCGCCCACGCCCGTCCCGCGCACAGACCGCCGCAAGCGCCGCCGCTGAGGGTCTATTCTCCCCCGCGCAGGCATATAGTCTCCCATACGAACTGAATGAGGTGGGAGAATGGAACATACGGTCAACAAGACCCTGCTGCGCGGAACGCTCGCGGCGCTGCCCGCGTTTTCGCACGAAAATCATATGCGCAGATTTTATCGCTTTGCGCTGGAGGTGCCGCGTCTGTCCGGCGCGGTGGACGTGCTGCCCGTGATCGCGGCGCAGGACGTGCTGGACGGCATGGACCTGTTTTCCGGCGACCAGATCGAGGTCACGGGGCAGATCCGCTCGTTCAACAGCAAGGCGCAGCAGGGGCATAAGCTCATTTTGTCGGTCTACGCCGAGGCGCTGACCACGGCGGAGGGCGTGCCGGAAAACCGCGTGCAGCTCTGCGGCGCGCTGTGCAAGCCGCCCGTCTACCGCCGCACGCCGCTCGGACGCGAGATCTGCGACGTGATGCTCGCCGTCAGCCGCGCCTATCACCGCTCGGACTACATCCCCTGCATCCTCTGGGGGCGCGCTGCACAGGAGGCGTCGGTGCTTTCGCCGGGGTCGCCGCTCGCGCTCACGGGGCGGATGCAGAGCCGCGAATATGTCAAGGTCCTGCCCGGCGGCAGCGAAAAGCGCGTTGCCTATGAGGTCTCCGCCACCCGCTCCGCATTTTCTGACGATCTTTTAGAAATTTTTGACTGATCGCTGCAACCTTTCCCAATTTTACTCGTCATATAGGGTGTACAGGATATATGAGGCAAAAAATGAAAGGAGCAAACGACCATGAAGCACTACAAACGATACCTGGCGCTGATCTGCGCCCTGCTGCTTGCCGTGTGCGTGTTCACCGGGTGCAGTGCATCCACAAACGCAGCCTACGACACCGCCACCGGCTACTTCAGCAGCTACAAAACAGAGGACGCCCCGGCGGCAGCAGAGGCTTCGATGCCTGCTGAAACGCCAATGGCGGACGAGTCATGGGCAGAACCCGAAGAGGCCGTCTCGACCCAGAGCTACAGCGGCGAGGACGGGCTCACGCCCACGGCGGACAGCGCGCTGTCGGCGGAAAAGATCATCTACTCCGCCGATCTGTACCTGCAAACCACAGAATTTGACAAGACCATGCAGACGCTGGAGCAGAACGTCGCCGCCTGCGGCGGGTTTGTGGAGGGCTCTAACGTCTACGGCGACATCCGCTACAATGACGACGGCACGACGCAGGTCGTCAACCGCACCGCCTACTATACCGTCCGCGTCCCGGCGGCGCAGTTTGAAGGCTTTTTGAAGCAGGCGGACGGGCTGGGGAATGTGCTTTCGTCCAGCCGCAACGCCGAAAACGTCACCTCGTCGTACACGGATTATGAGGCGCGGCTGTCGTCGCTCAACACGCAGGAGGAGCGGCTGCTCGATATGCTCAAGAAAACGACGGACGTGGAAAGCCTCGTCGCGCTGGAGCAGCGGCTGTCCGACGTGCGCTACGAGATCGAGTCGATCGAGCGGAATCTGCGCAATCTTGACCGGAAGATCACCTATTCCACGGTGTCGCTGACGCTGGAGGAGGTCGAGGTTTACACGCCGACCGTGCCCGTGCAGCGCACGTTCGGCGAGAAGCTGGCGAGCGCCTTCTCTGACGGCTGGAACGGCTTTGTGCGCGGCTTCCAGCGCCTTTGCATCGGCATCGTCAGCGCCCTCCCCGCCCTCGTCCTGCTGGCGATCCTCGTCGTGATCGTGCTCCTCATCGTCCGCAAGCTCCGCAGAAAGCACGCGGCAAAGCAGGCGGAGGAACAGGCAACAAAAACTGATACGACGGAAAACAATTGATGTTGAAAAAGCGCCCGCCTCGGGTTCGAGGCGGGCGCTTGGTTTTTAGTCGGGCTTGGTCCAGTATTGCGCGCCCCAGTGCTCCAAGTCCCACTGCGGGGAATAGGGGCTGCATTCGTAGTCGATGTAGTAGAGCGTGCCGGCGTGGGGGACGAAATTGGTCGGGTAATAGTCGATGTTCCAGCCCGCCGGGTACAGGCGGCGGCACATCGCGTGCAGCTGCTCCAGCCACGCCGCGTCCCACTGCCCGGCAGCGCGGTGCTCGGCGACTGTCGCCCCGGGGATATACGCCTTCAAAATACGCTCGCGCGGCGCGTCCGCCGCGATCAGGCGCGGCATGGGAATGCCCAGCGCGCGGAGCGTCTCGTAGTCGCGCAGCTCCGACGCCAGCTTGTCGCCGAATGTGTAATACTCGCACGGCTCGTGGTGGATCTGCTTGAGCACATACTCCCCCGCGCCGTCCGTGACCAGATAGGAATAGCCGCCCTTGCCCTTGCCGAGCAGCCGCAGGACGCGGTATTCCGCACCCAGCACGCGCAGCGTCTGCGGCGCGCTCATGCCTGCCGTACCTGCGCCTGCTCCGCGCCGAGGCGGCAGAGCAGCGCCGCCACGAGGAACATCACGCCAAGGGCGATGCTCGCGCCGTTATCAAAGTGTACGTCCATCGCCTCGCCCGCGCGCAGGAATGACGCCGCAATGCCGGACACGACCGCCGCCAGCACCGCGCAGCCCGTGGGCATGGCGAGGGTCAGGATGCCGAGCCGCGTCAGCTCCTTCGCGCCGGAGAGCGTAAAGGGCGTGCCCGCCGCGAGCTCGCGCTTAAAGTAGAGCTCCGCGAATTTGGCGACGACCGCCTCCCCGGCGCAGACGATCATCCAGCCGAGGAGCGCCGCGCAGACGCCCTCCAGCTCACTGTAGCGCGCGCCGCCGAACAGGTCGTAGATCGTCACGCCGCCGAGCTTGATGGCAAAGCCGCCGCCGAAGGCTGCGCTGAGCGCGCCCACGACGCTGCCGCCAAAGCCGATGCAGGCGAAAATGAAGGCGATGCAGCTGAGAACTTCGCCGATTTTCGCCAGAGTTTGAATGGTTTTGAGTGTTTTCATGATGTTTCTTCCTCTTTTTCCCGATTTTTAGAAGGCTGCCCCTCCTGCCCAGTCGGCGCGGAGATGAGCGTGATCTGCCGCAGCTTGCAGCCCTCCGCCGCGTCCTTCTGCATATAGCGCAGCGCGAGGTCGTTGATCTCCGCGAGGAAGTCCGCAAATTCCGCGTCCGTCAGGCGGAGCGTGCAGCTCGTCATCAGCAGCATATCCGCAACAGGATCGCCGTGCCCGTGCGCAAAATATTTGGCGAACGCTGCACTGATGCGCAGCAGCGCCGCCTGCACCATCGTGCCGTCGTCGTTGACCTTCAGCGCGTCGCGGTCGAGGCGGTAGACGCTCTCCACCGTGCCGCGCACGCGCCGTTCCTCCACGACCTGCAGCACGCCGTGCTCCATGAGAATTTTGACGTGCCGGTACAGGCTCGCCGCCGGAATGTCCGGCAGCGCCGCGCGCAGCGCCTTAACCGTCGCCGTGTCGTGCACGAGCAAATACTGAAAGATCCGCTGCCGTGCCGGATTCATCACCACTTCCGCCAGTTCCATAAACGCCCCTCCCTCGTCGTTATTGTTTTAGATTATATTCTCATTTTTAAGAATGTCAAGCATTTTTTATAAATGGCTTCCCCTCGGGGGGAAGCTGTCGGCGAAGCCGACTGATGAGGGGAAGGGTTCTTATTTTTGAGCTGCTGTGCGTTTTGACCGCACCAAAGCCTCCCTTGTGTAAAGGGAGGTGGCACGGCGCAGCCGTGACGAAAGGATTGTTCGGTACGCACCCGCAAATTGGAACGCACCAATGCGAATCCACAAAATCTTCCCCCGTTGCCGTAGGGGCGAGGTTCTACCCCGCCCGCACGGTAGAACGTCGCAACTTCGCGTGCGCCGAGGCGCACACGCACCCAACCCTGCGCCCCGGGAAATTCCAAGAAGGGGTCGCAACCCCTTCTTGGTCGGTCAGAGGATCGCCAAGGGGAGATCGAAACTCCCCTTGGCTGTCTTTCTTTACACCGCCAGCGGCGCTTTCTTTCCACACGGAAAGAAAGGGGGGCTGAGCCCCCACCGTTGCACCGCGCCGTGTAAAAGCGCAAAACGTGGCGATACAATACAAACCCGCAACAGGCGGGCGGGGCAAGCCCCGCCCCTACGTTACGACGAAACGCGTTATAGCTCAAAAACAACAGCCTCTGATCCCTTCAGTCAGCTTCGCTGACAGCTTCCCTTGGTCACCAAGGGAAGCCTTGCCATAGCGAATTACTCGCTAGAATACAATAGCGAATTTCCCGCTGAGATATACTGACCGTGAGGTGGGACGATGTACAGAAGGATTCGAGACCTGCGGGAGGACCGGGATATGACGCAGGTGCAGATCGCGGCGCTGCTGCATTGCAGCCAGCGGATCTACAGCAATTACGAGCGCGGCGACGTCGATATTCCCACGCCCGTGCTCATCCGTCTGGCGCAGCTCCACGGCGTCAGCACCGATTATCTGCTCGGTCTGACGGACGTAAAAACACCCTACCCTCCGGCAAAATGAAGTTTCAGGCGGCTTTTGCCGCCTGCTTTTTACTGTCCGTTTTCAATCGCAAGCTTTCCCTTGACTCGCCCGGCGCGGCGTTTATAATACTATCATATTCCCGCAAAAGGACGCGTTTCGTATGGAAAAAAATCTGACCACCGGCAGCGTATTCAAGAACCTCGTCGTGTTCTCGCTGCCGTATCTGCTTTCGTTCTGCCTGCAAACGCTCTACGGCATGGCGGACCTGTTCATCATCGGACTGTATGAGGGCGTTGCCGCCACGACTGCCGTGTCGGTCGGCTCGCAGGTGATGCACATGCTCACCGTCATGATCGTGGGGCTCGCCATGGGCACGACGGTCAGCATCGGGCAGGCGGTCGGCGCGGGTGACCGCAGGCGCGCGGCGCAGGATGTGGGCAATACCGTCTCGCTCTTCATGGCGATCTCGCTCGTGCTTACGGCGGCGCTGCTGCTGCTCGTGCGCCCGATCGTCGCCGTCATGTCCACACCCGCCGAAGCCGTGGAGGGCGCGGTGCGCTACCTCACCATCTGCTTCATCGGCATCCCGTTCATCACGGCGTACAACATCCTCAGCTCCATCTTCCGCGGCATGGGTGACAGCAAAAGCCCCATGTATTTCATCGCCATCGCCTGCGCGGCGAACATCGCGCTGGACTATCTGTTCATGGGGGCGATGCGGCTCGGTCCTGCGGGCGCGGCGCTCGGCACGACGCTGGCGCAGGCGGTCAGCGTGATCGTCTCGCTGGCGGTCATCGCCAAAAAACATATGCTGCCGCTCCAGAAGCGCGACTTTAGGCCCTGCCGCGCGGTCATGCAGAAAATTCTCTCCATCGGCGTGCCTGTGGCGCTTCAGGACGGGTTCATCCAGGTCTCGTTCATCATCATTACCATCATCGCCAACCGCCGCGGACTGACCGATGCCGCCGCCGTGGGCATCGTGGAAAAGGTCATCGGATTTTTGTTCCTCATCCCGTCGTCCATGCTCTCGTCGGTCTCGGCGCTCGGCGCGCAGAATATCGGCGCGGGGCGGCGCGACCGCGCGGTGCTCACGCTGCGCTACGCCATCGTGCTCGTGAGCGCCATCGGGCTGACGCTCGGCGTGCTCATCCAGTTCATCGCCGACCCCATCGTGGGGCTGTTCACGCCCGACGCCGCCGTCATCCACGCGGGCGGGCAGTATCTGCGCGGGTATATCTGGGACAGCTTCTTCGCCGGTATCCACTTCAGCTTCAGCGGCTATTTCTGCGCGTGCGGCAAGTCCGGGCTGTCGTTTCTGCACAACGTCATCGCCATCATCTTTGTGCGCATCCCCGGCGCGATCTTCACCTCCACGCGCTTCCCCACGACGCTGCTGCCGATGGGGCTCGCCACGGCGGCGGGCTCGCTGCTGTCGGTCATCGTGTGCGTGATCGCCTACACCATTTTGCGCCGCAAAGAGAAACAAACCCAACAGGCATAAAAGCACCCCCGGCGGAGCGCTTCCGCCGGGGGATTTTTTGCATTATGCCGGGAAAATTTGCAGCTTGCTGAGCATGAGGTTGCCGAACTCGGCGGTATCGCCGACGGTGCAGACCTCACCGAAGAGGAACAGTCCCAGCGACGGCGTGTTCAGCGGACGGTCGAGCAAGCCGCCCAGACCCGCGCAGCCAAAGACGATGGCGTCCGGGTCGTCGTAGAACGCGCGGATGGCGTCGAATGCCGCGCCGGGCGCGACATAGCACAGCGTCATCTCCGGCGCGAGGTCGCGCCCGCTCTTGACCGCTCTGCCGTCCAGCGACAGGTGCGCGTTCACGCCAAGCGCATCGGTGAGCGTCAGGTGTTCAAAATCCGCCTCGGCGAGACCGAGCGCCTGCTTCTTCTCGCGCAGATACTGCGCCGCGTCTGCGCCATTGATCGTGCGGATGGTCCGCGCGTCCGCCAGCTCCAGACGGCAGGCGTCCACGATCGTTTCGTGGATGCACTTTGTCTGCACGCGATAGGTATAGCGTGCGTCGTAAATGAGCGCCAGCGCCGCCTGCGAGCCGCCGGGGATGAGCGCCGGACCGTGCTGCGCGTCAAACGCCGCGCCGCCGCCCACCATCGGACAGTGCAGAACGGTCTGTAAGCGCCGCAGGAAGCCATTCTCGCCTCCCGCGTTACCGAATACGACCACGGTCACAAACGGCTGCCCGCGCCGCGTGACGGTCTCGCGCGCCGCTGTGAGCAATGCCTCATACGCGCCCGTCAGGCACTCCATATCGAGCGCCTGCGGATAGCAGGCGCTCTCGCACACCGCGCCGTTCATGATCGGGCTGAGTGTCGCGCACCCAAACCCCGCCGCCGCATCAAACGCCGCCGGCGTTGCAAAACACAATTTCTCCATCGTTCTCTCCTTTGTACGGCAAAGCGGGACGCGGCTGCGCCGCGTCCCGCTGAGTTTCAAAAGCCTCGCGGCGTTTGAATTTAGATCTTGACGCCCGCCTTTTCGAGGATGGTGGGGACGTTCTTTTCCGCGCCGATTGCCATGATGTGCACGCCGTCGCAGAGCTTTTCGTCCTGGATCTTGGCGATCATCTCCGCCGCCATCTCGATGCCGAGCTGCATCGGCAGACCCTTGACGCCCTTTTCCTTGCCCTCGGCGGCAGCCGCCGCCAGCTTGTCGATCATATCCTGCGGCACAGCGATGCCGGGGACGTTCTCGTTCATGTAGCGCGCCATGCCCGCCGCCTTGAGCGGAATGATGCC